>DASWJT010000022.1:0-42072 GCA_036397015.1 Thermoanaerobaculia bacterium
ATATTTAGAACAAGCCAATCGACTCGATCCCCTCGATAGCAATGCACAGAGGTACCTCGGTATCCAGCTCGGTCACCTGCGCCGCTACGACGAGGCGATTCACCACCTGCTCGAAGCGAACCGACTTGCGCCGGCGGGGGAAAGTCCAGGGGACTGGACGCTCGGTCGGCTGTATCCGTACGTCGGCCGGGCCACCGAAGCCGTCAAGATTGCCGAACTGAGGGTCGAGAGGAGTCATGCGAGTCCCACGGCTCTGAGGAACTGGAGACTCCTCCTGGGCTGGGCCTATGCCCGTGCAGGACGGAGCGAGCAGGGGAGACAGCTCCTCACCGAGCTCGAGAGCGGGGCGGGTTCATTGACGGTGCAGTATTTGATGGCGGTGGTCGCCGCGGCGCTCGGCGAACACGAGCGCGCGCTCCGGCATCTCGAGATCTGGTATGCGGAGGACCCTAGCGGTTTGCCGGGCGATCTGGACTGGGAGTGGTGGGACCCGTTGCGCTCCGAGCCGAGGTTCCAGGCGCTCGAAGCCAAGGTGAAGCGGCGGATGGAGGAGAAGCTGGCGGCTGCCGCTCCCTGATCGGGACCCCTTCCCGCCGCTAGGTCCGGGCTGCGGAGCGGATCCGGCCGGGCCCCTACGCGCCGGAGCGGCCGGAGAGCCCGAGCACGGCGTAGACCCGAGCGAGGTAGTCGAGCGTCTCGCGGTAGGGCGGCACGCAGCCGCAGCGAGTCACGGCATTCTCGCCGGCGTTGTAGGCGGCGAGCACGAGCGAGAGGTCGTCGCCGAAGCGGTCGGCGAGCTGGCGCAGGAAGCGCGCGCCGGCGTCGAGGTTCTTCTCCGGATCGAAGAGGTCGGCCGGGCGCAGCCCGTAGCGTTTGCCGGTGGCGGGCATGAGCTGCATCAGGCCGCGGGCGCCGCGATTGGAGACGGCGCGCGGGTCGAAGCGCGACTCGACGTGGGCGACGGCGGCGAGGAGCGACGGATTGAGCCCGTGGCGGCGCGCCGATTCCCAGATCGAGCCGCCGTACGGGGTGTCCGGCTGAGAGTGGCCCTCGACGAAGCGCAGGCTGAACTCCGCGGGCGGCGGGCCGGGCGCAGCCTCCGGCTCGCGCGCCAGCACCTCGTCCGGAATGACGCGGTCGATGCGCTCGATCGACAGCGTCAGCCTCCCGCCGGCGGCGAGGTCGAGCCGCACCAGGTCGCCGGCCACCTCGTAGCTCGAGACCTTGAGCGAGCCGCCGTCGACGAGGACGACGAGGTCGGCCGCCGCCGGCGCCGCGGTGACCACTGCCAGCGCGGCGAGCGCAGCGAGCGCGCGGGCGGCGAGGACCCGGCGGCCCGCCTCAGGCTCGGGGGTGAAACTCGTCGTAGACCCGGCGCAGCCGCTCACGGTGGACGTGAGTATAAATCTCCGTCGTCGAAATGTCGGCATGGCCGAGCATGGCCTGCACCGCGCGCAGGTCGGCGCCGTGCTCGAGCAGGTGGGTGGCGAAGCTGTGGCGCAGCACGTGCGGCGAGAGCTCGTGCCGGATGCCGGCGGCGCGTCCGTAGCGCTTGATCAGCCCCCAGAAGGCCTGGCGAGTCATCGCGCCCCCGCGCCGGGTGACGAAGACGGCGTCGCCGCGCCCGCGCGCGAGCGCCGGACGGGTCGCCGCGACGTAGCGGCGCAGCCAACCCTCGGCGACCTCGCCGATCGGCACCACGCGCTCCTTGCCCCCCTTGCCGAAGGCGACGAGGAAGCCGCCGTCCAGCCGCAGTTGGGCGAGCGAGAGGCCGACGAGCTCCGAGACGCGCAGGCCCGTCGCGTAGAGGAGCTCGATCATGCTGCGGTCGCGCAGCCCGAGCGGCGTCTCCACATCGGGCGCGGCGAGCAGCGCCGCGACCTCCGCCTCGCCGAGCACTGCGGGCAGCTTGCGCAGCCGCTTGGGCGCCGCCAGCGTCGCCGTCGGATCGTCGGCGCGCAGGCCCTCCGCCACGCGCCAGCCGAAGAAGCCGCGCGCCGCCGAGAGGGCGCGCGCGATCGAGCGCGGCGAGATCTCGCGGCGGTGGAGCCAGCGCACGTGCTCGGCGAGCGCCGCGCTCGCGGCGTCGGTGAGAGGCGCTCCCTGCCGCCGCTCCAGCCACTCGCCGAGGCGCAGGAGATCGCCGCGGTAGGCGGCGACGGTGCGCGGCGAGAGGCCGCGCTCGACGGCGAGCGCCTCGAGCCAGAGCTCGACCTCGCGGCGCCAGGGCGCGACGGCCGGTCGCGCCGTCACGCCCACGCGGGGCCTCTCACGCCGGGACCGGCGAGCCGTCCGCCGGCGCCCAGCGCGCCAGGAACGTCTCCGGCGGCACGCCGGCGCCCCAGAAGAAGCCCTGGCCCCACACGCAGCCGAGCGTGCGCAGATGGTCGCGGTGCGCGGCCGTCTCCACGCCCTCGGCGACCAGCTCGAGGCCGAGCGAGCGGGCGAGCTCCACCGTCGCCCGCATGACGGCGGGCGGCGCGCCGGTGCCGAGCGCGGCGACCAGGCTGCGATCGACCTTGAGGATCTCGACCGGCAGCTCCTGCAGGCGCTGCAACGAGGAGTAGCCGGCGCCGAAGTCGTCGATCGCCACCCGCACCCCGAGCTCGCGCAGGCGCAAGAGATTGGCGAGCAGCTCCTGGTGGCTGCCCGCCGCGGTCGACTCGGTGATCTCGACGACGAGACTGCGCGGCGAGCAGCGGTGGCGCTGGAGCGCCTCGGCGACGACCTCGGTGAAGCGCGCCTCCGCGATCTGCGCCGCCGAGACGTTGAAGCCGACGCTCGCCGGCCGCCCGCCGCGGCGCGCCCAGTCGGCGGCGAAGCGGCACGATTCGTCGACCACCCAGTCGCCGAGCGAATGGATCAGGCCGCTCTCCTCCGCCAGGTCGAGGAACTCCGCGGGCGAGGAGAACGCGTCCTCGCTCCGCCGCCAGCGCAGCAGCGCCTCCGCTCCGACGACGCGACCGTCGGCGATGCGGCAGACGGGCTGGAAGTGGAGCTCGAACTCGCGCGCGTCGATCGCCCGCCGCAGCTCGTTCTCGCGCCGGCGCCGCGGGCTCTCGCGCCGCAGCGAGGCGTCGAAGCGCATCACCCGGCCCTTGCCCTCCTCCTTGGCGTGGTACATGGCGAGATCGGCGTGGCGGAGCAGGTCCTCGTCATCCTCCTCCGGGCTCATCTCGGCGACGCCGACGCTCGCCCCCACCGCCAGCTCGCGCCCGTGGACGGTGAGCGGCGCCGCCATCGTCGCACGCAGCCGCTCCGCCTCCGCGCACGCCTCGTCGAGGTCGGCGACGTCCTCGAGCAGGACCGCGAACTCGTCGCCCCCGAGGCGAGCCGCGGTGTCGGTGCCGCCGCGCGAGACGGCGATGCGCCGCGCGATCTCGACCAGCACCTGATCGCCGGCGGTGTGCCCGAGCTCGTCGTTGACCTGCTTGAACTCGTCGAGATCGACGTAGAGCACGGCGACCTTGGCGCGGTGGCGCCGGGCCCGGCTGCGCGCGTGCGCCAGCTGCTCGGCGAAGAAGAGCCGGTTGGCGAGGCCGGTGAGGGCGTCGTGGAAGGCCATGTGGCTGAGCCGCTTCTCGAGCCCCCGCCGCTCGCGGATGTCGCGCAGCGTCAACACGATGCCGTCGACCGCGGGGTCGGCGAGCAGGTTGACGGCGACGGGCTCGGCTTCGACCGGCGTGCCGTCGCGATGGCGCAGGACGAGCTCGATCAGGGCGTGCGATCCCGGCGTCAGCACCACCTGGGTGAGGAAGTGGCGCAGCTTCCCCACCTGGTCGCCCACCATCAGGCTCTCCAGGCGGCTGCCGGCGAGCTCGTCGGGAGTGAAGCCGAGGATGCGCTCGACCGAAGGCGTCGCTTCGCGGATCTCGCCGTCGGCGCTCACCACCATCAGCAGGTCCGACGAGTTCTGCACCAGCGAGCGGAAACGCTCCTCGCCGGCGCGGACGGCGCTCGCGGCGCGCAGCTCGGCGATCTCGCTCGCCGAGGACGCCTGGCGCGCCAGCACCAGCAGGGTGAGCAGGCCCGCGGCCGCGACGAGCGGTGCGGCGACGCGCCCGAGGTCCAGCCAGATGGCGACGCCGAGCGCCGCGTAGCCGAGCACGATCGCGACGTAGGGCAGCGGATGCGCCGGCGCGCTCGCCGCGCGCGCCGGCTCCGCCACCGCTGCCGCGGCGCCGGCCACCCGCACGGCGGCGACGCCGCGCAGCACCCAGGCGCCCGCGTAGAGGACGTTGGCGAGGCTGGCGACGCCGGGCGCCTCGGCCAGGCGCTCGAAGCCGTAGGCCGCGTCGCCCGCGATCTCGACGAGCAGCGCGGCGCCGAGCCACGCCAGCCAGCCGTGCAGCCGATCGCCGCGCACGCGCAGGAAGACGATGGCGAAGCCGGCGAGCAGGCCGACGTCGCCCGCCAGGTAGCCGATCGGCAGCAGCAGGTCGAGCGTGCCGACGAGCTCGCCGAGGCGCGCGGCGAAGAGGAGGGCGAGCACCATGCCGCCGCCCGTCGCCACCACCGCCACGTCGAGCCAGTAGCGGCGGCGCTCGCCCTCGCCGCCCATCGGCGCCGAGGCGGCGACGAAGCCGGCGAGCAGCAGCGGGTAGTAGGCGAACCAGAGCAGGTGGGAGAGCCCCGCTCCCGGCCAGCCGAAGCCGGCGCAAGCGAGCTGCCAGAGCGTGCCGCCGGCGAGCAGCGCGTACGCCGCCGCGAACCGGCGCCAGGCGGTGCGCAGCCGCGCGTCGAGATGCGGCAGCCGCGACGCCCAGAAGGCGAGCGCGACGACGACGAGGCCGAGCGGCGGGATGTGGACAGCGGTCGGCGCCTCGAGATCCGGCGCGCGCAGGCCCTGCTGGACGACACGCGCCGCGTAGCCGAGGAAGTAGACGACGAGCGCGGCGAGAGCCCAGACCGGCCAACCGGCCTCCGTGAAGCGCCGGGTCTCTCGCGTCGTCGGCAAGCTGGCCGGATGCTACTACCAGCCGTCGAGCGGCGGCGACCTCCGGCGGTCGTCGCGCCCGCGCTCCGCCTAGGCCTTGGCCCGGGCGCGGCAGAGCTCGAGCACCGCGCTCTCGGCGAGCGTCGACTGCGCGGCCTTGCCGGCCCGGAAGATGGCCTGCACGAGCTCGGGGTCGCGCTCGATGCCGTGGGCGTCGAGCCAGCAGAGGACGTTGGCCTGGCCGCTCATCGGGCCGATCTCGACCTGCTGGCGGCGGCCGACGAGGGCGGCCGGGATGCCGGAGTAGATGCGGTCGGCGAGCCAGTCGTCGCCCTTCGTCTTGGCCTTGAGGATCGCCGCCGCGTGCACGCCGGTCTGGGTGCGGAAGGCGTCGCGGCCGACGATCGGGTAGCTGTCCGGGATCGGCACGCCGGTCGCCGCCGAAACGAGCGCGCAGAGCCGCGCCAGCGGCTCGACGTTGCGCCGGCTCCAGCCGAGGAGCTCGAAATTGACCAGGATCTGATCGAGCTGCGCGTTGCCCACCCGCTCGCCGATGCCGAGGAGCGTGCCGTGGACGCGGTCGGCGCCCGCCTCGGCGGCGGCGATGCAGTTGGCGATGGCGAGGCCGCGGTCGTTGTGGCCGTGCCAGTCGATCGCCACCTCCTCGCCGGTCTCGTCGACGATCCGGCGCAGGAAGCCGACGAGCGCGCGGGTGCCGCCCGGCGTGGCGTGGCCGACGGTGTCGGCGATGCAGATGCGCCGGGCGCCGGCCTCGATCGCCGCCGTGTAGAGGGCCTCGGCGTCGGCGGGGCGGGCGCGCGTGGTGTCCTCGGTGACGTACATCACCGGCAGCCCCTCGCCCACCGCGAGCGACACCGCGTCCCGCGTCAGCGCCAGCAGCCGCTCCATCTCCCAGCCCTCGGCGTACTGGCGAATCGGCGACGAGCCGAGGAAGCAGGCGACCTCGATCGCGATCCCCGCTTTCTGCGAGATCTCGACCACCGGCCGGATGTCGGCTGCGAGGGTGCGCGCGGCGCAGTTCGGTGCGATGCGCATCCGTTGGCCGGCGATCTCCTGCGCCAGCCGCAGCACGTCGGCGACGACGTGCGGCCCGGCGCCGGGCAGGCCGATGTCGAGGGCGTCGATGCCCATCGCCTCGAGGCCGTGCAGGATCTCGAGCTTCTGTTCGATCGTCGGCGTGCGCACGGAGGGCGATTGCAAGCCGTCGCGCAGCGTCTCGTCGTTGAGATCGACGCGCGGCCGCGCCGGCCGCGGCGCGCCGGCGAAGACGTTCCAGTCGTGGACGAGTTCCTTCTCGGAGAGCTCCATGGCTCGCCTCCTCGCCGGCCTCAGCTCGCGACGGCGGCGGCAGCGACCTCGCGCGCGATGCGATCGCCGACCTCGTGGCACTCGAGGCCGCCGCCGAGGTCGACCGTCGTGGCGCCGGCGCGGATCGCCTCGCTGACGGCGCGCTCGACCTCCGCCGCCGGCTCGGCGTGCCCGAGATCCTCGAGCATCAGCGCCGCGGAGAGGATCGCGCCCATCGGGTTGGCGCGCCCGGTGCCGGCGTACTTGGGCGCCGAGCCGTGCACCGGCTCGTACATCGACACCCGCCCCGGGTGGCGATTGGCCGACGCCGCGACGCCGAGGCCGCCCTGCAGCGACGCGCCGAGGTCGGTGACGATGTCGCCGAACATGTTGTTGGCGACGATGACCTCGAACTGGCCGGGGTTCTTCACCAGCTGCATGCACAGCGCGTCGACGAACATGTGCGACGCGTCGAGCTCCGGGTACTCCCCCGCCAGCTCGAAGAACGTGCGCTGCCAGAGGTCGTGGCCGTAGCGCAGGACGTTCGATTTGTCGGTCATCAGCACCTTGCGCTTGCCGTGCGCGCGCGCCCAGTCGAGAGCGGCGCGGCAGATGCGCTCGACGCCCTTGCGGGTGTGGACCTCCTCCTGCAGCGCGACCTCGTCGGCGGTGCCCTTCTTGAAGTTGCCGCCGATGCCGACGTAGGCGCCCTCGGTGTTCTCGCGGAAGACGGTGAAGTCGACGTCGGCCTCGCTCCTGTCCTTGAGCGGGCAGAGGCGGGCGTCGTAGAGCTTGCACGGGCGGAAGTTGATGTAGAGGTCGAGCTGGAAGCGGATGCCGAGCAGGATGTCGGCGGCGTGCCGCATGTCGGGGATGCGCGGGTCGCCGTAAGCGCCGATGAAGATCGCCGCGTACTCGTCGCGGAACTTCTCCATCTGCCCGGCGGGCAGCGAGACGCCGGTCGCGAGGTAGTGATCGGCGTCGTAAGGCAGGTGGTCGAGCTCGAGCGGCAGCGCCCAGCGCTCGGCGGCGGCGCCGAGCACCTTCACTGCCTCGGCGGTGACGTCCTTGCCGATGCCGTCGCCGGGCAGAACGGCGATCTTCTGGGGATTCTGCAGCGCGGGAGCGACCGGTGCCATTCCGGGCGGGATGGTAGCACGCGCCTCGACGTGCGCTTCGGCCGCTACGCGGGCACGCCGGGTATCGGAACTCGCGCGTCGACTGCCATTGCCGCGACGCGCGAGCGCTGCAACACGAGGCGGGTCGCGGGCACGACGAACGCCGAGTGCGGCGCGCTCCAGGTGCCGGCGGCGACGTCGGGCAGGCGCGCCTCCAGCCAGTCGGCTCGCTCGACCTCCACCCGGCAGGGAATGCCGGCGGCGTGGTCGAACGAAGCCTCGATGCGGCGCAGGCCGCCGGTGGCGTCGAGGTAGCCGCGTGGGCGCTCGCGGAAGAAGGTGACGAGTGATTCCCAGCCGCCGAGCGCGGGTCCGCTCACGGCGGCGGCGGCGGGCCGCGAGGCGAGCACCAGGGGCCGCCCGGCGGCGATCTCCCACCGCTGCTCTCCCACGGTGCCTCCGCGCCGGTCGCGCAGGATCGCCGCCGACACACGCTGGCGCGCCACCAGGCGGCCGAGCGGCACGACCCACGCCGGCACCAGCTGGCGCAACATCCAGATCGAGGCCACACGGTCGCTGTCGCGCACCGGCAGCCGCAAGTTGCACTGCGGGAACTCGACGCGCAGCCAGGGCAGCCGGCTGAGATGGACGCCGCGCTGCCGGAAGAGCACGAGGGTGACGAAACCCAGGGTCGCGTCGCCTTCGACGACCGTCTCGAGCGTGAGCGGCGACGGCGGAGCGGGGAGCTGCTCGCGCGGCACCGCCCAGTTGACGTAGAGGGCGTCGGCGAGCAGCGTCTCGAAAGCCACGGCGCGAACGCTAGCGCCGCGAGCGCGCGCCGGCAACCGTGGCCGCCGATGGTAATCTGCGACGGCCAGAGGAGAGCCCCGCCGATGACGTCTCGCCGCCTCGCCGTCTCCCTGCTCGCCGCCCTGCCCGCCATCGCGCCCGCCGCCGAGCTCGCGCTTCCCGCGGGAACCGAGGCGGCCGCCGCGCGCATCACGGCCGCCGCGCTGCGCGCGCCGATCCGCTTCCTCGCCTCCGACCTGCTCGAGGGCCGCGGCCCGGGCAGCCGCGGCGACGAGCTGGCGCGCACCTACCTCGCGGCCGAGCTCGAGTCGCTCGGCTACGCGCCGGGGGCGGCCGACGGCACCTACCAGCAGCGCTTCGCGATGGTCGGCGTGCGCGCCCAGGGCCCGGAGCAGTGGACGTTTCGGGCCGGCGCCGAGAGCGTGGGGCTGGCGCGTCACGAGGAGTACGTCGCGGCGAGCGGCGTGCAGGCGGCGCGCGCCGAGATCCGCGACGCCGAGCTGGTGTTCGTCGGCTACGGCATCGAGGCGCCCGAGTACGACTGGGACGACTACAAGGGTGCGGACCTCTCCGGCAAGGTCCTGGTGATGATGAACAACGACCCGGACTGGTCGGAAGATCTCTTCCAGGGCAACCGGCGTCTCTACTACGGCCGCTGGACGTACAAGTACGAGGTCGCCGCGCGCAAGGGCGCGGCGGGCGTGATCATCGTCCACACCAGGCCCTCGGCCGGCTATCCGTGGCAGGTCGTGCAGACGTCGTGGGGGGGCGAGGAGTTCCAGCTCCCCGACCGCGGCGAGCCGCGCATCCAGATCAAAGCCTGGGCGACCGAGGCGGCGGCGAGCAAGCTGCTCGCCGCCGGCGGGCACGACCTCGGTGCGCTCGTCGCGGCGGCGCGCGGGCGCGACTTCCGCCCGCTGCCGCTCGGCATCCGCACCTCGATCACGCTCGCGAACGCGGTGCGCGAGATCGAGACCGCCAACGTGCTCGGCCTGCTGCGCGGCCGCGATCGCGAGCTCGCCGACGAGGTCGTCGTCTACACGGCGCACCACGACCACCTCGGCGTCGGCCAGCCCGACTCCGGGGGCGACGCGATCTACAACGGCGCCATCGACAACGGCATCGGCTGCGCGCAGCTGCTCGCCCTGGCGCGCGCCTTCGCGGCGCTGCCCGAGCCGCCGCGACGCTCCATCCTCTTCGCCTTCGTCGCCGCCGAGGAGCAGGGTCTGCTGGGCTCGAAGTACCTGGCCGAGAATTCCACCTTCTCGCCCGGCAAGATCGCCGCGAACATCAACTTCGACGCCGGCAACGCCTTCGGCCGCACCCGCGACATCACCTATATCGGCTACGGCAAGTCGAGCCTCGACGCGGTGATCGAGGCGGCGGCGGCGAGGCAGGGGCGAGTCGTCAAGGGCGACCAGTTCCCCGACCGCGGCTCGTTCTACCGCTCCGACCAGTTCAACTTCGCCAAGATCGGCGTCCCCGCCCTCTACCTCGACGGCGGCACCGACTTCGTCGGCAAGGACCCGGAGTTCGGCAAGCAGCTCCAGGAGCGCTACGAATCGACCTGCTATCACCAGCCGTGCGACGAGGTCTCCGACGAGTGGGACCTGTCGGGCATGATCGAGGACACGCGGATCGGCCTCGACTGCGGCCTCGCCATCGCCGACGCCGACGCCATGCCGACCTGGAACCCCGGCGACGAGTTCGAAGCCGCCCGCAAGGCGGCGCTGGCGGCGGCCGGCGACTGAGCCGACGCGCCGGCCCAGCGGCAGTGAGCCTCGCCGCTCTCGCTGCTACTGCTTCGTCGCCTCGCCGGTGACCACCGGGCCGCCGGCGCCGCTCGGGATGCCGCTCAGGAGGAGCTTGATCTCCTTCTTGCCGTCGGCGAGCACGCCGTCGATCTGCACCTCGGCGATCACCTCGCCGTCGTCGACGCAGGGGCCGCGGAAGGCGCAGCTCGCGCTCATCGCGTAGGTGCAGGTGAAGTCGGCTGTGCCGTAGACGCCGTCGTCGGCCGCGGCGCGGAAGCCGTCGATGTTGCCGGCGCCGTCGGCGGTGAGAGTCCCGACCGCCCCGAACGGCTGGCCGAGCGGGTTGGTGCCGTGGACAACGAAGGCGTAAGTGCCGTCGAGGTCGGACGCGTCACAGCCGGGGCCGGCGTGCGCCGCCGGCTCCCACGCCGGGCTACCGAGCACGCAGAGGGCGACGGCCCCGATCAGGGTGAGGGATACGCGGAGGATCTTCTGCAACGTCATGGAGGGCTCCTTTCCGTCTGTTCGCGCTCTCCGCTCGCGCATCACGCTCTGTCGTCGGATGCCTCGCGGCGCGCCGGATCCCTCCTCCCCCTCGGCACGTCGACTTCTTTAGCACAGCGGCCATCGGGTCGCAACGCGAGCCTCCACGCCCGGCGTGCGCCTCGTCGTCGCTCGCCGCGCGCGGAGCGCGCGGAGGAGCATCAGGCTTCGAGCGGCCGGCCGAGGTGGCGCTCGGCGGCCTCCGCGATCTCGGCGCGCAGGCGGGCGGCGAGGGCCTCCTTCTCCGCCGGCGGCAGGAAGGCGTGGCGGACGGCGGCGAGGGTGAAGCCGGCGAGCTCCTCGGGCGTGTAGCCGAAGGCGTCGCGCAGGGCGAGCAGCTCGCGCGTCATCGTGGTGCCGAACAGCGCCGGGTCGTCGGTGTTGACCGAGAGCTCGAGGCCGGCGCGGCGCAGGCGGTCGAAGGCGTGGTGGGCGACGTCCGGGTAGAGCCCGAGGCAGACGTTCGAGGAGGGACAGACCTCGAGCGGCACTCGCTCGCGGCGCAGCCGATCGATCAGCCCGCCGTCCTCGGTGACCCGCACGCCGTGGCCGATGCGCTCGGCGCGGCAGTGGTCGAGCACCGCGGCGACGACCTCGGCGCCGCCGTGCTCGCCGGCGTGGGCCGTGCAGTGCAGGCCGCGCCGCGCCGCCTCCGCGAAGTGCTCGCCGTACGGCTGGCTCGGGAAGAGCGCCTCGCGGCCGGTCAGGCCGAGCGCCACCGCGATGCCGCGCCGCTGCGCCGCGAGCGCCCATTCCAGCGTCGGATCGGCGGTCTCGTGCCCGACGTCGCGCACGATGTCCGGGATCAGCCGCAGCACCACGCCGCGCTCGCGCTCGACGGCACCGATCGCCTCGTCCATGGCGTCGAGGATCTCGTCCACCGGCAGCCCCCGCAGCCAGTGCGTGCCGACCGTGAAGTGGATCTCCGAGTAGCGCACGTTCTCGCGCTCCTGGTCGGCGGCGAAATCGTGCAGCAGGCGCTGGAAGTCCTCCGGCCGCGCCAGCGCCGACGAACAGGCGAGGTAGATGTCGACGAAATGGTCGAAGTCACGGAAGCGGAACCACTCGCGCAGGCCGGCCTCGTCGTCCGCGGGCAGCGCGACGCGGTTGCGCCGCGCCAGGGCGAGCAGCGTCGCCGGCCGCATGGCGCCTTCGAGATGGACGTGGAGCTCGACTTTGGGCAGGGCGGCGACGAATGCCTCGACGCTCATCGGGGCGCGCGCCCCAGCTTCGCGGCCATGCGCGCGAGCACCATCGGCGGCACCAGGCCGTCGAGGCTGCCGCCGAGGCGGAAGACCTCCTTGACCAGGCGGCTCGACAGGTAGCTGTACTCCTCCTTCGGCATCAGGAAGACCGTCTCGGTGCCAGGGCTCAAGTGGCGGTTCATCAATGCCATCTGGAACTCGTACTCGAAGTCCGACACCGCGCGCAGACCGCGCACGATGGTCTGCGCCCCCGCCTTGCGCACGAAGTCGACGAGCAGGCCGGAGAAGCTCTCGACGCGGCAGAAGCCGTTGGCGCCGACCAGCTCGCGGAGCATCTCGACGCGCTCGGCGACGCTGAACAGGGGCTGCTTTTCCTCGTTCTCGAGCACCGCGACGATCACTTCGTCGAAGATCGGTCGGCAGCGCGCGACGAGATCCAGGTGTCCCTGGTGGATGGGGTCGAACGAGCCGGGATAGACCGCGAGCCGCGAGCTCAACGCCGGCTCTCCGCCGTGAGGTCGAAGGTGCGCACGTTGAACGCCGCGTCGGCGACGCGCAGCAGCACGATGCGGGCGCCCGCCGGCAGATCGTCCGTCATCAGCTCCTCGCGCCGTCCGTCGAGCAGTCCGTCCGCGGTGCGCAGCGGCCGCCATTCGCCGCCGTCGATCGAGAGCTCGGCCGTGCGCAGCGGGTTCGCCGCATCGTATACCGCGACGACCAGGGCGCGGCCGCGGCGCTCGACCTCGCCGAGCGCCGGCGGCGTGCGGTCGACCACGACGGCCTCGCTCTCGCGCGCCGCGGTGAGCGCCTCGCCCGGCTCCGGATTGCCCGGCGCGTCGGTCGCCGTCAGGCGGAAACGGTAGACGCCGTCGGGCAGCGCGGCGGCGTCGAAGGCGTGGTGCGTCGCCTCGTGCTCGTCGACGATGGTGAGCCAGGCGGCGGGGTCGCTCTCCGGCCGCACTGCGAGTCGGAAGCGCAGCTCGTCGCCGTTGAGATCGGACGCCTCCCAGCGCAGCGTCTGCCAGCCGAGGCGCCAGACCGTCTTCAGGCGCTCGTCGCGCGCCGAAGCCGGCTCCAGGGTGTCGAAGATCCCTTCGCGGTTGGGGCTCGTCGGTTCGAAGAGCTGCTCGGCCGGATTGAAGCCGGCGGGGACCACGATCTGGCCGGGATCGAGCGCGACGAGCGATTCGATGGTCGGGCGCACGTTGCGCTGCCGGTAGGTGAGCTCGGTCGACACCGCTCGCGGCCCGCCGTTCGCCTCGTCGGCGGCGAGCGTCAGCCGGTACTGCACGAAGCGCCCGGGCTCGAGCCCGGCGAGCGAGATCTCGCGTCCGGAGCGCGCCTCGCTCCACTCGCTCCAGGTCGCGTCGGGCTCGGCCGCGAAGCCGGAGCGGAACGACGCCGTGAGCGCCGCGCCCGCCGGCTCGTCGCCGCTCCAGCGGAAGACGCCGAAACGCGCCACCTGCAGCGCGTCGAGCGCCGCGCTGGTGTACGTGCCGGAAGTCTCGCGGCGGGCGCTGAAGCGCCACAGCTCGGCCGCGTTGGTGGTCAGCGCCACCGGCCCGCCGGCGCCCGGCAGCAGGCCGACGACTTGCTTCGAGTCGAATTCGCGCTCGACGCGCGGCCGGTCGTTCTCGAAGCGGTAGAGGCGCCCACCGAGGCCGGTGCCCACCCACAGGCGAGGCCCCTCGGCGAGGAGCGAGAAGATCGTCTCGTCGGCCGAGCTCCACACCTTCTCCATCGTGCCCGCGGCGAGCAGCCGCCAGAGCTCGCTGCGCGGGCCGCGCGCGCCGGCCGGCCGGGAGCCGATGGGCCCGCCGGTGTCGTCGGCCACGACGACGGTGCCTGCGGCGCTCTCCGCTTCTTCGCCGGAAGCCGCCGGCGTCGGCCGCGGCGAGAGATCGACGAAGCTGGCCTCCGACGAGAGCAGCGCCACCCAGGTCGCGCCGTCGGCGGCCGGGGCCAGAGCGACGACCTCGTTGAGCGCCGAGTCGTGCAGCGTCCGCACCGTGCCGCCGCGCCAGCGCAGCAGGCGGCCGTCGCCGGCCGTGCCGAAGAGCACGTCGCCGTTCGTCGCCACGAGCAGCGAGCGCACGTGGCCGGCGCCGCCGTCCCAGATCGTCTCCGCCGCGCCCGAGCGCGACACGCGGTGGAGACGGCCGGGATCGCCCGTCGCCACCCACAGCGCGCCGTCGGCGGCGCGCGCCAGAGCCCAGATGTAAGTCGCATCCGGATCGAAGACGACTTCGGCGGCGCCGTCGCGCCCGACGCGGTAGACCTTGCCGTCGGGCGAGGTGCCGGCGACGAGCGCGCCGTCGCCGTCGGCGGCGAGGGCGAAAACCTCCGACTCCTCGGCGTCGTAGAAGAGGCGCGACTCCCCCGCCGCGCTCACCGCGAGCACCTGTCCGTCGTTGCCGGTGCCCACCGCCCAACCGTCGCCGTACGCGACCGCGGCGTAGGCGAAAGGCGTCGCGAGCGCCGCCACGCGCTCCGCCCGCGGCGCCAGCGCCAGCGCGCCGCCGGTCTCGACCGCGACGCCGCTCGCCTCGCCCTGCAGGAAGCCCTCCGCGCTCTGCGTCTTGAAGATCCGCACCGGCGCCGCACCGGCCGCCGCCGCGATCGCGCCGGCGGCGATCGCCGCCCGCGCCGCCCGCCGCCCGCTCGTCATCGCCCCGCTCCTCCCCGGCTGCCGGGCCGCCGCGGACTGCGCGCGCCGCCGCTGGCGCCGCTCTCGGCAGGGACCTGGGCGACGCGCTCGACCTCGAAATCGACGCGCACCGCGCCGACGAGCGGCCGCGGCGCCGCGAACCTCTCCTCCTGCACGATCGAAGTGCGCAGCGGCCGCGGCGAGGCCTCGGCGCCCGCCCACAGGGCGCGCACCGAGGGCGGCAGCCGCGCCAGCGTCTGGCCGCCGGCCTCGACCGCCGGCTCGGGCGCCAGTCCGAGCAGGCCCACCTCGCGCGTCGAGCCCAGCGAGGCGATCAGCGCCAGCGCCTGCGACAGCCGGCGCGGCTCGACCGGCGCGATCGAGAAGCGCGCCGCGTCGAGGCTGGCCGCGTCGCCGACGAGCACCGGATAGCGCCCTGTCGGCAGATCGGCGGGGATGGTCAGGGGCAGGCTCCGGCGCTCCATCTCGCCGCGGTAGCCGCGCAGCTCGAGCACGATCTCGACCCGCTCGCCGGGCCGCACCCGCCGCGCCGACGGATGCGCCCCGACGAGTCGGTCGGCGCGCGGGTCGGCGTGCGGTACGAGCTCGATCGCGATCTCGCCGAGCTCGACCGGCGCCAAGTCGGTGCGCGCCAGGAAGTCGACGACGGCGAAGGCGAACGAGATCGCCTGCGTGGCGGCGCCGGGGCCGTCGAAGCTCTGCTCGAGGCTCACCCGCTCGCCGCTCGCCAGCGTCACGGCGAGCGCCAGATCGAGGGCCTCCACGCCGCCCGCGGCGGTGACGCTGTCGAGGGCGCCGAAGGCGCCGACCGCCGCCAGCGTCGGCAGGAAGGAGGGCACGCGGGCGAGCCGCATGCGGAACGTGCGCGCGACCGGCGCCGCCACCGTGACCGCCAACGGGACCGTGCGCGGCTCGACGCCGATGCGGCCGGAGATGCCCGCCGCGTGATCGAGCTCGAAGACGCCGACGACCGGTCCGCTGTTGGCGATCTTGAACGAGCTGAAACCGGAGCCGAGGACGGTGACGACCTCGGCGGGCGCGAGCGGCAGGCTGATCTCGCCGAGACCGGCGACCGAGTGGCCGAAGGCGAGCACGTGGTCGCCGTCGCGCTCGGTCAGGGTGCCGGTGGCCGCCAGCCGGAAGTCGCCGTCGATGAAGACCGCGGCGACCGAGGAGCCGGCGGCGAGCGCCCCGGCCTCGGCCTCGAAGCGGCCTCCCACCGCCGGCGCCGCTGCGGGCAGCGCGGCGGCGAGGCGCGCCACCGTCGGCGGGGCGAATCCGGCGGCGCTCCACGTCCAGCCCGGCCGCACGCCGAGCGCCTCGGAGGCCGCGGCGAGGCGGGCCAGGGGCGCCAGCGGATCGGCGGGAAGCCGGTGCGCGAGCAGCTCGGCGAGCGCCGCTCTCGGGACGGCCGGTCCGTTGCCCCACGGCTTGGAGTCGGGGACGCCGCGCATCGCCGCGATCGGCGTGATGCCGGCGATCGCCTCCTGCGCGAACGGCCACGAGAAGGCGACGGCGCCGGCCAGCCGGCCGTCGATCCACACCGGCGACCCGCTCATGCCGGCGACGACGCCGGTGCGCTCGAGGTCGCGTCCGCTCAGGCGCGCCAGGATGTAGCTCGTGCCCGGCGCGGCGTCGCGCAGGACGCCGAGGACCTCCACCTCGAAGCGCTCGGGCGCGCTGCCGACGAATACCGACTCGCCGTGGCCGCGCTGCCCGGCGCGGATCTCGTCGACGCCGATGGCGGGCGCACCCGCCGCGGCCGGCGCCGCGCCACTCGCGGCCACCAGCAGAGAGAGGATCGTCCGCCGCATCGCCTCCACTCTACGCAATCGGCACCCGCCCTGGCCGCAGCACGACCGGTCCGCCGGAGCGCCAGGCGACGAGCGTCGAGGGCGGGCCGCCCGGCAGCCGCCCGCCGTCGACGACGAGCGCATCGACGCCCGCGCGCTCCAGCCAGGCCGCGAGCGGCTCCGGATCGAGGTACGGCGGCTCGCCACTGCGGTTCGCCGAGGTCGCCGTCAGTGGCCCGCCGAGCGCCGCGAGCAGGGCCCGCAATCGCTCGTCGGCGGGGACGCGCACGGCCAGCGTGCCGTCGGCGCTCGCCGCCGCGATCGGCGCCGCCGGGCGCACTACCACCGAGAGCGCCGCCGGCCAGCGCGGCGTCGCCCAGCGCAACGCCGGATCGTCCGCGTCGACGCCGAGCGCGCCGACCGCCGCGGCATCGGCCACGATCACCGGCAGCGCCTTGTCGCCGCCGCGCCCCTTGAGCGCGAAGACGCGCGCCACGGCGGCGGCATCGCGCGGATCGACCGCCAGGCCGTAGCTGGACTCGGTGGGGATCGCCACCACCGCACCGCGCGCGAGCGCTCGCGCCACGATCGCGGGATCGTCGCCGAAGCGCCAGCGCCGCACGGCGGCCGCGGCCACCGTCATCGCTTCGCCCGCGCGGCCGCCGCGACGAGCTCCTCGGCATGGCGGCGCGAGGCCGGCGTGATGCGATCGGCCGAGAGCATGCGGGCGACCTCCTCGACTCGCTCGGTGCGAGCGAGCGGCGTCACCTCGGCGTGGGTGCGGCCGGCGCGCTCGCGCTTGCTGACGCGATAGTGGCGGTCGGCGTAGCACGCCACCTGCGGCAGGTGGGTGACGGCGAGGATCTGGCCGCGACTCGCCAGGCGCCTCAGCTTGCGACCGATCGCCGCGCCCTCGGCGCCGCCGAGGCCGGCGTCGATCTCGTCGAAGACCAGCGTCGGCCCGCCCGCGACCTCGTCGCCGCGCGTGGCGAGCTGGAGGGCGAGGGCGACGCGCGCCAGTTCGCCCCCGGAGGCGATGCGGACGAGCGGCAGCAGCGGCTCGCCCGGATTCGGCGCGAAGCCGAAGACGACGCGATCGAAGCCTTCGGCGCCGAAGGCCACCGGCTCGCCGCCGACGACCAGCGGGCTCGCCGCCAGCCGCTCGCGCTCGAGCGTCACCACCAGGCGCGCCTTGGCGAGCGCCAGCTCGGCGAGCTCGGCGGCGACGCGCTTCTCGAGCTCGCGCCCCCACGCCGCCCGCGCCTGCGACAGCTCGGAGGCGGACTTGCGATAGGTGGCGAGCGCCGCGTCGACGCGTGCCGCGACCTCGTCGCGGTCCGACTCGCCGCCGGCGAGCTCGGCGAGCTCGCCGGCGAGCTCCTCCCGCCGCCGCGCCAGGCCCGCCGCGTCGAGGCCGTACTTGCGGCACAGCCGCTCGAGCAGCGCCAGCCGGGACTCGATCTCGTCGAGACGGCCGGGGTCGGTCTCCAGGCCGCCCAGGCGCCGGCCGAGCGAGCGGCCGGCCTCGGCGAGCCGGATCTCGACCTCGTCGAGCTCGGGCCCGAGCTCGGCGGCGAGCGGCTCCCACTCACCGATGCCGGCGAGGGCGCGCCGTGCGCCGTGGACGAGCGCGAGCGCCGCCGTCTCGTCGCCGGCGAGTCTCGCCTCGGCCTCGGCGAGCGCGGCGGCGATCGCTTCGTGGTGGCGCAGCTGGTCGCGCTCGCGGCGCAGCGTCTCGTCCTCGCCCGGCAGCGGCCTGGCCTCGTCGAGCTCGCGCTGCTGAAAGGCGAGCAGCTCCAGACGCTCGGCGCGCAGCCGCTCGTCGCCGCTCAGGCTGGCGAGCCGCTCGGCCAGGCGACGGTAGTCGTGGTGCGCCGCGGCGACCCGCGCGCGCAGCGCCGCGGCCTCGGCGCCGCCGACGCGGTCGAGCCAGGCGCGCTGCAGGGCGGGCTCGGCGAGGCCCAGCTCCTCGCGCTGGCCGTGGATGCGCAGCAGGCGCGGTGCGAGCTCCTGCAACAGCCGCGCCGTCGCCGGCCGGTCGTTGACGAAGACGCGATTGCGCCCCTCGCGCGACACCTCCCGGCGCACGATGAGCTCGCTCTCTTCGATGGCCAGCCCGGCGTCGGCGAGCGCGTGCTCGATCTCGCGGTCGCGATCGAAGACGCCCGCCACGCTCAGCGCCTCGGCGCCCTCGCGCACCAGGTCGCTCGCCGCCCGGCCCCCGGCGAGCAGCACGAGCGAGTCGACGAGCAGCGACTTGCCGGCGCCGGTCGCGCCGGTCAGCACGTTGAGACCGGCGCCGAGCTCGATCTCGCCGCCGGCGAGGACCGCCAGATTGCGAACGCTCAGGCTGCGCAGCACGACCGGTTCGCCCGCACCGCTTCCCTCATCCGCGAGTGAACGATGGCACGTAGTCCGGATCCTCCTGGCTGCGGCGCTCGGAGCAGAGGAAGTCGTAGAAGCCGCAGCGGCCGGTGCCGGGATAGCTGCGGCAGATCCGCGGGCGCGCCTCGTAGATCGTGCACTGCCGCGTCTCACGGTCGAGGAAGCGGCAGGCGGTGCCGAAGTGCTCGTCGCTCTCGTGCCGCATCACCCGCAGCTTGCCGCCCTCGACGCGCTTGGTGAAGCGCCGCTCCGCCGTCGTCTCGTCGAGCTCGAAGTGGCGCGCCAGCCGCGCCAGGTCGCGGTCGGTGACCTCGATGTGGTCGTAGCTGCAGCAGTAGGCGGGGCAGTTGGAGCAATCGAACTGGCGGCGCGCCGGCATTCGTTGATTCTAGCTCGCGCCGCGAGCGCCGACCGCGACGACGCGGTCGCGGCCCCGGTCCTTGGCCTGGTAGAGAGCCTCGTCGGCGAGCTGGACGAGGTCTTCGAAACAGCTCTGCTGCGGCCGGATCTCGGCGACTCCCAGCGACAGCGTGACGCACACCTCGACGCCGTTGCAGTCGAAGGGGCTGCCGGCGCAGAGGTGCCTGAGCTTCTCGGCGAGGACGGTGGCGCGCGCGGCGTCGGTCTCCGGGCAGAGCACGGCGAACTCCTCGCCGCCGAGGCGGGCGAAGATCTCCTCGGTGCGCACCAACGGCTGCAAGCGCGCCGCCAGCTGCTTGAGCACGGCGTCGCCGCCGAGATGCCCGTGCTCGTCGTTGACGCGCTTGAAGAAATCGATGTCCATCATCACCAGGGCGAGCGGCCGGCGGTAGCGCTGCGCGCGCGCGAACTCGCGCCCCGCCTCCTCGAAGAACTTGCGCCGGTTGTAGACGCCGGTCAAGCCGTCGCGCGCCACCATCTCGTAGATCGCCTCGTAATAGGCGTGCTCGACGTCGCGCTCGTGCAGGAATTTGAAGTGCACGGCGCCGAGCTGGAAGCGGTCGCCGCTCTTCAGCTCGGCGGTGCCGCGCAGGACGCGGTCGTTGACGAAGGTGCCGTTGCGGCTGCCGAGGTCCTCGAGCAGCACGCGGCCGCCCGCGAAGCGCAACCGGGCGTGGTTGCGCGACAGCGACGGCACCTCGGGCAGGCTGATGGCGGCTTGCGGCGAGCGCCCGACTTCGAGCGTGGCGCCCGGCGTGAGGCGGAAGCGCGCCCCGAGCCGCCGATTCTCGGGATGCGCGATGAGGATCACCGCCGCTTCGAACGACGCCGTCGCCGGCGACGCCGCGCCGATGTCGACGAGCGTCGGGGCGTCGCGCGTGCGCTCGCCCGCCGGCACGCCGCCGATGTTGATGCTGTCGGTCGAGGTGTCCTTCACGGCGTTCTCCCAGCCTCCTCGCAGCGCCTCAACGCGACCGGCCGACGAGCGCCCGCAGCACGTGGCGGGCGACCTGGGGATTCTCGCGCAGGCGCCGGATCGAGTAAGGGTACCAGTCCCGGCCGAAGGGGACGTAGACCCGCAGCCGGTGGCCCGCGGCGAGCAGGATCCGGCGCAGCTCCGGCTCGACGCCGAGCAACATCTGGAACTCGTAGCGCTCGCGGGGCACGCGCAGGCGGTCGAGGAGCGCCAGCGCGCCGCAGACGAGGTGCTCGTCGTGGGTGGCGATCGCCGTGTAGACGCCGCGCGCGAGCAGCTTTTCGAGCGCCGCCAGGTAGTTGAGGCGCACCGTGCCGTACTCCTCGAAGGCGATCGCCCGCGGCTCGATGTAGATCCCCTTGCACAGCCTGACGTTGGCGCCGGCGTGCGGCAGCGCGTCGATGTCGGCGAGCGTCCGTCGCAGGTAGGCCTGCAGCACGATCCCGATCTGCGGAAAGCGCGGCTGGAGCTCGCGGTACGCCGCCAGCGTCGCCTCGGTGGTCGTCGCGTCCTCCATGTCGATGCGCACGAAGTTGCCGTGCCGCCCGGCGGCGGCGAAGACGCGCTCGAGGTGGGCGCGGAAGAGGGCGTCGTCGATCTCGAGGCCGAGGGCGGTGGGCTTGATCGAGACGTTGGCGGGCAGGCCGCGCTCGGCGATGGCGTCCAGCATGTGCTCGTACTCGCTGGCGGTTGCCGCGGCCTTCGCGCGCTCGACGACCTCCTCGCCGAGCAAGTCGAGGGTCGCCATCGCCCCTTCCTGCGCCAGCTGCGCGACGGCGCGCAGGGCGTCGTCGAGCGTCTCGCCGGCGACGTAGCGGCTGGCGACGCGGCCGACGATCGCCCGCGGCACGAGCGGCAGGCCGCGGACGATCAGCCAGTCGAGGAGGCTCATCCCGTTCGCGTCGAGGCTTGGAGGTCGAGAGTCAGGCGGCTCCGGCGGGGAGCTCGACGCGCTCCTCGGCGACCCAGCGCACGGCGCGGGAGCACGGGCAGACGCCGCCGACGCGGCGCAGTTGCGGCATCTGCCGCGACGCCTCCTCGGCCGTCTTCGCGCCGGTGGCGACCTCGCGCAGGGCGGCGACGAACTCCTGGAAGTCGCGCGTCGCGCGGTAGCCGTCGGGGAGCGTGCGGACGAGGTGCGCGAGGTACGCCTCGACGTCGTCGAAGCGCTCGCCGTCGCGGCCGACCATGGCGAAGGCGGGCTCGCCGCGGCGCCGGAAGTACTCGCGATCGGGAACGCGCAGGAGATCCTCGAAGCGGACGCCCTCGACACTGCCGCGCTCGCGCTCGAGGGTGGCGAGCGCCGCCGGCGCGGTGGCAGCGTCGAGGTGCGGCAGCCGCGCCCTGAGATAGCGCAGGTTGAGGTCGCGCACCACGCGGTCGACCTCCTGGTAGTACTGCTCCTGCGCCTCGCGATTCTTCATCGGCTTCAAGCCGAACTTGACGTTGGTGCCGCCGCCGCGCTCGTCGCCGAACATCTCGAGGCCGCGCGGCACCCACTTGTCGAGATGCTTCTGGATCACCTCCATGGTGATCATCGGCGAGCCCTCGGCCGCTTTCACCACCCAGCGCCGCAAAGGCACCACGCCGGTCGCCAGGTGGAACGCCTCCTCGCGCAGCATCTGCGGCATCGAGTCGGCCATCGGCGCGTAGGCCGAGACCTTCTGCATCGCCAGCTGGTACTTGCCGACGCGGTCGATCAGGCAGCAGAAGACGATGTTGTCGACGAACGATTCGAAGTCGATGTTGAAGGCGCCGAGGACGTGCGACCCGGTCTGCATCGACAGGATCTCCTCGACCATCTCGTCGGTCGACTGCCCGGTGATCGGCTGCCATTCGTCGGCGGCGATCAGGTGCAGCATTTGGTAGCCGTGGCGCAGCTCCTCGGCCATCATGCGCAGCACCATCGCCTGCTCTTCCTCGTCCTGGGCGCGCGCCAGCGTCAGCTGGTGCTGCTGGATCGAGCCGAACTCGGTCGAGGCCTGGGCGCGAATGGCGCCGATCAGGTGCTGCGCCGCCTCCTCGCGCATCTCGCAGGCGCGCTCCGCCTTCGGCTTGCCCTGGTCGACGCCGACTTCGATGGCGCACGGCATCCCCAGCTCACGGTAGGCGCAGAGCCGGAACTCGGGATCGCGCGGGAAGAAACGGTCCCAGGTGGCGATGAGGTAGTCGTAGTCGGGCAAGTACATCTGCCGCCAGCGCACCACGGCGTCGTGGTAGCGCTTGGGCAGCTCGGTGGTGGTGACGTTGGCCATCGCTCTCTCGAATCCTCAGTCGTTCAGCGGCTTGACGAACGGCCGCAGGCTGTCGGCGGCGAAGCCGAGCGAGCCGAAGAAGCGCTCGACGTCCGGCATCGACCGGTCGACCATGGTGCGCACCCGGGCGACGCCACGCGCGCGGTAGCGCGCCAGCATCTCCTCGCCCAGCGCCCGTCCCACACCGCGGCCCGCGGCGTCCGGATCGACGCCGATGACCTCGATCCAGCCCGACGGCTCCTCGATGCCGAACTCGCCCGACCGCACGTCGCCGAGCATGAAGCCGACGACCTTGCCGTCGACCTCGGCGACCACCGAGGAGTCCGGATCGCGCCGCAGATAGTAGGTCACCCGGTCCTCCCAGAGATCGGGCTGGTAGGCGTTCCGCGTCCGCTCGGCGATGCGGACGATGTCGCCCAGATCGAGCTCGGAGAGGGAGCGGACGCGGATCGCGGTGTCGCTGGGCGCGGTCGTCATCCGGGGCATTCTAACGGCTGGCGAGATTCCACTGAAACGTCGTCCCCCGCCACCAGCGGAGCCGTAAGATCCGCCGATGCGCGACACGCGGGCCGCCGTCCTCTGGGTGCTGCTCGCCGTGCAGGTCGCGTTCGCGACGCTGCACGTCGTCGGCAAGATCGTGCTCGCCGAGATCGCGCCGCTCGCCTTCGCCGGCACGCGCGTCGCCGTCGCCACTCCGATTCTCCTCCTCATCGCCTGGCGGCACGACCGTTTCGTGCCGGCGCGCGCCGACTGGCCGCGGCTCCTGCTGCTCGGCATGCTCGGCATCTTCGCCAACCAGACGCTCTTCCTGCTCGGACTGAACTTCACGACCGCCACCAGCTCGGCGATCCTGATGCCGTCGATCCCGGTCTTCACCGCCGCGGCCGGGGCGCTCGTCGGCGTCGAGCACGTCGCCGGCCGGCGCTTGGGCGGCATCGTCGCGGCGGCTGCCGGCGCCCTCGTCCTCGTCGACCCGACCCGGCTCGAGACGTCGCCGAACGCCACCATCGGCAACCTGCTGATTCTCGCCAACTGCCTCTGCTACGCCTTCTTCCTCGTCCTCCAGCGGCCGCTCTTCGCCCGCATCCCGTGGCGGACGCTGATCGCCTGGTGCTTCCTCTTCGGCTCGCTCGGCACGCTGCCGGTGGCCGCGCCCGCGCTCGCCGCGACCGAGTGGAGCGCGCTCTCGAGCGCCGCGCTCGCCGGCATCGTCTACATCGGGGTCGTGCCGACGGCGCTCAACTTCGCGCTCGCCACCTGGGCCGTGCGCCGCTCCTCGCCGGCCGTGGTCGCCGCCTTCACCACCCTGCAGCCGGTCTTTACCAGCGCCCTCGCCGCGCTCGCCCTCGGCGAGGCGGTGCGCCCGAACCAGGCGCTGGGGTTCCTGCTCATCGTGCTCGGGCTCGTGCTCGTCCAGCGGCAGCGGGAGGACGCCCCGCGCTGACCCTCAGTCCGGCGGCTCGAGCGCCCGCGCGCCGCGCTCGAACGCGACGGCCGGGAAGCCGTCGTAGTGGGTCAGAGCGGGGAGCAGGATCAGCTCGACGTGCCGGAAGCCGTCCCGGCGATAGAGCTCCCCGTAGACCTCGCTCTGCGCGCGGTTGTAGTCGTACTGGCCGGTGACGAGAGCGAGCCGGCTCCGCGCGCGCACGCGGTCGAGGCGCGCGGCCGGCGGCTCGCGAAACGCCGCCGGCCAGTGCGCCCCGGGCCGGCTCGGAATGGCGGCGCGGCCGTAGAAATCGACGCCCATGAAGCAGAGGGCGCCGCGGAAGACCTCCGGGTAGAGCACGGCGAGCGTCGAGGCGGTGCGCCCGCCGCCCGAGTAGCCGCCGGCGTAGACGCGCTCCGGATCGGTCGGATAGACGCGCCGCACGTTGATGGCGGCGTCGAGCGCCAGCGCGATGCGATCCCACAGCAGCCGCGTGTTGCCGGAGCGGTTGGCGCCGATCCAGATCAGCCGCCGCTCCTCGAGCAGCGGCACGATCTCGCGGTCGGTCACGCCGCCCCACGAGCCCGGACTGACCCAGACGAAGACGCCGCACGGCGTCGCTTCGGAGCAGCTCTCCGGCACCTGGAGCTCGAACGTCTCGTCGTCGAGATCGTAGGCCGCCGCCTGCGGATCGATCCCCGCGATCGTCGCCATCGGCGTCCCGTAGCGCTCGCTGAAGACGCCGATCGCGCCGAGCGGGCTGCGCTCGGCGAAGCGCGCACGGAAGCGGCCGCGTACCTCCGGCGCGGCGTCGCGCAGCGGCGCCTCCGGCGGGCGTCGGCCGAGATTCCCGCCGCCCGCGCCACGCCGTTTCTCGGCGCCCTCACGCTCGAGCTCCGCGAGCCACTTCGCCAGCTCGTCGCCGTGCCCCGCCTCGCCGGCCACCGCGGTGAGCAGCTGGCGGGTGACGTCGTCCGCCGGCGCGAGCAGCAGCGCCTGGCGCAGCGTCGCCTCGGCCGCCGCGAGATCCCGCTCGAGATACTGCGTGCGGGCGATCGCCCGCAGCACCTCCGGGTGCGCCTCGGGCGCGAGCCCGCCGAGCGCCGTCTCGTAGAGGTCGCGCGCCGCGGCGATCTCCCCCGCCGCCAGCAGCCGGTTGCCGCGCTCGAGCATGCCGCGCACGGTCGCCTGCTCTGGCAGGAGTTGCACGTCGACCGCGGGAGCGGGCCCTGACGGCACGTCGATCCAGCCCTCCGCCGGCGCGTAGCCCGCGGCTTCGACGGCGATCCGCCAACGCCCTTCGGCGAGCCCCGCCACCGTCCAGCGCCCGCGGCGGTCGGTCGCAACCGCCGGTGGTCCGCTGCCCGTCTCCGCGAACGTCAGCGCGACGCGCGCGCCGGCCAGCGCCTCCCGCTCCTCGTCGGCGACCGTGCCCTGCGCCCGCCCCTGCCCGCGCCAGTCCTGCGCGGCGAGGAGCGCGGGCAGAGCGAGCGCGATCCAGAGGCCGCGGCGAAGGGAGCCCATCCGACCCCGATCCGGTCGTCGAAAAGGGCGCCAGCAGCGCTTCGATTCGTGCTCGGATGACACTCGCCGGTCACGACCTGCAAGCTCGCTGCCCGATCGCGCGACACGCTCCCCGGCGTGGCGCAAGGCGCGCGTTCTCGGGGACCCGGTCTCGCGGCGCGTCAGCCGAGCGCCGCGGCGGCCGATTCGCGCAGCGGGCGGTCGACCTGCTCGTGGGCGTGGTAGCTCGAGCGGACGAGGGGGCCGGACTCGCAGTGGGCGAAGCCGAGCTCGGCGGCGAAGGTCTTATAGGCCGCGAACTCGTCGGGGTGGACGTAGCGGTCGACGGGCAGGTGCTGCGTCGTCGGCTGGAGGTACTGGCCGATGGTCAGGACCTCGACGCCGGCGGCGCGGATGTCGCGCAGCGTGGCGCGGACCTCATCCTCGCGCTCGCCGAGGCCGACCATGATGCCGGTCTTGACCCGGCTCGCGGACTCGCCGGCGGCGCGGCGGCGCGCCGCCTCGGCGAGCAGCGCCAGCGTGCGGTCGTAGCGCGAGCCGGGACGCGCGCTGCGATAGAGGCGCGGCACCGTCTCGACGTTGTGGCTGAAGATCTCCGGGCGGGCGGCGAGGACGACGTCGAGCGCTTCCGGCACGCCCCGGAAATCCGGCGTCAGCACCTCGACCGAGCACTCCGGCACGCGCGCGTGCACGGCGTCGATGACCGCCGCCCAGTGCCGCGCCCCGCCGTCAGCGAGATCGTCGCGGTCGACCGACGTGATCACCGCGTGGCGCAGGCCCAGCGCCGCCACCGCCTGGGCAACGTGCGCCGGCTCGTCCGCGTCGGGACCCGCCGGCGGCCGGCCGGAGGTCACCGCGCAGAAGCCGCAGCGCCGCGTGCAGACGTCGCCGAGGACCATGAACGTCGCCGTGCCGTGCGTCCCCCAGCACTCGTAGATGTTGGGGCAGCGCGCCTCCTCGCAGACGGTGTTGAGGCGCAACCCCGCGACCAGCTTGCGCACCTTGTGGAACTCGGCCGGCGTCGCCAGCCGGACGCGCAGCCACGCCGGACGCGGCGAGCGGCGTGGGGGCTCCCCCCGCGATGCGGAGCCGATCTTCACGAGCGTTTCGCCCATTGTCGGAGAGTCTATCCGGCGCCGCGCCACACGGCGCGCGGAGCGCGGTCTCTTCTAAGGACGCTCGAAGTCGAGCGCCAGGTCGAGCGCCGGCGCGCTGTGGGTGATCCAACCGGCGGAGATCACGGCGATGCCCGTCTCGGCGATGGCGCGCACGTTCTCGCGCGTGATGCCTCCCGAGACCTCGAGCGGCACCCGGCCGGCGGTCCGGCGCACCGCTTGGCGGATCGCCTCGAGCTCGAAGTTGTCGAGCAGCACGACGTCGGCGCCGGCGGTGATCGCCTCCTCGAGCTGGTCGAGCTCCTGAATCTCGGCCTCGATCTTCACCAGGTGCCCGGCGTGGGCGCGGGCGCGGCGGACCGCTTCGCCGATCGAGCCGACCTCGACGACGTGGTTGTCCTTGATCAGCACTGCGTCGTCGAGCCCGAAGCGGTGGTTGCGGCCGCCGCCGCAGCGCACGGCGTACTTCTCGAGGGCGCGCAGCGTCGGCGTCGTCTTGCGCGTGTCGGCGATCGTCGCACCGGTGCCGGCGACGCGCTCGACCAACTCGCGCGTCGCGGTGGCGATGCCGGAGAGCCTGGCGACAAAGTTGAGCGCCACGCGCTCGCCGGCGAGCAGCGCCCGGGCCGGCCCCAGCACCCTGGCGAGCACGGTTCCCGGGGCGACGGCGTCGCCGTCGTGGGCGACTTCGTCGATGCCGACGCGGTCGTCGAGCCGGGCGAAGACCTGCCGCACGAGCGGCAGGCCGGCGACGACGCCGGCGGCGCGGGCGACCATCGCGCCGCGCGCCCAGCTCGTCTCCTCGACGACGGCGAGCGAGGTGACGTCGCCGGCGCGGCCGAGATCCTCGGCCAGCGCGCGGTCGAGCAGATCGCTCCAGGCGCTGCGCGGGGGGAACGCGGAACGGCTCATGCGCTCTGCTCCTCCCCTGCACTCTCGAACCGCACGCTCACCCCCGACTCGTCGAGCGCGGCGACGAGAACCTGGCGCGACTTCCAGGCCTCGCGCGGCTGCGGAAAGTCGCGGCGGAAGTGCGCGCCGCGGCTCTCGTGGCGCCGCTCGGCGGCGGCCGCGATGCACAGCGCCGCGGCCACCAGGTTGCGCGTCTCGCTCGCGCCCGCCGGCAGACTACGCCACATCGCGCCGAGCCGCTCGTGCGCCGCGGCGAGGCCGGCGCCGTCGCGCTCGAGCCCGAGCGAGCGCCAGGCGAGGTCGCGCAGCTCCTGCCGCAGGGCGGCGGCGGCGGTGAACGGATCGAGATCGACGGGCTCCGGCGGCGCCTCGGCGCGGCCATGGCGCACGTCCTGCTCGCCGGCGCTCGCCGCCACGCGGGCGCCGAAGACGAGCGCCTCGAGCAGCGAGTTCGAGGCTAGCCGGTTGGCGCCGTGCACGCCGGTCGACGCCGCCTCGCCGCACGCCCACAGCCCGGGGACGTTCGCTCGCCCCCAGCGGTCGACGGCGACGCCGCCCATGAAGTAGTGCGCCGCCGGCACCACCGGCAGCCGATCGACGCGCGCATCGAAGCCCGCCTCGCGGCAGGCGGCGAAGACTTGCGGGAAGCGCGCCGGCAGCCGGTCGCCCAGGGCCTCGCTGGCGTCGAGATAGACGCGCCCGCCGCCGAGCTGCCGCCGCCAGATGGCGCGCGCCACCACGTCGCGCGGCGCCAGCTCGGCGTCGGGGTGCTCCTCCGGCATGAAGCGGCGGCCCTCGGCGTCGACCAGCTTCGCCCCCTCGCCGCGCAGCGCCTCGGTGAGCAGCGGCAGCGGATCGCGGGCGATCGCCAGCGCGGTGGGATGGAACTGCACGAACTCGACGTCGACGAGCCGCGCGCCCGCTTCGGCGGCGAGCAGCAGGCCGTCGCCGGTCGCCTCCACCGGATTGGTGGTGGAGCGGTAGAGCTGGCCGACTCCTCCGCTCGCCAGCACGACCCGCGGGCTCGCATGGAAGACCCAACGGCCACCGGCGTGGCGCACGAGCGCGCCGGCGACACGCCCGTCGGCGATCACTAGGTGCGCGACGAAGGCGCGATCGAAGAGCCGCACGCCGTCGGTGCGCAGCGCTCGGCGGCCGAGGGCGCGTACCAGCTCGGCGCCGGTCGCGTCGCCGCCGGCGTGCAGGATGCGGCGCCGGCTGTGCGCCGCCTCGTGGCCGAGCTCGAGCTCGCCGCCCGCGTCGCGGTCGAGCTCGGCGCCGATCTCGACCAGCCGGCGCACCGCCAGCACGCCGTCGCGCGCCACGATCTCGGCGACCTCGCGGTCGACGAGGCCGGCGCCGGCGGCGACCGTGTCGGCGGCGTGCAGCTCCGGCGAGTCGCCGCGCCCGACCGCGGCCGCGACGCCGCCCTGCGCCCACGGGCTCGAGCCCGAGACGAGCGCGGACTTGGTCAGCAGGTGGACGCGCAGCCCCTCCACCCCGAGCGCCGCAGTGAGGCCGGCGACGCCGGTGCCGACGACGACCAGATCGGCCTCGATGCGCTCGACTCCTCGCCTTCCCTTCAATGGAAGCCTTTCGCTTTTCCGTCTTTCGCAGTGAAACAGAAAAAAGTGCCGGCAGGTTGCCGCGCGCCGTCAGTTCGATCTCTCGCCGCGGCCGACGGCGAGCATGCGCTCGACGGCGCGGCGGGCGCGGGCGGCGACCGCCGGCTCGATCGTCACCTCGTACTGCATGCGCTCGAGGGCGCGCCGGATCTTGGGCAGGGTGATGCGCTTCATGTGCGGGCAGAGGTTGCACGGGCGTACGAACTCGATGTCGGGGTGCGCGGCGGCGACGTTGTCGCTCATCGAGCACTCGGTGACCATCACCACCTTGCGCGCCCCGGCGACGCCGACCTGGCGGATCATGCCCGCCGTCGAGCCGACGTAGTCTGCCGCCGCGAGCACGTCGGGCGGGCACTCTGGGTGCGCCAGCACGTAGACGCCGGGGTGCGCCCGCCGGAGCTCGCGGATCTCTTCGGCGGTGAAGCGCTCGTGCACCTCGCAGTGGCCGTGCCAGAGCACCAGCTCGACCGCGGTGCGCGACGCCACCCAGCGGCCGAGGTACTCGTCGGGCAGGAAGATGGCGCGCTCGGCGCCGAGCGACTCCACCACTTCGACCGCATTCGACGAGGTGCAGCAGACGTCCGACTCGGCTTTCACTTCCGCCGAGGTGTTGACGTAGGTCACCACCGGGACGCCGGGATAGCGCTCGCGCAGCAATCGCACGTCGGCGCCGGTGATCGAGGCGGCGAGCGAGCAGCCGGCCTCGAGGTCGGGGATGAGCACCGTCTTGCCGGGCGACAGGATCTTCGCCGTCTCGGCCATGAAGTGGACGCCGCACTGGACGATGACCTCGGCATCGGTGCGCGCCGCCTCCTGAGCCAGGCCGAGCGAGTCACCGACATAGTCGGCGATGCCGAGGTAGATCTCCGGCGTCTGGTAGTTGTGGGCGAGCACCACCGCGTTGCGCTCCCGCTTCAGGCGCTCGATGGCGTCGAGGTAGGGGGCGTGCACCGGGATTTCGATGCCGGGAACCGCGCCGCTCAGGCGCTGCTGCCAGGCGCCGGTCGATGCGCTGATGTCGATCGCGCTCATGCCGCCTCTCCATTAATGCTCTAAGAGAGCATAATAGGGGTCCAAAAAAAGAACAGCGACCACGCGCTGCCCGCTGATTCTGATGTGGAGCCTGAGCGCTGTCAAGCTGACTGCGCACCGGGCGCCGCTCAGCGCGCGGCGCGGCGGAAACGCGGCAAGCCGACGCCGGGCGCCGGACGCTCGCGCAGCACGCTGCGGCGAAAGCGGAAGAGCTCCGCCGGCCGCCCGCCGGTGGCGCGGGACAGGCGCCCGGTCCCCTCCACCAGCCCCGCCGTCTCCACCAGGCGCCGGAAGTTCTGCTTGTGCAGGCGCTGACCGGCGAGCGCCTCGACGCAGCGTTGCAGGGCGAGGAGCGTGAAAGTCGGCGGCAGAAGCTCGAAGACGACCGGCCGGTAGCGCAGCTTGCCGCGCAGCCGCCCGAGGGCGGAGGCGAGGATGCGCCGGTGATCGAGCGCCAGCGCCTCGCCCAGCCGCACGCCGGGATCCTCGACCGCCGAGACCGCCTCCTCTGCCGCCGTCTCGCCACGCCCGCCGCCGGCGCGCCACGCCTCGGCGACCAGGCCGGCCTCGTAGAGCAGCTCGTAGCGGTCGAGGACGCGCTCCGGATCCCACGGCGCGCCGCGCAGCCCGAAGCCGATCTCGGCGCGCTCGCGCCGGCGAGCCGCCGCGGCGCGGTCGGCGCCACCCCGGCTCCAGCGTTCGAGCGCGGGCACGATCGTACCCGCGAGCAGCACCGGCCTCCCCCGCCGCCAGTCCTCCCACGGCAGGTACTCGTACCAGCCCCGCCACTCGGCCGCCGAGCCGGCGTCGAGCGGCGTCTCGCGCACCAGCGCCAGGTAGGTGATGGAGACCGAGCGCGGGCCGCCGCTGCGCTCGCGCGGGTCGCGGTAGCGGTTGCCGAAGGTGTAGAGCTGCTCGACGTAGCCGAGCTCGACCCCGGTCTCCTCGCGCGCCCAGTGACGCACCGCCAGCTCGAGCGTGCGGTCACTCGCGGCGTCGAGCGGACCCGATGGCAGCCACGCTTCGGCGGCGCGGCCGCGACGCGCCACCAGCACGCGCGGCGCCTCGTCGGTGACGGCGGCGATGACCGCGGTGAGGCCGACTTCGAGCGCCCGCATCAGGCGGGCACCCCGCGGGCGGAACCGCGACGGGCGAGCTCCTCGTCCGCTTCCGCACGGCGGTCGAAGACGAGCTCGAACTCCGCGACGACGCGGCGGGCGATCTCTTCGAGCGGCGGCGCGGCGCCGAGCTCGCGCTCGATCGAGGTCATCTCCACCGCCGGCAAGCCGCAGGCGACGATGCCGCCGAAGAGCCGTAGGTCGGGCGCCACGTTGAGCGCGAAGCCGTGCGTCGTGCGCCAGCGCGCGAGGTGGATGCCGAGCGAGGCGATCTTCCGCCCCGCGGCCGTCCACACGCCGATGCGCTCGCCCTCGCCCCCCGCCGCGGCAATGCCGTACGACGCCAGCACGCGCACCAGCACGGCCTGCAAGTCGCGCACGTAGCGGCGCAGGTCGCGCCGGTCCGGATTCAGGTCGAGGATCGGATAGCCGACGAGCTGGCCCGGGCCGTGGTAGGTCACCTGGCCGCCGCGGTCGCTCGCCAAGACGGCGATGCCGCGCGCCGCGAGCTCGCCCGCGCCGAGCAGCACGTCGCCGTCCTTCGCGTTGCGGCCGAGGGTGTAGACGTGCGGATGCTCGAGCAGGAGCAGGCGCTCCGGACCCTCGCCGCGCGCCAGCGCCTCGCGGATCTCGACCTGCAGCGCGGCGGCGGCCGCGTAGTCGACGCGGCCCAGCCAGCTCCAGCGCGTCGTCCGCGGCTCGCTCATCGGTCGGGATTCTAGGGAGTTTCTTCTAGAATCGGCGCCGACGTCCCGGCCAGTGCGTACGACTTCGCGCGGCGGCGCGCGCCGCCTTCCGTCCACCGTCTCCGATCGAGGAGGGAGCTCGCCATGTCCCATTCCCCCGTCCGCGATTTCGTCGAGCGGCACTTCCGCCACTTCAACGCCGCCGCCCTGCGCCGCGCCGCCGAGGACTACGAGCAGCACCTCGCCGCCGGCGGCAAGATGATGGTCACCCTCGCCGGCGCCATGTCGACCGGCGAGCTCGGCCTCTCGCTCGCCGAGATGATCCGGCGCGACAAGGTGCACATTGTCAGCTGCACCGGCGCCAACCTCGAGGAGGACGTCTACAACCTCGTCGCGCACGACCACTACGTGATGGTCCCCGACTATCGCGACCTCACGCCCGCCGACGAGCGCGGCCTTCTCGACCGTCACCTCAACCGCGTCACCGACACCTGCATCCCGGAGGAGGAGGCGATGCGGCGCATCGAGCGCGCCGTGCTCGAGGAGTGGCGCGCCGCCGACGTCGCCGGCGAGCGCCGGTTCCCGCACGAGTTCTTCTATCGCATTCTGCGGTCCGGCCAGCTGCGCGAGAGCTACCAGATCGACCCGCGGGACTCGTGGCTGATGGCGGCCGCGGAAAAGAACTTGCCGATGGTCGTGCCGGGGTGGGAGGACTCGACACTGGGCAACATGTACGCGTCCCACGTCCTCAAGGGTTCGGTGAAGAACGTCCACACCGTGCGCTCCGGCATCGAATCCATGACCTTCCTCGCCGACTGGTACCGGCGCGAGAGCGCCGCCGCCTCGATCGGCTTCTTCCAGATCGGCGGCGGCATCGCCGGCGACTTTCCGATCTGCGTCGTGCCGATGCTCGACCAGGACATGGGGATCCACGACATCCCCTTCTGGGGCTACTTCTGCCAGATCAGCGACTCGACGACGAGCTACGGCTCTTACTCGGGCGCCGTGCCCAACGAGAAGATCACCTGGGGCAAGCTCGATGTCGGCACGCCGAAGCACATCATCGAGTCGGACGCCTCGATCGTCGCGCCCCTCGTCTTCGCCTACCTGCTCGGCTGGTAGGCCGCGGCGCGGCCGCGCCTCAGTCCGCGACTGCCAGCGGGATGCGGACCGCCGCGCGCGTGCCGCCCCGCGCCCCGTTGCCGATCTCGACGTCGCCGCCGGCCTCTTCGACGAGCGAGCGCACGATCCACAGCCCGAGGCCGGCGCCCTTCGACCGCTCCTTGGTCGTGAAGCCCGACTCGAAAAGGCGCGCGGAATCGGCGACGGCGATGCCGGCGCCGGTGTCCGTCACTTCCAGCGACCACGCGCCGGCGACGCGCCGGGTGCGCACGGTCAGCGTGCCGCCTTCCGGCATGGCGTCGCGGGCGTTGGCGACCAAGTTGAGGACGATCTGCTCGAGCGCGCCGGCGGGCAGCGACAGCCGCGCGCCGGGGGCGCCGAGGACGACGTCGAGCCGCACCCGGACACCCGCCGTCGATCGCACCAGCCGATCGAGCGATTCGAGCAGGCGATCGGGAGCGACGCGTAGGTGGACGAGCTCGCCCGCGCGCCCGAGCTGCAGCAGGCGCTGGACCAGGGCGGCGGCGATCTCGGTCGAGCGCCGCATCACCGCCACCATCTCCGCCTCCTCCCCGCCCGGCACGAGCCGCGCTTCGAGCAGCTCGAGATAGCCCGTCACCGGCTGCAGCAGGTTGTTGAGATCGTGGCTCACCGAGGCCAGCAGCCGGCCGGCGGCGGCGAACCGTCGGGCCTCGAGCTCGAGCTCGGACGGCAGTTCACGGCTCGGCAACGGCTCCTCCACGGCGGCTCACCCCCATTAACTACGTTTCCGCAGGGGCCGCGAGTGTGACAACGCTCCCGCGGGGCGGCCGCCGGCAGGGATCGCCGGTCCCCGCCGGTGCTACACTCGAGCCCGTTCGCTCGGAGGTCGCGAGTGCATCGAACCGATTCCGGCTACGCGCCGGACCACCTGACGCGCCTGCTCGAGGCGCTCGAGCCCGACCTGCACGCGATCGCCGCCCGCTTCCGCCTGCCGGCGGGAGAGTTCGACGAGGTCTACCAGGACACCGCGCTGGCCTTCCTCTCGCGTCGCGGTCCGATCCGCTCGCCGCGCCAGTGGATCCTCGCCGTCTTCCGCAACCGCTGCCTGCTCTACTGGCGCACACGGCGGCGGCGCTTCATCGAGGCGGTCGACGCCTCGCTGCTCGCGGAGCTCGGCGGTTGCCACGACCCGCGCCCCCAGCGCGACCTGCGCCACGACTTGCGCGGCGCCCTGGCCGGCCTGCCGGCCCGCTGCCGCGCGCTGCTCGGCCTGCGCTACGGCCTCGAGCAGAGCAGCCCGCAGGTCGCGGCGAGACAGGGCGCCCGCGCCGCGGCCGTGCGCCAGGCGACGCGCCGCTGCCTCTCGGCGCTCTCCCGCTGCCTGGTCGCCACCGGATTCCTCGAGGGTCCCCCGTGAGCCGGCCGGGGCGGCGGGTGGAATGCGAGATCCCGGCTGCAGCCGTCGAGCGCTTCGCCGCCGGCGACACCGAGGGGTCGGCGCGCCGCGCCATCCTGGAGCACTTGCTCGCCGGCTGCGAGAGCTGTCGGACGCGGCTCTCGGCCCTCGGCGGGTACACCTCACCGCGCGAGGCGCGGGCCGAGGACGAGGCGGCGACGGCGCGCCTCGTCGCCCGCCTGCGCCAGACCGCCGCTTTCTTCGACCGCGAGCACGCCGAGGCCGCGGCGCTCTTCGAGCCGTTCCTGGCCCACCCCACCAACCGGCGGTGGACGCTGATTCGCAATTCACGGCGCTACGACAACTGGTCGTTCGCCGCCCGCCTGCTGGATGCCGCCTACGAGGCGCTCTACCACGACGCCCGCGAGACGCTCGAGCTCGCCGAGATGGCGCTCGAGCTCGTGCCGCGGCTCGACGCCGAGGCCTACGGCGTGCGGCTCGTCCACGACCTCGAGGGCCGCGCCCGCGCCCTGCGCGGCAACGCCCGGCGGACGCTCGGCGACCTGCGCGCCGCGGCGCTCGACCTGCGCGCCGCGCGCCGCCTGCTCGCGGACGGCTCCGGCGATCCGCTCGCCGAGGCCGAGCTCGACTACTTCGAGGCCTCGTGGCACGTCGACTCGGGCGACGCGCGGCGCGCGCTGGCCACGATTCGCCGCTCGATCCGCGTCTACCGCGAGCTCGGCGAGGAGCACCTCGAAGGCCGCTCGCTCAACAGCGAGGGTCACATCCTGAGCCTGCTCGGCCGCTCCGAGGCCTCCTTCGCGCGCCTGCGCGCCGCCGCCCGCAAGGTCGACCCCGAGCGTGATCCGCACCTCGCCCTCGCCGTGCGCCACAACCTGGTCTGGCTGCTCGTCGAAGCCGACGAGGTCGAGGAGGCGCTCTGGCAGCTCGCCTCCTACGAGCGCGAATTCGAGCGGCTGAGCCAGGGCTCGGCGCTGACCAAGCTCGGCTGGCTGCGGGCGCGGATCCTGGTGCGGACGGGCGAAAGGGACCGCGGCGAGCACGCCTTTCGGGAGGCCATCCGCGCCTTCGCTGGGCTCGAGCTGCCGCTCGAGTCGGCGCTCGTCGCCCTCGATCTCTGCGGACTCTACGCGGAAGAGGGCCGCTGGCCGGAGCTGCGCGCCCTGGCCGCCGACACCCTCTCGCTCTTCCGCTCGCTGGGTGTCGCCAGCGAGGCCGTCGCCGCCTGGATCGTCCTGCAGCGGGCGGCCGAGCGCGAGGCGGTGACGGTCGCCCTGCTCCACCGCCTGAGCACGTACTACACCGCCGCCGGACGCACGCCCGGCCTGCGCTTCGAAGCCTGAGGCGCCGACGGCGTCAGAGGTAGGGCTCGAGCTCCGGCCAGCTGTCCGACTCGAGCGTCTTCTTGACGTCGTTCATGAAGTGATCGGCGTCGGCGCCGTCCACCAGGCGGTGGTCGTAGGTGATGCCGAAGTACGACATAACGCGGATGGCGATCGTGTCGCAGCCGTCCTCGTCGCTCCTCACCACCGGCCGCTTCTCGATGGCGCCGATGCCGAGGATGGCCACTTGCGGCTGGTTGATGATCGGCGTCCCGAAGAGCGAGCCGAAGACGCCGGGATTGGTGATCGTGAAAGTGCCGCCCTGCACCTCGTCGGGCTTGAGCTTCTTCGCGCGCGCGCGGTCGGCGAGGTCGTTGGCGGTCTTGGCCAGGCCGATCAGGCTCATGGCGTCTGCGTGCTTGATCACCGGGACCAGCAGGCCCCAGTCGAGCGCCACCGCCATGCCGAGGTGGATGTCCTTCTTGAACACGACGTTGGTGCCGTCGATGGCGGCGTTGAGCTTGGGGTTCGCCTTGAGCGCGTTGCACACCGACTTGAAGATGAACGGCATGTAGGAGAGCTTGGTGCCGTTGACCTCCTGGAACTTGTGCCGGGCGCGGGTGCGGACGCGGTCGACCTTGGTGAAGTCCATGTGGAAGACCGTGGTGACGTGCGCCGAGGTGTCCTTCGAGTAGCGCATGTGGGCGGCGGTGATCTGGCGAATCTTGGACATCGGCTCGACGACCACGTTCTCTCCCGCCGTGTAGGCCGGGACGTGGAAACCGGTCGCCACCTTGCCGCTCGCGGCGGCCGGAGCCGCGGCGCGGGCCGCCGCCGGCGCCGCCTCGCGCGCGGCGAGGAAGGCGAGGATGTCGCGCTTGGTGACGCGGCCGTGAATGCCCGTTCCCGCGAGCCCCGAGATGTCGACGCCGTGCTCGCGCGCGATGTTGCGCACCAGCGGCGAGGAGACCTTGCGCACCCGCTCCGCCTCGGAGTCGCTCGCCGGGGCGGCTGCGGCTGGAGCCACGGCCGGCGCCGGCGCCGCCGACGGCGCGCCCGCGCTGGCGGGCGCCGTGGGCTCGCTCCCGTCCGCCGCGGCTTCCTTCTCCTCCGCCGCGGGCTTCGCCGCCGCAGGTTCCGGCTGCGCCGCCGCCGACTTCTCCCCCGCCTCGCCGATCCGCGCCACGATCTCCTGCACTGCCACCGTCTCGCCCGCCTCGTGCAGGATCTCCGTCAGCACCCCCGCCGCCGGGCTCGGGATCTCCGCGTCCACCTTGTCCGTCGAGATCTCGAACAGCGGCTGGTCCCGCTCCACCCGCTCCCCCACCTTCACCAGCCACTTCGTGATCGTCCCCTCCGCGATCGACTCCCCCATCTGCGGCATCACCACGTCCGTCGCCATCTCGATCTCTCCGTACTGCCAGGTGCGGCCCGCCGTGCGCTCGCGGCCACGGCGAAAGCCTAGGCTATCAAGCCGAAACCAGCTCCCTCACCCGTGCCGCCAGCTTCTCGGCGTTCGGTAGGTAGTAGTCCTCCATCGGCGGGCTGTAGGGCACCGGGGTGTCGAGGCAGGTGACGCGGGCGAGCGGCGCGTCGAGGTGCCAGAACGCCCTCTCGCCGATGCGCGCGGCGACGTCGCCGGCGACCGAGCCGGAATACGGTTCCTCGGAGAGCACGAGCGCGCGGTTGGTCCTGCGCACCGAGGCGAGCACGGTCTCCTCGTCCATCGGCTTGATCGTGCGCAGATCCACGATCTCGAGCTCGATCCCCTCGCCGGCGAGCTTCTCGGCCGCATCGAGCGCGACGTGCACCATCGCCGCCCACGTCACCACGGTGACGTCGCGCCCCTCGCGGGCGACGCGCGCCCGGCCGATGGGAACGGCCTCGAGCCCCGCCGGCAGCGTGCCCTTGATCCGCCGATAAAGATACTTGTGCTCGAAGAAGAGCACCGGGTTGGGATCGCGGACCGCGGCGCGGAGCAGGCCGTAGGCGTCCTCGACCGTCGAGGGGTAGACGATCTTCAGCCCCGGCGCGCGATGGTAGAAGGCCTCCGGATTGCCGCTGTGGAAGGCCGAACCGGAGACGCGCCCGCCCGACGGGCCGCGCATCACCATCGGCACCTGCTGCCCCCAGCGGTAGCGGTTCGTGCCCGCGAAGTTGACGATCATGTCGAAGGCGTTGGCCATGAAATCGATGAACTGGAACTCGACCACCGGCCGGAGGCCCATCATCGCGGCGCCGATCGCCGCGCCGGTGAAACCCGACTCCGAGATCGGCGTGTCGATGACGCGCTCCGGGCCGAACTCGTCGAGGAAGCCGGCGGTGACGCGGAAGGCACCGCCGTAGCGGCCGAGGTCCTCGCCGATGAGGAAGACCCGCGGGTCGGCGCGCATCTCGTCGCGCAGGGCGCGCGAGATCGCCTCGAGCAGCGTGATCTCGCCGCTCACGCGCCGTCCTCCTCGTAGACGCCCTCGAGCGCCCGCTCCGGCGGCGGAAACGGCGACGCCAGAGCGAAGTCGACGTCGGCGTCGAGCTGGCGGTCGAGCTCGATGACGATCCGCTCGAGCTCCTCTGGCGCCGCGAGGCCGGCCGCGAGCAGATGGCGACGGAAGCGGTCGAGCGGGTCTCTCGCCCGCCACTCGTCGAAGAGCTCGCGCGGTACGTAGCCGGCGTCGTCGTGCTCGGCGTGCCCCTTCATGCGGAAGGTTTTGACCTCGATCATCCGCGGTCCGCCGCCGCCGCGGGCCTCGTCGACCGCCCGGCGCGTCGCCTCGTAGACCGCCAGCACGTCGTTGCCGTCGACGATCGAGGCCGGAATGCCGTAGGCCGCCGCGCGCTCGGCGAGGTCGCGGATCTTCATCTGCCGCGACGTCGGTGTCGAGTAGGCGTAGCCATTGTGCTCGGCGACGACGACGAGCGGCACCTCGAGCACCGCGGCGAGGTTCATCCCCTCGTGAAAGTCGCCGGTGGAGGTGCCGCCGTCGCCGATGTAGGTGAGAGCGACGAAGCTCTTCTTCTCGTACTTGGCCGCCAGCGCCACGCCCGCCATCACCGGGACGAGGGCGCCGAGCATCGAGATCGGCGACACCAGGCCGCGGGAGAGGTCGCCGAAGTGCAGGTTGCAGTCCTTGCCCCCAGTCGGGCTCGTGCCGCGCGCCATGTACTGGGTGAAGATCTCGCGCGGCTCGACGCCGCGCACCAGCAGCGCCCCCAGGTTGCGGATGAGCGGGCCGACGACGTCGCCCGGCGCGAGGGCGTATGCGGTGCCGACCGACACCGCCTCCTGGCCGCGCGAAGAGTACAGGCCTCCCACCACCTTGCCCTGGCGGTAGAGATTGGTCAGCCGGTCTTCGACGCGGCGGTTGAGCTCGAGCCAGCGGTAGAGCTCGAGCTGCCGCTGGCGCGGCAGCGAGCTCTCGGCCAGCCGCTCGCCGTCGGGAGCCGCCCCGGCCGGATGGAGCGGGCCGAAACGGGAGGCGCTCACGAGTGGATGGCCGAGCCGTGGCTGGCGTGCGCCGCCTCCATCACCGCCTCCGCGAGGGTCGGATGGGCGTGGATGGTGCGGAAGAGCTCCTCGGCCGTCGCCTCGAGCCGCAGCGCCACGCACGCCTCGGCGACGAGGTCGGTGGCGTGCGGCCCGACGATGTGGACGCCGAGCACCTCGTCGTACTTCGCGTCGCGGACGATCTTGACGAAACCGCCGGTCTGGCCGAGGATGCGCGCCTTGCCGCTGGCGGAGAAGAGGAATTTGCCCGTCACCACGTCGTGGCCGCGCTCTTTGGCTTTCGCCTCCGAGAGGCCGACGCTGCCCACCTCCGGTTCGCAGTAAGTGCACGAGGGCGTCAGGTCGTAGTCGAGCGGCCGGACGTCGAGCCCGGACATGTGCTCGACGGCCAGAATGCCCTCGGCCGAAGCCACGTGCGCGAGCCACGGCGTGTTCACCACGTCGCCGATGGCGTAGACCGAAGGGACCGTCGTCTGCATCACGCCGTTGACCTCGACGTAGCCGCGTTCGGTCGCGACGCCGACCGCGTCGAGGCCGACGTCGCCGGTGACCGGCGCCCGCCCGATGGCGACGAGCAGCATCTCGGCCTCCACCGTCGCCTCCATGTTGCCCTGCTTGAGCGCCACCTCGACGCCCTTGGCGCTCGTCTTCGCCGACACGAGCTCCGTTCCGGTCATCACCTTGATGCCGCGCTTCTTGAGCTGGCGCTCGACCTCCTTCGAGACGTCCTCGTCCTCGATCGGCAGCACCCGCGGCAGCATCTCGACCAGCGTCACCTGCGCGCCGAACGAGCGGTAGACCGACGCGAACTCGGTGCCCACGGCACCGGCGCCGAGGACGACGATCGACTGCGGCACCCTCTCCATCTCGAGCACGTGGTCGGAGTTGACGATGCGCTCGCCGTCGGTCGGCGCGACCTTGATCTCGCGCGGCACCGAGCCGGTGGCGATCATCACGTAGCGCGCCGAGAGCGTGCGCTTGCCGCCGTCCTCGCCGGCGACCTCGACCGCGTGCGGGCCGGTCAGCCGGCCGTGCCCCTTGACGCCCTCCACCTTGTTCTTCTTGAACAGGAACTCGATGCCCTTGACGCTCTTGTCGACGATGTCGCGCTTGTAGGCGTGCGCTTTGGCGACGTCGAGGCTGGGCGCGGCGACCGCGACACCGAAATCGCCGGCGTGGCGGATCCCGTCTAGGACCGCGGCCGAATGCAGCAGAGCCTTGGTCGGAATGCAGCCGCGCAGCGTGCAGGTGCCGCCGAAGCGCGGATCCTTCTCGACGCACGCGACCTTCATGCCGAGCTGGCCGGCGCGAATCGCCGCGACGTAGCCGCCGGGGCCGCTGCCGACGATGACCAGGTCGTAGTCGAAATCGCCTTCCGGAGCGGCGGGCGCCGGCGCCGCGACGACTTCCTTCGCAGCGGCGCCGGTCGCGGGCTCGGCCGTCGCCGTCTTCGGTGGCGCCGCCGGCGGTGCCGCGGCCGGCTTCTCTCCCTCCTCGCCGATCGACGCCACCACCGTCTGCACCGCCACCGTCGCCCCTGCCTGGTGACGGATCTCGAGCAGCACCCCCGCCGCCGGGCTCGGAATCTCCGCGTCCACCTTGTCCGTCGAGATCTCGAACAGCGGCTGGTCCCGCTCCACACGCTCCCCCACCTTCACCAGCCACTTCGTGATCGTCCCCTCCGCGATCGACTCCCCCATCTGCGGCATCACCACGTCCGTCGCCATCTCGATCTCTCCGTGCGCGTGCGGATCCAGGTCTCGGCTCGGCTGCCTTCGCGCGGCTTCGCGACGCCCACCGAGAGGAGCCTCAACCTTATCAGTCCGCCGGCGTCGAACCGGCTCCGCTGGCCAGTCCGAGGCCACCTCGAGGGGTGGGTCACCCCCACCCGCCCCCGTGACGCTAGGATGCCGGCGCGACGATAGCCTCGGGCCGATCCTCGAGATCCGGAGTCGGCGGCCGCGCCCCGGAGCACGCTGAAGAATCCTCAGCGATCGAGAGACCAACGATGTCGCCCGCCGGCGGCCACGGCGAGCGGTCAACGATCGAGGAGACACTCGATGAGAAGTCGAATTCGAACGGCTGCCAGGTCGTCGGCCGCGAGCCGCGCCGTGCTCGCGCTGCTCCTGGTCGCGATCGCCGCGCCCGCCGGGGCGATCGACGGAACGAAGGGCGATCTCAGCTGGAGCTGGGGCAATACCGTTTCCTACGGATTGCTCTGGCGGCTCGACGACCCGGATCCGGCGATCGTCGGCCGCGCCGCCGGCGGTCGGGCCTTCTCCGTCAACGGCGACGACGGCAACCAGAACTACGAGACCGGCATTGCCTCGAACGCGGTCAAGTGGACGAGCGAGCTCGAGCTGCGCTACGAGCGCGTCGGCGCCTTCGTTCGCGGCTTCGCCTTCTACGACCACGAGAACGAGGAGGGCGACCGCGCCCGCACGCCGCTCTCCGACGAGGCCAAGCGCCGGGTCGGAAGCCGGGCCGAGATCCGCGACGCCTTCGTCTGGTTCGATTTCGACCTCGGCAAGAGCCCCGGCACGCTGCGCGCCGGCCAGCAGGTCATCAACTGGGGCGAGAGCACCTTCATCCAGGGCGGCCTGAATTCGCTCAACCCGGTCGACGTCGCCGCGCTGCGCGTGCCCGGCTCCGAGCTGCGCGACGCCCTACTGCCGGTCGGCGCCGTGCTGCTCAGCCTGAAGCCGTCCGGCAACACCGCCTTCGAGGTCTTCTACCAGTACGACTGGGAAGAGACCCAGATCGATCCGGTCGGCAGCTACTTCTCGACCACCGATCTCGCCGGCGACGGCGCCACCAAGGTGCTGCTCGGCTTCGGCGCGGCGCCCGACTCGATCCCCGTTGGTGTGCCGATCCCCGGCAATCCGGTCGGCGCAGTGGTGCCGCGCGGCGCCACCCGCGACGCCGACGACGGCGGCCAGTACGGCGCCGCGCTGCGCTGGTTCGTGCCGCAGCTCGGAGGCACCGAGCTCGGCTTCTACTATCTGAACTACAACAGCCGCCTGCCCGTGATCATGGCGCGTACCGGCACGTTGGCGGGCCTCCTGGTGAGCGGCAACTACGCCGGCAGCGCCGAGTACTTCCTCGCCTATCCGGA
>DASWJT010000023.1:0-5354 GCA_036397015.1 Thermoanaerobaculia bacterium
CGCGTCACCGGGCGGCGCGAAGCGTGGCTGGCGACGGCGCTCCTCGCCACCTCGTACCACCACGTCTGGTTCTCGCAGAACGCGCGCGGCTACACGATGCTGCTTTTCTTCACCCTCGCCGCGACCGCGCTGTGGGAGGACCTCGACGCGGGCCGTGGCGGGCGCGGCCGTCTCGCCGGCTACGCCGCGGCGAGCGCCCTCGCCGCCTACGCCCACCTGACGGCGGCGGTCGTCGCTGCCGCGCACCTCGCGACGAGCGGCCTCCGCCGCCTCGCCGCCCGGCGCGCAGGAGCGTCGTCCCCGCCGGCCGGCTCTTGGCGCCTGCCGCTCGCCGCCGCCGGGCTCGCGGCGGCTGTCGCTCTCGTCCTCTACGCCCCGATGCTCGACGAGATGGCGAGCTTCCTCTCGCGCCGCCGCGGGATCGGCGACGCGAGCGTCGTCGTTCCCGCGGCCCACGTCGAGAGCGCCTGGACCTCGCTCGGCTGGGCGGTCGGAGAGACGGCGCGCAGCCTCGGGCTCGGCCTGGTGGTCGGCCTCGTCGCGCTCGCCGCCGGCGGCGCGGTGCTCGCCGCCGGCGCCGTGTCCTACGCTCGCGAAGCGCCCCGGCGCTTGGTCGCCTGGACGCTTCCGGGCGCGCTGCTCGCCGTCGCGCTCGTCGCGCTCGGCCGCAATTTCTGGCCGCGCTTCTTCTTCCTGCTCGCCGGCTTCGTCCTGCTCCTGCTCGCGCGCGGGTGGTTGCGGGTGGCGCGCGCCGTCGCGCCCCGCCGTTTCGCTCGCGAACGCGTCGAGCGGACGGCGGCGGTGGTGCTCTGGCTCGCCTGGACGGCGCTCCTGCCACGAGCCTGGGCGCTGCCGAAGCAGGACTTCGAGGGGGCGCGCGACCACCTCGCCGCGATCCGCCGGCCGGGCGAGGCGGTGGCGACGGTGGGGCTGGCGACGATGCCGTACCGCGACTACTACGCGACCGGCTACGTCGCCGTGCGCAGCGTCGCCGAGCTCGCCGCGCTCGAGCGGCGCGCGAGCGGCGTCTACGTCGTCTCGACGCTCGCGGAGTACCTCGAGTCGCGCAAGCCGGAGCTCGCCGCCGAGCTCGCCGCGCGCGGCCGCCCGATCGCGCGCTTCCGCGGCTCGGTCGGCGGCGGCGACGTCGTCGTCTACCGTCTGGCGCCGGCGGCGGCGGGCGGATCGGCGCGGTGAGCGCGCCGCACGTCGTCGTCCTCGGCGGCGGGCCCGCGGGGGTCGGCGCTGCCTACGGGCTCGCCGCGCGCGGCGACTGCCGCGTCACCCTGGTCGAGCGCGGCGCGGCGCTCGGCGGCAACGCCGGCAGCTTCGATCATGGCGGCTTCCGGCTCGACTACGGCAGCCACCGGCTGCACCGCGCGACCGCGCCCGAGATCCTCGCCGACATCCGGCGCCTCCTCGGCGACGACCTGCGCGCGCGGCGGCGGCGCGGACGGATCCGCCTCGCCGGGCGCTGGGTGCGCTTTCCGCTGAGCGCGCCGGATCTCCTGCTCCGGCTCGACCGCTCGTTCGCGCTCGGCGTCGCCCGTGACCTCCTGCGCAGCGCGCTCGCCGCGCCGCGGCCCGCGGGCGACAGCTTCGCCTCGACGCTCCTCGCGCGGCTCGGGCCGACGATCTGCGAGCGCTTCTACTTCCCGTACGCGCGCAAGCTCTGGGGCCTCGAGCCGGAGGAGCTGTCGGCGACCCAGGCGCGCCGGCGGGTCTCCGCCGGCACCTTCGGCAAGCTCCTCGCCAAGGTGCTGAGCCGCGGCGCGGACGTCTTCTTCTACCCGCGTCGCGGCTTCGGGCAGCTGAGCGAGGCCTACGGCGAGGCGGCGGTGGCGCGCGGCGCCGAGCTGCGGCTGGGAACGACGGTGGAGCGTCTGGTGCCGCCCGCGCGCGCCGGCGCGCCGTGGACGGTCGAGGTGAGATCCGGCGACGAGCGGTGTGCGCTCGCCGCCGATCACGTGCTGTCGACCCTGCCGCTGCCACCCCTCGCGCGGCTCGTCGATCCGCCGCCGCCGGTGGAGGTCCTCGCCGCCGCGGCGGCGATCGACTATCGCGCCATGGTGCTCGTCTACCTCGAGCTCGACGTCGACCGCTTCTCGGCGACCGACGCCCACTACTTCCCCGAGGAGTCGGTGCGTTCGACGCGCATCTCGGAGCCGAAGAACTACCGCGGCGGCGACGAGCCGCGCGGCCGCACGGTGCTCTGCGCCGAGCTGCCGTGCGCGGTCGGCGACGAGGTCTGGTCGCGCGACGACGCAGCCTTGGGCGAGCTCGTCGCCGCCGACCTCGCGCGCGTCGGCCTGCCGCTCGCGCGGCCGCCCGTGGCCGCGTTCAGCCGCCGCCTGACGCACGCCTATCCGATCTTCCGGCGTGGCTACGAGACGGCGCTCGACCGCGTCGAGGCGTGGCTCGAGTCGCTGCCCGCGCTGGTGAGCTACGGGCGCCAGGGCGCCTTCGCGCACGACAACACGCACCACGCGCTGGCCATGGCCTACGCCGCCGTCGGCTGCCTCGGCGCGGGCGGCTTCGACCGCGGGCGCTGGGCCGAGCACCGCCGCGAGTTCGCGCGGCACGTGGTCGAGGACTGAACCGGTGGCGTCGGTGAACGCGGCGGGCCCGGGGCGGGCCACCGACGCTCGCCGCTGGCTGCTGCGCGTGACGCTCGCCGCGCTCGTGCTCGCGGCGCTCGCGGCGGCGATGCCGCGCGGCGAGCTCGCCGCCGCCCTGGGCGCCGTGCCGGCGGCGGTCTGGGCCGTGGCGCCGCTCGCCTTCCTCGCCGCGCACCTCGTCGGGCTCCTCAAGTGGCGCCTGCTCGTTAACGCTGGGGGCGCCGGCCTCGCTTGGCGGATCGCGGCCCGCTGCTACGCCCTCGGCCTGTTCGGCAACCTCTTCCTGCCGTCGGTGGTCGGCGGCGACGCCGTGCGCGCCGGATTGGCGCTGCGGCACAGCCGCTCGGCGAGCGGGCTCCTGCTCGGCAGCCTGATCGACCGGCTGCTCGATCTCGCCGCCCTCGTCGTGCTCGCCGCGGGGGCGACGATCCTCGCGCCGGCGATGCTGCCACTGGCGACACGCGGCCTGACGCGGGCGGTGGCGACGGCGCTCGTCCTCGCCGGCGTCGCGCTCGGCGCGCTGCTCTGGAAGCTGCCGTTCCGGCGGCTGCCCTACCGGCTGCGCCGCTGCGCGGCGGCCACCCGCCGAGCTTTCCGTCGGCTGCGCCGACGGCCGCGAACCCTCGTCGCGGCGTTCGGGCTCGCCACGGCGCTGCAGCTCGGGCTGCTCGCCCTCGCCGTCTGGCTCGGCCGCCGGGCCGGCGTCGAGGCGCCGCTCCTCGTTTGGCTCGTGGTCTGGCCGCTCGCCAAGCTCGCCGCGCTCGTGCCGCTGACGCAGGGCGGTATCGGCGTGCGCGAGGCGGCGCTCGTCGCGCTCTTTGCTCCGTTCGGCGTGCCCGCCGCCGCGGCTCTGGCGGCGGGGCTGCTCTTCGAAGTGATGCTGGTGGGCGGCAGCCTCGCGGCGGGGCTCGTCGCCCTCGCCCTGCGGGGCCGCGGCGAGGGACCCGCTCAGAGATAGCCGAGGGCACGCAGCCGCCGCTCGACTTCGGGGTCGAGCGGGGCGTCGCGTCCGCGGTCGGCGGCGACCCAGGCCCGCATCTCGAGGCGCAACTCGTCGACCACTGCGGGCGGAGTCGCGCCGGCGAGGAGCAGGTTGTCGAGCTCTCCCGGGTCGAGCTCGAGATCGTAGAGCTCCTCGTAGAACGGGATGCCGGTGCGCGGCGTGCGCAGATCGACCATCCAGATGAGCTTGTACCGGCGCGTGCGAACGTAGTGCCGTGCGAGCTGCATCTCGCTGCCCACCGAGACCGAGCCGCGGGCAAGGCGCTCCTCGCCGAGTCGCTCGCCGGAGAGGAGCGGCACGAGGCTGCGGCCGTCGAAGGGCGCGCGCGACGCGACGCCGGCGATCTCGAGCAGCGTCGGGGCGATGTCGGCGAGTTCCACCAGGTCGTCGATGCGCTGGCCGGCGAAACGGCCGCCGGGGTGGCGGACGAGGAGCGGCACGCGCAGCGTCGGCTCGTAGAGGTACTTGCCGTGGGCGAAGTAGTTGCCGTGCTCGGCGAGGCTCTCGCCGTGGTCGGCGGTGAAGACGACGACGGTGTCGTCGGCGCGCCCGAGCCGTGCCAGGCCGCCGAGCAGCTCGCCGACGAGGGCGTCGGCGTGGGCGACCTCGGCGTCGTAGAGGGCGCTGATGCGCGCCAGCATGGCGGGATCGCGAAAGCGCTCCTCGCGGTCGGGCATCCAGCGCGCTTCGAAGCGGTGCAGCGTCCCCGAGTAGCCGGGGTCGACGGCGCGGATGTGCTCGAGCGGCGGCGCGTAGGGCGTGTGCGGCTCGTAGAGGTGCACAAATGCGAAATACGGCCGACCCGCCTGCCGGCCGATCCAGTCGATCGCGCGGGCAGTGGTACGCGCGCCGCCGCGCTCGGCGTACTCGCCGAAGAAGCGCGTGCCGGGAACCGTGTTGACGGCGCGATAGGAGACGAACATCGCGGTGCGGTCGACGAGCCAGAGCAGCGGCACGCGCTCGGTGTCGAAGGGGAGCCAGGAGTAAGGCGAGAAGTCCTCGTCGTAGTGGTCGAAATGGCGGGCGAGGCCGCTCGCGATGTCGGCGAGCGGCCAGGCGCTGACGAATCCGCCCGTGCGGTAGCCGGCGCGCGACAAGGTTTCGACGATCGTCTCGACCTCGTCGTTCATGCGCACGCCGTTGCGCCGGGCGCCGTGGCGGACCGGGTAGAGGCCGGTCAGCATCGTAACGTGCGAAGGGCCGGTCAGCGCGACGGGTGCGACGGCGCGCGTGAACCGCGTCCCGCCGGCAGCGAGCAGGTCGAGGTTCGGGGTCAGTCGTACGCCGCCCGCGCAGCAGCCGACGCGGTCGTCGCGCAGCGTGTCGACCGAGACGAGAAGCACGCTCGGTCTCACCCGCGCCGGTGCCGCGCGCCGCACGGTGTCGCTCTTCGCCCAGCCCGTGCCCGCCGCGACGACGAGACCGGCGGCGGCCGCGGCGAGCCAGGCGCGGCGCAGGAGCGGCGCGCGCACGCGCCGCAGCAGGCCGTAGGCGACGAGGCCGGCAACGGCGCCTTCGACCAGGTGGCTCGGCGCCGCCGGCAGCAGCGCCGGCTGTCCGAAGCCGACGAGGAAGCGCAGGCGGAGCGCGGCGACGAGCACGCCGAGGGCGATCGCCGAGGCGGCGGCCATCGACCGCCGGTCCGCCCTCTCGGCGGCGGCCTCTGGCGCTGCAGACTCGTCGCGCGCCCGCGCGGCGAGCAGAGGCGCGAGCGCCAGCGCGACGGCGAAGGA
>DASWJT010000024.1:0-39977 GCA_036397015.1 Thermoanaerobaculia bacterium
ACAGTCCGAAGACGAGGTTCGTCAGCTCATCAAGGAAGCCATCGAGTTCCACATCGAGGGCCTTCGCGAATCGGGCGAACCTGTGCCCCCGCCCAGCTCCACTGGCGCAGTCGTTGAAGTGGGCGCCGCATAACCAATCGTTCGAGCGGACGGGCCACGCGTGCCGCGGCTCGCTGCGCTCGGTGAGCGGAGTCGTGGCCCGCCGCTCAACTCAGGATCCGTTAGGCGGCTGATTCATGGATTGCCGGTGAGATCTCTGTGATGAACAAGGACGAACACACGCCAATCCGCTCTTGGGTCGTCGCATTGACGCTAGCCTCTCTTGTCACGTGCTTCATGGGCGCGTGCGCGGGCGGGCGACTTCAATTGGCTCGGAGCACTTCGGTCTCACCCGAGGTGCACGACGTGGTGATCCGCAACGGCCGCGTAATGGACCCCGAGTCGGGCCTTGACGCCATCCGGAACGTCGGTATTAGCGCCGGGGTCATCAGGGCCATCAGTAGCGAGCCTCTGGCCAGCCGCCTCGAGATCGACGCAACGGGGCTCGTCGTGGCGCCCGGCTTCGTCGATGCGGTGTGGGAGGTGCCGCATGCGTATCAGGCGTCCCGGTTGCTCGACGGTGTCACAACGGCTTTCAACCTGTGGATCGGGACCGCCGACGTCGATGGCTGGTACGCGGAACGTGAGGGGAAAGCGGTCACGAACTTCGGCGTCGCGGTCGGCCACGAGCGGGTCAGGAGAGCCCTGATGCGCGATCCGGGGTTGCCGGGAGCCGCAGGTGACGCCATGCAACGCGCCGCAACCGATGCCGAGATCGTGGAAATGAGACGGAGCATCGAACGCGGGCTTGCTCGCGGGGCACTGGCGGTCTCGCTCACCAACGTGACCCCGGCCGCCTCGGGATGGGAGACGTTGGAGATGTTCCGTGCGGCCAGGCAAGCGGGTGCCGTCGTATGGGCGCCTCCGCGGGAGACCGGGAACTGGGAAGTGGACGACATGCCCCGCTTCCTCACCGAGCTGATCGGGGTGGCCGCCGTCACCGGCATTGAGCTCTGTGTCGTGCACATCCAGGCGAGCGGCGGCCCGTACACGCACCGCCTGCTGCGCATCGTGGAGGAGGCGAGGGCGCAGCGGTTGGCTGTGACGGCCGAAGTCGTCCCCTACACCTCGAACCTCTCGAACATCAGATTCCTGAATTCCGCGGATTGGCAGACCTGGCCGGACGCCTGGTTCCGGGACCTCGAGTGGATGGCGACCGGCGAGCGACTGACGCGTGAGACCTACGCGCGCTATCGCGAGCAGGACGGCTACGTCGTCGTCCACAACGACGACATCGCACCCATGGTGACCGAGGCCGTGGCGAGTCCGTTCACCCTGATCGCCAGCGGCGCGTACCTGGACGATCAGGGACACGGCCATCCGCGGGCCTCCGGCACTCATGCGCGGGTCCTGGGGCACTATGTCCGCGAGAAAGCGGTGCTGTCCCTAGGGGAGGCGCTCCGCAAGATGACGCTGATGCCCGCCCAGCTGCTCGAACGCCGTGTGCCGGCCATGAAGAACAAGGGCCGCCTCCACAAGGGCGCGGACGCCGATATCGTCGTGTTCGACGCCGGCCGCATCATCGACCGGGCCACCTTCCGAGAGCCGACGCGGCCGTCGGAGGGTGTCCGCTTCGTGCTGATCAACGGAGTTGTCGTCGTTCGGGACGGTGTCATTCAGGAGGGCGTGCTTGCAGGGCGACCGGTACGTGCTCCATTCTCCGACAGGCAGGAGTCGTCATGAAGGCCTGGGAAGCATCAAGAGTTCGCTTCGAGATCTTCAGTGCGCCGCACAACAACGGCAGGCAGCGGGCGGCGCGTCGCGCCGCCGCTGATGCCGGGCGTTAGACGGCTGGAGCAGCGCATCGTGATCAACTCGGGAATGCTCCCGGTGCTTGGGATTCTCGTGTCGGGTTTGCATGGTGTCGCCGCGCCCGCCCAGGCTGTCCCTCATGTCGATCACGTGATCCTCGGCATCAGTCGCCTGGATACAGGAATGAAGGACTTTGACCAGCTTACGGGTGTGCGGCCCGTGTACGGAGGCAAGCACCCAACGGGTACGGAGAACGCTTTGGTCTCGCTGGGCGACGGAACTTATCTCGAGATCATCGCGCCTCAAGCCGGCGTGGCTGCCGACGCGGGCCCCGAGCTCGCCGGTCTACTTACCCTCAAGACCCTTACTCCGGTCGGGTGGGCAGTCGCTTCGCAGAACCTAACGGAGCTTCGCAAGCAGCTCACGAATGCGGCGTTTCCCGTCAGCGCTCCCGACGACGGCTCGCGCGTTACGCCTTCGAGCGGAACGCTCCGGTGGCAGACCTTTGATCTCGCTACTTCTCTCGAGGGCGCACCCTTCTTCATCGTGTGGGCCGATCGCTCAGCGCATCCGTCGTCAACCTCTCCCTCGGGCTGTTCTCTCGAGCGGCTAGCCGTCGCGAGCCCTGATGGCGATGTGCTGCAACGACTTGGCAGAGCGCTCGATCTCGCTGTCGAATTCAGAGTCGCGCCGAAAATGCGCCTGAGCCTGACGCTGGGCTGTTCCCAGGGGAGCGTGGCCTTCAGTTCGGAAGCGAGTCACCCGTGACCAGCCGGCCAACCAATCGTTCCAGCCGCCGCGCCTCTTGCGCCTCAACTCGCTTCGCTCGGTCCACGTCGGCGGGGCGCGCGGCTGAACTCAGGATCCGTTCGGCACACGGAAGTACTGTGAAGCCACCACCGCTTCTCTTCAAGTACCAACTGGGAGAGTGACGGTTGCCCCAGTTCACCAAGCGATACCGGTTGGTAGTCGTCCTGGGACTGGCGAGTGTTCTTGCGCTGGTACTCGTCGGCAGGTGGCTGAATGCGACAAAGCGAGGCGGGCAGGGGCCCGCCGAACCGTTCCGCATCGCCGGCAACCTGTACTACGTTGGCGCGACGGATGCTGCGGCCTTCCTCATCACCGGGCCCGAGGGCCACATCGTCCTCGATGGCGGCTATCCCACCACCGCGCCGATGATCATCACGAGCATCGCGAAACTCGGCTTCAGCATCAAGGACGTCAAAATCCTCCTGAACTCGGAGCCTCATCCCGACCATGCAGGCGGGCTGGGCGTGCTTCAGCAGGCGTCTGGTGCCGAACTGTGGGCGAGCGAAGCGAGCGCCTATACCCTCGCCTCCGGTGGCGACGACCCCGATGCAATCCTGCCGCTCAGAGCCCTTGTCCGAATCGGGGTCGTCGGGTACGCGGCCATGCGGGTCGACCATCGGTTCAAGGACGGCGACACAATCCGCCTCGGGCCGCTCGCACTCACCGCGCACATCACCGGCGGCCACACGCGCGGATGCACCTCGTGGTCGTTCCACGTTCGTGACGGTGATCGCGTGCTGAACGTCGTGAGCGCGTGCGACTTGGGGCGGTTGGCCACATCGCAGTATCCTGAGCAAGAGGCCGACCTCGAGCGCAGCTTCAGAGTGCTCCGAGGCCTCCCCGTTGACATCTGGGTGACATGCCATGCGAGATGGTGGGGCAGATATCGCAAATTCCTCGCCAGCGCTGCTGCGAAGGACGCAGTGGAACCGTTCATCGATCCTCGGGGGTACCATGCCTACATCGACGCTGCCGAGGCGGAACTCCGCAGCGGACGCCTACATTAAGTTCACCCTGTGGCGAGCGGCAACCTAACAAGCGATTGCAGCCGACGGCGCGCATGTCATCATGTGAAACGTCTGAGCAGCGGGCGCGCCGCGGCTGAAGCGCGACGTTAGGCGCCGATGATTTCGTTGAGGCCTTCAAGAACTCTGGCTAGCTCTTCGGGAAACAGCCGGCCCAGGCGCTTGCCTAGCCTCTCCGTGGAAAGAGTTCGAATCTGTCCCATCTTCACCCAAGAGCGCTTCGGTAGTCGGGCAGAGAGGATCTCGAGCGTCAACGGGAAACCGGCTGACGGTTCGCGGCTCGTCAGCGCGAGGGCGATCACGGTTCCGGAGCGCTGGTTGAAGACATCTTGGCTGACGACCAGCACGGGTCGCTGTCCGGCTTGCTCATGCCCGCGTGTCGGATCGAGATCAGCCCAGACGACATCACCTCTCAGTATCCGGGCCACGAAGCCTCCGAGGCGAACCAGCTCTCCGCCTCTGCGCGTTCTGCTTCCGGGTCGAGCTTGGCGCACTCTTGAGCCAGTCGGGTCCGACTCAGGCGAGCCAGCCGGTCGTGCACGGCCTCTTGAATCAGCTGGCTTCGGCTGGCGGCAACGCCCCGGCGAACGAGCTCGTCCAGCTGGCTGAGGACTTCAGGATCTATCGAGATGGCGATCTTGGCGGCTGGCATGTCGTGATGGTATCACTAATAGTCATACTGTCAACCCGGTCTGTACCCCTACCCTGCCTAACATGCCGATGCAGCGGACGGCTTCCGCCGCCGCTGATCGGCAGCACCGTTAGGCGTCGCAACCCAAGTTCGTGCCCAATCGGGAGGCTTACATGAAGCGCGTCACAGGCATCGGCGGGATCTTCTTTCATGCCAAGGATCCCGTGGCTCTGCGGGCTTGGTACAAGGGGCATCTCGGCATCGACGTGCAGGACTGGGGAGGAACAGCGTTTCCATGGATCGATAGCGCGGGAAACCCAACAAGGGGAGCAACCGTCTGGTCGATCGGTGCGGCTGGCAGCGACTCCTTCGCGCCGAGCTCTGCACCGTTCATGATCAATTATCGGGTCGAGAACCTGGCCGCACTGCTGCAAGTGCTTCGCGCGGAGGGCTGCAACGTCCTCGAGAAGACCGACGACTCGGAGTACGGGAAGTTCGGCTGGGTCGTCGATCCAGAGGGAAACAAAGTCGAGCTCTGGCAGCCGCCCGAAGGGCAATGAGCCAGCGCCGCTCCTGGCCACGACGCCGGACCCTTCGTATCTGGGCTCCTCCGTCAACCGAGTCGAAGCGGAGACGGTGACGAGGGGCAGGACCGCAGTCGTATCTTCGGCCTCTTGGTCGAGATCTCGATCTCCGGCGAGTTGCCGGCCGATTCGTAAGCCGACGACCTTCGAGGACTCGCGAAGCGGCCGGCACCTCGGAGAGCGGGTCGCCACATGGCGGTATCCTCCGCCGCGATGAGCGAGGCGGCGCCGGCCGCGAGGCCGGTCGGCAGGCTGGCGAAGACGGCGCGGCGCGGTGCCGTCGCGCTGGCGCTCGCCGTCGGCGTCTGGCTGCTGCTCTGGCGACTCTGGAAGAGCCCGCCGACCGCCGTCCTCCTCTGCGCCGTCGTTCTCGCCCTCGCGGCGACGGCGGCCTTCGCGCTCTTCGAGGTCCGGCCGCCGAGGCTGCCGCGCTGGATCCAGCGCTGGGTGCTCCAGGTCGTCGCGGTCGGCGCGTCCATCCCGATCACTGCGTTCCTCGTCCACCGCCTGGACGTCGCCCTCAACGCGCCGCCGCTGATCGCGAACCACGACGGATTGCTGATCGGCTTCGCCGCCGTCCTGGTCGCGCCGTGGACGGCGCTGGCAGCGATCGTGCGGCAGAAGGAGGCGTTCGCGCGCCATCAGAAGCTCGAGTTCGAGCTCGAGCGCAGCGAGCTCGAGCGGCAGGCGCTCGACGCGCGCCTGCACCTGCTGCAGGCGCAGGTCGCCCCCCACTTCCTCTTCAACACGCTCGCCAACGTGCAGGCGCTCGTCGACGCCGGCTCGCCGCAGGCCTCGACCGTGCTGCGCAGCCTCGTCGCCTACCTGCGCGCGGCGGTGCCGCTGCTCCACGAGCCCGCCGCGACCATCGAGCGCGAGCTCGATCTCGTGCGCCCGTATCTCGAGCTCATGCACATGCGCATGCCCGATCGCCTGCAGTACGCGATGCACGTTGACCCGTCGGCGCTGCAGGTTCGCTGTCCTCCGACCACGCTCTTGACGCTGGTCGAGAACGCCGTGCGCCACGGCATCGACCCCAGCGAAGAGGGAGGCCGGATCGACATCGACATCGCACGGCTTGGGGAACTCTGCGTGATCCGCGTCATCGACACCGGCGCCGGGCTCCAGCCCTCGGCGAACGGTCTCGGCACCGGGCTGACGACGCTGCGCGAGCGCCTGCGGCTGATCTTCGGCGATGCGGCCGAGCTGCGCCTGACCGAGGGCGCCCCCCGCGGCGTCGCGGTCGAAGTCGAGCTGCCGGCACCGACATGAACGCGCGCGCGACGGCGCTGATCGCCGACGACGAACCGGTGCTGCGCGAGGCGCTGCGGCGGCAGCTCGCCGACGCCTGGCCCGAGCTCGAAATCGTCGCCGAGGCGCGCAACGGGCGAGAGGCCGTGCGCCTGTTCGACGAGCGCCGCCCCGACATCTGTTTCCTCGACGTCCACATGCCGGGCCTCTCCGGTGTCGATGCCGCGAAACAGATCGGGCGTCGCGCCCACCTCGTGTTCGTCACCGCGTTCGACCACTACGCGGTGCAGGCGTTCGCGCGGGGCGCGCTCGACTACCTGCTGAAGCCGGTCGAGCCGGCGCGGCTCGCGGAGACCGTGAGCCGCCTCCAGGAGCGTCTGCACTCGTCGCGGCCCGCGATCCACACCGAGCAGCTCCTGCTGCAGCTCGGTCAGCAGATGGCGCAACTCGCCGCGCTGCAGGGTGCCGGGAAGGGCGCGCCACTGCGCTGGATCCGGGCGCAGGCGGGCAGGACCGTGCGCGTCGTCGCCGTCGACGACGTCGACTACCTGCGCTCGGACGCGAAGTACACGCTCGTCGCCTGGCGCGACGGTGGGAAGCCCGCCCGGGCGCTGGTCCGGACGCCGCTCAAGGAGCTGCTCGGGCAGCTCGACCCGGAGCAGTTCGTGCAGGTCCATCGCTCGGTCGTCGTCAATCTGCGCGCCATCGACCACGTGCAGCGGCACGACAACGAAACCGCGGAGATCCACCTCAAGGGCCGCGACGACGTGCTGCCCGTGAGCCGCAACTACCTGCACCTGTTCCGTCAGACGTAGCCGCCACTCGTCGGTCGCGGCTCGTCCGCCGCCACTCGTCCGATCCTTTCCGCCGTTCGTCGCAATCTGCCGCTCCCGGGCGCGGGCCGCCGCTAGCATGCCGCGCATGGACTCGAACGCCGCAGCGCTCGCACCCGTCGCCTCGGGAAGCCGGCACACCGGCGAGGACCTCGTCCTCGTCGTCTCCTCTCTTCTCGCGGTCCTCCTCTTTTCTCTCCACGTGGCGGACGACATCGTCCGCGGCTACGAGCCGGGGACCCTCTGGAACGCCAGCGCGACGCTCGTCTTCTCCACTTGGCTGTACGCCACGCTGATCCTCGTCGGGCGGCGCTCCGGCTACTGGATCCTCCTCGTCGCCTCGCTCATGGGGTCGGGCATCCCCATCCTCCATATGAAGGGCGCCGGCGTCGGCGGCAAGATCGCCGCGTCCGACGGCGGTTTCTTCTTCATCTGGACGCTCCTCGCGTTCGGCACGACCTCGATCCTCGCCACGGTCCTCTCCGCGCGCGGGCTGTGGCGCCTGCGACGGGGCCAGCCGAGGTAAGCGGCGCACGGGCCAGGCGCAACGGGCATGGATCGAGTCACGTTCGCGACGTCGTCGGGCATGGTGTGGCTGGCCCTCGCGGCTCACTTCACCGCCGGGTTGGTGAGCATCGTCGCGGGAACGATCGCGCTCTCGGTGGCCAAGGGCGGGCGACTCCACAAGCAGAGCGGTCTGGTATTCACTTGGGCGATGGTCGTCCTCGGCCTCACGGCGGCGGGAATCGGCACCTACGAAAACCGACCGGGCCAGATCTTCGGCGGGCTCCTCGCCGCCTACCTGGTCTTTTCGGCGATGACGACGGTGAAGTCCTTGCCGGGAATCGGTCGACGCTTCGGCGTCGCGCTGATGGCCCTGGCATTCGCTTACGCCGTAGCGAATCTGTACGCGGGCGTGACCGAATGGCTGGATCCCACGGTGAAAGTGGTCGGCCGCCCGCGTGTCGTGCCGCCACTGGTCGGGGGCGCTGTCTTTCTGCTCGCGGCGATCGGCGACCTGCGCGCGATTCGCGCCGGCGGCTTGCGGGGATCGCGACGACTGGCTCGGCATCTGTGGCGGATGTGCTTCGGGCTCTTCGTCGCGACGGGCTCGTTCTTCCTGGGGCAGATGAAGTTCATCCCCGAGCCCGTTCGTCTCGTGCCCCTGCTCCTCGTGCTCGCCTTCGCGCCGATCCTGTTCCTCTTCTACTGGATGTGGCGCGTGCGCGTGCGCGGCCGCCCGAGCGACATCGTCGTCGGCGCCACCGAACCGCGCTGACCACTTGCTGCGCGGCGTCCCCCGACGCCGAGCAAGGAGCTCGAGCTTGCCGTGCGAAGGAGCATCGATGACCGAGAGCTCAACCCCGACACGATCCTCACCGATCGAGATCTCGCCGCAGACGTTGGCGCGTCTCGGCGGCGCGGCGTACCTCCAGGCGTTCACCCCCGAGCAGCTCGCGGCGCTGGCGCGGATGTCGGGACGCGCGCACGCCCACGGCTTCGGCTCGAGCCTGCTGTTCACCGGCTGCTTCTTCCTCGTCGCCGGCTATCTCATCCGCAAGTCGGGGTAGCTGCCCCGCCTGATCGGCGGGCTCTATCAACTCGCCGGCGTCGGGTACATCGTCAACACCCTCGCCCTCGTCGTCGCTCCGGCGTGGAGCGGCAGGATCTTCGTCGCCGTCGCGCCCCCCGTCCTCGTCGGCGAGCTCTCCCTCGCCATCTGGCTGCTCGTCAAGGGCATCGACTCGGAGCGCTGGAATCGTCGCCAGCTCGCCACCCAACGCCTGGGGAAAGCGACGGCTGGCGGTGAGGTAGCGCCCTGAGAACCATCGAGCAGCAAGCACGCATCGCCGGTTTCTGGCACGTCCTGCTCGCGCTGAGCGCGCCGCTCGGGTTGCTCTACGTGCCCGGCAAGATCCGAGTGCCCGGCCGTCGTCGGCGTGCTCGCTCAGGGCAGCGGCGGGTACATCGCCGGCGGGCGGTCGAGGTCGATCCGCTGGACCTCCTCCCAGCGGACGTACTCGGGGCGCTCGCGATCGCGGGTGAAGACCAGCAGGCCGCCGTGGCTCTGGCCGACGTCGCCGGAGCGCTCGAGCCGCAGCTCCTCGCCACGATGAAGGATGACCTTGGCGCCGCGGGCGTCGGGTTCGGCGGGCACGATGGAGGCGATCAGGCCGAAGGGGATGGTGTAGTCCACGCCCTGGGCTCGGGCGTCGAGCGTCTCGGTGGTCGCGCTCTCGTCGAGGTCGTAGACGAGCCGCCCGGCGAGGCTGCGCCCGGCGCGGGTGGTGACGCTGCCGGTGAGCGGGCGCCCCGGCGGGAAGTCGCCGTAGGCGGGTCCGCTGCCGCCCGAGCCGGGGTCGCTGAAGTCGATGCGCTCGAAGGCGTCCCAGGAGATCAGCACCCGGCCGTAGCGCCGGTCGTCGACGTAGATCCCACGGTTGTCGGGGCCGACTGCGCGGGTGCCCGAGAGCACGATCTCGCGGCCGTCGAGCAGCGTCACCAGGGAGCCGTCGGGCGAGCGGCGCTCGATGGAGCGGATGGTGTCGAACCGCACGCCGAGCTCGCCCTCGGCGGTGCGGCCGTCGAGCTCGTCGGAGCCGACGCACTCCTCGCGGTCCCATTGGACGAAGCCGGTGAACTCGCCCCGCCGCGTGCGCACCGTGCCGTGCAGGCGAGAGGGGGCGCCGCCTAGCGGGGCGGTGGGGAGGAGCTCGATCGCGCGAATTTTCAGACTGTCGAGGTCGATGACGCCCTGCCGGACGTCCCACACGCGCACGCCGTCGTCGAAATCGCTGGCCTCGAAGCGGTCGAGGTGGAACACGGTCCCGCTCTTGAGAGTCACCTGCACGTCGCGGCCGCGCGCCTCGATGCGTCCGATGTCGCCGAAGCGCGCCATGAAGGGCCGGTCGATGTCGATCCGGCGCTCGTTGTCGGCGATCCGGACCCCGAAGATTTCGACCGGGCGGCTCTCCTTGGGCAGCCGCTCGGGCGGCACGAGGGCGACCCAGGGGTTCTCGTCCTTGGAGCCGTTGAAGAAGTCGCCCCAGAACGCCTCCTCGCCGGCTCCCCAGCGCAGCCGCCCCTCGTAGGTGGTGCCGCCGAGGGTGGTGATCCGGCCGAAGAGGAACCCCTGGTAGGTCGCCGCAGCCGCCGGCGCGGTCGAGGGTGGGATCGAGGGCGGTGCCGGCGCGGCAGGCTCGACATCCTGCTCGAGGGCACGGTAGACGGCGGCGACGGCGAAGAGGACGAGGGCGGTGGCGAACGCTCCGCGGGCGATCGTGGCTCTCGTCATGGTGGGCGCTGGCGCGAGGCTCGATCTCGCAGTGACCCACTTTATGACGTCGAGCTCGGCTCCTTCGAGCCGCCATCGATGACAAGATCCGCTGTGGCCCCGCTCGACTCAGGATCCGCTGGGCGGCCCACGAGCCTTTGCGCCAGATCACCACCTCCTCCCGTCCGCTCGCAAGACGGTCGGCGCAGTCCGCGACCGGCTCTCCCGATGAGGGGGGACCTGCCAGGGCTCGACGGGGGGGCCGCTCGACTCCTCGTCCGTCCGGCGGCAGCATGGCTCTCGTGGGAGCGTCATCCCGAGAGGAAGCTCCGATGAGGCAGTCGATCGCACACGTCGCGCTCGTCGTCAAGGACTACGACGAAGCCATCGCGTTCTTCACGCAGAAGCTGAGCTTCGTGCTCGTCGAAGACCTGGATCAGCCTGCAGAAGACAAGCGGTGGGTGGTCGTGGCTCCTCCGGGGTCCCACGGCACGACGCTCCTGCTCGCTCGCGCCGCGAACCAGGTGCAGGAGCCGTTCGTCGGCAACCAGGCCGGCGGGCGAGTGTTCCTCTTCCTCTCGACCGACGACTTCTGGCGCGACTACCACGAGATGGTCGACCGCGGCATTCGATTCGTCCGGCCACCGAGCGAGCAGCCTTACGGCTTGGTCGCAGTGTTCGAAGACCTGTATGGGAATCGTTGGGACCTCATTCAATACGGCGAGAATCAGCCGTACCAGCAGGCATGAGCTGCTCGCGGAGCAGGAAGTCGTTCTCGGCCGTCGGCGGTCGGTCGCCTGACCATTCGTGCGGGCGGGCGCACCCAATTCGCCGCGGCTCGCGTCGCTCGGCTAGGCTGGCGGGGCGCGCCGCTCGACTCGGGATCCGTTGGCCGCCGCGCAGAGCGCCTGGTCACCGATGACGGAATCCAATCGCCTCGCCGAGCTCTCGCTGGCTGTTCGCGATTCGACTCTCAAGCGCCTGCGGAGAGTCCCCCCTGGCGCGGAGAACTGGCGCCCGTCGGCACGCTCGCTCAGCTTCGCCGACATCGCGCACCATCTTCTGAACGCCGATTCCTGGTTGTTCGAGAAGCTGGTCAATCCTTCTCTCGAAAGGATGGTGGCTCATGCGGGCGAAGCGGGCGACACGGACGGGCCCCGCTTCCTCGACCTCGTCGAGCGACTGGAGAATTCCGGGCGAGAGCGTGCCGCTCGCCTGGCGGAGATGTCGCAATCGCAGTTGGAGACTCTCGTGCCGGACGAGCGCTTTGGCGGCGAAGTGTCCGTGTGGTGGATCGTCGTGCGGGGCAACCTCGACCACGAGGCGCATCACCGGGGCCAGCTGGCGACGTTCCTGCGCATCCTCGAAGATCGAGGCCAGCAATGCGGCAGCTGATCAAGCGTTCGAGCGGGCGCGGCCGATTCGCCGCGGCTCGCTGTGCTCGGCGAAGTGGGTGAGGCGCGCCGCGCGACTCGGGATCCGTCACGCAACACAGGCGAAAGGGGTGCAATGACCACACAGTCGATGCTGAAGCATCCGAGCGCGTTCGTCCCGCTGCTCATGTCGCTGACTGCCCTCGGGATCGTCGTCGGCTACCTCGCCTCGAACGGACCGGCGCCGCAAGCGGACGAAGGCACGGCAGCTCATCTCTGGCAGCTCCTGATGGCTGCGCAGATCCCGATCGTCTTGATCTTCGCGTGCAAGTGGCTGCCCCAGGCGCCCCGCCAGGGCGCGCTCGCTCTCGCACTCCAGGTCGGCGCGGCGCTCGCAGCGCTCCTGCCGGTCTATCTCCTGGGCTGGTAGCGCTCCGTCGTGTGGCGGTAGGCCCGGGGCGTGTCGTGTACCCTTCGCTCGAGCAGCCGCGCCCATCGCGCCGCGGCTCGTTTCGCTCGGCTGGCGCCGGTGGGGCGCGCGGCTGGACTCGGGATCCATTGGGCGTCACGGGCGCGGTTCGAGGTCCCCTCCGATGCTGACCCGGCTCTTCGCGGCGGTTCGCGGGCTGATCTACGCCAGCGCCTTCGTCTGGCTCTGGTGGTGGGTCGTCGCCTCGGCGCGGCCGCTCGACCGCCGGATCGCGCTCTCGATTCCGTCCTCGCTGCGGCCCGTGGGTCTCGTCCTGGTCGCGCTCGGCGGGCTGCTCGCCTTGACCTGCGTGCTCTCCTTCGCCCTCGTCGGGCGGGGAACGCCGGCGCCCTTCGACGCGCCGCGCGACGTCGTCGCCGCGGGCCCTTACCGCTGGGTCCGCAACCCGATGTATCTCGGCGCGCTCCTCGTCCTCTTCGGCGTCGGCGTGCTGCTGCGGTCGCCTGCGGCCCTCGCCGTCGCCGTCGGCTTCTTCGCGCTGGCGCACCTCTTCGTCCTCCTCTACGAGGAGCCGACGCTCGAGCGCCGGTTCGGCGCGAGCTACCGGCGCTACAGGTCGGAAGTCCGTCGCTGGCTGCCGCGGCCCCCGCGGACCGCGGACCGCGGGGGCGCCAGCGAGCCGGCCACTCGCGAATCGCAATTTCGTTGATGAGCTCGCATCCCGGGGGCGTGCCGCAGGACTCGTCGGTGGGTCTTCGCGGGCACGATCCTGCTGCTCCTCGCGAGCCTCTCGCTCGGTTTGGCCGCCTGGCGGCTGCCGCGCCCGCGCTGACGGAGCCCGTCCCCCCGGCCCTTCCCTCGCGCGCGCGAATTCCGGCAGACTCTCCGCGTCCCTCATCGGCGACCCCGACGATCGATCGATGCGAAACGAGCTCGCGCTCCTGGCGGCGGCCCTCCTCACCCTGGCGGTGGGTGCGGCGCACTCGTACCTCGGCGAGCGCTACATCCTCGTGCGCCTCTTCCGGCGGCCGGACCTGCCGCGGCTCTTCGGCAGCAGCGACTTCACCGTGCGCACGCTGCGCTTCGCCTGGCACCTGACCTCGGTCGCCTGGTGGGGGCTGGCGGCGGTGCTCGTCCTGCTCGCCCGCCCGACGCTCGACCACGCCGCCGTGGGGCTCGTCGTCGGCGGCACCTTCCTCGTCCACTTCGCCGTCGCCCTCGTCGGCTCGCGCGGCCGGCACCTGGCGTGGGTAGCTTTCCTCGCCATCGGCCTGCTGGCGATCCTCGGCTCGCGTACCTGAGGAGTCGCCGGTGCAGAGCCTCCTCGATGCGATCGGCGAGACCTCGCTCGTGCCGTTGCGCCGGCTGGTGCCGGCCGGCCACGCGCGGATCCTCGTCAAGCTGGATGGGAGAACCCGACCGGCAGCCTGAAGGACCGCATGGCGCTGGCCGTCGCCGAGGCTGAGGCGCGCGGCGCCGGTCAGCCTCAGGCGTCGAGGCGCTGCCACCACGGCACGCTCGGTGCGGTGGGGCGGCGGTGCGAGGCGCGGGCGTCGTGCGCGGGACGAGTGCCGCCGCGGCCGGCGGCGGCGGCCGGACGCGCCGGCCGGGCGCCGGGGCGGCCGGGCGGACGGCCCGCGGGTCGCGGCGCCGGCCGAGCGCCGCGCGGCGCCGACGCCGGGGCGGGCGTGCCGCCCGCCTTGCGCGCCGCCTTCTCCTTGGCGCGCTGGCGCTCCTCGGCCTTGCGCGTGCGGATGGCGGCGATGCGCTCCTGGATCGGGATCTCGAGCTTCTCGTCGCCGCGCTTCGCGTAGTCGAAGCCGGCGAGCGTGCGCTCGGGGATCGCCCGACCGACGGCGCGCTCGATGGCGCGCCAGTCGCCCTGCTCCTCGCGGCTGACGAAGGTCCAGGCGTCGCCCTCGCGCTCGGCGCGAGCGGTGCGGCCGACGCGGTGGATGTAGGCGTCGGGCTCGGCCGGCACGTCGAAGTTGACGACGTGGGGCAGCGCCTCGATGTCGATGCCGCGTGCGGCGACGTCGGTGGCGACGAGGACGCGGTACTTGCCCGCCTTGAAGCCGGCCAGCGCCTCGGTGCGCTGCGCCTGGCTGCGGTTGCCGTGGATGCGGGCCGCCACGATTCCACGCTTGACCAGCCAGTCGGCGACGCGGTTGGCGCGGTGCTTGGTGCGGGTGAAGACGAGCGCGTTCTCGAGCTCGCCGCGATTCAGCAGCTCGAGCAGCAGCGAGGTCTTGAGCTCCTGCGCCACGGGCCACATCGCCTGCGTGATGCCGGCGGCAGGCGCCGGGCGACGCTCGATCGAGATCGTCTCCGGGCGCTTCAGGATCTCGCGCGCGAGCTTGGCGATCTCCGCCGGCATGGTGGCCGAGAAGAACAGCGTCTGCCGCTCGGCGGGGAGCCGCGCGAGGATCCGCCGCACGTCGGGCAGGAAGCCCATGTCGAGCATGCGGTCGGCCTCGTCGAGGACGACGACCTCGACCTGGTCGAGCCGCGCGTAGGGGTGCTGGAGGTGGTCGAGGAGGCGCCCCGGGGTGGCAACGAGGACGTCGACGCCTCTCCGGAGCGCCGTCTCCTGCGGCCCCATGCCGACGCCGCCGTAGACCGCCGCGCCGGTAGTCCCGGCGAAGCGGGCGAGGTCTTTCCGGTGCTCGTCGATCTGCGCCGCGAGCTCGCGCGTCGGCGTCAGCACCAGCGCCCGCACGCGGCCGCGCGGGCCGCCCTGGAAGCGGTGGAGGATGGGGAGGAGGAACGCCGCGCTCTTGCCGCTGCCGGTGGCGGCACAGGCCAAGAGGTCACGGCCGGCCAAGGCCGGCGGGATGGCGCGGGACTGGATGGGCGTCGGCTTCTCGAAGCCGAGGGCGGACACGGCGTCGACGAGGCGACGGTCGAGTCCGAGCGAAACGAAAGGCATGCGTACTCCTAGTGCGGGCGGCTCGACGCTCGAAGCGCGAGAGCTCCGCGAGTGCTTCCGGCGAAACTGGAAAAAACGGAGGAACTGCCGGAGAGGGCCGCCGTTGGGGCTCCAGGTCGGAGCCTGGCGTTGCGATCCGGGGCCCTGAGAGGCCGCGCGCCGGAACCGGCGCGCATCGCGACGATGGCGCATGGTTTCACGAATCGCGCCGGATGTCGAATCGGCCACCCCGGTCGGGCGTGAAAGGATTCCCGAGAGGAGAGCTCGCGATGCGCATTCTCGTCGTCGGCGCCACGGGCGGGACCGGGCGCGAGATCGTGCGGCAGGGACTCGAGCGGGGGCACGAGGTCACCGCTTTCGTGCGGAATCCGCAACGGCTCGGCGGCGAGCACGAGCGGCTGCGGGTCGCGGTCGGCGACGTGCGCTCTCCGCCGACGCTGCGCGCGGCGATGGCGGGGCAGGAGGCGGTGCTCTCGGCGCTCGGCCACAAGCGCTGGCACTACCCGAACGACATCCTCTCCGGCGGCACGCGGGCGATCGTCGAAGCGATGCGCGAGGCGGGAGCGCGACGGTTCGTTTGCGAAACTTCGCTCGGCGTCGGCGACAGCGTCGGGCGCCTGGGGCTCTACTACACGCTGTTCACGATCCCCTTCATCCTGCCCTTCTACTATTGGGACAAGGGGCGCCAGGAGCGCGTCGTGCGCGCGAGCGGGCTCGACTGGACGATCGTGCGGCCTGCGGCGCTGACGAACGGCCCGGCGCGCGGCCGCTACCGGCACGGTCCGAGAGTCGGCAGCTACTTGCTGACGCGGCGAATCTCGCGCGCCGACGTCGCCGCCTTCATGCTCGACCAGCTGACCGACTCGACTTACCTGCGCGCGGCACCCGCAATCGCCGGCTGAGCGACGGCGCGAGCGCCTCGCCGCTCAGGCGAGGTTGTGGAAGACCTTCTGCACGTCGTCGTCCTGCTCGAGCCGGTCGACGAGGCGGAGGACCTCCTCGGCCTGCGCTTCCGGCAGGTCGATCGTCGACATCGGCACGTACTCCGATTCGGCCGAGATCGGCGTGATGCCACGCTCCTCGAGGGCGCGCTGCATGTGGCCGAAGTCGGCGAAGGCGCAGCGGGCGACGAGCTGCGGCTCGCCTTTCTCGCCCGCCGCCTCGCCCATCTCCTCGAGGCCGTGGTCGATCAGGTCGAGCTCGAGCGCTTCGGCGTCGAGGCCGTCGCGGTCGAGCCGGAAAACGCCGTGGTGCGTGAACTGGAACGCCACCGAGCCGGTGTTGGCGAGGCTGCCGCCGAGCTTGTTGAAGTGGGCCCGCATCGCCGCCACGGTGCGCGTCGGGTTGTCGGTGGCGGCGGCGACCAGCACGGCGATGCCGTGCGGCGCGTAGCCCTCGTAGACCACCTCTTCGAAGCTCGCCGCGTCCTTGCCCGAGGCGCGGTCGATCGCCGCCTCGACCTTGTCCTTCGGCATGTTGACGGACTTGGCGTTGTGGATGGCGCGCCGCAGCGTCGGGTTGGCCTCGGGATTGGGCCCGCCGGCCTTGACGGCGATGGTGATCTCCTTGCCGATGCGCGCGAACTGCTTCGCCATGCGGTCCCAGCGCGCGAACATCGTGTGCTTGCGAGTCTCGAAGATGCGTCCCATGAGCGGTCGATCCCTCGGGTCCGGGGGATTCTACCGGGTGAGATGATTTCCCCCTGCACACGGGAGGGGGCGATGGCGATCCTGATCCTCACCACCGGCGGCACCTTCGACAAGGAGTACGACGAGCTCACCGGCGCGCTCGACTTCCGCTCGACGCACGTGCCGAAGATGCTCGAGCTCGGGCGCTGCCGGCTGGAGGTCAGGGTGCGCTCGTGGAAGCTCAAGGACTCGCTCGAGCTCAGCGAGGACGAGCGCGAGGAGATCGCCGTCGCCTGCCGCGACGCCGAGGAACGCCAAATCGTCGTCACCCACGGCACCGACACCATGATCGAGACCGGCGGCGTCATCGCGCGGGCGATCGCCGGCGTCGGCAAGACCGTGGTGCTGACCGGCGCCATGATCCCGTTCGCCTTCGGCAGCTCGGACGGCCTGTTCAACCTGGGCAGCGCGCTGTCGTTCGCGCAGGCCCTCCCGCCGGGCGTCTACATCGCCATGAACGGCCGCTGGTTCGCCTGGGACGACTGCCGCAAGAACCGCGACCTCGGCGTCTTCGAGCGCCTGCGCTGAGCGTCCTTGCGGGGAAGCGCGGGAGGGTCTACTCTCTGCGGCAGATGGCGGGAGGGGGGGTCGGGTCGCCATGGTGAAGCGCCCGAGCGGCTCGGAGCACCGGATCGTAGGCGGCGGCGGAGCCCGGCAGCCGGTCGAACGGCCGGGGCTCGACGGCCTGCTCGAGGGCTGCCAGGTCATCGGCTTCGACTGGACCTACCTCTACGTCAACGACGCCCTCGTCGCGCAGTCGAGGAAGCGCCGCGACGAGCTCCTCGGCCGCACCATGTTGGAGGTCTATCCCGACATCGAGCAGGCGCCGTTTTTCGCCCGGCTGCGCGAGTCGATGCGCAGCCGGCGGCCGCAGACCTTCGAGAACGAGTTCACCTTCCCGGACGCGTCCTCGGGCTGGTTCGAGCTGCGCCTCCAGCCGGTGCCCGAGGGCCTGCTCGTCCTCTCGCTCGACATCAGCGCGCGCAAGCGCGGCGTCGAGGAGCGAGAGCGGCTCGAGGCGCAGCTTCGCCAGGCGCAGAAGATGGAAGCGATCGGCCGGCTCGCGGGCGCCCTCTCGCACGACTTCAACAACCTGCTCTCGGTCGTCCTCGGCTACACCGACCTGGCGCTCGCCGGCCTCGCTGAGGAGGATCCGCGGCGGGCCGATCTCGCCGAGATCCGGCGCGCCGCGGATTCCGGCGCCGCGCTCACCCGGCAGCTGCTCTCGTTCAGCCGGCAGCAGGTACAGGAGCTCCAGTCGGTCGATCTCAACCGGGTCGTCGGTGCGCTCGAGCCGATGCTGGGCCGGCTGCTCGGCGAGGACGTCGCGCTCGCGTTGCGGCTCGACCGGGGGCTCGGCTCGGTGCACGCCGATCCGCACCAGCTCGAGCAGGTCGTGATGAACCTCGCCGTCAACGCGCGCGACGCCATGCCGGCGGGCGGTCGTCTGACCATCGAGACCGCCGACGTCGAGCTCGACGAGGTCTACGCCGCTCGGCACGCCGAGGTGGAGGCGGGGCCCTACGTGCTGCTCGCGGTCAGCGACAGCGGCCACGGCATGGACGCGGCGACGATCGAGCACATCTTCGAGCCCTTCTTCACCACCAAGGAGGCGGGCAAGGGCACCGGGCTGGGCCTGTCGACCGTCTGGGGCATCGTCAAGCAGAGCGGCGGGCACGTCTGGGTCTACAGCGAGCCGGGCCGTGGCACGATCTTCCGGCTCTATTTCCCGCGCCATGACGAGGAGCAGCACGGGCGCGAGGGCAGGTCAGCCCTGGCGCCGGCGGCGCGCGGCGGCACCGAGACGCTGCTCGTCGTCGAGGACGACGAGGCGCTGCGGCAGCTCCTCGAGCGGCTCCTCGCCACGGCCGGATACGCGGTGCTCTCCGCCGCTACCGGCGCCGAGGCGCTGGAGCTTTGCGCCTCCGGCGAGGAACAGATCGATCTCGTGGTGAGCGACGTTGTCCTGCCGGGGATCGGCGGCGTCGAGCTCGTCTCCCGTCTGCGCGAGAGGTTTCCCGACGCCCGCGCGCTCCTCATGTCGGGCTACACCGAGGAGGTGATCGGCGAGGCGCTCGCGCCCGGGACCCGCTTCCTCGGCAAGCCGTTCACCGCCGCCGAGCTCAGGGCGCGCGTGCGCGACCTGCTCGACGGCTGAGACCTCCTGCCGCCGGCGTCACCACCCCGGGGCGCGGGCTTTCCGGCCCCTCTCGCGGGTGTTGGCCGGCCGGGCGGCGCCCCTCAGCATGCGTGCGGGGAACGACGGGCCGCGCTCGCGCGTCCGCGCGTCGCCCCGCATTCGAACGCCGCCGATCGCCGGAGGAGCCCATGGCCGATCCTTCGCCGTCCGCCGCGACGTCGCCCGCCGTCGATTCCCGGCTGCGGATCGACGCCGAGCACCGCAATCTGAACGCGCTCCTCGCCGAGCTCGTCGTCGAGCGCGATCCGAGCCACGTCGAGAGCCTGCTCGAGCGGCTGCACGCGCTGCTCGTCGGCCACTTCGCGACCGAGGAGGCGCCCGAGGGCCTGCACGAGATCGTCCGCGAGCGCGCGCCGCACCGGCTGCCCAACGTGCAGCTGCTCTTCGTCGAGCACCGCGAGATGCTGCGCCGGGTCGCCTTGCTGCGCGACGACGCCGCGGCGCTCGTCGCCGGGCCGCTCGGGCGGCTGCTCGAGCAGGTCGAGGGGCTCGCCGCCTCGCTGCGTGCGCACGAAGCGGTCGAGGACGAGATCTTCGCCGAGGCGTTCTACACCGACATCGGAGGCCGCGCCTGAGGCGCGGCGGGAGAGGAACAGGGATGGCGTCGTCACGAGCAGGGGGGAGTGCGGTGGCCGAGTCGCTGCGCGCGCGCGTCGAACGCGTGGAGGTCACCGAGCGCATCGTCGAGATCGTCTCCGACTCCGGAGAAGGGGCGCAGAAAGCGGGGCAGACCTTCGGCACCGTCTGCGCCCGGGCCGGCAACGGCGTGTGGACGGTGGAGATCATTCCCGCCGAAATCAAGCCTCCGGCGCGCTCGCGCGCCGGCGCTTCCGGCATCCGCGTGCGCTTCGCGAGCGGACCGGTGACCAATCGCGGCGACCATGCCGACCTCGTCGTCGCCTTCAACGAGCAGGTGCTCTACGGCCGCATCGCCAACGGCGCCTACCGGCCGGGCACCATCCTGCTGCTCGAGTGCAAGTGGGCCGACGATGCGCAGGAGGAGATCCGCAGTCAGTACCGGGAAGCGGTCGCCGAGTTCCGCGGCCAGGGCCTCGAGGTCGTCGAGCTCGCGCTCGACGCCGCCTGCCGCGAGGTCCTCGGCGAGGCGCGCGTCGGCAAGAACATGTTCGTCGTCGGCATGCTGTGCGCGATCTTCGGCCGCGATCTCGAGCTCGCTCTCGCCGAGGTCGAGGCGGTGCTCGGCAAGAAGGGGCCGCAGGTCGTCGAGACCAACCGCGAGCTGGTGCGCCGGGGCTGGGAGTTCGCCGAGCGCGCGGTGCCGTTCGCCTGGCAGGTGCCGGCCGAGCGCCGCGCCGGGCCGCTGGTGGTGATGGACGGCAACCAGGCGCTGGGGCTCGGCATCCTCGCCTCCGGCATGGAGGTGGCGGCGATGTATCCGATCACGCCGGCGACCTCGGTCTCGCACTTCCTGGCGCGCTCCTTCCCGCGCGTCGGCGGCTTCCTGCACCAGGCCGAGGACGAGATCGCGGCGATCGGCTTCGCGATCGGCGCGAGCTGGGCCGGCAAGACCGCCTGCACGATCACTTCGGGACCGGGCCTGGCGCTGAAGACCGAGTTCCTCGGCCTGGCGGTGATGGCGGAGATCCCGCTGGTGGTCATCGACGTGCAGCGCGGCGGGCCGTCTACGGGCCTTCCGACCAAGGTCGAGCAGGGCGATCTGCTCGCCGCGCTCTTCGGCCAGCCGGGCGACACGCCGAAGATCGTCCTCGCGCCGGCGACGATCGAGGAGTGCTTCCATTTCGTGGTCCTGGCGCGGCGCCTGGCCGAGGAGTTCCGCACGCCGGTCGTGGTCCTCACCGACACCAACCTGGCGACCGGCGTGTCGAGCTTCGCGCGCCCCAAGCTCGATCGCGAGTGGTGCGCTCCGCCGCTCGACCAGTCGCCCTGGCCCGCGGGCCTGGCGCCGTTCGATTGGGACGCCGAGACCGGGCTCTCGCTGCGGCCGATCCCCGGCCAACGCGGCGGCGAGTACGTCGTCACCGGGCTCGCGCACACGCGCCAGGGCAAGGTTGCTTACGACCCGAAATCGAACCAGGAGGGCTGCGAGATGCGCTCGCGCAAGCTCGCCGCCTTGGAGCGGACGCTGGTGCCGCCGGTACCCCACGGCGCCGGCGAGGGCGAGATGCTGGTGGTCGGCTGGGGCTCGACATTCGGCGCCATCGAGGAGGCGGTCGACAGGCTGCGCGCCGAAGGCCGCGCGGTGGCCTCGCTGCACCTGCGCTTCCTCTCGCCCATGGAGCCGGGCCTGGAGGAGATCTTCCGCCGCTTCCGCCGCGTGATGACGGTCGAGCTCAACTACTCGGACGACCCGGCGGCGGTGCGCTCGCCGGGCTCACGCCGCCGGGCGCAGCTCGCCATGCTGCTGCGCGAGCGCACGCTGGTCGACGTCGACTGCTGGTCGGCGGTGCGCGGCCAGCCTTTCGCGCCGGGCGAGATCGCCGAGGTCGTGCGCCAGCGGCTCGCCGCCGCCGGCGCCGCCGGCGAGAGGGGAGTCGCATGAGCTTCGGACTGCCGCACGACGCGTCGCTCGACGTCCCCGAGCGTTACTTCACCCTCGAGAACTACGACGGCGGTGTCGCCCGCTGGTGCCCGAGCTGCGGCGACTTCGCCGTGCTCTCGGCGGTGCAGCGCATCTGCCGCGACGCCCAGGTGCCGACCGAGAAGCTGGCGATGGTCTCCGGCATCGGCTGCTCGTCGCGCTTTCCGCACTACATGCACGCCTACGGCTTCCACGGCCTGCACGGGCGGGCGCTGCCGGTGGCGTGCGGCGTCAAGGCGCGGCGGCCGGACCTCCACGTCTGGGTCGCCACCGGCGACGGCGACTGCTGCTCGATCGGCGCCGGCCACTGGCTGCACGCGGCGCGCTACAACATGGACCTGGTCGTGATGGTGTTCGACAACTCGGTCTACGGCCTGACCAAGAAGCAGACCTCGCCGACGACGCCGCGCGGCCTGGCCACCAACACGCATCCCGAGGGCGCCTTCCTGCCGCCGTTGAACGTCGCCGAGACGACTCTCGGCTTTCCCAACGTCTCGTTCGTGGCGCGCACGGTGGACTGGAATCCGGCGCACCTCTACCAGACTTTGCAGACCGCCTACCGCCACCGCGGCACGAGCTTCGTCCACATCCTGCAGCGCTGCCCGACCTACACGCCGAACGTCTTCGACGCCTGGCGGCAGAACCCGGAGCGGACGCTGCTGCTGACCCACGACGACGGCGTGCCGGCCGACGATGCCGTGCGCCGGATCTACAAGAGCCGCAGCGAGCACGATCCGCGGGACATCCAGGAGGCGCGGCGTCTGGCCGCGATGGACGAGCGCCTGGCGATCGGGCTCCTCTACCGGAACCCCGACGCGCCGGTCTACGACGACAGGACGGTCGCCGGCCTCGACACGACGCGCGAGCAGAAGCTCGCCGCCGTCGAGCGCGCGCTCGACCGTTTCGCGATCTGAGGAAGAAGCGAAGTGAGCGAGACTCTCTCCACCCCCGCCGCCGCCGGCCGCGAGACGCCGTCGCGGGCCGACCTGCGCCGCTTCCACCACGGCGACCCGCGCGCGCGGGGCGGCGAGCTGCCGCCCGGCCTGCTGCCGGCGGCGCTGCACCGCTATCGCGGCGTCGCGGCGAGCGGCGACTGGCCGCTCGTCGTCGGCGCGGGCGAGCCGTTCGCGCGTCCGCTCGGCCCGGCGCTCGCCGCGCTGGCGGCGAGCGCGGAGGATCGCGTGCTCGCCGATCTCGCGCCGCACCTCGAGCGCGCCGTCGCCCGCCGGCTCGCCGGCGGCTCGGCGCCCCTCGCCGCGGCTCTCGCCGAAGCCGTCGCCGCGACGGCGCAGGAGCTCGCGCTGCCGGCGGCGGACGCCGAGCGGCTGGCGGCGTCGGCACGGGCGTTCGCGGTCGCGGCGGGCGAGGAGGCGAGCGTCCTCGGCTTCGGCGCTGCGGCCGTCTGGCGGCTCGCCGACATCGCGGCGCGGCGCGCGGCGCGCCGCGTGCGCGCGGAGCTGGCAGCTTCGACGCGCGAGCTGGTGGCGGCGGCGGACGCGCTGCTCGAGGCCGACGGCGGGCGCCGCGCCGGCGTCGCGCCCGGGGCGCGACGGCTCGGCGCCCTGGGCGGCCGCTTCGTCGACGCCGGCCGGCTCTCGGAAGTGGTCGCGCATCGGCGCGTCGGCGAGCCACTCGCCGACGAGCGCCGCGCCGGCCTCGAAGCGGCGCGCACGCTGCTCGCCGAGCTGCCGCACGACGCTCCGGAGCCGCGCTGGATCGTGCCGCCGAGCTTCGCGCCGCTCGGCCTCGGCGGAACGCCGTTCCTCGCCGAGGATCCGTGCGCGGAGGCCTGCGCCGTCTTCGATCGCGCCGCCGAGCAGGCCGCGGCGCGCGTGCGCGCGGCGCGCCGGGTGACGCTCGAAGCGGCCGGCGCCTTCGACCCCGAGCATCACTTGCCGGGGCTCGAGCGGCTCGATTGGCGCGGCTTCGAGCCGCACGAGCTGGCGCTCGTGCCGGCGGTCTTCGCCGTCGTGCGGGCGCGCGACTTGCTGGTGACCGGCCTGCAGTCGTTCACCCGCCTGCTGCTCTCGGGGCGTCCGGTGCAGATCGTCGTCCCGGCCGGCGACGGCTACGAGAACGGCGGGCCGGCGCTGGAGCGATTCGAGCCCGGCTACCTCGGCCTCGGGCATCGCGAGGTCTACGTGCATCAGGGCTCGATCGCGCGCGGCGCCGCGCTCGCCGAAGGCCTGGCGCGGGGCCTCGCCGCGGCGCGCCCGGCGCTGCACGTCGTCGACCTGCCGAGCAGCGGTCCGGCCGAGCTCGATCCGTGGCTGGTGGCGTCGGCGCGCGTCTCGGGGCGGGCGGCGCCGCTCTACCGCTACCAGCCGGAGGCGGGCACGACCTGGGCGCGCCGGCTGCGCTTCGACGACAACCCGGAGGCCGCCGCCGACTGGCCGCGCGAGCCGCTGCCGCCGTCGAACGGCACTGCGGCGCCAGCGGAGGCGGCGTTCACTTTCGCCGACGCGGCGCTGCTCGATCCCGCCTGGCACTCGCACTTCGCGCTGGCGCCGGTCGACGGCGACGATCTGGTGGCGCTCGCCGACTGGCTCGAGGCGCCGGCCGAGGCGGCGGCGCGCACGCTGCCCTTCGTGTGGAGCGCCACGGCGGAGGGAGAGCTCGTGCGCCTCGTCGTCTCGCGGGCGCTGGCGTGGGCGACGCGCGACCGCCGCGAGCTCTGGCGCACGCTCGCGGAGCTCGCCGGCGTGCGCAGCGAGCACGTCGACGAGGCGGTGGCGGCGGCGCGGCGCGAGCTCGCCGAGAAGGCGGCGCGCGAGCGCGAGGAGCTCGCCGCGGCCCACGCCGCGGAGATCGAGCGCGTCCGCGGCGAGGCGGCGGCGGGGGCGGTGAGCCGCATCGTCGCCGGCCTGCTGGCGGACGACGGCGATCTGCTGGCGGCGATCGCGGAGCCGGCTCCGGCCGCCGCGCCGGGGCTCGCCGCGGCGGCGCCCGCGGCGCCGACGCGCGAGCCGGCGCCGGCGGCGGCGCCCGCCGCCGAGGCGTGGCTCGACAGCGCGCTGTGCACCTCGTGCGACGACTGCACGCGCAAGTTCCCCGGGATCTTCGCCTACAACGCCGACAAGCAGGCCTACGTCAAGAACCCGCGCGGCGGCAGCTTCCGCGACCTCGTGCGCGCGGCCGAGGCCTGCCCGGCGCGCGTGATCCACCCCGGGCAGCCGTGGGATGCGAAAGAGAAGGACTTGGCGTCCTGGATCGAGCGCGCCGAGAAGTTCGACTGACCTGGCGGGGCGGCGGCGGGGGAGCCGTCGATGGACAGCAGTCCGCTTTCGATCCGGGGAGCGGTGGCGGCCCGTGCGTTCCCCTTGGCCGTCGCTGCGCGACGGCCCACGTCTTCGCCACCGCCCCCGGGTCGATTCTCTCTCCGCACCGGCTTCGCCGTAAGCTCGCCTCGCCGACGATGCGACATTCGACCGAAGGCGCGAGGGCAGGCCCCGCCGCCGCCGCCGCGGTGGCGGTCCTGACGGTGGCGGCGGCGACCCTGCCCGCGTGCCGGCGGAGCGCCGACGAGTTCCGCACCTTCCACGGCGAGGCGATGTCGACCCGCTGGGAGGTCGTGATCGAGGACCGGCCCGGCGCCGAGGAGGCGGCGGCCGCGGTCTTCTCGCGGCTGGTGGCGCTCGAGCGCGAGCTCTCGGAGTGGCGGACCGGCTCGCCGCTCTCGGCGGTCAACCGCGCGGCGGGCGGGGCGGCGGTCGAGGTGCCGGCGGACCTCTTCCGCCTGCTCGAACGCTCGCGCGAGCTCGGCCAGGCCACCGACGGCGCTTTCGACGTCACCTGGGCGGCGCTGTGGGGACTCTGGGACTTCCGCTCGCCGGCGCCGCGCGTGCCCGACGCCGCCGAGGTGGCCGCGCGCGCCGCGCTCGTCGACTATCGGCGGATCGAGCTCGACGCCGACGGCCGGACGGTGCGGCTGCCGGCCGCCGGCATGATGATGGGGCTCGGCGGCATCGCCAAGGGCTACGCGCTGGATCGCGTCGCCGAGATGCTCACCGGCGCGGGCTTCCGCGACTTCCTGGTCACCGGCGGCGGCCAGGTGCTCTCGCGCGGCCGGCGCGGCGATCGGGCGTGGCGGGTCGGCATCCGCGATCCGCGCGGCGGGCCCGAGGAGTTCTTCGCCCGGCTCGAGATTGGCGACGCCTCGCTGTCGACCAGCGCCGACAACGAGAGCTTCTTCGTCGTCGACGGCGTGCGCTACCACCACGTGCTCGACCCGCGCACCGGCTGGCCCTCGCGCGGCCTGCGCAGCGCCACGGTGATGGCCGCCGACGCCACTCTCGCCGACGCGCTGTCGACGGCGGTGATGGTGCTCGGGCGCGAGCGCGGCCTCGAGGTGGCGCGCCGGCTGGACGCGGAGGCGCTGGTCGTCGACGCGCGCGGCCGGGTGGCGATGACCTCGGGCCTCGAGACGCGCATCGAGCGGCTGTGGCCGCCGCGCGAAGCCGGACGCTGAGGCCGCTCAGCGCCGCGGACGCGCGACGTTGCCCCAGCGCAGATCGACCAGGCCCCCCGCCTGGCCGGCGAGCAGGTCGGCGGGGATCGCGCCGTTCCAGTTGCGGCCCGGCTCGACGCCGAGGTCGGCGTTGCGCCCGCACTGCTTGACGGCATAGAGCGCGAGATCGGCGAGGCGCAGCACCTGGTGCCAGGGCAGCTCCGCGGCGCCGTCGAAGGGGTAGGCGGCGTAGCCGAGCGAGCCGGTGCAGCGCACCGGACCGATCTCGGCCGAGGGGACGAACGGCGGCTCGGCCAGCGTGCGGCGCAGGCGGGCGGCGAAGTCGGGCCGTTCGGAAGGCGGCAGGTCGCGGGCGATGACCAGGAACTCCTCGCCGCCCCAGCGCACCGCCACGTCGGTGATGCGCGTCGCCTCGCGCACCCGCTCGGCCGCCTCGATCAGGATGCGGTCGCCGATCTCGTGGCCGTGCAGGTCGTTGATCGACTTGAACAGGTCGACGTCCATGAGGAAAAAGACGAGGCGGGCGCCGGAGCGTTCGCCGCCGCCGGCGCTCCGCCACTCGCGCTCGATGTGCGCCACCTCGGCGGCGAGGAACTCCCAGGCGAAGCGGCGGTTCTTGAGGCCGGTGAGCGGGTCGGTGAGCGAGAGATGGGCGAGCTCCTCGTTCTTGCGCGCCAGCTCCTCGCGGCTCGCTTGCAGCTGCTCGGTGCGCTCGGCGACGGCGCGCTCGAGATCGCCGGCGCGGCGCCGGTCGCGGCGCGCGCGCAGCCGATCGATGGCGAGGCCGGCGAGCACCGCGAGCGCCAGCGCGCCGAGCCGGGCCGGCACACCCCCCCACCACGGCGGCAGCACCTCGAAGCGCAGGATCGCGGGCGGGCCCCAGCCGGTGCCTTCGAGGCGCGCCTGGACGCGGAACTCGTGCTCGCCGTCGGGCAGCGCCGGATAGCGGATCGAGCGCTGCCGCGTGACGATCGGATTGGCGTCGGCGCCGACGAGCTGGTAGCGGAACTCGACCTCGCGCGGGGCGCGGAAGGTGCGGGCCGCGAAGGCGACTTCGAAGGTGGATTGGTCGTGCGGCGCGCTCGGCACCGTCGCGCCGACGAAGTGGATGCCCGCCAGGGCGGCGGTGACGACCCTCGCCTCGAGCGGCCGCCGCGGCGCCAGGTCGGTCTCCGCGATGCGCGCCGCCACGGCTCCCGCCGGCGTGCCGATCCAGGTCGTGCCGTCGCGGTCGGCGAGGAAGGCGTTCGAGCAAGAATCCTCGCTGATCAGGCCGTCGGAGCGGCGGAAGTTGACGAAACGATCGCCGGCGCGGAGCGACACGCCGCGCGTCGTGCCGACCCAGACGCGGCCGAGGGCGTCGGTGCGTACGAAGGTGACTTGATCGTGGCGCAGGCCGCTCGTGGTGTCGAAGTGCTCGAAGCGCGGACGGCCCTCGGCGCGGCGCAGCACCGAGACGCCGCGCGCGTCCCGGTAGCCGATCCAGATGGCGCCGGAGCGATCCTCGGCGATGGAGAGCAGGAAGTCGTCGCGCAGGCCGTCGGCCGCGGTCAGGCGGGTCCAGATGCCGTGCTGGCGGCGCGCCAGGCCGTAGCGGCCCGCCGCCCACAGCGCGCCGTCGCGGTCCTCGATCAGGTCGAAGAAGAGCTCCGGCGGCGTCGCCGCGCCGGCGCCCGCCGGCGACGCCCCGGGCACCTCGACGCGCGCGAAGCGGATGCGCGCCGCCGGTCCGCGGCCACGCCAGAGGCCGGCGCCGGTGGCCAGCCAGACGTCGCCGTCGGCGGCGTGGACGATGCCGGTGATCGGCAGGTCGTCGGTGAACGCGGAGCGGGCGCCGGCGTCGACGACGCGGCCGGCCGAGTCGACGAAGCCGAGGCGTCCCGCGGCCGTGCCCACCCAGAAGCCGCCGTCGGCGGCCGTCACCGAGAGGACCGGCGCGTCGCCGAGAATGGGGTCGCCGGGGTAAGTCGTCAGCGCGCGCCCGCCGGCGTCGAGCAGCGCCAGCCCCGCTTGCGTGCCGAAGGCGAGCCGGCCGTCCTCGCCGCGCTCGATCGCCCACACCACGTCGCTCGGCAGGCCGGTCTCCGTGGTCCAGCTCGTGAAGCGGTCGCGGCCCAGCCAGCGCACGAGGCCGGCGTGGGCGAGACCGATCCACAGCGCCCCTTCGGCGTCCTCGGCCACCGCGCCCACCGCGCCTTCGGGCAGCCCCTCGCCGATGCCGATGCGGCCCCAGCCGCCGCCGGCGCGGTAGAAGAGGCCGGCGTCGCTGGTCACCCAGACGGTGCCGCGCGAGTCCTCGTAGAGGCGGCTGGTGTCGGCGGCGGGGGGCAGGTCGGTGACGATCTCGACCTCACCGTCGTTGGTGTCGACGCGCACCAGGTCGCGGATCTGCCGCACCCATAGCGAGCCGTAGCGGTCGACCAAGAGCGCTCGCGTCGCGTGCGAGGGCAGGCCGCGCTCGCGGGTGAAGCGCTCGATCTCGCGCTCGCGCCAGCGGATGAGGCCGAACGGCCCGCCGAACCACAGCTCGCCGGTGCTGCGGTCGAGGGCGATGGCCGAGACGAACATGTCGGCGGGCAGCTCGAGAATGCGCTCGCAGGCCGCCTTCTCGCAGCGGTAGGCGCCGGCGACGGCGCCCGCCACCAGCCGGCCGGAGCCGTCGAGGGCGAGCGCCTCGATCGCCTCGCCGGCGGGGTGGCCGGGCAGCTCGACGCGCTCGAAGCGCCGGCCGGAGAGGCGCGCGAGGCCCTTGAGCGTGGCCGCCCAGAGATCGCCGGCGGCGTCCTGCTCGACCTCGAAGACGACGCCCGAAGGCAGCCCGTCGGCGGTGCCGAAGTTGCGAAAGCGCTCGCCATCGAAGCGCGCCAGGCCCTCCTGCGTGCCGATCCAGAGGTTGCCCGCGCGATCGAGCGCGAGGTCGAACACGGTGAGCGAATCGAGCCCGTCTTCGGTGCCGAAGTGGGCGAAGGTGAGCTGGCGCGGACCGACCGGCCGCACGCTCTGGGCGCCGGCCGGCGGCGCGGCGGCGAGCAGGCAGGCGAGCGTCGTCGCGGCCAGCGGCAGGAAGACTCGGCGCATCGGAGAGCCCTAGGATAGCGTGACCATGACGCCATCTCGCGAGCTCGACCACTCCGGCCCCGAACGCCACCGCTTGGTCCGGGCGCTCCAGGCGCGGCACGCCGGCCTCTCGCACGCGCGGGCGAAGCGGGCGATCGTGGAAGGACAGGTCGAGGTCGACGGCGAGACCGTGCGCGATCCCGGCGCCTGGGTCGGGGCGCAGGCGCAAGTGATCTGGCACCGCGCGCGGCCGACCGACCGCACTCCCGCCCACCTGCGCGTCGAGCTCCTGCACATCGACGCCGACGTCGCCGTGGCCGTCAAGCCCGCCGGCCTGCTCAGCATCCCGACGCCCGATCGCGAGAAGGACACGCTCGTCTCGCGTCTCGCCCTCGCCGTCGCGCGGCGGCGCGGCGCTCGCCCTTTCCTCGCCGTCGTGCACCGGCTCGACCGTGACACCTCGGGCCTGTGCGCCTTCGCCACCAGCCGGCGCGGGCAGGCGTCGCTGCAGGCGCAGCTGCTCGACCGCAGCATGAGCCGCGAGTACGACGCGGTGGTGGTGGGGGACCTCGCCGCGGCGGCGGGCACCTTCGACCAGGAGCTCGTCGGCGACGGATTGCGCCGCAAGCGATGGGTGGCGCGCGCCGGCGAGCGCGGCAAGGTCGCCGTGACGCACTGGCGGGTCGTCGAGCGCTTCGGCGACGCGACGCTCGTTCGCGTCGCGCTCGAAACCGGGCGCACACATCAGATCCGCATCCACTTCGCGGCCGCCGGGCATCCGGTGCTCGGCGATCCCGTCTACTCGGCAGGCGTAGCGCGACCGGCCTCGCACGGGCTCGCCCGCCAGGCGCTGCACGCCGGCGAGCTCGCCTTTCGCCACCCCGCCGACGGGCGGCCGCTCCGCTTCACGGCCGCGCCGCCGGACGACTTCGCGCGCTTGCTCGAGCGACTGCGCCAGGGCAGGATCGGGCGGTGAGCGACGAGCTCGAGCGCCAGATGGCGGCGAGCCGCGAGCGCGGCGAGCGCTTCGCGCTCGCCACCGTGCTCGAGGGCGCGGCGCGCGGCGCCCGTCTGCTCGTCTGGTCGGCCGGTCACACCTACGGCGACCTCGGCTGGCCGCGCCTCAATCAGCGCGTCGCGCTCTACGCCGAGCAGCTCTTCGATCGCGGCGCGGCGGGCACGACGCACAAGCGCTTCGAGGTGCCCGGCGCCGGCAAGCTCGAAGTGCGCATCGAGCTCGTCGCCGGCTGAAGAGGCGGCGGCCGGCGGCGCGCGTGGTAAGCTCTTTCCCTTCGCGACGACCCGGAGCGCGCCGCGCGCGCCTCCGCCACGGAAACTTTCGCTCGACCCCAGGAGGAGAGACGTTGAGAGCCCAGCGCACCCTCACCCTCGCCACCGTCGCCGCCGCGCTCCTCGCGCCGGCGATCGCCCCCGCCCAGGACCTGCACCCGTCGCGTCGGCCGAGCCCGATGGGAATGGCGCGCATCATGCTCGACGGCGACGCCTACGTGCGCGTCGTCTACAGCCGCCCCTACAAGCGCGGCCGCGAGAACATCTTCGGCAGCAAGGAGAGCAAGGCGCTGGTCCCCTACGGCGAGCTCTGGCGCACGGGCGCCAACGAGGCGACGGAGATCACGGTCACCGAGGACGTCACCGTCGCCGGCAAGAAGCTCGCGGCCGGCACCTACTCGCTGTTCACGACGCCGAACGCCGACAGCTGGAAGATCCACTTCAACTCCCTGCTCGGACTCGACGGCGTGGGGCACTTCGACCCGGCGGCGCAGAAGTTCACCCCCGCCGACCTGCCGCCGACGGACGTGCTCGTCGTCGACGCCACGCCGACTACCTTGCCCGAGGACAAGGAGGTCGACCAGCTCAGCTTCTCGTTCGAGAAGACCGACGGCGGCGCCGACATGGTGCTGCGCTGGATCCGCACCGAGGTGCGCTTGCCGATCGCCGTCGCCAAGTAACCGCGCCGGCGCGCGCCGGATCCGGGGCCGCGGGCGCGGGCGCGCTCGCGGCCTCTTCTGCCTCTTCCTGCCGCGAAGTCAGCCAACGGTCGCCGGCGGCAGGAATCCCTGCCGCCGCATCCACTCGTCGCTGTAGATCGTCGAAAGGTAGCGGTTGCCGGAGTCGGCGAAGAGCGTGGCGATGCGCGCCGGCCGCGCCAGCCGCGCGGCGAGCTGGCGCACGCCCCACAGCGTCGCTCCAGAGGAGCCGCCGGCGAAGATCGCCTCGCCGAGCGCCAGCTCGCGGGCGGCGAGGAAGGCGTCGCGGTCGCTCGCCTGCACCATGTCGTCGAGCAGCTCCCATTCCGGGCAGCCGATGACCTCCTCGTCGCCGAGCCCCTCGACCAGCGTGCGCTGCGGCGCGACGCGCTCGCGGCGCTCGAACCAGCCGGTGAACACCGAGCCGGCGATGTCGACGGCGAGGATCTTGATTCCGGGATCCTGCTCCTTGAGGTACCGCGCCACGCCCGACACGGTGCCGCCGGTGCCGATGCCAGCGACGAACCAATCGATGCGCCCCTCCATCTGGCGCCAGATCTCGGGTCCCGTCGTCGCGTAGTGCGCCTCGTTGTTGGTGCGGTCGTTGTGCTGGTCGGGGAAGAAGGCGCGCGGGATCTCGGCCGCGAGCCGCCGCGCCATGCGGTTGTAGCTGTCGGGATGCTCGGGCGCCAGCTCGCCGTCGACGAGCACGAGCTCGACGCCCAAGGCGCGCAGCGCGTCGAGCTTCTCGCGGCTCGTCTGGCGCCGCACCACCATCACGCAGCGCAAGTCGTGCTCGATCGCCATCATCGCGAGGCCCATGGCGGTATTGCCCGAAGAGGCCTCGAGCAGCGTGTCGCCCGGACGCAGGCGGCCGTCCGCGATCGCCTTCTCGACGATGTAGCGCGCGATGCGGTCCTTGACGCTGCCCATCGGGTTCAGGTACTCGAGCTTGGCGTAGACCTCGCCGGCGAAGCCGGGCACGGCGCGCCGCAGGCGCACCAGCGGCGTGTCGCCGACGGCTCCCGACAGGCGATCGAAGGTGTGCGGCGCGCTCATCGGCGCGGAGGATAGCAACGGATCGCGTCGCCGCGCCGTGCGATACGCTTCGTGCGCGCGATCGTGCGCCGGCGAGCGAGCGCTCGGGCGGCTCCGGCGCCCGCTCCGCGCCACTCTCTCTCGGAGCCCGTCATGTCCAGAACCCGCATCGAGAAGGACAGCCTCGGCGAGATCGAAGTGCCGTCGGACGTCTACTGGGGCGCCCAGACCGAGCGCGCGCGCCGCAACTTCCCGGTCTCCGGGCTGCGCTTCCAGCGCCGGTTCATCCAGGCCCTCGGCCTCGTCAAGGGCGAGTGCGCCGCCGAGAACGCCGCGCTCGGCGTCGTCGACGCGAGGCTCGCCGAGGCGATCGGCCGCGCCGCGGAAGAGGTCTACGCCGGCGAGCTCGACGCACACTTCCCGCTCGACATCTACCAGACGGGCTCCGGAACCTCGACCAACATGAACGCCAACGAGGTGATTTCGAACCGCGCCATCGAGCTCCTCGGCGGCACGATCGGCTCGAAGCAGCCGGTGCACCCGAACGACCACGTCAATGCCGGCCAGTCGTCGAACGACGTCATCCCGACCGCCCTCCACGTCGCCGCCTACGCCGCCCTCGCCGAGGACCTCGAGCCGGCGCTCGCGCGGCTGGCGGCGGCGCTCGAGGCCAAGGCGGAGGAGCTCGACGACGTGGTGAAGATCGGCCGCACGCACCTGCAGGACGCGGTGCCGGTACGGCTCGGGCAGAGTTTCGGCGGCTATGCGCAGCAGGCGCGCAACGGCTTGGCGCGGCTCGCGGCGGTGAAGCCGCGCCTGGCGGAGCTGGCGCTCGGCGGCACCGCCGTCGGCACCGGTCTGAACGCCCCGCCCGGCTTCGCCGACGCGGTCATCGCCCGCATGGCGAGGCGCACGGGGCATTCGTTCGTGCCGGCGCCCAACAAGTTCGAGGCGCTCGCCGCCAAGGACGCGGCGGTCGAGGCCTCGGGCGCGCTCACCGCGATCGCCGCCTCGTTCACCAAGATCGCCAACGATCTGCGCTGGCTCGCCTCGGGGCCGCGCTGCGGAATCGGCGAGATCGCGCTGCCCAGCCTCCAGCCCGGCAGCTCGATCATGCCCGGCAAGGTCAATCCGGTGATTCCGGAGATGACGCTGATGGTCGCGGCGCAGGTGATGGGCAACCACCAGACGATCGCCATCGGCGGCATGTCGGGCAACTTCGAGCTCAACGTCATGATGCCGGTGATCGCGTACAACCTGCTGCAGTCGATCCACCTGCTGACCAGCGCCGCGAATCTGCTCGTGGACCGTTGCATCGCCGGCGTCGTCGCCAACCGCGAGCGCTGCGAACAGCTGGTCGAGCTCTCGCTCGCCATGGTCACCGCGCTGGCGCCGCGGATCGGCTACGACGCCGCCGCCGCCATCGCCAAGGAGTCGGTCGCCACCGGCAAGACGGTGCGCGAGCTCTGCGTCGAGAAGCGGGTGTTGCCGCCCGACGAGCTCGCCGCGGTGCTCGACGCGCGGGCTCAGACCTACGGCGGCATCGTCGGCGGCGGCGGGAGCTGAGGCTCCGCCGCGCTACTCGAGCAGGGGATGGAAGGTGTCGACCGGCGCCGCCTTCAAGCCGGGATCGTTGGCGAGCATCCGCACGCAGGTATTCCAGCGCACGATGGCGTCGTCGTTGTCGGGCTCGCGCAGGGCGATGGCGCGCTCGAAGCCGGCGAGAGCGCGCAGCAGCCACCCGTGGGCCGTCGGACCGGAGGCGGTGCCGCCGCGCTTGCGGTGGGCTCGCGCGCGGCGTTCGCAGAGCAGGGCGCCGTAGTACTCGCGGGCGTAGGCGGTGGGCAGCTCGGCGACACGCGCCTCGGCCTGCGGATAGGCGACGACCATGCGCTCGCCGAACTGGTCGGAGAGCGCGAGGACGAGCGTCACCAGCGCCCGTTCGTTGCCGGCATCGATCGCCAGCACGTCGAGGCAGATGCTCTCGGCCTCGGCCGGCTCGTTGAGCAGGCGATAGCGCTCGGCTTTCTCGAGCGCGCGCGGGATGGCGGCGGCGGAGATGCGCTTGAGCTCGTACATCGGCTTTCCCCCGGGAGCGGTCGCCCAGTCAGCCGAGCCGCAGGAGCAGGTAGGCGGCGACGAGCGTGACCGCGGTGGCGCCACCGTAGCAGACGGTCGCGATCAAGCCGTAGAGGTGGTGGAGCTGCAGTCCGTCGTAGAGCGTGTAGCGGAAGCGGTGCGCCCAGTGGAAGAGCGCGAGGGCGACGAGGGCGAGCAGCGTGAAGCGCGCCAGCGGCGAGGCGAGCAGCGCGAGCCAGCCGGCGCGATCGGGCGTCGCCAGCCAGCCGAGCGGGCCGGCGATCCAGAGCACGAAGCAGACCGCCGGCAGCACGAGCGCGGCGAGCATGCCGCCGGCGGAGAAGAGCGTCCAGAAGAACGGTTCGGTCGGGCGGCCCACTGCTCAGCTCCTGACCAAGACGAGAACGACGAGTGCCGAGGCCGCCAGCCACCCGAGGTAGTGCCCGGCGAGGATGGCGGCGTTCGGCACGCGGCGGCCGCCGAGCTTGACCACCAGCGCCTTGGGCGCGAGGTGGAGCCAGGTCAGCGTGTGGAAGAGGAGCGTCGCGAGCAGCAGGGCGTGCCAGGCGACGGCCCACGGCGAGGCGAGGAGCGCCGTGAAGCGGGCGTGCACCGCGTCGCCGGCGCCGAGGACGCCGACCTGAACGACGAGCAGGAGCGCCGCGTAGGCGACGCCGAGGCTGGTCAGCTCGCGGACGATGAAGTGGACGTAGACGCCCTTCTCGAGCCACCAGAAGATCGGCGTCCGGCGACGGAACCAGCGCGGGTGGAAGCGGCGGCGGTTCACCCGGCGACCTCCCGCCGCTTGGCGCGCGCTTGCCCGCTCCACGGCAGCAGGATCGATTGGAACCAGTCGGCGGCGGCGGCGAGCTTGTAGCGCTGGATGGCGCCCGCCGGGTCGACGCCCTTCGGGCAGACCTCCGAGCACTCGCCGACGAAGGTGCAGCCCCAGATGCCCGAGTGTCGGGAGAGCTCCTCCATGCGCTCGGCGGCGCCCCGGTCGCGGGAGTCGAGGTTGTAGCGCTGCGCCAGCGCCAGCGCCGCCGGCCCGGCGAAGTCGGGCTCGAGATAGTGGATCGGGCAGGCGGAGTAGCAGAGCAGGCAGTTGATGCACATGCTGTACTGCTTGTAGTCGGCGAGCTCGGCGGGCGTCTGCAGGTGCTCGCCGGCGGCGAGCGGCACGTCGTCGTCGCGAATCAGCCACGGCCGCGTGCGCTTGAGCTTGCCGAGGAACGAGCGGATCTCGACCACCAGGTCGCGGATGACGGGGAAGCCGCGCAGCGGCTCGACGCGCACCGGCCGGCCGTCACCGCGCGCGGCGAGCGGCGTGGCGCAGGTGAGCTTGGGCTCGCCGTCGACCGTCATGCCGCAGCTGCCGCAGACGCCCATGCGGCACGACCAGCGGAAGGTGAGCGAGCCGTCGAGGCGGTCCTTGACGTGATTGAGCGCGTCGAGCACCATCCACTCGCGCCGCGCCGGCACTTCGAAGCGCTCCCACACCGGCTCGTCCTCCCTCTCCGGGCGATAGCGCTGCACCTCGAGCGTGACCGTCGCGTCCGCCATGCCGCCTCCTCGCGGTTCGTCAGCCCCTCATCGGCCGTAGATCCGCTCGCCCGGGGGCCAGCGGGTGATGGTGACCGGCGCGAGTGTCACGCTCGGCGCGGCGCCGGGGTGGTGCCAGGCGAGCGAATGGGCGAGGAAGCGCTCGTCGTCGCGCGTCGGGTGGTCGGTGCGCTGGTGGGCGCCGCGCGACTCTCGCCGCGCGAGCGCCGAGTGGACGATCGACTCGCCGACGTCGAGCAGGTTCTCGAGCTCGAGCGCCGAGAGGAGCTCGGTGTTGAACGTCTCGCTCGCGTCGTCGAGCGCGACGCGGCCGACGCGCGACTGCAACGCGGCGACGGCGTCGGCGGCGCGGCGGAGGCCGGCCTCGTCGCGGTAGATGCCGGCGCCCTCCTCGAGCGCGCTCTGCATGGCGCCGCGCAGGTCGGCGATGCGCTCGCCGCCGCCGCCGGCGCGCCGGCGCAGGGCGTCGAGGCGCTCCTCCTCGCCGCGTGCCTCGGCTTCGATCGCCGGCGCCGGCGCCGGCTGCGCGGCGGCGAACTCCGCCGCCGCCAGGCCGGCGCGGGCGCCGAAGACGAGGATCTCGGTGAGCGAGTTCGAGCCCAGCCGGTTGGCGCCGTTGATCGACACGCAGGCGCACTCGCCGGCGGCGTAGAGGCCGGCGAGGCGCGTCGCGCCGCGGACGTCGGTGTCGACGCCTCCCATCATGTAGTGCGCCACCGGGCGCACCGGGATCATCTCGTGCACCGGATCGAGATTCTGGTACTTCAGGCAGAGCTCGCGGACGAACGGGATCTTGGCGTCGATCTTCGTCTCGCCCAAGTGACGGACGTCGAGGTGGACGACGTCGCCGTGCACGCTGGGGATGGTGCGTCCCTTGCGCTGCTCGTGCACGAAGGCCTGCGACAGCCGGTCGCGCGGCCCCAGCTCCATCGAGCGCAGGACCGGTTCGGGCGTCGGCTGACCGAGGTCGTAGTCCTGCAGATAGCGGTAGCCGTCCTTGTTGAGCAGCCAGCCGCCCTCCGAGCGCGCCGCCTCGGTGATGAGAATGCCGGTGAAGGGCAAGCCGGTCGGGTGGTACTGGACGAATTCCATGTCCTTGAGCGGCACGCCGGCGCGGTAGGCGAGCGCCATGCCGTCTCCGGTCTTGATCGCCGCGTTGGTGGTGAAAGGGAAGACCTTGCCGCCGCCGCCGGTGGCGAGCACGACGGCGCGCGCGCCGATCGAATAGGGTCGGCCGGAGGCCATCTCGATCGCCACCGCGCCCTGGCAGCGGCCGTCGGCGACGAGGAGCCGGGTGACGAAGAATTCGTCGTAGAAGGTCAGGTCGTCGTGCTTGAGCGACGTCTGGTAGAGGGTGTGGAGCAGGTGGAAGCCGGTCTTGTCGGCGGCGAACCAGGTGCGCTCGTTCTTCATGCCGCCGAACGGTCGGACGGCGACGTGGCCGTCGCTCTCGCGGCTCCACGGGCAGCCCCAGCGCTCGAGCCGCAGCAGCTCCTCCGGCGCCTCGCGGACGAAGTGCTCGACGGCGTCCTGGTCCGAGAGCCAGTCGCCGCCGGAGATGGTGTCGTAGGCGTGGGCGTCGAGACTGTCGCCGGGTTTGATCGCGCCGGCGGCGCCGCCCTCGGCCGAGACCGTGTGGCTGCGCATGGGATAGACCTTGGAGACCACCGCCACCGAGAGCTCGGGACGGTGCTCGGCGATGGCGATCGCGGCGCGCAGGCCGGCGCCGCCGCCGCCGATGATCAGCACGTCGTGGGCGACTCGCTCCAAAGTTCCCCCGCGAGACGAGATGCTCGGTGCCGTAGACCGCTCGCGACCCTAGCACGGCGCCCGCAGGCGCCGCGCGACGGAGCGGTCGAAATCAGCGCCGCGGGGAGACCAGCCGCTCCACGCGCGAACGCCAGCCGAGCGCCAGATTGACTTGCTGCGCGAGCTGACTCTCCTGCGGGCGGCGCAGCACCAGCACGCTGCCGTCCGCGGCGACCGAGAAGGTGCGCCCGAGCGTGCCGCGGGCGAGCGTCGGGCCGACGAGGCGCGGCTCGCCGAGCTCGACGCCCTTCGCGAGCTGGACCGCGATCCGGTAGATGCCGTTCGGATTGCGGTAGTAGATCGCCTTGCTGTCGGCGCTCCAGTGCGGCTCCGCACCGCCCGAGGTCGACACCAGCCACTTGCCCTCGCCGGCCGGGAACGGGCGCAGATAGACCTCGAGCACGCCGCTCTCGAGCGACGTGTAGGCCAGCCAGCGGCCGTCGGGCGAGACCTCGGAGTGGAACTCCTCGTGCGGCGAGACGAGGAACGCGCGCGGCGCGCCGGCGCCGCCGACGGGCAAGAGCCAGATGTCCGCCTGGTCGTTGGGTACTACCTGGAATCGCCGCTCGACGACCAGCCACTTGCCGTCGGGCGAGAACGAGCTCGGGAAGGCGTCGTGACTGTCGGCGGAGAGCGTCTCCGATGCGCCGCTGCCGTCGGCGGGCTTCCACACGATCTCGGGCGCCGCTGCCGTCGAAGGCACGGTGGAGAAAGCGACCCGGCGCCCGTCGGGGCTCCACACCGGGTCGGCGGAAGATCCCTCGAAGGTGAGCCGAGAGAGCGAGCGGCGGGTCAGGTCACCGATCCAGAGATGGACGTTCGGCGGCGCAGCGTCGGCGAGCGCGACGCGCCCGCCGTCGGGCGAGAGCGCGAGCTGCACGTAGTTGCCCCGCCGCAGGTCGACCAGCTGCTGCGAGCCGTCGAGGCGGAGCCAGGCGAGCTCCATGATGCCACCCGAGGCCTCGCCGGGGATCCAGGTGAGATCGCCGCTCTCGGAGATCGCGAACTGCGCGGCGCCGGAGGAGACGTCGGTGTCGATGTTCTGAGCCACGACGATGGGCGTGCCTGCGATCTCGAGTCGCCGCGGATCGAACGCCACCGCGAAGAGCGCGCCCTGGCGGGCGAAGACGAGCCGGTCGGGCGGCAGGAAGCGGGCCTGGCTCGATCCCTCGACCAGCACCTTGCGCTCGCCGGTGGCGAGCCGCACGGCCTCGATGTTGGCGTCGTCGTAGTACTCGGTGGTCGCCGCGCTGTCGTTGGTGAAGAGGACGGCGCTGGCGTCGGGCAGCACGGCGGGCCAGCGGTGCGTGCGCTCGTTGCGCTCGGCGGCGGTCTCGGTGACCGCCTCCACGACGCCGCCGTTCTCGCGCACGCGTTTGAGGCCGATGGCGGTGTTGGGCACGAAGTAGATGAAGCCGTCGCGGCCCCAGGTGCCGCCGCGCGTGGCGACCGCGGTCGCCACTTCCGCGATGCGCAGCGAGGGGCCGCCGCTCACCGCGATGCGGCGGAGGTCCGAGTTGACGAAGAACGCGACGGAGTCTCCCGCCGGCGAGAAAAACGGCGCGCGCGCTCCCTCGGTCCCGGGCAGGACGCGAGCCTCGGCCTGGTCGAGGTCGCGCAGCAGCAGGTGCGAGCGGCCCTCGCCGTCGAAGACCGTGACCACCTGCCGCCGGCCATCGGGCGAGATGGCGAGCTCGACGAGGTCGCGCGTGGAGAGCGAGTAATCCGCCGGCAAGGCGAGCGCCACTTCGAGCTCGCTCTCGGCAGCGCTCGTCGCGGGGCCGCCAGCGAAGCGCCCCGCCGCGAAGCCGACGGCGATCGCCGCGACGGCGACGGCGGGCAGCAGCCAGCGGGATCGGGGCGGCACCGCGGCGGCCGGCGCGGGCACCGCGATCGGTGCCGGCTCGGCGACGCCGGCGAGCACTTCGTCGATCACGATGCGGGCGTCGGCGATCGAGTGCAGGCGGCTCTTAGGCTTGCGCTCGAGGCAGCGACGGAGGAGGCGCCGGATCGCCGGCGGCGTCGACTCGGGCAGCGCGCTCCAGTCGATCTCGCGGGTGAGGACGGCCGCCAGCGTGTCGGGCACCGTCTCGGCGGTGAAGGCCGTGCGCCCGGAGAGCATCTCGTAGAGCACGACCCCGAACGCCCAGATGTCGGCGCGCGCGTCGACCCCGGTGCCGCGCGCCTGCTCTGGCGCCATGTACGCGGCGGTCCCGAGAATCACCCCCTGAACGGTCGCGCCCAGCGTCAGCGTCGGCGACGCGGCGAGGCGCGACGCCGACGGCGCCCCGGACGCCGTGCCCGCGGGATCCATCGCCTTCGCCAGCCCGAAGTCGAGGACCTTGACTTTTCCTTCAATGGAAGCTTTTACGTTTTGGGGCTTGAGGTCTCGATGAACGATCCCTTTTTCGTGCGCCTCTTCGAGTGCCTCGGCGATTTGGCGGGCGATGGAAAGGCTGTCATCTAGGGGTAGAGACCCCTGCTCCAAGCGCTCCGCCAGAGTCGGCCCCTCGACCAGCTCCATGATGAGCGCGCG
>DASWJT010000025.1:0-3982 GCA_036397015.1 Thermoanaerobaculia bacterium
TTCTCGCTCAACAGCGGCGAGGCGAGGCGTCCCGAAGCCGCCCCTCACTGCCATTCGAGCTCCAGCTCGAGGTCGCCCGGACCGCAGCGCGCGTAGCGGCGCGGCCGGCTCCGGTCGCTGGCGACGAAGACGCAGTTGACCAAAGCGTCTTCTTCCGTGACCGGCGTCGCGCCGTCGAGGTACCGCGAGACGAGCCGCCGCGGAATGCCGACGGCGGCGACGAAGGAGCTCCCGTGCGGCCGGTTCTCGGAGAGTGCCGCGAGTCCGCTCTCCGCGCCCTCGAGGCTGCGGACACGAAAACGGCCGCTCGCGTCGGAGAGCGTGGCGGCCCCGGCGGACACCACCTTGACGATCAGCCGGTCGTCGATCTCGATCCAGGCGCTCGAGAGGATTCCCTCTCCGTCGTGCAGACCTTGTACGGCGAGGCTCGTCGCATAGCGGCCCACACCAGCGTGCAGCGCGATTCTCCCGCGCCGCGAGAGGAGGACGACCGGATCGAGCGAGGCGGCCCTGCCGAACTCGGCGAACGTGCCGCGAACGTCGACGCGGGTCCACTGCTTCAGTGGCGCGTGGTAGCTCACCTGGTCCGGCCGGAAGAAGACCGGGAGCGCCAGCACACGATCGGGATCGTCGGGGAGGAGCAGAGAGCGCGACGCGGACGACGAGCTCGTCGGCTGCGGCAGATCGAGGGCGTCGCGGACAGTAGCGGCGATGTCGCCGAGCCAGACGGACATCTTCGAGACTCGCAACGGGTGATCGGCTCGTGGCGGCTTGACCATGACGAGGGCATTGAGCTCGCGCGGCAGCCGATGCTCCGCCGGGAAGACGCCCCCCATGCTCGCGTCCGCGATCGGCATGGTGCCGTGATCCGACGCGACGACGACGAGCGAGTCGTCGAGAGCCGCGAGCTCGCGGAGCTTCTCGATCAATCGAACGAGCTGACGGGCTGCGAAGAGCGAAGCCTCCCACGGCCCTGCCCCGGGGTCGAAGCGGCCGTCGGCGGTCAGGCTCCACGGCGGATGCGACATCTTGCTGAAGACGTAGAGCACCTTGCTCTCGCTCTCGCCGGGTCCGAGCGCCGCCAGCAGGCGATCGAGAACCAGCTTGCTCTTCAACTGGATCCGCTGCGCCGGGTTGACGATGCGGGAGAGCTGCTCGCGGACGTCGTTGACGCGGTCGGCTTGCGGCGCGGCGCCGCTCGTCGCCCACCGTTCGAGCGCGCTCGCTGCCGACGCGGGGAGCACGCGGACCGACGACAGCGCGAGAAAGGCGACATATCGACGATCGCGCGCGGCGGAGGAGTCCTTCTCGAGCGAGAGCACGGAGTCCTCGTCGATCACGTGCATCGTCGCTTCGCGGACGCCCAGGTCGCTCAGGTAGACGGCCTCGACGCCGATTCGGTCGGCTTCGGCGAGGAACGAGTCGGCGAGCGAGCTGGTGTTGCGGTCGACCTCGCCCTCGATCTCGATCGCGTGGCGCAGATGCCCGGTCAGGATCGCGCTGTTTCCCGCGGGGGTGTTGTGGGCGGGGGCGATCGCCCGCGGGTAGAGCGTGAAGCCGGCGAGCGCGGCGCGGATCTCCGGCCTCTCCGCGACGATCTCGACCATGCGATAGCCGGTAAAGGAGTCGAGCACGAGAACGATCACGTTGGACTCGGTGCCGAGCGCGAAGAGGCGGATCGATTCCTCCTCCGTGGCGCGTCGTGAGCGATCCGCCGCCGAACTCACGAAAAGGGCGGCGGCCAGCGAGCCGACGGCCGCGGTCGCCACGGTCGTCTGCGCCAGCGCGCGCAGCGAGTTTGGCCGGAATCGGTGTGCGAGCGCCGCGAGCGCGAGGAGAGCGGCGAGCTTGAGGAGCGGTCCGCGATTGCCGAGCCCGGAGAGCTGATCCGCGAGGCCGGTGATCTCGCCGGTGCGGTTCGGCACCAGGATGAGGGCGAAGAGGGCGACGGCGACGATGTCGCAGGTCGCGGTGACGGCTCGGCCGAGCCGCGGGAGGAGCGCGAGCAGCCAGAGACCCGCCGCCACGAGAGCGGTGGCGACGAGACCCGACTCGAGAATCGCCGCTTTTGGCACGTCGACCGAATCCACGTTGAAGGCGTAGACGACGAGGGGCAGCGTGACGAAGAAGAGGAGCGGCGCCGCGATCACGGAGGCCAGACGCGCGAGCTGCGAGCGGGGTCCGGAGTCGGCTGCTGGCGGCGATGGGTCGTGCACGCGGTCGAATCTAGCAACGTCGGAGCTCCGCAGGGCCGGCCGGCGCTTGGCGGGCGAGGCGAGAATGCGAGAGGCTCGTCGCGCGCGGAGAAGCGGGGGCGGCCGGTCGACAGCCGGTGCGCCGATTCGCTTGCCCGGCGCCGAGCGATCGGAGATCATCCCGAGGCTCCTGGGGACCGACCGCGGCGCGATCTGGCGCGCGGGGGGCTCTTCGGGGTCGTCTCGCGCCACGGCCTGCGCGGCTCGGAGCGCGTGCTCGATTCGTCGAGGCGGCGTTCGGGAGGCTGAGGCGTCGGAGGAGCGCGGCGAGAGCATCGTGATGGCCGAGGAAACCTTCGAGGAGATCGCGGCGCGGGGCAGCGTCCTCTGCCTCATCGCGCGCGCCGCATTCCGCCCGCAGATGACCACTTTCCTCACCCCTCCGGAGTGGAAGCAGCAGGTCGGCTTCGTCGTCTATCCGGCGGAGGGCGAGATCGCGCGCCACGTGCACCGACCGATCGAGCGGCGCCTGGTCGGCACCTCCGAGGTCGTGCTCGTCCAGGCGGGGCGCTGCCTGCTCGACGTCTACGACGACGAGCGCGAGATCGTCGCCACGCGCGAGCTGGGTCCCGGCGACCTCATGCTGATGGTCGGCGGCGGCCACGGCTTCCGCATGCTCGAGGACACCGTGCTGCTCGAGATCAAGCAGGGCCCCTACACAGGCCTCGACGAGAAAGAGCGCTTCTGAGCCGGAGGACGGCGGCAGGATGATCGAACTGGTTCGCGCCCTCGCCGCGCGCTGCGACTTGCTCGGCATCGAGGCGCAGCCGCTCGCCCTGCTCGCGATCGATTCGATCCTGCTCGCGGCGCTCGCGGGCGGGCTCGTCGGGCGCCTCGAGCGGGCGAGCAACGTGGCGCGCTGGGGGAGCGTGCGCACGCTCCTCGCCGCGGGTCTCGTGGTCGTGGCGACGGTGGTGGCGTCGGCGACGCTGCTCGGCGCGGCGAGGAAGCTGAGCGCAACCAGCCTGATGGCGGTCCACGCGCTCGCGCTCGCGCTTCTCGCGGCCGCGGAGTCGAGCCGAGGTGAGCGCGTCGGCCCGCGGGCGCTCGCGCGCTGGGCCCGGCGCCCGCTCGCGGCGCTCGCGGCGCCGCTGCGCGCCGTGCTCGCCGCGGAGGGCTGGCGGCGTGGGCGGCGAAGCCAGACCGCGCTGCTCGCCGCGATCCTCGGCGTGCTCGGTTTCTATCTCGTCCTCGCGCTCTTCACGCCGCCCCTCAACTGGGACTCGAACACCTACCGACTGAGCCGCGTCGCACTGTGGCTGCAGGAGGGGAGCCTCGAGCACATCCCGACCAACGAGGCGCGCCAGAACTGGGTCGGCCAGAACGCTGAACTGGTCATGCTCTGGCTGACCGGCTTCTTCCGCCGCGAGTATCCGCTCGTCAAGCTGGCGCAGTACGGCGGCGGGATCCTCGCCTGCCTGGCGGTCCACCAGCTCGCGGGATGGCTCGGCATGAGTCGACTCTGGCGTCTCGTTGGCGCCGCCGCCCTGGTGGGAATGCCGACCGTGGCGACGCAGTTCATCAGCTCGCAGACCGACCTGTTCACCGCCGGCTGCCTGGCGGCGGGCCTCGCCTTCCTGCCCGCAGCGCTCTCCGGTCCGCGGCGCGGCGAGTGGCTGCTCGTCGGCGCGGGCTACGGCCTCGCGCTCGGCGCCAAGGCGACGGTGCTCTATTGGGCGCCGGGGCTGGCTCTGCTCGTCGCAGGCTGGGCCTGGACCGAGCGCGCG
>DASWJT010000026.1:0-5171 GCA_036397015.1 Thermoanaerobaculia bacterium
GCCCAGCGTTTCGGCCAGTGTTTCGGCCTCGAACAACTTCCTCCCGGTCAGCATCTCGAATAGCACGACGCCGAACGCCCAGATGTCGGCCCGCTTGTCGACCGCGAATCCCTTCGCCTGCTCCGGTGCCATGTAAGCCGCAGTGCCGAGGATCACCCCGAACTGCGTCCCCTGCATCGCCGTCAGCGTCGGCGACTGCATCAACGTCGGCGAGCGCGCCAGATCGGCAGCCGAGGCTGCCGAACCCGACGCCGGATCCATCGCCTTCGCCAGTCCGAAGTCGAGGACTTTGACTTTCCCTTCAATGGAAGCTTTGATGTTTTGAGGCTTCAGGTCCCGGTGGACGATCCCCTTCTCGTGCGCTTCTTCCAGCGCCTGAGCGATTTGCAGAGAAACGGAAAGGCTTTCATTGAAGGGTAACGGCCCGGATTCCAGGCGTTCTGCAAGGGTCGGGCCTTCGACGAGCTCCATGACGAGGGCTCTCGTGCCGTTCGACTCTTCCAATCCGTAGATCGACGCGATGTTCGGGTGCTGGAGCTGAGCGAGGAGCTGCGCTTCGCGCTCGAATCTCGCGAGGCGTTCCTTGTCCTCCGTGAACGCTGCCGGCAGGACCTTGATCGCGACGTCGCGCTTGAGCTTGGTGTCGGTGGCGCGGTAGACCTCGCCCATGCCGCCTTCGCCCAGCTTGGCGGTGATCTCGTAGGGGCCGAGCCGGTTTCCGATCATTGCTGGCCGATCATCGGGTGCCGAACCGCGAGCAGATCGCGCTCACCGGAAGTTCTCGAGCAGCACGGCGTCCTTCGTCTCGACGAGCTTGGTGTAGTAGAGCGTCTCCCCGTCCGGGGAGATCAGGTAGTCCCCGATCCGGTCGGCATCGATCTCGGCGATCTTCTCGGCCGGACCATCGGCGAGCGGGATACGCCAGAGGCTGGTGCCCGCGCTTTCGGGCTTGCTCGCCGTCACGCCCTGGCCGTCCGGCGCCCACTTGAAATTCTGATACGCGCCGCCGAGCCGGTCGATGGGGAACTCGGTCTCGATCCGCAGCGGGCCTCCGTCCGCCGACGCGACGGCGGCGAAATACTGGGGAGTCGGGGCGTCCGGGGTCTTGTTGTACGTGAAACCGATCCGCCGGCCGTCCGGGGAGAAGCCGAGGAACCCGGCGATCGTCTGCTCGGCGAAGAGCGTCGCCTCGCCGCCGTCGAGGGGCTGCCGCCAGAGATGCCCGGTCTGGTCGACGGCCAGGTACCAGGTTCCGTCGGGATGAAGGCTGTACGCCCCGAGCGCACCGCGCTCCGGGAGCTCGCGCACGCCGGATCCCTCCCGATCCATCACCCGCATCAGGTACCGGCCATCGGGCAGGAGCGAGTGGATCAGGACCGTCCGGCCGTCGCGCGAGACCGAGGGCGCGAAGGACGGCGTGTCGGCCGAAGTCAGCACCGTGGGCTGCTCGGCGTCCGGGGCCAGCCGCGCGACCACCCGCACATCGCCCCGGATCACGCCGAAGAAGAGCGAGCCGTCGCTCGAGGCGGCGAGGTTCCAGACCCTCTCCCGGCTCGAAGAGGTCAGAGGCCGCGCTGCGTCCGCTCCGCGGAGCGGCCGGCGCCAGAGCGTCGAGCTCTGGAAGACCTGCACGCTGGCCAGGATCCGGCCGTCGGCGCTCGCGCTCACGCCGCGGTAGATCTGGGAGTCGTTGGTGATCCGCGTCGGCTCGCCGCCGCCGAGGGGGAGACGCCAGAGCTGGGGATCGGCCAGCGTGCGGCCGCGTGTGCCCGCGACGAGGAGCGCGCGCCCGTCGGGGAGCCAGGCCGGCCCGGAGATGTAGAACCAGTCCGCCTCGTCGATGCGGCTCTCCTGACCCGAGGCGGCATCGACCAGCACGAACTCGTTGCGCAGCGCGCCGCTCGCGTCAAAGCCGGGCACCGCGAGCGAGCGCCCGTCCGGCGACCAGGCCGGGCCGCTGTTCGCTTGGAGCACGTGGAATCCGCGGTGATCGGCGGCCCGGCGAGTGGCCAGGAGCGCCGCGCCCGAGCCGTCGGAGCTCGCGACCACCAGATCCTGCTGCCGCAGCGTGGGAACGTTGCGGAGGAACGCGATCCGCTTCCCGTCCGGGGAGAGCGCGGGCGCCGAGTCGATGTCCACGATCAGCTTGCGCGCGTCGCCGCCGAGCAGCGGCATCCTGTAGAGCGTGCCGATGCTCTTCAGCTCGTCGCTGAGCAGGTAGAGGATGAAGTTGCCGTCGGCCGTCACGACGGGATTCATGAGCAGGCGGGTGCCTTGCGGCGGGAGCAGCTCGACGTCGCTGTCGGTGGCGAGGAGGCGGAGCCAGAGGCTCGGCCCGGCCGGCTGGGCGCGGACGAAGACCAGGTAGCGCCCGTCGGGGCTGAGCGCCGCCGACGTCACGTCGCCGGTCGACGTCGCGGCCCGGATCGTCATCTGCTGAAACCCCGTCGGGGGTGGCGCCGGAGCGCTTCGTCCGCGCCAGAGCACCACCGCCGAGACCGCGAGCGCCGTGACCGCAACGGTGGCGACGCCGATCGCGATCCACGCGGCGCGGCCGATGCCGCCGCGAACCGGCGGCGCGCTCGTCGACAGCGACGAAGCCGAGCTCACCGTGCCGGAGGGGGTCGCCAGCGTCTCCCACTCTTCGGTCAGGTCGTGCAGCTCGAAGGCGAGGTCCTTCATCGACTGCGCGCGCTTCGCCGGGTCTTTCTCGAGGCAGCGCCGGATCCTGCGCACCAGGGCGCGTGGGATCCGTGGCGCGATCTGCTCCACGGGCGTCGGCGTCTCGCGCACGATCGCGTGCAGCACGTCGACGCTCGACTCGCCGGTGAACGGCCGCTTGCCGGTCGCCGCCTCGTAGAGCAGGCAGCCGAAGGCGAACAGATCGGTGCGATGGTCGACCGGCTTGCCCATCGCCTGCTCCGGCGACATGTAACCGATCGTCCCCATCACCGCGCCGTCGCGGGTGTTGTCTTCGGCGAGCGCGGTCGGCGCCGCGGCGAGCGCGCTGCCCGAGACGCTCGGTTCGGTCAGCTTGGCGAGACCGAAGTCGAGCACCTTGGCGTAACCGTCGCGCGACACCATGACGTTCTCGGGCTTCAGGTCGCGATGGACGATGCCGGCGGCGTGCGCCTTGGCGAGTCCCTCCGCGGCTTGCGCCAGATAGGCCAACAGCGTTCGTGGCTCGATCGAGCGGTCGTCGAGGAGTTGGCGCAGGGTCTGCCCCTCGACCAGCTCCATGGCGATGAAATGGACCTTGGCGGAGCCCTCGGCGGGCGTATCGCCTTCGCTCCCCTCGGTACCCGCTTCGCGCGGCACCGCCTCGCCGATGTCGTAGATGGTGACGATGTTCGGGTGCGAGAGCGAGGAGGCCGCCTTCGCCTCCTGCACGAAGCGGCGGATCCGCTCGGCGTCGCGCACGACCTCGGCAGGGAGGATCTTGAGCGCCACCGGTCGGTCGAGCTTGGCGTCGTGGGCGCGGTAGACCTCACCCATGCCGCCGGCGCCCAAGGGCGCGACGATACGGTAGGGGCCGAGCCGGGTGCCGCTGCGCAGCGAGCTGGTCATCGCCGACCTTCTCCTCCGAATTCAGACCTCAATCCACGAATCGGGCGATGGTAGCACCCGGGATCCGGCGTCAGTCCGACCGCGACGCTGCCGCGCGCTCGTTGAAACCTGCGCCCCCCGTGGCCACGCGCTCGAGGCTCGCGAGTCGCTGCTTGTCCTCGGAGAAGGCGACTGGAAAGACCGTGATCTCGACATCTTGCTTCTGGTTCGTGTCGGTCGCCCGCTACAGCTCGCCTAGGCCTCCCCCGCCGAGCTCGGCGGCGATCTCCCCGGGGCCGCGGAGAGTGGCGGGGGCGATCGGCATCGGCGTCTATCGCCCGCCGGCGGCGAGCGCCGCGAGCCGCTGCGCGAAGCCGAGGTCGAGGTGCAGCACGCGCCCCGCGCTGCTGCCCTCGGGCGCCCGGAAGGTGAGGACGCGCGAGCCGTCCGGCGAGAAGCCGTAGGAGCTCAGCCGCCCGCCCGAGGCGACGCGGTCGAGCCACGGCTCGGGCCGACCGGCGGAGAATCCGCGCGAGGTGTCGATCTCGGCGCGGTAGAGCACCGAGTCGATGCGGTAGAAGAGCGCCTTGCCGTCGGGGCTGAAGCGCGGCTCGACGCCCTGGAACGTCGACACCTTCCAACGCCCCTCGCCGTCGGGATAGGGCTCCACGTAGACGTTGCTCTGGCCGCCTTCGACCGCGGCGTACGCCAACCAGCGGCCGTCGGGAGAGACGACGCCACTGAGCTTGAAGAACGGCCCTTCGGTCACCTCGCGTGTGCGGCCCGCGCCGGCAATGGACTGCGCCGAGATCTGGTACTTGCCGTCGGCGCCGCTCGCTCCGTCGTAGATCACGGTCGATCCGTCGGGCGTGAAGTCGCTCGGGAGCGCACCGGGGACGTCCGGAATCAGCGGTTCCACCGCACTGCCACCGTCCGCCGCCCTCCAGACGACGGAGCCCGGGATCCCGTCGTTCGCCGGGTTCGTGCCGACCTCTCTCGCGGCCTGCGGAGAGACGACGGAGTAGGCGACGCGAGATCCGTCCGGCGTCCAGACCGGGCTGCGGACGACCTCGCCGAACGTCAGCCGGTTCACCGCGCCGCGCTCGAGATCCGCGATCCAGAGATCGGAAATACCGCTCTGGCCGCCGACCAGCGCCACTCGACGGCCGTCGGGCGAGAGCGCCAACTCGCCGTACGGCGCGGGCGGGATGGCGACCGGCGATTCGACGCCGTCGCGATCGACCCAGACGATCTCGTAGGAGGCCGACAGTCCGCCGGGCGCCCAGACCGCCGCGCCACTGCCGGCGAGTGCGAACTGCACCGCGCCCGAGCCGACGTTCGTCGAGACGCTCTGGGCAACCGGCGTCGGGTTGCCGCGCACCTCGAGCGAGCGGGGATCGAACGCGATCGCGAAGAGCGAGCCGCCGCGTGCGAACACCAGGTGGCCGCTCGGCGAGTGGCGCGCCTGGCTGGCGCCCTCGACCAGCACCTTGCGCTCGCCGGTGGCCGGCCGCACCGCTTCGATGCGGGCATCGTCGTAGTACTCGGTCGAGGTCAGGGTGTCGCAGGTGAAGAGGACGGCCTCGCCGCCCGGCAACGCCTCGGGCCAGCGGTGAGTGCGCTCG
>DASWJT010000027.1:0-15197 GCA_036397015.1 Thermoanaerobaculia bacterium
TCGCAGCGCATGCAGTTCGTGCTCACCAAGGAGAGCCAGGAGGCCGAGCGCAAGCGCATCGAGGCGAGCGGCATCTCGGACTTCCAGCGCATCGTCTCGCAGGGCATCTCGGAGCAGCTCCTGCGTTGGAAGGGGATCGAGGCCACGCTCGAGATCGCCAAGAGCGCGAACGCCAAAGTCGTCGTCGTCGGCTCCGGCAAGGACGGGCTGCCGATCATCCTCGGCAACCAGTAACGGACCGTGGTCGGCGTCAGCCTCCCGGCGGCGGCGTCCAGCGGTAGATGCGCAGGATCGGCGCGCCGTCGAGCGACCACACCACCTCGGGCTCGAGCCGCCGCAGGCAGTCGAGCATCAGCTCGTTCATCCAGTCGCGCCTCTCGACGAACATGACGTAGAGCGGGCGGGTGCGCGCCGCCTCGCGCATCCGCGCCAGCCGGTCGGGCGGGATCTGCGGCGAGAGCGGCGAGGTGAGCGGCAGCAGCGTGATGTCGCTCCTGAGCTCGGTGGGGGCCGCGAGGCGCACGGCGTGCTCGACCACCGGCACGGCGAGGAGCGCCCCCGGCGGCGCGTGCTCGTCGAGCCAGCGCAGCCCCAGCCGGTAGCTCGTCCCCCAGTAGTCGCCGAACTGCGGCAGGCCGCTCTCATAGGCGCCGCGCGACCCGCCGGCGAAGGCGTTCCAGTAGGCCGAGGGGAACGGATGCGACGCCACCACCGCCCAGGCGCTCGGCGCGACGAGGAGGGCGCCGAGAGCGGCTTTGGCATACGGGTGGCCGAGCGCTCGAATCCAGCGCGCCGCGAGCCGCGCCACGGTCGCGACGCCCAGCCCCGCCACCGCCGCCAGCGCCGGGAAGAGCTCGAGCAGGTGGCGCACGCCGTCGTAGTTGACCGCCCACGGCAGCGCGTAGCGGCCGAGCACGACGGCGATCCAGACGAGGAAGAAGGCGGCGAGGAGCTCGCGGCGCCGCGCCCGGCGCAGCGCCTCGACGAGCCCGACGCCGGCGAGGGCGAGGAAGACGGGTGGCGTGGTGAGGAGCACGGCAGCGAGCGCCGGCGCCAGGCTGGCCGCCGAGACTGTCGCCCGCCGGCCGGCGAGGAAGCGCAGCGCCTGCTCGCTGCGGCCGAGCGGGTCCGCCCACAAGTAGGGCCAGACGGCGACGAGCACGGCGAGGGCGAGCGCGGCGGCGAAGAGCGAGGACGCGGCGAGCCGGAACCTCCGCCCGCGCCAACGCTCCGGCACGCCCGCGAGCAAGACGGTCCCGAGCGGCAGGAGCGGCAGGAAGAGGGCGTTGGCCCGCGCCCCGAGCGCCAGGCCGCCGAGCGCTCCGGCGCCGAGGACTCCACGCGCCGATCCGCTCTCGAGCGCGCGCAGCGCGGCGAGCGCCGCCAGCGTGAAGAGGACCATCGACGGGAAGTCCTTGACGTTGACGAGCAGGTCGTAGACGACGCGCGGCGAGGTGAAGAGGAGGCCGACGGCGGTCGCCGCCGCGAGCCCGCCCCAGCGCGCGTCGAGAAAGCGGTGGAAGACGAGGACGAGCAGCGTGGCGAGGAAGAGGTTCACCGCGTGGAAGCCGGCGAACGGGTCGAGCCATCCGAGCCGGCGCGAGAGCAGCTCCGAGCTCGCCGCGGCGAGCGTCGCACCCACCGGGAAGTGCTCCCACGGGCGGGTGCGGAACGGTGAGCCGGAGAGGTCGGGGAGGCGCCCCGGCGGATAGGGATCGCGCTCGAAATCGAGATCGACGGGATCGAGCGTGGTGAAGAACGAGAAGTAGCGCTCGCCGAAGAAGAGGTCGCCGAGCGCCTCGTCCCAGCCGGGTCCGAACTGCGGCAGCGCGGCCCAGCCCCCGAGCCAGACGGCGAGCACTGCGGCGAGCGGAGCGGCGGCGCGCAGCGCGCGCGGCGCGAGCGCGCGACGGATGCCGTAGCCGGCGAGCGGATCGCTCATCCGTCCGCGCCCGGCGCGGCGAGCAGCGCGTAGAGCGCGACCGCGCCATCGCGCTCGGCGTAGATCCGCTCCGCCCGCCGCGGGTCGGCGAGGAGCGCGGCGAGCGCCGGCGGCACGCCCGGCGCGAGAGCGGGCCGCGCGACCAGCACGTGGGTGACGCCGCGAGCGGCGAGGCGCCGCGCGGCCTCGTCGGGCGAGCGCGCGCCGCCGAGCCACGCCCGCACCTGCGACGCTTCGAAGAAGCTGTCCGCCAGGATCTCGCGAGGGCAGAAGAAGCCGCGGTTCTCGTTGACGAAGAGGAGCTTGGCGCCGGCGGGCAGCCGCTCGCCGACGAAGCGGTGCACCGCAGGCACCGCCGTCGCCAGCAGATCGCCCTCGAAGGCGACGTAGACGGCGGCGCTCTTCGCCCCCGCCGCCATCGCGGGGGCGTGGACCTGCACGGCGAACGCGCCGGCGGCGAGGAGCACCGCGGCGCACGCCCGCCGCCCGCCGAGCCGTGCCGCGAGCTCGGCGACGGCGACGCCGCCGGCGAGCGCGAGGAGCGGCAGGATCGGCAGCAGCAGCCGCATCTGCTGCGAGGTCGCTGCCCAGAGCGCGAACCAGAGCCCGGCGGCGGCGAGCGGCCGGCCGATCGCCGGCCGCCGGCGGGCGAGGACGAGCGCGAGCGGCACGACGAGGATCCAGAAGGCGCCGATCCGCCCGTCGAAGCGCTCGTACCCCTCGCCGCCGGCGAGTATCACGCGGAACGGCAGCAGCAGGTAGTCGAGCGGCTCGCGCCCCATGCCGATCGAACGCTGCCAGCCGGCGAAGCGGCGGCCGAGCTCGACGCTCCAGTCGGGTCCGCCGAAGGTGCCGTAGAGGAACGGATAGACCGGATTGCCGGTGGCGAGCGCCGACTCGAGCGGCCACGGCAGCCAGAGGAGGAGGGCGGGGGCGGCGAAGCGCGCGACGAAGGCGCCGGGCCGCGGTCCCGGCCGGCGAGCGCGGCCGGAAGCGACGAGCCGCGGCAGCGCCAGCGCGCCGACGACCGCGGCGCCGGCGATGCCGGTGACCTTGACCGCCGCCATGCCGCCGCCGGCGAGCCCCGCGAGGAGGAGCCAGGCGTCGGCGTGCCGCCGCGTCGGCGCGTCGAGGGCGCGCCCCATGCAGACGACGCCCGAGAGCAGGAAGAAGGCGATCGCGAGATCGACGTAGGCAACGCGCAGCTCCTGCGCCACGACGTCGTTCGAGAGGAAGAGGGCGACGGCCAGCCACGGCGCGCTCCGCCGCGCCGCGCCGCCCGCCCGGCGCGCGGCGACGAAGAGCGCGGCGGCGACGAGCAGCCCGAATCCGAAGTGGACGAGCTTGGCGAGCACCCAGTCCTGGACGAGCATCGCCGCCGCGAAGAGGAGCTCGACGCCCTGCGGCCAGTGCGAGTAGACGCTCATCTCGACCGGTCGGAAGCCGCCGTGCTCGAGGTAGAGCTGCGGCAGCGCGAGGTGGTAGACGGCGGCGTCCCACGAGACGACCGGCGCGAGCGTGACGAGGAGGTTCGACCCCAGCACGGCGGCGAGCACCGCGCCCGCCACGAGATCGAGCGCGCCCCGGCGCGAGCGCGCCGGCGGCCGCGTCCGCGGCGGCGCCGGTCCGCGTCGAAGCGCCACGGCCGCCGCGGCGAGCGGCAGCGCCGCCGCGACCAGCCCGGCGCGCGTCAAGAAGCCGGCGGCGGCGAGCGCGAAGAGCGCCGCCATCCAGTAGAGGCTGCCGACGAGGAAGCTCGCCGCCGTCTGCCAGGCGCCGAGGTCGACGCCGACGATTGGCCTCAGCAGGACGCGGCCCGCGAGCCAGACCGCGGCGGCGAGCGCCGCCAGCCCGAGAGCGTGGAGGAGGATGTGCGCCACCGGTCAGCCTCGCCGCGCGTCGAGGCCGCGCTGGGCGGCGAAGAGGTGAGGGATCACGGGTGCGCTCCAGGCTGCCGGGCGAACCTACAATATCCGCACCCCCTCGTCCGTCTACCAGCGTAGATGATGGTCGTCGCGAGCCTGGAGCGCATGGCAATCGAAGAGGACCAGCGGATCTCCGAGGTGGTCGAGCGCGAGCAGCGCCGGCTGCGCCGCTTCGTCCGCCGGCGGGTGCCGGATCCGCGCGACGTCGAGGACATCCTGCAGGAGGTCTTCGCCGAGCTCGTCGAGGCGAACCGCCTCTTGATGCCGATCGAGCACGTGACCGGCTGGCTCTTTCGCGTCGCGCGCAACCGCATCGTCGATCTCTTCCGCGAGAAGCGGCCGCAGAGCTTCGGCGACTCCGCCGCCGCGGGCGAGGACGACCCGCTGCCGCTGGCGGAGCTCCTCCCCTCGCCCGACGCCGGGCCGGAGGCGCTCCACGCCCGCAGGGTGCTGCTCGCCGAGCTCGAGGCGGCGGTCGCCGCGCTGCCGGCGGAGCAGCGCGCGGTGTTCGTCGCGCACGAGCTCGAGGGGCGCAGCTTCAAGGCGATGGCCGCCGAGAGCGGCGTCAGCGTGAACACGCTGCTGGCGCGCAAGCGCTACGCGGTGCGCCGCCTGCGCCGGCGGCTGCAGAGCGTCTACGACGAATTCGGGAAGGCGTGAGGAGACGAAGATGAACAAGCGAATGATCGCCCTGGCTCCACTCATCGTGCTGGCGTTCCTGATCTTCGTCGCGCTGGGCGGCGCGGTCGTGCAGGCGCTGTGGAACTGGCTGCTGCCGCCGCTCTTCGGCTGGCCGGAGATCGCCTTCTGGCAGGCGCTGGGGCTGCTGGCGCTCTGCCGAATCCTCTTCGGCGGCTTCGGGCTCCACGGCTCGGGCCGCTCCGACGCCCGCCGCCGCGGCTTCGCCGAGCGCATCGCCGAGCGCGTCGCGGAGCGCGTCGGCGAGCGCTGGGAGGCGATGACGGCGGAGGAGCGCGAGCGGTTCCGCCAGCGCCTGCGCGAGAGCGGCGGCGCGGCGCCGGCCGGCGACGGAGGGGTGGGGCGATGAACGAGATCCTCCCCCGCGTGGTCGACAACACCTTTCGCGGGCATCCGCTCGCGCTCTGGCTCCTCGGCGCGGTCGTCACCTTCAAGACGGCCATCGCCCTCGGCACGATCCTCAACGGCCGCACCGCGGCGCAGTCGGCTGACGGCATCCCGCTCGACCGCTTCGGCGCCGAGGGCGCTCAGGCCGTGGTGGCGATGTTCGCCATCTGGGGCCTCGCGCAGCTCGTCTTCAGCGTCCTCGGCGTCCTGGCGCTCACCCGTTACCGCGCCCTCGTCCCGCTCGTCTTCCTCCTGCTCCTCGTCGAGCACGCAGCGCGGCGCTGGATTCTCTTCGTGCAGCCGATCGCCCGCACCGGCACTCCCCCCGGCCTGTGGATCAACCTCGCGCTCCTCGCCCTCCTGATCGTCGGCCTGGCGCTCGCGCTGTGGAGCCGAGCGAGCTCGCCGTCGCCGCCGTGAGGCTCCGCCTCGCCCGCCGCCTTCATCCCGCGCCGGCGCGCGCCTCGAATCGCGCCACGTCGACGCCCTTGACGAGGAGCCAGAGGGCGAGCGACGACTCGGCGACGAAGGCGGGCAGCAGGCTGAAGGGGAAGATCGTCGAGTGGAACGCCGGGGAGAGGACGAGCGCGAAGCCGTCGAGCAGGTAGCCGAGGCCGGCGACCTGCATCAGCACGCCGATGAGCTTGGGCAGGTAGCCCGAGCGGGAGATCAGCGTGCCGACGACGAGGCAGAAGCCGCCGAAGAAGAGGAGGCTGACGGAAAAGCCGCGCCCGTGTGCCCGGACGAACAAGAAGGCGAGCGCGTGCACCTGGCCGGGCTCGAAGGCGGCGAGGCTCTCGGCACCGCGCAGCACGGCGAGCGCCACGATCAGCTGCAGCCGGCCGACGGCCTCGATGGCGATCGCCACCACGTTGAAGAGCACGGCGAGCAGGGCGAGGTCGCGGCCGGCCGGCCGCAGCAGCACGAAGAAGATCGCCGCCAGAACGACGGCGAAGAGCAGGTAGAGGAGCTCGGCGGCGACGCTGAATCGCCACAGCGATTCGGACGCCAGGATCCGCTCGGCGGTGGCGGTCGGGTCGCTCCACACGATGAGCCGCCCGCGCACGAACATCTCGCCGAAGAGGCCGACGACGATGACGAACAGGTAGAGCGCCCCGGCGACGCGGGCGAGGCGCTCGGGTGACGCTTCGATCGCGTGACTCGTCATGTCTGGCCCCTTTGGAGCTCGGCCGCGGGGCGCCGCGGGGCGACGCACCCCGATGGCCTGACGTCGTTCAGGGGCCCGCTTGCGGCAGCGCTGGCGGCGCCAGCCGCGCGAGCGCGGCTTCGACCCCCTCCGGCTCGAAGCCGAACGGACCCGGTCCGGACTTGTGCACGACGCGCCCGTCACGGTCGATGACGTACAGCCGGTCCGGCCAGCCGGTGTAAGCGGTCTCGGTGGAGTTGGAGAAGTCGTCGATCAGGGTGGGGAACTCGATGCCGAGCTCGAGCGCGCAAGCTTGCGCCACCCCGGTCTTCTCCTCGAGGCTCTTCGGTTTCGCGAAGACGACGTTCTGCTCGATGTTGACGTTGAGCTGCCAGCCATCGATGGGATGCGCTTCGCGAATGTAGACGACGTAGAACTCGGCGCGGTCTCGGTACATTCGGTAGAGCTCGTTGAGGGCGGGAACCTCCCGCCGAAATGGCGGTCAGGTGTAGCTGCCGAAGACGAGCACTACCGGCTTCTGACCGCGCGACGAGGAGAGCCTCACGCGCGAGGTCTCGTCGGCGGTCTTCAGCTCGAAGTCCGGCGCCATGTCGCCGACCCGCAGATCGCCGCCGCGCGCCGAATTCCACAGCGGAACGAACGGCAGCACCGCGAACGCCGGCCCCGGCATCCGCGCCATGACGGCCGAGAAGCGATCCAGCGGTTGGCACATCACCCAGTACAGCCCGGCGACCGCGAGGCCGTAAGCCATCGCCAGCACGGCGACCGCTTGGAGCGAGCGTGAGTAGAGCTTGCGCATCACGGCCTCCGTCGTCGGGCGGATGCTACACCTGCCGACGCCGCGCCACGATCGGCGCCGTAGCGCTATCTGGCTCGAGCGATCGGGCGCCTCGCCCTCTTCGCCGCCCGTGCGAGGTCCTGTCGCACGCGCCACCGCACGATCTTCCGGATGAGGGGATAGGGGATCGGCCGATCGAGCGGGAACTTGAGGTTCCCCTTCGGACCCGCGAACGGCCGCAGCGCCGCCTCGAGCTCGGCGTCTCCGGAGACCGGCGGGAAGAGGCCGATGTGCTTCTCGAACGCCGCGAAGTAGAGCAGGATGCCGTGCCGCCGGAACGCCGGCATCCGGTAGCTGATCAGCTCCGCCGCGGCGGGTGCCTCGTCGCGCACGATCCGCCGGATCTCCTCGAGGATCGGCCGCACGTCCGCGGGCGCCGCGGCGATGTACGCGTCGGTGGATTCGGGTGCCGTCGCCGACTCGCTCGTCGTCTTCTCCGATCGCGATCCGGCGCGGGCCGTCGCGAGCTCGGCCGAACCGCGCGCGAGTCTACCTGTGCGCGGAGATTCCGTTGCTCGTCACGCCGGGGGACTCGCCGCTCCCGACGCTCGACTCGACGCGCCTGCTCGCCCGCGCAGCGTTCGAGGTCGCGATGGGCCGAGCGTCACTGCCGGCGTGGCGGGGCAGGCCGGTCGAGTCGTCGCGACGCGAGTCGATGTGACTTGGCTCACTGCACGTCGGAGAGTGGCGTGGTCCCCTGAAAACTGTCGAGACGATGCGCGGTGCGGAGACGAAATCGTTCCCCGTCGACGAGGGGATTCGCTCGCGAGCGCGAGGCGCCGCGGGCAGCAGGGCCGGCGACAGGTCGTTCGCCTACTACCGACGGCTGAATCGTCTCCGGCAGTTCGTGCTGGAGCATCTCGAGGAGCCGATCGACCTCGCCGACGCCGCGCGCGTGGCCTCGCTCGAGCGCACTTATTTCTGCCGCTTCTTCCGCCACAAGGTCGGCGTCGGCTTCCGCCAGTGGCTCAACGAAATTCGCATCCAGCGCGCCGAGGAGCTGCTGAGCGAGCACAACCTGGCCATCACCGAGGTGGCGCTCGCCGTGGGCTTCCGTGACCTGCGAACGTTCGAGCGCGCCTTCAAGCGCGTCGCGGGGGTGACACCGCACGCCTACAAGAGACGCGTGCGACCTCCTCTCCCCAGCTGATCGCGTCGACGTGACGCACGCTCGCGTCCGGCGCCACCGGAATCTCCACAATTCCTGCCGGTAATTCCTCAAGGCCTGCCGAGTGCTCGGCGCCTCTTCCGTTGAATCATCGCGGGTGGGGATCGAGGAGGGCGAGAGGGGCCTTCCATGCGAATGGTGTTCAGAGCGGCCACGGCGGCGACCGTGATCCTGATCGTTCGGGCCACGTACGGATTCGGAGCGCCGGAGAGCGAGGCGAAGCAGGCCCAGCCCGAGGCGACGCGACTGCGCACGGACGCCCTGCGCGCGCGCCCGGTCGTCGCGGCGGTCTCCGCGCAGGACAGGGCCGAGCTCGTCGGGATCTTCAAGGGAGTGGACCCCAGCCTCTATCGTCTCCAGTTCGACGGCGGCCGCGAAACGTACGGTGACGCCAAGATCTCGATGCAGGACATCCGGCAGATGCACCGCTTCGTCTCGCCGCTCGACGAGCGCGGCTGGATCGTCCTCATCGTCGAGAACAAGTCGAACGACGTCATCTACATCGTCGCCGCCAGCGGCAAGGATCTGGAGAGCGTCCTCGGCACGCAGAAGATCGAGCAACTGAGGGCTCTGGCGGCGAAGTACGGCCCCACCGTGAACCCGAGCCTCAAGTCCCAGCTCGTCGAGATCTTCCGGGACGTGGATCCCAGCCTCTATCGCCTCCAGTTCGACGGCGGGCGCGAGACGTTCGGTACGGCGAAGATCTCGATGCGGGACATCCGGCAGACGACGCGCTTCACCAATCCGCTCGACGAGCACGGCTGGATCGTCTTCGTCGTCGAGACCAAGTCCCAGGACGTCATCTACGTCCTCGCCGCCAGCGGCAAGGATCTGACCAGCGTCCTCGGGGCGCAGAAGGTCTCGCAGCTGAAGACCCTGTCGACGCAGTTCGAGGCGCTGGGGCAGTAGGGCGGGACTCTGCCCGGACCGGCCGCCGCCGCCATGCGCCCGCCGTCGCCCGCCGTCGCGAAGGGAGTCCTCTACGCGCTCGCCTTCGCCCACCTGACGCTGATCGCGGCGGTCATCTTCCACGGCTTCGATCGGCTCGCGTTCCGCCGGGGCCTGGAGGCACCCCTGACGCTGCTCAACGACCTCAACTACTCGGTCTGGAGGTTCGGCTTCTTCGCTCCCGACGTCGGTCCCAGCACGGAGGTCGAGATTCGCGTCGTCGACGAGGACGGGACGGTGCACCGCTATTCGACGGTCGAGGGCTTCCGGTTCTTCTCGTCGAACCTCGAATCCGCTGGCCGCTTCTACGGCTTCAAGAAGGAGTCCTCGTTCATCGCCGACCTCCAGGATCTGGCGGCGCGATCGGCGGCGACGCGCCTGTTCAATCTCCACCCGCGCGCCTGGCGCGTCGAGTACGCGATGCGGGCGATCCGCTATCCGACGATGAAGGACTACCGCGCGGGCGCGCCGCCGGAGGAGCGTGAGTTCTATTCGACCACTTTCGAGCTCCGCTAGAGCGCGCCTCAACGCCTTCTTCGAGGCGCCGCTGCCGCCGCAGCCGCTCGGCTTCCTGCGCATCGCGGTCGCCGGATTCGCGCTCGTGCAGGCCGCTCTGTGGTACCCGGACTGGCAGGTGTTCTTCGGGCCCGACGGTTGGCTGCAGTGGGAGGTGAGCCGCGCCCTGACGCTGGACTGGAGCCTCCACCTGTCGCGGATCCACGCCGCTCTCGCGCCCCTCGGCCTGTCGGAGGAGCAGACCGTCACGGGGTTCTTCTACTTCTACGTCGCCGCCGCGACCGGTCTGCTGGTCGGCTGGCACACGCGGATCTTCGCCTTCTGCACCTGGGTGGCGCACTTCGCGATGATGACGACCATCCCGACGTTCATGTACGGCGTCGACATCTTCCTGCACATCGGCCTCTTCTACCTGCTGGTCATGCCGGTGGCGAAGGCCTATTCCGTGGACGTGCTCCAGGGCCGGGTGTCGCCCGACCCGACCTGGGGCGTGACGCTGTCGCTGCGTGTGCTGCAGATCCACGTCTGTCTGGTCTACCTCTCGTCGGGCTACGAGAAGGCCCGGTCGGTGGACTGGTGGAGCGGCAACGCGCTCTGGCGCTCGCTGGTGCAGCCGGACTTCCGCCAGTTCGACTTCACCTGGCTGGCGGAGTGGAGCTGGCTGGTCGTCGCTCTCAGCTGGTTCACGATCGTCGTCGAGGCGGGCTACTGCGTCGGGATGTGGATCCCCCGTCTGCGCATCTTCTGGCTGGCGGCGATCGTCGCCCTCCACCTCGGGATCGGCATCTGCCTCGGGCTGCCGCTGTTCGGACTCATCATGATCCTGCTCTCGCTCGCCGCCTTCGGCCACTTGGCGCTCGAGGACGCGAGGGCGTGGCGGCGGTCGCCGCTTCCGGCGGGCAGGCTGGTGGAGGCCGCGGACGCGACGTGAGGCGGCGCGAGCTCTCGCTCCTCGGCGGCGGACACGCCTCTGCGACCCGCCGCAAGACGCCGACCGATCCGACGCCCTCGCCGCATTCCGTCCTCACCCTTGACGTCGGCCGCACAATCCTACAAAGTAAGGTTCGATCGTGAGCGACCGCGCGTTCCTCGGCGAGTTCGAGCAGATGGTGCTGGCGGCGGTGCTGCGTCTCGCCGAGGGCGCCTACGGCGCCGCCGTCCTCACCGAGATCGAGACGCGGACCGGCCGCCGCGTCTCCGGCGGCTCGCTCTACGTCACGCTCGATCGCCTGGAGCAGAAGGGGCTGATCCGGACGCGGCTCGGCGACCCGGCCCCGGAGCGCGGCGGGCGACCCCGGCGCTACGTCCGGGTGACGCGCCGGGGGCTCGCGGCGATGCGCGACGTGCGGGAGGCGATGCTGAGCCTGTGGCACGGCATCGAGGAGCGCCTCGAGCCCGCCAAGCCGTAGGCGCCGAGTCGTAGGAGCCGAGCCATGAGAGCCGTCCCGCGTCCGCCCCGTCTCGCGAGCTGGCTGCTGGCGCGCCTCCTCCCCCCCGGTCCCAGCCGCGAGGGGCTGCTCGGCGACCTCGAGGAGCTCTACGTGGCCCGCGCGTCGGCGGGGCCGAAGCGCGCGGCCGATCTCTGGTTCGTGCGCGAGGCGATGCTCGCCGCGGTCCGCCGGCGCGCGTTGTCCCGGCACCGCCGCGCCGCGGCGCCGCCGCCCACTCGTCTGCCGAAGCCGGGTCTCGCGGACCAGCTCGGCGAGACCGGTCGCGAAGCTCGCATGGCCCTGCGCCGGCTGCGCCGCAGCCCGGGCTTCGCGGTCGCGGCCGCGCTCACGCTGACGCTCGGGATCGGCGCCAGCGCCGCCGTCCTCACCGTCGTCCACGGCGTTCTGCTCGCGCCGCTGCCCTATCCCGACGCCGACCGTCTCGTCGTCGTCGAGCACGAGCTGCCCGGCTTCGAGATGCCCGGCGGCCGCACCGCGACCATCGGCGGCATCTACGCGCAGCTCGCCCACTATCTCGAGCGCGGCGGCGCGTTCGAGGAGCTCGGCGGCTTCGTCGCCTTCGACGCCACGATCACCGAGCACGGCAGCCCGCAGTTCCTGCGCATGGCGACGGCGACGGCGGGGTTCTTCCGCGCCCTCGGGCTGCCGCCGCTCGTCGGGCGGCTGCTCGCCGCCGACGAGCCGTCGCCTGACGAGGCGGGGCCGAGCCTCCTGACCTACGGCCTATGGGCGCAACGCTACGGCCTCGATCCCGGCGTCCTCGGGCGGGTCGTGCAGGCGCAGGGATACGCGAACGAGATCGTCGGCGTGCTGCCCCGCGAGCTGACCTTTCCTCCTCAGCGCGTCGATCTCTGGTCGTCGTTGCCCACGAGCCGGTTGCACGACAAGCCCGAGTGGTCGCTGACGATGATGCTCGGGCGGCTGGCGCCGGGAGTGACCCCGGAGCGCGCGCGCGAGGAGCTCGACGCTCTCATCGCCGAAGTCCCGGACCGCTTCGGCGGGCCGATGGTGCGGCGGGTGGTCGAGGAGGGCCGCCTGCGGGCGAAGGTCACACCGCTCCGGACGTGGCTCGTCGGCGGCGTCGAGCGACCGCTGTGGCTGCTGCTCGCGGCGGTCGGCGTGGTGCTGGCGATCGCCTGCGTGAACGTCACGAATCTCGTCCTCGTGCGCACCGAGGCCCGGCGGCGGGAGCTGGCCGTGCGAGCGGCCCTCGGTGCGTCGGGGGGGCAGCTGGCGCGCTCGTTCGTCGCCGACAGCCTGGCGCTGGTCGCGGTCTCCGCGGCGGCGGGCGCGGCGCTGGCGATCGTCGGCGTCGAGGCGCTCCTCCGCTTCGGCCCGTCGTCCCTGCCACGGCTCGAGGCGGTGGAGAGCGGCTGGCGCGTCGCGGCGTTCGCCGGCATGCCGGCACTCGTCTGCCTGGCGATCTTCGCGCTCGTGCCGTGGTTGGCGGGCGGCCGGTCGGCCGGCCGCGAGCTGGTGGCGGGCCGGCGCACGACGGCCGGTCGCGCCGAGCTCGGCGGGCGTCATCTGCTGGTCGCCTTCCAGCTCGCGATGGCGCTGGTTCTGCTCGTCGGAGCCGGCCTGATCGTGCGGAGCTTCCTGGCGCTCAGCCGGGTCGACCTCGGCTTCGCCGAGCGCGGCGCGCTCACCTTCCGCGTCGTCTTTCCGTTCCAGGAGATCCAGGCCGCGGGCGCGGACGGCCCCGGCCCCGCCACGCCGTTCTACGACCGGCTGGCCGAGCGGGTGGCGGCCCTCCCCGGCGTCGGAGCGGTCGGCTACGGCAGCTGCGTGCCGCTGTCGGACGCCTGCACCCAGGCAGGGTTCAGCCTGCGCCGCGAGGATCGGCCCGAGACGGCGGACCGCGTGCCGGCGACGCTGGCGCTGCGGGTCTCGCCGGGGTATCTGGAGGCGCTCGGGGTGCCGCTCGTCCGCGGGCGCTTCCTCGAGGCTCGCGATCACGAGCAGCGCAGCCACGCGGTCCTCGTCAGCGCCGAGGCGGCGCGACGCTTCTTCCCCGGCGAGGATCCGCTCGGCCGCCGCCTCGTGCAGGACGGCCGGCCGGAGTGGACGCCGTTCACCGTCGTCGGCGTGGTCGGCGACATGCACCACGAAGATCCGCGCCAGGCGCGCACACCGTTCGTCTATCTGCCCGTCCTCGGCGATTTCGCCCGTTACGAGCCGTGGGCGGTGTCGTACGTGGTGCGCGCGGAGGGCTCGCCGCTGGCGCTCGTCGAACCGATCCGCCGCGAGGTGGCGGCGCTCCGCCCCGACGTCCCGCTGGCGCACGTCGACGCGCTGTCGGATCTCGTCGCCCGCTCGACCGCCTCGCTCCGTTTCGCGCTCTGGCTGCTGGCGCTGGCCGCGGCGTCGGTGCTGGTGCTGAGCGCGATCGGCGCCTACGGCGTGATGGCGTACGTCGTCAGCCTGCGCCGCAACGAATTCGGCATCCGCTTGGCGCTCGGCGCCGACGGCCGCCGCCTCCGCCGGATGGTGCTGCGGCAGGGCGCGCTCACCGCGGCGGCGGGTCTCGCGGTCGGCCTGGCCGGCGCCGTGCTGGTCGGCCGGCTGCTGCGCTCGCTGCTCTTCGGGATCGGACCCGCGGACCTGCCCACCTACGCCTTCACCGTGACGGGCCTGGCGCTCAGCGCCCTCGCCGCCGTCTACGTCTCGGCGCGCCGGGCGTCTCAGCTCGACCCGGCCGAGGTGCTCCGGACGGAGTGAGGCGGCGACTGCGCGACGGCACGCCGCCCCCGATCTCGGACGCCTCCGAGATCGCCGGGCAGACGGGCTGGCTGGATACTGGTGTCCACCACGCCATCGCCGAGGTCACGAGAGTTTTCTGAGCTCGTCGACCGTCAACGCCGCGTCGCGCGATGCCGCCCCTGGGGCATGCCTAGGCGGAGACTTCGACCTCGCGGACCTCGGCACCTTCGAGCTGCTGCTCGACGACGGCCAGGTACGCCCGGATCGCGTCGCGGATGTTCTCCAGTGCCTCCTGCTCGTCGCGGCCCTGCGACCAACACCCCGGGAGGCCCGGCACCGAGGCGCTCACCCCCTCGTCCGAGTGCTGCAGCGCGATCCTGTACCGCATCGTCATCGCCCCGAGTCGACTCGACCGCCTCACGACTTTGCCGTTTTGCGTCGCTTCGTCGCTTTCGCCTTCGCCCGCTCGCGGTCCTGCCGCACGCGCAGCCGCGCGATGCGCCGCACCAGGTCGTAGGGGATCGGCCGGTCGAGCGGCAGCTTGAGGTTCCCCTTGGGGCCGCGGTAGGGCGCGAGCGCGCGCTCGAGCTTCGCGTCGCCCGCGACCGGCGGGAAGATCCCGATGTGGCCCTTGAACGCCGCGAAGTAGAGCAGGATGCCGTGCTGACGAAACGCCGGCATGCGGTAGCTGACGATCTCCTCCGCCTCCGGCGCCTCCTCGCGCACGATGCGGCGGATCTCCTCGAGGAGCGGCCGCACGTCGGGCGGCGCGGCGGCGATGAAGGCGTCGATGGTTGTGGGGGTTTCGTTCATGGCCGTCCTCCGGTCGCGGTCTCTTCTCCCCGGCGCCTGCCGCCCGCGCCGCCTCGCGTAGAGTGCCCGCGGCTCGGCCGGCCGGTCCGGAGGGGAGATGAGGCACGTCGGCATTCTGGCGCACAGCATCGAGGGGGCGGTGCTCTGCCTCCGTGCGCTCTGCCAGGAGGGCTTCCGCGAGCTCGGGCCGCACGACCATCCGGACGTGACGCTCGACGCGATCGCGATGGCGCGCAGCATGCCGTCGTGGGAGACAGGCGACCACGCCGCGATCCGCGAGATCCTCGCCGCCCGCGGTTGCGACGCCGTCGCCCTCGTCTGCACCGAGATCCAGCTCCTCGTCGCCCCGGAGGACTCGCCGCTCTCGACCCTCGACTCGACCCGCCTCCTCGCCCGCGCGGCGTTCGCGGTGGCGGTGGGGCGAGCGCCGCTGCCGGCGTGGCGGGGCGGGCCGGTCGGTCCGTAGCGATTCCGCGGCGGCCTTACGACGTTCGTGTCCCCGGATGGATCGTTGAACGCCGTCGTCCGCCGCCTGCGCTTCTGGCTGCGCGCGCAGCGCACGCGCGGCGCCTCGTGGCCCCGCTCGCTGTTCGTCGACGCCCCGCGCGACGCCGGCCGCCTCGTGCGCTCGGGCGCGGC
>DASWJT010000028.1:0-21818 GCA_036397015.1 Thermoanaerobaculia bacterium
GATGACCGCGACGTCGGTAGTGCCGCCGCCGATGTCGACGATCATGTTGCCGGAGGGCTCGGTGATCGGCAGCCCGGCGCCGATCGCCGCCATCATCGCCTGCTCGACGAGGAAGACTTCGGAGGCGCCCGCCTTCTGCGCCGAGTCGCGCACGGCGCGCTTCTCGACCTGGGTGATCTCGCCGGGGACGCCGATGACGATGCGCGGCTGCACGAAGTTCTTGCGCCCGTGCGCCTTCTTGATGAAGTAGTCGAGCATGCGCTCGGTGACTTCGAAGTCCGCGATCACGCCGTCCTTCATCGGCCGGATGGCCTCGATGTTGCCCGGCGTCCGGCCCAGCATCTCTTTGGCCTCGTTGCCCACCGCCTCGACGCGGTTGGTGAGCTTGTTGATGACGACGATCGACGGTTCGCGCACGACGATGCCGCGGTTCCTGGCATAGATCAGCGTGTTGGCGGTGCCGAGGTCGATCGCGAGATCGTTCGAGAAGTAGCGGAAGAGCGCGCCGAACGGCATGGAGTTCCTTTGAGTGAAATGTCGCGAGACGCCGGTCAGCGGCTCACAGGGTCTCGACGAACACGCGCTGTCGGCGCGTCGCCACGTTGCCGGAGAGATCGGACGCCACGAACTCGAGCACGCTCCAGCCCTCGCGACCGACCAACAGGGTCTTGGTGAAGGAGCCGTTCTGCGTCACCGCCGCCGCCTCGCCGTTGACCTTCAGCTTGGCGCCCGGCTCGGTGCGACCGCTGACGATGAAGAGATTGCCGTACACCTGCACCTGCTCGATCTCGATCGGCGGCGGCGTCCGGTCGCCGCGCTCGCCGGCTCTCGCCCCCGCCACCACCCGGAACGCGCGCGGCTCGCTCCACGGCCCCTGCAGACCGTCGCGGTTGACCGCCGCCACGCGCCACTGGAAGCTGCCTTCGCCGCGCAGCTCGAGAGTGGCCATGGTCTTGGTCCGCGCTTCGACGTCGATCAGGTTGTCGACGAAGAGCCGATTGCGGGAGACCTGGAGCGCGTAGCGCGACGCGCCCGTCACCGCCGCCCACGAAAGCACGAGCGTGCGGTTGGCGTCAAGGGAAGTTTCGAGGTGCGCCGCTGGCTCGCTGACCTCCGGCGCCTCCGGCAGCGAGCGCGGATCGGTCAGCATGCCGCCGCGCTGGCGAATCTCCTCGAGCGGTCCGATCGTCGTCGTCGCGCCGCTCGCCGTCGCCACCTCGACCTCGCCGCGAAAGGCGGTGAAACGCGCCGCCGCGCTGGCGCGGTCGACCGCCACCGCGGCCTCGGAGTCGCGCGCCACGCGCGCCTCGGCCGACGGCGTCGAGACGCGCCCGCCGCGCTGCGCGGTGTTCAGATCGACCCAGCCGTACTCCATCGAGATCGCCTGCTCGGTGCCGGCGCCGACGAAGGCGCGCGTGCGGGTGACGAGGAAGAGCGTGTTCGGCCGCACCGTGTAGAGCGTGCCGTCGAGAAAGACGATCTCCGCCGAGCCGCTGGCCGAGGTCTTGACGTAATCGCCCGAGCGCAGCACGTCGCGGCTGCGCGCCGGCTCCCACTCGCCCTGCTCGCCGCGGCGCAGCTCGACGTCGCCCTGCACGGCGATGAACTGCGCCTCGCCGCCGGTGGCGCGCGAGCCGCTGACGTCGAGCAGCGCCAGCAGCAGCGCCCGCGCCCGCCGGCCGTGTTCGACAGCGGCCGCGAAATCGCCGGCCTCGTAGCTCTGCGCCGCGGCGTCGTGGCTGGCGGTGGCCTCGCCGAGCTCGCGGCCGAAGGCGCCGGCGGCGCGCTCGGCGCGCGCCCGCTCGACCAGGCCCGCCACCTCCTCGAGCAGCTGCGCGGCCTCGCGCTCGAGCTCCGCGTCGCGCCAGCGCTGGTAGCCGATCCAGCCGGCGGTGGCGACGACGACGAGCAGCGCCAGCACGCCGAGCGTGCGCAGAGTGTCGATCGACACCGTGTACCATCCGCGCGTCCTTCGATTCGGCTCGTGCAGCACCGCGAGAGCTCCTTCGCGAGATCGCGCAGTCTAGCAGAAGATCCTCATTCCGCTAGGGTTAGTCCGTGGGTGCCGGGCCTCTCCGCCCGGCGGCGACGGCGGCGCCGCTTGCCGCGGCGGAACGCCGGTTGGTAACCTGCCGCGGCTTCGGCGCCCGCCGTCGCCCGATTCGATCTCCCCCTGGAGTCCCCGATGCTCAAGGTCTTGCGCGACAACTTGAAATACCTCTCCTGGATCCTCTGGGTCGTCATCCTGGTGTTCGTCGTCTTCGTCTTCGTCGACTTCGGCGGCGGACTCGGGCCCGGCCAGCAGGCGAGCTCGGCGGCGGCGACGGTCGGCGACCAGACGGTCAGCAAGAAAGAGTTCGAGCGCGAGTACCGGCGGCTCGAGGAGCAGTACCGCCAGGCGTTCGCGGGACAGTGGAGCTCCGAGCTCGCCGACCGCCTGCAGCTGCCGCGGCAGGCGCTCGAGCGCCTCGTCGATCGCCGGCTGATCGCGGCCGAGGCGCGCCGGGCGGGCCTCGCCGTCGGCGACGGCGAGGTCCGCGACGCCATCCTCGAGTTCCCCGCGCTGCAGGACGTGGCGGGCAACTTCGTCGGCGAGGAGGACTATCAGCGCTTCCTGCGCGCCTACGGCTACACCGCCCGCGAGTTCGAGGCCGTCGTGCGCGAGGATCTGCTCGTCGAGCGCTTCTCGACCCTGCTGCGCTCGGGCGTGGCGCTCTCCGCCGCCGAGGTCGAGCGCGCCTGGCGCGAGCGCAACGAGCGCGCCGAGATCCGCTACGTGCTCTCGCCGGTGGCGCGCCATCAGGCGGCGGTGGATCTCGACGCGGCCGCGGTGGCGACGTACTTCGCGGCGCACGCGGAGGAGTTCCGGCTGCCCGACCAGCGCGTCGTCGACTATCTGCTCGTCGACGAGGCGAAGCTGCGCTCCGGCGTCAGCGTCGAGCGCGACGAGATCGAGCGCGCCTACGCCGAGCGGCGCAGCGAGTTCGAACAGCCCGAGCAGGTGGCGGCGCGCCACATCCTGCTCAAGGTCGACGAGACGCGCGACGCCGCGGCGGCGCGCCGGCTGATGGCCGCGCTCCGCGACCGCCTGGCGCGCGGCGAGAGCTTCGAGGCACTCGCCCGCGAGCTCTCCGAGGACCCGGGCAGCCGGGAGCGCGGCGGCGAGCTCGGCCGCTTCGGCCGCGGCCAGATGGTGCCGGCCTTCGAGACGGCCGCCTTCGGCGCCCGGCCCGGCGAGATCGTCGGCCCGATCGAGACGAGCTTCGGCCTGCACCTGATCGAGGTGCTCGAGCACGTCCCGGCGCGCACGCAGCCGCTCGCCGAGGTCGAGGGCCGCCTGCGCGTCGAGCTCGCCTCGGCGCGCGCCACCGCGCTCGCCGAGGCGCGCGCCACGGCGCTCGCGGCGCGGCTCGAGCGCGAGCCGCCGGCGGACGAGGCGGGCTGGCAGGCGCTCGCCGACGGCGAGGCGGTGGTCTTCCTCACCACGCCCGCCTTCGGCGAGGAAGAACCGGTGCCCGGCGTCGGCCGCAGCCCCGACTTCGCCGCCGCCGCCTTCGCCCTCGCCGCGGGCGAGCGCTCGCAGCCGGTGCGCGTGGCGCGCGGCTGGGCGATCCTGCGGCTGCGCGAAACCACGCCGGCGCGGTTGCCCGAGCTCGCCGAGGTCGAGCCGCGGGTGCGCGCCGCCGCCCAGCGCGGGCGCGCCGCCGAGCTCGCCGCCGCCGAGCTCGCGCGCGCCAGGGCCGAGCTCGTCGGAGGCCGCAGCCTCGACGAGGTCGCCGCCGGTCTCGCCCTCGAGGTGCGCGACTCGGGCGATTTCACGCGCCAGGGCGCGATCGCCGGCCTGGGCACCGCGCCGGAGCTGGCGGCGGCGGCGCTCGCGCTCGAAGTCGGCGAGACTGGCGGCCCGGTGACGCTGCCGCAGGGCGCCGTGCTCTTCGCGGTCACCGCGCGGAGCGGCTTCGACGCCGCCCGCTTCGCCGCCGAGCGCGAGGCGCTGCACGACGAGCTCGCCGGCGCGGAAGCCAACAAGCTGCTCGCCTCGGTGCTCGCCAGGCGGCGCGACGAGCTCGGCGTCCGCTACGACCCGTTCTTCGTCGAGCGGCTCGGCCTCGGCGGCGGCGAGAGCTGACGCGGCGGACACCCGGCGGCGGGCTGGCGGGCTAAGCTCGCCGGCATGCGCTTCGAGACCCTCGCCGTCCACGCGGGCGGTGCTCCCGATCCAACCACTGGAGCGGTGGCGCCGCCGATCCACCTGTCGACGACCTTCGTGCACGGCCCGGCGGCCGAGCCGCTCCACGGGCGCCTCTACGTCCGCGAGGGCAACCCGACCGAGGAGCGGCTCGAAGCCGCGCTCGCGGCGCTCGACGGGGGCGAGCGGGCGCTCGCGTTCGCTTCCGGCATGGCGGCGGCGAGCGTCCTCGCCGACGCGCTCCCCGGCGGCGCCCGCATCCTCTTCCACTGCGAGCTCTACCGGGGCGTACAGGCCCTCGGCGCCGAGCATCTCGGCCGCTGGGGCAAGCGCGTCGCGATCGCCGACCTCGCCGACCTCGGCTTGGCGCGCGCCGCGCTCGCCCCGGGTACCGCCGTGATCTGGGTGGAGACGCCGACCAACCCGGGGCTCGCCATCCTCGACCTGGCGGCGCTCGCCGCGCTCGCCCACGAAGCGGGGGCGCTGCTCGTCGTCGACGGCACTTTTGCCACGCCGGCGCTGCAGCGGCCGCTCGCGCTCGGCGCTGACGTCGTGCTGCACTCGACCACCAAGTACCTCGGCGGGCACAGCGACGTGCAGGGGGGAGCGCTCGTCTTCGCCGCCGGTCGGGAGGAGCTCTCGGCGCGCTGCGAAAAGCTGCGCCACGATCTCGGCGCGGTCGCCTCGCCGTTCAACTCGTGGCTCGTCCTGCGCGGCCTGCGCTCGCTCGCTTGCCGCATGGAGCGCCACTCGGCCAACGCTCTCGACGTGGCGCGCGCCCTCGACGGGCATCCGTCGCTCGCCGCGCTGCTCTACCCCGGCCTCGCGAGCCATCCGGGCCACGACGTCGCGCGGCGCCAGATGTCGGGCTTCGGCGGCATCGTCTCGCTGCGTCTCGGCGGCGGTCGCGACGCCGCCGTGCGAGTCGCCTCGCGCCTGCAGCTGTTCACCAACGCCACCAGCCTGGGCGGCGTCGAGAGCCTGGTCGAGCACCGCGCGAGCTCGGAGGGTCCCGGCTCGACGACGCCCGACGACCTGCTGCGGCTGTCGATCGGCCTCGAACACCCCGACGACCTCGTCGCCGACCTGCGCTCCGCGCTCGCCGGCTGAGCGACAGAAACATTCGCCCCGTCCCGGCGTAGAGTCCAGCGAGACCGCTCTCCGAGCGATGGCCGCGGCGCCCCGTCGACCGGCCCCCCCGTCTCGGGCGCCCGAGGAGATCCGTGCGACACCATCCCGCCATCCCGCTGCTCGCCGCCCTCGCTCTCGTCGCCTCGGCCGGCTGCCAGGGCCGGGGCAACGCGAGCGAGAAGGCCGGGGAGGAGAAGAAAGTCGCCGAGGTGCCGGTCGAGGTCGCGGCGCTCGGCCGCGGCCCGATCGAGCAGATCCTGCGCTTTTCGGCCCACCTCGAGACCGAGCGCGACGTCGAGGTGCGCTCGGAGGCTGCCCGCAAGGTCGTCTCCTTGCTCGTCGAGGAGGGCGCCGTGGTGGCCAAGGGCGCCCCCCTCGTGCGGCTCGAGAGCGACGAGCAGACGACGGCGCTCGCGCGCACCCGCAGCCAGCTCGAGAAAGCGCGCTGGGAGCACGAGCGGCAGGCGAAGCTCTTCGCCGAGCAGATGCTCTCCGAGCAGGAGATCACCCGCTCGCGCTACGACCTCGAGCAGCTCGACCTGGCCCTGGCCGACGCCGAGCGCGAGCTCTCCTACACCGTCGTCCGCGCGCCGATCGCCGGCACCGTGGCGCGCCGGTTGGTGAGGGTCGGCGACCGCATCTCTCCCAACCAGCACCTGTTCGACCTGGTCGACCTCGACTCGCTGGTGGCCCTCGTCTACGTGCCGGAGAAGGAGCTCGGCCGCATCGCCGTCGGCCAGCAGGCGCGGCTCGCGCCGCCCGCCGATCCCGACCTCCGCTATCGCGGCGTCGTCGACCGCATTTCGCCGGTCGTCGATCCGAAGAGTGGCACCGTCAAGGTGACCGTGAGCGTGCCCTACGCGACCGGCCTCAGGCCCGGGATGTTCCTCGAGGTCGAGCTGGTGACGGCGGTCGAATCCGACGCCCTGCTGGTGCCGAAGCGCGCCCTGGTGCAGGACGGGACGCTGACGGCCGTCTGGCGGCTGGTCGACGGCGGCACCGTCGAGCGCGTCTGGGTCGAGCCGGTGCTCGAGGACCGCGAGCAGATCACTGTTTCCGGCGGCCTCGCCGCGGGCGACCGCGTGGTCGTCGCCGGCTTGGCGGGATTGAAGCCGGGCGCCAAGGTGAAGGTGCTCGGCGCCGGTGCCGACAGCGCGGCGGCGGCGACCGACGGGTCCGGCGATGCCGCCGACTGACGACGGGCGCGACGCGGAGCGCGACGGAGCCCGGGAGGCGGCGGCCGACGACGGGCGCGACGCGCCCGCCGAAGCGACTCCGGACGACAGCGAAGACGGCGAGCGCGGCAAGGCGAGCGCCGCCGGAGCGGAGGCCGCGGCGGAGGAGCCGCCGCCGGCACCGATTCCGCCCGCCGCCGCACCGCCGCGCTCGGAGTTCGCGGCGGCGGTCGCCGTCGCGCGCGGCAGCTTCGCGGCGCGACGGCCGGTGGCGGTGGGCGTCGTCTTCCTCTCCGCCGTGCTGTTCGGCTGGCTCTCCTATTTCCGGCTGCCCGTCAACCTCATGCCGGAGCTCAGCTACCCGACGATCACCGTACGCACCGAGTACCCCGGCGCCGCGCCCGAAGAGGTCGAGAACGAGGTCAGCCGGCCGATCGAGGAGGTGCTCGGCGTCATCGGCGGGCTCGAGCGCATCTCGTCGATCTCGCGCGCCGGCGTCTCCGACGTCGTCCTCGAGTTCGACTGGGACGTCTCGGTCGCCGACGCGGTGCAGGACACGCTCGAGCGGCTCGACCAGGTCTTCCTGCCCGCGGAGGCCGAGCGCCCCCTCGTCCTGCGTTTCGACCCCTCGCTCGATCCGGTGATCGAGTTCGCCCTCTCCGGCGACGGCGAGCAGTTCGCCGGCGAGGAGGGTCTCCGTCGCCTGCGGCGGCTCGCCGACCGCCAGATCAAGCGCGAGCTCGAGCCGATCAAAGGCGTCGCCGCGGTGCAGGTGCGCGGCGGCCTCGAGGAGGAGATCCACGTTCGGCTCGACCGCACCGAGCTCGAACGGGTCGGCCTCACCTCGCGTCAGGTCATGGCGCGCCTCGCCGAGGAGAACGTCAACGTCGCCGGCGGTACCCTCGAGGAGGGCAGCGTCGAGTACATGGTGCGGACCTTGAACGAGTACCGCACGCTCGACGAGATCGCCTCGACCATCGTCACGCCGGCGGGGGAGCGGCCGGTGCGCCTGGGCGACGTCGCCGAGGTCGTTCGCGCCCACCGCGAGCGGCAGATCCTGACCCGCGCGGGCGGCCGCGAGAGCGTCGCTCTCGACCTCTTCAAGGAGGGCGACGCCAACATGGTGGCGCTCTCGAAGCGCGTGCGGGACGCCCTCGGCGAGCTGCCGAAGGCGGGCGCCGAGGCGGAGAAGCCGGCCGGGGCCGACACCAACGCGCCCGCCGGCGCCGGCGAGCGCCGCGCGCCGCAGGGGCTCGCCGCGCGGCTGCTCGCCGAGGAGGGCGTGCGGCTCGAGATCGTCGCCGACCGCTCGGTCTTCATCGAGCGTTCGATCGCCGAGGTGCGCTCGAACGCCGTCCTCGGCGGCCTGCTCGCCGTGCTGGTGCTCTACCTCTTCCTGAGCAGCCTGCGCTCGACGGCGATCATCGCGCTGGCGATCCCGGCCTCGCTGCTCGTCACCTTCGCGCCCTTGAACCTGCTCGGCGTCTCGCTCAACATCATGTCCCTGGGCGGCCTGGCGCTCGGCGTCGGCATGCTCGTCGACTGCTCGATCGTGGTGCTCGAGTCGATCCACCGCTGCCGCGAGGAGGGCGACGAGCTGTTCGCCTCCGTGGTGCGCGGCACCAACGAGGTGCGCGGCGCGGTGGTCGCCTCGACGCTCACCACGGTCGCCGTCTTCCTGCCCATGGTCTTCGTCGAGGGCGTCGCCGGGCAGGCGTTCGGCGATCTCGCCCTGGCGGTGGTTATCTCGCTCGTCGCCTCGCTGGCGGTGGCCCTCTACCTGATCCCGATGCTCGCCGCGCGCGGCGGCATTGCGTTCTCGGCCGGCGGACCGGCGCCGCGCCTCCGCGTCGCCGCCTGGTCGGCGCTCGTCGCCGACTGGCGGGCCACGAGCGGCAAGCGGCGCTGGCTCGTCGGGCCGCTGCTCGTGCTGCGCACGCTCGCCTGGCTGCCGCTCGAGCTGGCGGCGAAGCTCTTCGGCGGCCTGGTCACCCTCGTCGTCGGCGCCGTCGGCGCCCTCGGCGCAGTGCTCGTGCGCGGCCTCGTCGCGGCGCTCGATCGCGGCCCGGCGGCGTGGGTCGAGAGCGCACTCGCCCGCGTCACCGTCGCCTACCGCGCCCTGCTCGAGCGCACGCTCGCGGCGCCGCGCCCCGTGCTCCTCGGTCTCGCCGCGGCGCTCGCGCTCACCGTCGGCGGGCTCCTCAGCCTCGATACCGAGCTCCTCCCCGAGGTCCACCAGGGCGAGATCACCTTCGAGCTCGGGCTGCCGCCGGGCACGCCGCTCGAGCGCACGCTCGAGATCCTGGCGCCGATCGAGCGGGCGCTGCTCGCCGAGAGCGAGCATGTCGACCGGGTGCTCGCCACCTTCGGCTTCGATCCGGCGCAGAGCCAGCGCTCGGACGAAGGTGAGCACACGGCGCGCTTCCGCGTCCTCTTGCAGCGCGCCGCGCCGGCGGCCGAACAGGCCGTGGCGGAGCGCCTGCGCGAGCGCCTCCTCGCCGTGCCCGACCTCGAGCACCGGATGACGCGCCCGGTGCTGTTCAGCTTCCGCACGCCGATCGAGGTCGAGATCCACGGCGAGGACCTCGACGCCCTCGAGTCCAAGGCGGGCGAAGTCGAGCGCGCGCTGGCGGCGCGGGCCGAGCTCGCCGACGTCGCCTCCACGCTGCGCGCCGGCGCACCCGAGGTCGAGATCGTCTACGACCGCGAACGGCTCGTCCGCGCCGGGCTTGCAATCGGCACGGTGGCCGACGCGGTGCGCGACCTGGTGCGCGGCGCCGAGGCGACCCGCTTCAATCTCCAGGACCGTCGCATCCCGATCGTCGTCCAGCTCGCCGAGCGCGACCGGCGCACCGTCGAGGACGTGCGCGACCTGGTCGTCAACCCGGGCGGCGAGCGGCCGATCCCGCTCTCGGCGGTCGCCGACGTGCGTTTGGGCGAGGGCCCGAGCGAGGTGCGGCGCGTCGACGGCCGGCGGGTGGCGCTGGTGCGTGCGAACCTCGCCCCCGGCGTCGCCCTCGGCACGGCGGTCGCGGCGCTGCGCGTGACGCTCGACCGCGAGGTCGAGTGGCCGAGCGACCTCACCTACTTCGTCGCCGGACAGGACGAGGAGTGGCAGCGCTCGGCGGGCAGCCTCTACCTGGCGCTCGGGCTGTCGATCTTCCTCGTCTACGTCATCATGGCGGCGCAGTTCGAGTCTCTCGTTCACCCCTTCGTCATCCTGTTCACCATCCCGCTCGCCTTCTTCGGCTCGGTGGCGGTGTTGTGGGTGGCCGGCATGTCGCTGTCGATCGTCGTCTTCCTCGGCATGATCCTCTTGGCCGGCATCGTGGTGAACAACGCCATCGTCCTCGTCGACTACGTCAACGTGCTGCGCGGCCGCGGCTACGAGCGGCGCGCGGCGATCGTCACCGCCGGCGCCGTGCGCCTGCGGCCGATCCTGATGACCACTGGCACGACGGTGCTCGGCCTCGTGCCCATGGCGCTCGGCCTCGGCGACGGCGCCGAGCTGCGCACGCCGTTGGCGGTGACGGTGATCGCCGGCCTCGCGGTATCGACGCTGCTGACGCTGCTCGTCATCCCGGTGGTCTACGACCAGCTCGACGTGGCGCTCGCCCGCGGCCGCCGCCGCCTCGCCGACCGCGAGATCGGCGACGACGCCGCGACGGCGCCCGGCGTCGCCGCCGAGGAGGCGGCGACGTGAGCCCGCACGAGACCGACCGCACCGGGCGGATGGTCTCGCTCTCGCTGCGCCGCCCGATCGCGGTGACCGTGCTGCTCGCGAGCACGCTGGTGCTTGGCCTGGTGGCGACGCTCGGCATTCCCGTCGAGCTCATCCCGCGCGGCTTCGAGGAGCCGTTTCTGTGGGTCGTCGTGCCGTGGCGCGACGCGCCGGCGCCCGAGGTGCTCGACAAGATCACGCGCCCGATGGAGGAGGAGCTCGCCACCGTCGGCGGCCTCGAGCGCGTCAGCTCGCTGTCGTTCACCGGCCAGGGGCGGGTCTTCCTCACCTTCAAGCAGGGCACCGACATGAGCGTCGCCTACCGCGAGGTGCGCGACCGCGTCGAGCGCGCCCGGCGCCGGCTGCCCGAGGACGTCGAGCGCATCTTCCTGCGCAAGGACGACGACACCGGCATCCCCGTCTACATCCTCGGCCTCGCCGTCGACGACACCCTCTCGAACGCCTACGACCTGATCCAGAACGAGGTCGTGCTGCCGCTCGAGCGGGTCGACGGCGTCGCCGCCGTCGAGACCAACGGCCTGGTCGAGCGCGAGATCCTGATCGAGGTCGACCGCGAGCGCGCCGCCGCCGCCGGCATCAACATCTGGCAGCTCGCCGCCGAGCTCGGCCAGGACAACTTCACGCTCGCGAGCGGCCAGGTGCGCGCCGCCGACCGCAAGCTGCTGCTGCGCTCTCAGGCGACCTACCCGAGCCTGGCGGCCATCGCGGCGCGGCCGGTGAGCACGACGGCGCGGCTCGGCGACATCGCCACCGTGCGCTACGACCTGCCGGAGACGAAGTTCCGCGTCCGCGCGATGAGCAAGCCGGCGGTCGCCATCGTGGTGCAGAAGGAGGGCGACGCCAACACCCTCGAGGTCACCAAGCGGGTCGAGCAGGTGATCGAGCGCATCAAGGCCAATCCGCGGCTCGCCGGCATGGAGACGGTCGAGCTGTTCAGCCAGCGCAAGGTGATCCTCGAGTCGCTGTCGACCTTGACGGGCAGCGGCCAGGTCGGCGCCTTCTTCGCCGTCGCCGTGCTCTTCTTCTTTCTCCGCCGGCTGCGCATGACGCTGATCATCACGCTGTCGATTCCGCTCTCGCTGCTCGTCGCGCTGACCGTGATGTTCCTCTCCGACGAAACGCTCAACATCATCTCGCTGCTCGCCCTGATGATCTCGGTCGGTCTGCTGGTCGACAACTCCGTGGTGGTGGCGGAGAACATCTTCCGCCTGCATCGCGCCGGGCTACCGCGGCGCGAGGCTTGCGTGCGCGGGGCGAGCCAGATCGCGCTCGCCATCGTCATGGCGACGCTGACGACCGTGATCGTCTTCCTGCCGGCGTCGCTGGTGGAGGGCCAGGCGCAGTTCTTTCTGCTGCGGCTGTCGGTGCCGATCTCGGTGGCGCTGCTCGCCTCGCTGGTGGTGGCGCTGCTGCTCGTGCCGCTCGCCGTCTACGTCACGCTGCCGGTGAACGGCGGTGACGCCGCGCCGAGCCGTTTCCGGCGCGGCCACGAGCGGTTGAATGCCGTCCTGCGCCGCGCCTACGACGCCACCTTCGGACGGCTGAACGACGCCTACGGGCGACTGCTCGAGGCGGCCCTGCGCCGACGCGCCGAGACGCTGCTCGCCCTCGGCGCCGTCTTCGCGGTCACCGTCGCCGTCTTCTCGCAGCGCGTCGAGTTCGTCGGCGTCCAGGAGGAGGAGCGCGGCGGCTTCGAGATCGACGTCGACCTGCCGCCCAACACCACCTTCAAGGAGACCGAGCAGTACTTCCTCGAGTGCGAGAAGGTGATCCAGTCGATGCAGCAGGAGCTCGACCTCGCCGGCTACTTCGTCTTCCACCGCGTCACCTTCGGCGAGCTCCAGGGCTGGTTCAACACCCCGCGCACCAACGACCTGACGCCGAGCGAGGTGACCGAGCGGCTGCTCGCCAAGCTGCCGCGCAAGGCCGGCGCCGAGTACTTCACCGGCGCCGAGGACGAGGACGACGAGAACGACCAGGCGGTCTTCTCGGTCGAGCTCGCCGGCGACGACGCCGAGCCGCTCGAGGCGGTGGCCGAGGAGCTCGAGCGCCGGCTGGTCGCCGCTGCCGGCGTGCTCGGCGCGCGCAAGGCCGCCGACCGGCCGATGGAGGAGCTGGCGCTGGTCGTCGACCGCGAACGGGCACGCGCCCAGGGGGTGAGCCCGCAGGTCGTCGCCGGCGTCGTCGCCTACGCGCTCCGGGGCCAGGCGCTGCCGCGGGCCAGCTACCGCGGCCGCCAGATCCCGGTGCGCGTGCGCTTCCAGGAGGCAGACCGCTCGAGCCTCGCGGAGCTCGCCGACTTCTCGGTGCCGACGGGCGCCGGCGAGTCGGTGGCCCTCGGCGCGCTCACCGACGTCGAGTGGCTGCCCACTTCGCAGCAGATCTGGCGGCGGGCGCGGCGCATCTCGCGGACCGTCAGCGTCGACCTCGCCGAGGAGGGGCAGAAGGAGACGCGCGAGCGCTTGGCGGCGCTGGTCGAGGCCTTCGACCTGCCCGAGGGGATCCGCCGCGACGTGCGCTCCGGCGGCGGCGACGCCGAGGACCTGGCGGCGCTGCTCTCGGCGCTCGTCTTCTCGGTGCTGCTCATCTACCTGCTGATGGCGTTCCTGTTCGAGAGCTTCGTGTTGCCGCTGTCGATCGTCACCACCATGCCGCTCGCCTTCCTGGGCGTCGCCTGGGCGCACGTCGCCACCGGCCTCGACATCGATTTCCTCGGTGTCGTCGGCATCGTGCTGCTGGTTGGCGTGGTGGTCAACAACGGCATCGTGCTCGTCGACTACGTCCACCGCCTGCGCGACGCCGGCCACGAGCGCGCCGAGGCGCTCGGCCTCGCCGCCCACCGCCGCTTCCGGCCGATCCTGATGACGGCGCTGACCACGATCTGCGGCATGCTGCCGCTCTTGGCCGGCGGCTCGAGCTCGATCGGTCTCTCCTACACCAGCTTCGGCCTCACCCTCGTCGGCGGCATGACCACGGCGACCTTCCTGACCCTCCTCGTCGTACCGATCTTCTACACCCTGTTCGACGATCTGCGCGCGTTCAGCGCCGGCGTCGCCACGGCGCTCCTCGCGCGCGCCCGCCGCCTGCCGCTGCTGCGCTCGAAGCCGGCCTGAGGCCGCGCCTCAGCCGCCGCCGTCGCCGCCGAGCGCGGCGTGGGCGGCGAGCACGAGGCGCTGGACCGGCAGCCCGTAGTCGCACGCCGCGACGCACGGCGCCGGACAGCCGGCGCAGTGGTCGGCGCGCCGCGCCGGGTCGAGCGCCGCGTAGAGCTCGCGGCCGCGCTCGCGCTCGCCGTAGTCGTGGAAGTACATCGAGAAACGCAGCGTGTCGGCGACCCGGACCGCGTGCGGGCAGACCGGCTCGCAGCGGTTGCAGAAGCGGCACACTTCGTCGCCGAAGACCGCCGCGTACTCGGCGAGCGCAGCGCGCTCGGCGAGCGTCATCTCGCCGTCCGCGGCCGCCGCGTACTCGTCGACCTGACGGCGCGAGGCGATCGAGATCACCAGGTTCGACACCTTGGGGTTGGCGAGCACCCACTTGAGAGCCGCCTGCTTGTAGGTCGTCTGGCGGCTGCGGAAGCGGTCGAGCTCCGCACCCTTGGCGCCGGCCAGCGTCTTCATCGCCACGAAGCCGACGCCCGCGGCGTGGGCGCGGTCGATGAGCTTCTGCTGGTCCGGATAGTCGAGGAAGCTGTAGCGGCAGAGCAGGACGTCGAAGTTTCCCGAGTCGACCGCCCGCGTCATGACGTCCATCAGATCGCCGTCGTGCCCCGAGGCGCCGAGGAAGCGCACCTTGCCCGCGCGCCGGGCGGTCTCGAAGGCCGCGAGCATCTCCGGGTTCTCGAGCCGTGCGTAGCCCAGGCCGTCGGAGCTCCTGCCCACCTCGTGGTTGAGCACGATGTCGACGTGGTCGGTGCGCAGCCGGCGGAGGCTGCCGTCGAGCAGGTCGAGGAAGACCTGCTTGCGCGCCGGCCGGCCGAAGTGGTGCGGGCACCACTTGGTGGTGACCACGAAGCGGTCGCGGGCGCGCTCGAGGGCGCGGCCGATCGCCTCCTCGCAGCGGCCGCCGCGGTAGCAGGGTGAAGTGTCGACGTAGTTGACGCCGAGTTCGGCGGCGTAGAGCAGCACCTCGGGATCGTCGAGCGGCACGCTGCCGAAACCGATCTCGCTCACCTCGAGCCCGGTGCGGCCGAGCCGGCGGTAGCGCATGCCGCCGCGCGCCGCCGGCGGCTCGGCGGCATGGGCTGCGACCGGACCCGTCGCTGCCGCGCCCGCCGCCGGCGGCTCGGCGGCGCCGCAGCCCGCGACGGTCGCTCCCGCCGAGGCGGCCGCGCCGTAGAGCACGTCGCGGCGCGAGATCCCCACGTGCGACCGGCGCCGCTCGCTCACGCCTCCACCTCCGGCGCGAGCGCCCGCCGGCCGGGCCCGAGCAGGACAGAGAGCAGGCAGGCGAAGAAGGCGAGGACGTAGAGCTTGTTGGTGAACCAGAGCAGATGCCAGAAGTCGAGCTCGGGGGCGCGCAGGAAGAGGGCGAGCTTGCTCGCCACCACCGCGACCTCGACCGCCGCCACCACGACGCCGAACCGCCACGCCCACCGCGTGCGCCGCCACAGCGCGGCGGCGAGCGCGGCGTGCGCGAGCGGCCAGAGGTCCCACATCACCGGTGCCGCGGCGGTGCGGCCGGCGAGCCGCTCCGCCCACGACCAGTGCAGTGGCACCAGGTACTTGACGAGAAGCGTCCAGACAATCATCACGCCGAGCCCGGCGACCGTGGCCACGATCCAGCCGGGCCGCGCGCCGGTGCGGCTCACGACGGCTCCTCCTCGCGCCGCGGCCGCACGACGGCGGCGACGAAGGCGAGCGCAACGAGCGGTCCGGCGGCGCGCAGCAGGTAGAACGCCGGCTCGCTCGACACGTAGTTGGCGATGGGGAAGTAGAAGCCGTACCAGTCGCTGACGCCGAAGGCGTCGACGGCGAGGAGCGTCCCGCGGTAGGAGCCGGCCGGAAAGAGCCCGCCGGCGCGGAAGAGCCGGAGAGCCGTCGCCTCGCGTGCGAGCGCGGTCACGAGCGCGGCGGCGACGAAGCTGAGATCGGCGACGCGGAAGCCGGGCACGATGGCCGGGCTGGCTAACGCCACGCCGGCGGCGAGCGCCCAGAACGTCGTCTCGCCGCGCTCGCCCTGCCGCGCGCCGACCGTCCACAGCCGCCCGTGCAGCGCCCACTCCGAGCCCATCGTCGCCACCATGATGGTGAACGGCAGTGCCAGCGGCACGGCGAGTCTCTTCCACGCCTCGAGCGTCTGGTCGCCGAAGGTGAAGGTCGTCCAGCCGAACGCGTAGCCGGCGCCGATGGCGCCGAGATCGAGCAGCACGGCGGCGAGCAGGACGAGATGGAAGCGCGCGGTACCGCGCACGCGCACGCTCTGCCCGAGTCGACGCGGCGAGCGCGGCAGCAGCAGGCTGGCGACGACGCTCGCCGCGAACGGCAGCGCGAAGACGACGGCGAGCCGTGCCGGCCAGCCGAGCGCGGGAGGCGCGACGCCGGCGCCGACGACGGCGGCGACGGCGAGGGCGACGAGCGCGAGGGCGAGGGCGCGGACGCGGCGCATGGCGACGGCGGCATTCTAGACACGGCTCCGTCGCCGCGTCGTCGGCGCGCTCGGCTAGACTGCCTCCCGATCCCCCCGGCCGCCGCGCTCGCGCGCGGCAAGGAGAGCGGCCATGAACTGGACTCGTATCGTCGCGGGCGGCATTCTCGCCGGCATCGTCACCTGGCTCGCCGACTTCGTCATGCACGGCGTCCTGCTCGGCGACACCTACGCGCGCTACTCCCAGGTCTTCACCCAGACGCAGGCGAACCCGCTCTCGTTCGCCGCCGTCTCGGTCGCCCTCGGACTGTTCGTCGCCGTGCTCTTCGGCAAGACGCGTGCGAGCTGGGCCGCCGGCTGGCAGGGCGGCGCGGCGTTCGGCGTCTACTTCGGGCTCGCCGTCTTCTTCGGCAATTTCTACTACCCGCTGGTGATCGACGGCTTTCCCGACTTCCTCGGCTGGTGCTGGGGCGGCATCGGCGTCGTCGACAGCGTGCTCGCCGGCGCGGTGCTAGGGGCGATCGTTCCCCGCAGCTGAGCCGCACGGCGCGCCGTGGCGCGCTACGATCCTCGGCGATGCGCGAGGAATGGGTGGTGCTCGTCGACGAGGCGGATCGCGAGCTCGGCACGGCACGCAAACGCGACGTGCACCATGCCGCGACGCCGCTGCATCGCGCCTTCTCGATCTTCCTCTTCGACGCCGGCGGGCGCACGCTGCTGCAGCGCCGCGCGCTCAGCAAGCGCACCTGGCCGGGCGTCTGGTCGAACGCCTGTTGCGGCCACCCGACGCTCGGCGAGACGGCCGCGGCGGCGGCCCACCGCCGCTGCCGCGAGGAGCTCGGCGCCACGCCGCGCGATCTCGCCCTCGTCCTGCCCGACTTCCGCTATCGCGCCGAGTCGGGCGGCGTGGTCGAGAACGAGCTCTGCCCGGTCTTCGCCGCCCGCCTGGACGACGAGCCGCTCGCCCCCGACCCGGCCGAGGTCGCGGCGACGCGCTGGATCGACTGGGCGCGCTTCTTGGCCGAGCTCCCCGGCGAGTACTCGCCGTGGTCGGCCGAAGAGGCCCGGCGGCTGGCGGCGAGCCCCGCCTTCGCGGCGTGGCGGGGCGCCGCCGCGGCCGCTCCCTGAGCGCGCCGGAGCGCCCCGCGCTGCACACGCGGGGTGCGGAGCGGTCCATTTCCGCCGTCGCCAGATGGCTCGATCCTGCGCCCGAGGGGGGGCATCGATGGGCCTCGAGCTCACGCTCGCCGAACGGGAGGCTCGGCTCGGCCGGTTCCTGAGCCGCCTCGCGCCGGTCGCGGCGATCTTCGGGCTGGCGCAGGCTTGGGCCGCGACGCAGTTCCGCGACCGTCCGGCGCTCACGAGCGCCGCCGTCTTTTTGCTCTTCGCCGGCTGCGCCATCGGCGCCGGGCGGCTCATCGGCCGCGGCCGCACCGAGCTCGCCTGCGCCGTCACCGGGTTGGCCCTCGTCGGCGCCGCCTTCGGGCTCGTCTGGCTGCAGCCGGAGCTCTACCCGACGCTGGTCGCCGTGCCGCTGCTCGCGGTCGTGGTCGCGCTCCCCTACCTCGCGCGCGCGGCGCTGCGCGCCTTCCTCGTCCTGACCGTGGTCACGGTCGGCGCCATCTCCTGGCTCGGCCCCCGGCTGCCGCCGACGACGCGCCTGCCGGCGCAGTTCGGTTTCCTCTACGGGACCGCGGTCACCGCGGCGGTCGCCGCTTGCGTCGTCTACCTGCTCTGGCAGTACGGCGCCCGTTTCGAGGAGCGCCTCCACGACGAGATGAGCCGCCGCGACCGGCTCGAATCGGTCATCCAAGACCTCTCGGGCCGCGAGCGGGTGGCGCGTTGGGCGGCGCTGCGCGATCCGCTCACCGGCCTCGCCAACCGCCGCCTCCTGCTCGACCGGCTCGAGCAGGCGATGGGCGGGCTGGACGAGGGGAGCCATCAGGTGGGCCTGCTCTTTCTCGACCTCGACGGCTTCAAGGCGGTCAACGATCGCTGCGGTCACGCCGCGGGGGATCTCCTGCTCGCCGAGGTCGCCGCCGCGCTCGCCGCGGCGGTGCGCTCGACCGACACGCTGGCCCGCATCGGCGGCGACGAGTTCGTGCTCGTCATGCCGAGAGTCGACCTGCCCGTCGACGCCGAGCAGGCCGCGCGCCGCTTGCTCGCCCGGGCGAGGGAGCCGCTCGCCGGGCCGTGGGGGAAGATCTCGCCGTCGCTCAGCGTCGGCATCGCGGTCGCTCCCGACCACGCCCAGGACGCCGCCTCCCTGCTGCGCGCCGCCGACGCGGCGATGTACCGGGCGAAAGCAAAGGGTGGGCACGAGGTGGCCTGGTTCCAGGAACAGCTCCACTTGCCGCTCGCCGCCGGCCGCGCCGCCGTCGAGTAGGCCGCCCGCGGCGAGCGGCGCTCAGCGCCCGCGGCGGCCGGCGAGGGCGAGCGCGAGTCCGGCCAGGACGAGCGCTCCCGCGGCGACGAGGCGCGGCGTCAGCCGCTCCCCGAGGAGCACGATGCCGCCCGCCGCCGCCAGCACCGGCACCGCGAGCTGCGCGAGCCCGGCCACGAGCGGCGAGAGGCCGGGCAGCGCCGCGTACCAGATCGCATAGCCGACTCCGGAGGTGAGCCCGCCCGAGACCGCGGCGAGCAGCGCTCCGCGCGGGCTCGCCGCGAGCGCGCCGAGCGGCGCTGCGACGGCGAGCGTCGCGACGACCGCCGGCAGCGTGCGCCGGAAGTTGTCGGCGGTTGCGAGCAACGGCGTCGCGACGCCACGCCCGCGCAGGCTGTAGACCCCCCACGCGACGCCCGCGAGCGTCATGCCGGCGGCGGCCAATGGCGCGGGCGCCGTCGCTCCCGGCGCGCCGAGGACGACGAGCCCGGCGAGCGCGACGGCGACCCCGAGCCCTTCGCTCCAGCCGACGCGATGTCCCGCGCCGATGGCGCCCGCGAGCATCGTGAGCTGCACGCTGGGGAAGAGGATGAGCGCCCCGGTGCCGGCGTCGAGCGCCAGGTAGGCGAACGAGAAGGCGATCGCGTAGGCGTAGAGCGCCGCCGCGGAGAGCGGGCTGCCGGACCGCCGCGCTCCCGGCGCGGCCGCTGCCGGGCTCGCGCGCGCGAGCAGCCAGAGCACGGCGGCCCCGCTCGCGAGGCGCACGACGGTGAAGCTCGCGGCGTCGATCGACCCGGACCGGAGCGCCGCCCGGCAGAGCCACGAGTTGGCGGCGAAGGCGACGAGGGCGGTCGCGGTGAGGAGGAGCATGCGCATCGCGGCTCGCCGTGCACGCTAGCGCAATCTCTCGCGATGATCGGCTACTCGATCGAGACCTCCATAGGCCGGAGGCCCCGAAGAAATGCATCGAGCGTCTCGCGCGCGCCTTCCGGATCCTCGCGATCCATCTCCCCCGCCAGTCGTAAGTCTCCCCGAGGGTTCGCCTCTTGCCGGAGAATCCGCGTCAGCTCCGTATTGAGGTCCGCCGACACGACCTTCGCGAGATCGCGCCCGCAGAGCTCCGCACCTGCCATCTCAAAGTCGAAGTCCTCGCGCTCTCCGATTCCCGGAATCTCATCGAATCGTCGTTCAGAGTTTCCTGCCTCCGCGTAGCACCCGAGAATGAGCGCGATGTCGTGAGCGTCCTTGCCCGGCGCGAAGAACGTCGCGAACGACGTCAGCGAGCGGCGCGAGCTCGGTAGCGCTCGAAAGGTCGATCGATCCACTCATCTCGGATTCTCTGCGCCGTCTCGAGGGTGCGCGCCTCGCCGATCGCGAGCAACTCCGCATAGACGAGGACGGGAGGCACGGCTCGGTCGGCGATCGGCGGACCGTGCTCGGTCACCTGCTCGTCGACACCCTCGATCTCTACGTCGCGGTTCCAGAAGACTTGGCGAATCTGGACCCGCCCCTTCTCGTCGAGTCGCAGGCCGAGCTCGGCCAGAAGCCGGGCGGTCGGCTTCTCCGCCCAGATCGTCAGCGTCCCCGGCTTGAGATAGCCCGTGATGAGCGCCGCAGCCGCCTCGCCGCCCCACAGTGCTGCGTGCTTGCGGAGATCGGTTTCGCGCCAGGCGTCGAATCTGCGCGTTTCGTAGCGTCCCAGCAGCTGCCGCGGTTGCAGATCGCGCGCATAGCCGAGGGCCCACTCGTCGAGCAGACGATCGAGGCGGACCAAGCGGCGCTCGGTGCGGCCCTTGCGCTGGACATAACCCTCTTGGACCAGGTCCCGCATGATCCACTGGACGGTGCCCAGAGCGACGCCGGCGACGTTGGCGAGCGTCCGGTAGTCCTTCTCGACGAGCTCGGGGCGGCAGAGGAGAGCGAAGATCACTTTCAGTCCGGTCGGCTGGAAGGCGCGCCGGGCCTCGCGCTCGAATCGCATTCTTCGCGTCTCCTTGCGCCCGGTGATCCAGATGAGCAGCCCGTCGCCGCGCAGGTAGGCGTTGCCCTCCATGTCGAGAAAGCCGATCTCGTTGCGGCGCAGCTCTTCCGCGAGCTCCGGATTGATGTAGTCGGCGAGGAGCAGGGCCGGGAGCCGGTGCTGTCGGAGCTGAGCGACGATGGCTCCGGCCTGCGCGGTTCGCGGGCGCAGTTTGGTTTCGACGACGAGCTTCGTCTTTCGCCCGGCTTGTCCGATCTCGACGATCGCATCGAGTGCGTGACGCCCGAGGTCGGGTTCGATCTGAAGGATGCCCCAGTCGACTCCGTAGTCACGGAGTATCCCGGCCGCACCTTCGAGCAGGCGGTTCTCCGGTTTCCGAGCCCGAGTCATATCCATTCTGTTCATTATTCTCTTCTGTTCGTGCATCGTGAACGGGAATCAGAACTGAACAACTTGGCGCCTAGACGCAATATTTGTTCACGAATCAAGACTGTTCATAATACACGAACAACGGTGGATCGTGAACATCTCATGCAAATGTGTTATTTTGAGTTGTTTAGCGGTTCGCAACAACTCCGGTCGAATCGATCGGCTGCTCCGCATCGCGGCTCCCGACGCCAGGCGCGCCGGCGCCGAGCCACGCGTCGAGCGACGCCATCTCGAGCGCTCGCTCGCCTGGCTCGAGCGCCTGCCGCCGCGCCGCGAAGTGGGCTTCGCGGCGGCCGGCGGCTGAGCGCTCAGCAGCCTTCGTCGAGGAGGGTGATCTTGTCGGGGGTGTTGGGGACGACGCAGAGGAACTCGAAGGGGGCTTCGAGGACCTCGTAGGAGTGGGGGACGCGGGCGGGGATGTAGAGGGTGTGGCCGGCGGCGACCTCGTGCACGTCGCCGCCGATCGTGATGCGGGCGCGGCCGGCGAGGACGTACTGCTCGTGCTCGACCTCGTTGGTGTGCCGCGGCATGCCGCCCTGCTCACCCATGATGAAGCGGCGCAGCGCGAAGTTGGGCGCGCCGTCGGCCGGGCCGACGAGCACTTGGATCTCGGTCGCCGTCCCGGCGGCGACCGGCTGGCGCTCGACGGCGTCGGCGCGCTCGACCTTCGGACGTGGACTGGCGTTCTCGCTCATGGCTCGCTCGGCTCCCCCGCTCGTGCCCGGCGATCGTAGCGCACGGCGCCGAGGCGAGCCGGGGCGCGCATGGGACGGCGACCGCTGCCGTCCGGCGCGCGATTTCGCTACGCTCGCACCGCCCGTCAGGGGCCGACGGAGGCATCGCTGCGCCATCCCCCGCGCGGTGCCTGGGAGATGCGCGGCCGAGAAGTGCGCTTCACGACGCCGGCGGGCACGCTGCAGTCGGTGAGCGCCGACGACATCGAGCCGGCCGCCGAGCCCCCCTTGGGGGGCTCTCCCTTTTCAAGCACAGACTTGCCTCGCATCCCTCGTTCCTCCTGGACGCCCTTCTACTCCCAATTCACTGTCCAAGGAAACTGGGTGCGGCATAAGGGCGCTGACGGGGGCCCGGCAGGCTCCCCGGCGCGGTGGCGCTACTTCTCCTTGGGGCGGCTGCTCGGCGCTTCGCTCATCGCTCGCCAGCGCCCGCGGACCAGCCCACTCCTCCACCTTTAGCGCCGCTTA
>DASWJT010000029.1:0-17746 GCA_036397015.1 Thermoanaerobaculia bacterium
CGCGCAGCGCCGCGATCGCCTCGGCCGCCGCCTCGGCGCCGGTCACCGTGGTGATGCACGGCACCTGGTGGCGCATCGCGGTGGCGCGGATGTAGCCGTCGTCGATCGCCGACTCGCGGCCGATCGGGGTGTTGACGACGAGCTGGATCTCGCGGTTGATCATCGCGTCGACGACGTTCGGGCGCCCCTCGTGCACCTTGAGGATCGGCGCCACCTCGAAGCCGCGCTCGGCCAAGTAGGCGGCGGTGCCGGAGGTGGCGACGATCCGAAAACCGAGCTCGGCCAACCGCTCGGCGACTCCGACCAACCGCGGTTTCTCGCGGTCGTGCACGGAGAGGAACGCCGTGCCGGTCAGCGGCAGCGCGTTGCCGGCGCCGATCCACGCCTTGGCGAAGGCGACGCCGAAGGTCGAGGCGATGCCCATCACCTCGCCGGTCGACTTCATCTCGGGCCCGAGCAGCGGATCGACGCCCGGGAAGCGCTTGAACGGGAAGACCGGCGCCTTGACGAAGACCGCCGGCACCTCGGGCTCCTCGGTGAAGCCGATCCCGGCGAGCGTCTCCCCCGCCATCACCCGGCTGGCGATGCCGACCAGCGGCAGCCCCACCGCCTTGGCGATGAACGGCACCGTGCGCGAGGCGCGCGGGTTGACCTCGAGGACGTAGAGGTCGCCGCGGTGGCGCGCGAACTGCACGTTCATCAGGCCGCGCACGTCGAGCTCGCGGGCGAGGCGGAGCGCGATCTCGCGCATCTCGGCGACGTCGGCCGCCGAGGCGGTGTGCGGCGGCAGCACCGCTGCCGAATCGCCCGAGTGCACGCCGGCCTCCTCGATGTGCTGCAGGATGCCGCAGACCACCGCCCGCTCGCCGTCGGCGACGACGTCGACGTCGAACTCGACGGCGTCCTCGAGGAAGCGGTCGAGGAGCACCGGGTGACCGTCGGAGACCTCGGCCGCCTCGCCCATGAAGCGCTCGAGCGTCGACTCGTCGTGGCAGATCGCCATGGCGCGCCCGCCGAGGACGTAGGACGGCCGCACCAGCACCGGGAAGCCGAGCCGGCGCGCCACCGCGAGCGCCTCGTCGAGCGTGCGCGCCGTGCCGTTCGCCGGCTGGCGGATCCCCTCGGCGGCGAGCAGCGCTCCGAAGCGCTGGCGGTCCTCCGCGAGGTCGATGGCGTCGGGCGAGGTGCCGAGGATGCGGACGCCGCGCGCGGCGAGCCCCTGGGCGAGCTTGAGCGGCGTCTGGCCGCCGAGCTGCACGACGACGCCCTCGGGCTTCTCGCGCTCGACGATCGCCATCACGTGCTCGATGGTGAGCGGTTCGAAGTAGAGACGGTCGGAGGTGTCGTAGTCGGTCGAGACGGTCTCCGGGTTGCAGTTGACCATGATCGTCTCGAAGCCGATCGCCGAGAGCGCGAACGCCGCGTGCACGCAGCAGTAATCGAACTCGATGCCCTGGCCGATGCGGTTGGGGCCGGAGCCGAGGATCATCACCTTGCGGCGCGCGGTCGGCTCGGCCTCGTCCTCGGCGCCGTAGGTCGAATAGAGATACGGCGTCTCGGCGGGGAACTCGGCGGCGCAAGTGTCGACGCGCTTGAAGACGCGCCGGATGCCTTCGCGCGCGAGGCGCGCCTCGACCGCGGCGAGCGGGGCGTCGAGCAGCTGCGCCAGCCGCGGATTGCCGAGACCGTTCTGCTTCGCGCGCGCGAGCAGCGCCGCGGGCACCGAAGCGAGGTTCCAGCAGGCGAGCTCGGTCTCCAGCTCGACCAAGTCGCGGATCTCGCGCAGGAACCAGCGGTCGATGTGGGTCAACTTGGAGAGCTCCTCGATCGACCAACCCTGGCGCAACGCGGCGAAGATGGCGAAGAGGCGCTCCCAGTTGGGCACCGCCAGGCGCTGGCGCAGCCGCACCGGGTCGGCGACGCGCTCCTCGCGTGTCGTCAGCGAGCCGTCGAGCTCGAGCGAGGCGAGGGCCTTCTCGAGCGCCTCGCCGAAAGTGCCGCCGATCGCCATCACTTCGCCCACCGACTTCATCGAAGTGCCGAGCGTCGACTTCGCGGTCGGGAACTTCTCGAACGCCCAGCGCGGGATCTTGACCACCGTGTAGTCGAGGCTGGGCTCGAAAGCGGCGAAGGTCTTGCCGGTGATGTCGTTGGGGATCTCGTCGAGGGTGTAGCCGACGGCGAGCTGCGCCGCCACCTTGGCGATCGGGAAGCCGGTGGCCTTCGAGGCCAGGGCCGAGCTGCGCGAGACGCGCGGGTTCATCTCGATGACGATGCGCTCGCCACTCTCCGGGTCGACCGCGAACTGGATGTTGGAGCCGCCGGTGGCGACGCCGACGCGGCGGATGACCTTGAACGCGTCGTCGCGCATCGCCTGGTACTCGCGGTCGGTCAGGGTCTGCTGCGGCGCCACGGTGATCGAGTCGCCGGTGTGCACGCCCATGGCGTCGAAGTTCTCGACCGAGCAGATGACGATGGCGTTGTCGTGGTGGTCGCGGATGACCTCGAGCTCGAACTCCTTCCAGCCGAGCACCGACTCCTCGACCAGCACCTGGTGCGCCGGGCTGGTCTCGAGCGCGGTCGCGATCAGCTCGTCGAGCTCGTCGCGGTTGTAGCAGGTGCCGCCGCCCTCGCCGCCGAGAGTGAAGCTCGGCCGCACGATGACCGGGAAGCCGATGCGCGCCGCGATCTCCTGCGCCTCGTCGAGCGAGCCGGCGTAGCCCGAGCGGCAGACGCGCAGGCCGATCTCCTCCATCGCCTGCTTGAAGAGCTCGCGATCCTCGCCGACGCGCAGCGCCTCGACGCCGGCGCCGAGGAGCTCGATGCCGAGCCGGTCGAGCACGCCGCGCTCGGCGAGCGCGAGCGCCAGGTTGATGCCGGTCTGCCCGCCCACCGTCGGCAGCAGGGCGTCGGGGCGCTCCTTCTCGAGGATCTTCTCGACGATCTCGGGGACGAGCGGCTCGACGTAGGTCGCGTCGGCGAACTCGGGGTCGGTCATGATCGTCGCCGGGTTCGAGTTGACGAGGACGACGCGGTAGCCCTCGCGGCGCAGCACGCGGCAAGCCTGCGTCCCCGAGTAGTCGAACTCGCAGGCCTGCCCGATGACGATGGGACCGGAGCCGACGACGGCGATCGACCGAATGTCGGTGCGCTTCGGCATGCCGGGCCGCGATCCTATCAGCGGCGCTCGCGGCGGCGGAGCGAGGAAAGCAGGCACCGAGCCTCCCCGATCGACCGCGCGCTCGGCGCGAAGGCCCGTGGCGACGGGCGGTTCGGGCGCAGGAACGGGCCTTGCAACGGGTTTCCTTCGCCAAGGAGGCACGCAATGAGATCGAGAGCTCTGTTCGCATCCGCAGTCTGCGCCGGCGCGCTCGCGCTCGGCGGCTGTCTCGTTCATGCCGGCGTCGCCATACCGATCGGCCCGCCGGTGGTCGTCGCCCGCGGTCACGTGCACAGCGCGCAATGTGGCCACTACAGGCACCGCGGCCACTGGTACCGCGCCGAGCATCACCACCACGGCCCCGGCTGCGGCCACCGCCTGCGCGGCGGCGTCTGGATCCTGGTGCGCTGAGCGGCGAGCGGGCGCTTCAGCCCGCGTAACGATCGAGGATCGCCCTCGCCGCGGCTGCGGCTCCGAAGCGCAGGTCCGGCTCCGGCCGCGGCCGGGCGAGGAGCGACGGAAGTCGCTCGATCCACTCGCCCGAGGCGAGCTCGGCCGACGCGATCTCGGCGCTCGGCAGCCGCTCGCCGACGTAGGCAGCGAGCACGGCGTGCTCGCGGAAGCCGGGGCGCGGCGGAAAGAGGTAGCGCGTCCCCGCCGCCACCGCCTCGGCCACCGTCGAGTAGCCGAGCTTGCCGACGACGGCGTCCGCCGTGGCGACGAGGTCGGGGTGGTGCACCGGCGAGTGGTGCGGCAGCAGCCGGAGGTTGCCGTCGTGACGCTCCTCCGTCGCGCCGCCCGGCACGACGAAGTCGAATCGCTCCGCCGCGCGCAGCCGATCGAGATTCGAATACGACCACTCGATGCCGCCCATCGAGACGAGGACGAACGGCCGGCCGCTCGCGGCCGGCGCGAGAGCGAGCCGAGCGCGTACCTCGGCCGGCGTCGAACGCGGCCGCCGCGCGATCGGCGGGACGTCGACGCTCAGCGGCGGCGGAGCGAGCTCCGCCGGCGACGGCCAGTCGCCGACCGAAAGCAACGACCCTTCTACTAGAAGCTGGGCGGCTCCGTCGTTGGTGCCGAAAGAAGCGCGCGTCGCGCCGGTTTCGCCGTCGGAAAAGACTTCCATTGAAGGGGGAACGGGGCTCTCGTTCGCGCCGACAGGGTCCGGCGCCGCGCCGCAGTGGGGCTCGCAGCGGATGCGGAGGTCGGCGAGGGCGAAGAGCTCGCGCATCCGCTCGACCCACGGCGCGAGGCGCGGCTCCGCCGCCGCGAGCGGCTCGTAGATCCAGTCCCAGGTGAAATTCTCGACCAGGATCGAAGGTAGCCCCGCCTCGCGCGCCACCACCAGACCGAGCGGCGAGATATCGCAGAGCACCGCGACGGCACCGGAGTCTCGAACCTCGGAGACCAGCCCCCCTAAATGGAAGCCTCTCGTCTTGGTTTCGAGCTCTTCGAGGCGCTCGACCGTTTCGGCGAGGTTCTCCTCGAGCGCGCTCTCTTGCACCAGACCGACATCGCACGCCAGCTCGCGATAGGTAACGGAAAAAGAAAGAGATTCGACGAAGAACCAACGGGGAACGGTGGTGTAGAGGGTGACGGCGAGGCGCGGGCGGAGCTCGTGGAGCGCGGCGAGCACCGCGCTCGACCGCGCCCCGTGGCCGAAGCCGTGCGGCGAGACGAAGACGGCGAGGCGGAGCTCGTCGCGCCGCCCCGCCGCCCGGCGCGCGCTCACTCCTTCGCCGGCGTCGGCGCCACGAACGGCAGCTCGGCGGCGCGCGCCGCCTCGTTGATCGCCGGCAGCTCCTCGTCGAGGAGCTTGCCGAGCGCTGCGAGCTCGGCGTCGATCTTGCCCGCGACCTCGGCGCGCACGGCGACGGCGGAGTCGGTCGGGCGGTTGTCGCCGAACGACGCCACCTGGTAGACGCCGGCGAGCTTGTCGTTCAAGCGGATCGGGAAGTTGAGCGGATCCTGCTCGCTCTTGTTCTTCGTCTGGTAGAGCTTCTCCTCGATCGCGGTCATCGCCTCGCGCAGCTTTTTCGACCGCTCGACCAGCGGCTTCCTCGCCTCGCCGTCGCCGGCGCGCTGCTCGAGGGTCTCGAGCTGGCCGCGCACGTCGCGGAGGCTCTTGATCGAGCGGTGGATGCGCGAGAGCTCGTCGCGCAGGCCGACCAGGAACTCGAACTGGGCGACGAGGTCCTCCAGGCCGACGGTCGAGCGCGGGTCCTTCGCCACTTCGAAAGCGACCGTCTCGCTCCACTCGCCGACCGCGAGGCGCGCGCGGTAGCTCCCCGGGGGCACCATCGGCCCCGCGTCGACGTCGTTCCACAGGATCAGACCGTCGAAGGTCTCGGGCGGCGCCAGGCGCAGATCCCAGGCGAAGCGGTTGGCGCCCGCTTGCGCCGGCACCTGACGCACGTCCTCGCCGCGTTCGTCCTCCTTCGGCTCGTCGGAGTCCGGGCCCTCCTTCTTCGGCTGGCGCGTGAAGGTGCGCAGCACGGCGTCGTCGGCGCCGAGGATCTCGACCTTCACCTCCGCCTCGGCCACCGGCTCCTCCGGCAGGAAGTAGTGCAGCACGACGCCGTTCGGCGGGTTCTTGCCGCCCAGGCGCGGGCCGCCCCAGCCGTCGCCGGACTCGACGCGCAGCACGGGGCGCGGCGCGAAGAGACGCGGCGCGTCGGTCGCCGCGCCCGGCGCGAGCTGGCGCAGCACCTCGAGGTCGTCGAGCACCCAGAAGCCGCGCCCCTGGGTGGCGGCGGCGAGCGCGCCGTCCTTCACCGCGAGATCGGTCACCGGCACCTGCGGCAAGCCGCTGATCGCAAGCGACGGGGGCCCTCCGGGCCCCGCCTGCGGCGCCAACACCGGCAGCTTCTGCCAGCGCCCGCCGTCGTCGAACGAGACCCACAGGCCGCGCTCGGTGCCGGCGTAGAGCAGGCCGCGCTTGCCGGGATCGGCGCGCACGACGCGGGTGAACTCGTGGCGCGAGATCCCGCCGTCGATGCGCGTCCACGTCGCGCCGTAGTCGGTGGTGCGGAAGAGCAGCGGCTGGTCGTCGTCGAGCTTGTAGCGCGTGGCGGCGAGGTAGAGGCCGCCCTTCTCGAACGGATGGACGTCGATCGCGTTGACCTGGCTCCACTCGGGGAGCGCTCTCGGCGTCACCTTCGCCCACGTCGCGCCGCCGTCGCGCGAGACGTGCACGAGGCCGTCGTCCGATCCCGTCCACAGCACCCCCGGCTCGTGCGGCGACTCGGCGGCGGCGAAGATCGTGGCGTAGTACTCGACGCTGGTGTTGTCCTTGGTGATCGGGCCGCCCGAGGGGCCGAGCTTCGCCGGGTCGGCGCGGGTCAGGTCCGGCGAGATCGCGCGCCACGTCTGGCCTTCGTCGTCGCTCGCGAAGAGCACGTTCGACGCCGCGTAGAGCCGGTGCCCGCCGTGCGGAGAGAAGAGGAGCGGGTAGTTCCACTGGAAGCGGTAGCGGAACGCTTCGGCACCGCCGCCCATCGGATCATCGGGCCAGACGTTGACCAGGCGGATCTCCTCCGTGCGGTGGTCGCCGCGCATCAGGAAGCCGCCGTAGGAGCCGCCGTAGACGACGTCGGGCTCGCCCGGCTCGGCCACCACGTGGCCGCTCTCGCCGCCGGCGGTCTCCTCCCAGTCGCGCGGTCCGATCACGGCGCCGCCCGAGCGCGAGCGGATGCGCAGCGCCGAGTTGTCCTGCTGTCCGCCCAGCATCCGCCACGGGAAGTCGTCGTCGGTCGAGACGCGGTAGATCTGCGCCGTCGGCTGGTTGTCCTGCCCGGTCCAGGTGGCGCCGCCGTCTTCCGAGACGTTGGCGCCGCCGTCGTTCGACTCGATCATCCGCCGCGGATCGTCGGGGTCGATCCACAGGTCGTGGTTGTCGCCGTGCGGCGTGCGAATCGCCGTGAAGCTCTTGCCGCCGTCTTGCGAGCGGTGGAAGCGGACGTTGAGGACGTAGACGACGTCGACGCTCGCGGTGTCGGCGTAAACGCGCGTGTAGTACCAGGCGCGCTGGCGCAGCGCGCGGTCGTCGCTCGTGCGGCTCCACGTCTCGCCGCCGTCGCGCGAGCGGAAGAGGCCGCCCTCCTCGGCCTCGACCATCGCCCACACGTTCTCCGGATCGACCGGCGAAACCGAGAGACCGACGATTCCGATCACTCCGCGCGGCAGTCCTGGATGAGCGGTGAGCTCGCTCCAGCTGTCGCCGCCGTCGGTCGACTTCCAGATTCCCGAGCCGGGGCCGCCGGACTCGAGCGTCCACGGCTGCCGGCGCACGTTCCAGAAGCCGGCGTAGAGCACGCGCGGGTTGGTCGGGTCCATCGCCAGGTCGATGCAGCCCGAGTCGCGCGAGACGAACTTCACTTTCTGCCAGCTTGCCCCGCCGTCGCGCGAGCGGAAGACGCCGCGTTCGTCGTTGGGGCCGAAGAGGTGGCCCAACGCGCAGGCGTAGACGAGATCGGCGTTCTGCGGATGCACCCGCACGCGCGGCAGGTGGCGGCTGTCGGCCAAGCCGACGTGCTGCCACGTCTTGCCGGCGTCGACCGACCTCCACAGGCCGTCGCCGGAGGAGACGTTGCCGCGCACCGTCTTCTCGCCGGTGCCGACGTAGACGACATTGGGGTCGGACGGCGCCACCGCGACGGCGCCAATCGCGCCGCCGAAGAAGCCGTCGGAGACGCTCGTCCACGTCTTGCCGGCGTCGGTCGTCTTCCACACGCCGCCGCCGGTCGCGCCGAAGTAATAGGTCGAGCGGTCGCCGCGGAGCCCCGCGACCGCCGCCGAGCGGCCGCCGCGGTACGGCCCGATCTCGCGCCAGGCGAGCGAGCCGAGGAGCGCCGGATCCACCGCCGGCGCGGAGGCAGCCGCCGCCGCGGGGCGGGCGGCGGCGAGCGCCGGCGAGGCCGTGGACGAGAGCGCGAGACAGCAGGCGGCGGCGAGCGACGACGAACGGATGGAGCGCGACATCGGACCTCCTCGAACGGGGCTGCGGCGGTGGCGCCGCTGATCCTAGCGGGTCGGGCGCGGCAGCGACGCCAGGAGGCGCGGCGAGGGCGAATGCGCTATCCTCTGCTCCCCGGCCGCGACGCGGCCCGACACACCGACGATCCCGCCCCGACGTGGCGCCACCGTGGAGTCGAAGATGAGCGAGCGCGAGCACCCCTCCGTTTCCGACGCGACCGAGACGACGACCGAGAGCGCGGCCGCGCCGGAAGCCCAGTCCCCGGAGGTGGCCGCAGCGCTCGCCGCCGTCGCCGAGGCCGCCGCCACCGTCGAGAGCGCGCACGGCGAGACCGCCTCGCGACCGGCCGTCGAGCTCGGCGTGGAGGTCGCCGTCGAGGACGACGCGGCGGCGCTCGCCGCCGCCCCCGCCGACGCGGCCGCTCAGCCGCCGACGAAGAAGCGCGAGCGCGCGACGAAGCGCAAGCGCCCGGTGCGGCGGCCGCGCTCGGAGGAGTTCGTGGCGCCGACGCCCGAGGAGCTCGCCGGATTGACCAGCGACGGCGTGCGGCAGGCGCTCGACAAGGAGCTGCCGGTCGTCGGCAAGGTGATCGGTTGGAACGCCGGCGGCTTCCACGTCGTCGTCGACGGCATCAGCGCCTTCTGCCCGCGCTCGTCGATGGAGCTCGGCGCGCCGCACGAGCCCGCCAAGTACCTCGACCAGGAGCATCTCTTCCGCGTCCTGCGCGTCGAGGAGAAGGGCCACCGCTTGGTGCTCTCGCGCGCTGCCGTTCTGTTGGAGGAAAAGCGCCACCTCGTCGACGAGGCGCGCAAGAGGGTCCAGGTCGGCGCCGTGCTCCGCGGCAAGGTGATCTCGGTGCTCGACTTCGGCGCCTTCGTCGACCTCGGCGGCGTCGAGGGGATGATCCACGTCTCCGAGCTCGCCCACCACCGCGTGGCGCACCCGAGCGAGCTGCTCACGGTCGGCCAGGAGGTCGAGGCCAAGGTCGTCAAGCTGCCGGCGAAGAAGAACGAGCGCGCCTCGTTGTCGCTGCGCGCGCTCGCCGCCGATCCGTGGGAGAGCGCCGCCGAGCACTGGCCGGCGGGCGGGAAGTTCTCGGGCACGGTCAAGCGCAAGAGCGACTTCGGCTGGTTCGTCGAGCTCGCGCCGGGTATCGAGGGGCTGCTCCATCCGTCCAACCTCGCTCCCGGCATGAAGCCCGAGGATCCGCAGCTCGCCGACGGCGCCGCGCTCGCCGGCTGGGTGCGCGAGGTCGATCCCGGCCGCCGCCGCATCTCGCTGGCGCTGCGCGAGGTGCCCGCGGGCGACCCCTGGCGCGGCGTCGAGAAGCGCTACGCGGAGGGGGCGATCGTCGAGGGCACCGTCGAGCGGGTGGCGCCGTTCGGCGCCTTCGTCGAGCTCGAGCCGGGGCTCACCGGCCTGCTGCCGACCTCGGAGATGGGGCTGCCGCGCGGCGCCTCGCTCGGCAAGGCGTACCCGGTGGGCAAGCAGATCAAGCTCAAGGTCTCGGAGGTCGATCCGCGGCGCAAGCGCATCTCGCTGACTCGCGAGGAGAAGGCCCTCGAGGGCTCGAAGTCCGACTACCACAGCTACCTCAAGCGCAGCCGCAAGGCGGAGGGGATGGGGGCGCTGGCCGCGGCGTTCGAGCGCCTGAAGGGCTGAGGGGCGGACTTCCGCAGCCGCCGGGCCGACATGCCCGCCGCGTCCCCGCCGCAGCCCCCGCGCCGCAACCCGAAGCTCAAGCGCCGGCTTCTCGCCGGCGTCGTCGACGACAATCTGCGCGCGATCCGCAACCAGCCGGAAGGGCGGCTCCACCGGCGCCCGCCCGTCTCGTGGTCGTTCGTCGCCGCAGCGGTGGCGCTCAGCGTCGCCGGCGCGGCGCTCTGGCTGAGCTTGGGCGGCGTCCTCGACGAGCTCGCGGCGCCGGCCGCCGCGTCGGCGCCGCGGCCCGCCCGGCTCGCTTCGGCACCGCGCGCCGGCGCCGCGGCGCGCGTCTCGAGCGCCGTCTTCCCGGTCGCCGTGCGGCGCATCGTCGTCGATCCCGGCCACGGCGGCGGCGACCTCGGCACGCGCACTCCCACCGGGCTGGCCGAGAAGGAGCTCACCCTCGACATCGGCCGGCGCCTGGGCACGAAGCTCGCGGAGGCCGGTTTCGAGGTCGCCTACACGCGTGCGGGCGACACGCGCGTCTCGCTGCGCGACCGCGCCCGCCTCGCCAACGAGCGCGGCGCCGATCTCTTCGTCTCCATCCACGTCAACTGGCTCGAGGACGGCCGCGCCAACCGCGGCATCGAGACCTACTACCTGGGGCCCTCCGACGACCCGTTCGTCGTCCGCCTGGCGCGCGACGAGAACCGGGAGTCGGGCTACGCCCTCGCCGACGTGCGCCGGCTGCTCGACTCGATCTACGCCGACCTCAGGCAGGAGCAGTCGCGGGGGCTGGCGCGCGCGGTGCAGCGCCAGCTCGTGCGCTCGATCCGCGAGGTCGCCCCCGAGGTCGCCGACCGCGGCGTCAAGTCGGCGCCCTTCCTCGTCCTGGTCACCACCCAGATGCCGGCGATCCTCGCCGAGGTCGCTTCGCTGTCGAACGCGGAGGAGGCCCGTCTGCTCGCCCAGGAGGGCTATCGCGAGCGCATCGCGGTCGCGCTCTGCGCGGGAATTCGGTCATACTCGGAGCTCGTCGCCAGCACCGCGACCCAGATGGAGGCACGATGAGCGCGAAAGAGAAGTTTCTCTCGGTGGGGATCGATCTCGGCACCTCGCAGAGCGCGATCGCCGCCTCGAACGACACCCGGCACGTGGTCGACAGCTACGTCGGCTGGCCGGTCGACATGGTGGCGCGCAAAGTGGTCAAGAAAGCAGTCCTCCTCGGCGAGGAGGCGCTCGACAACCGCGCCGTGCTCGACCTCCACCGCCCGCTCGAGCAGGGGCTGATCAAGGAGGGCTCGGAGAAGGACCTCGCCGCGGTCAAGGAGATCCTCGCCCACCTCATCCGGCTCGCCGTCGCCGACGACAGGGAGCGCCGCGTACGCGCCGTGGTCGGCGTCCCGGCGGAGACCATGCGGGTCAACAAGCAGCAGCTGCGCCAGATCCTGAAGGGCACCGTCGACAGCCTGATGATCGTCTCCGAGCCGTTCGCCGTCGCCTACGGCATCGACGCCCTGCTCCACACCATGATCGTCGACGTCGGCGCCGGCACCACGGATTTCTGCGTCATGCGCGGCCGCTACCCCACCGAAGAGGACCAGCGCACGCTGACCAAGGCCGGCGACTCGGTCGACGACCTGCTCGCCAAGCTCATCCGCGAGCGCCATCCCGAGGTCCAGTTCTCGGAGTACATGGTGCGCACCTGGAAAGAGCAGCACGGCTTCGTCGGCGAGGCGAAGGAGAAGGTCGTCGTCTCCGCGCCGGTGCACGGCAAGATGCACGAGCTCGACATCACCGAGCCGCTGCGCGTCGCCTGCGAGAGCCTGGTGGCGCCCTTCTCCGAGACGATGATCGACCTGCTCGCCGCCGTCGATCCCGAGTACCAGGAGACGGTGCGGCAGAACGTCATCCTCTCCGGGCGCGGCGCCCGCATCCGCGGTCTCGCCAGGGACCTGCAGAAGGCGCTCGACGAGCTCGGCGGCGGCAAGGTGCGCATGGTCGACGACCCGGTCTTCGCCGGCGCTCTCGGCGGCCTGGCGATCGCCCACGACGCCGACGAGTCGGATTGGGAGAAGGTCGCGGCGTGACCGACGATCCGCGCCAGGAGCGCGATCCGCTGGGCCTGCTGTCCGACTTCCAGCGCTCGACGCGGATGCCGCTCGACGCCGTCGTGCGGCTGCACTTCGAGGGCACCGTCGCCTACCAGAACGGTTTCGCCGCCAACGTCTCGGCGCTGGGGATGTTCGTCAAGCACCCCGATCCGCCCGCGGTCGGCACGCGCCTGGTCTTCGAGTTCGTCCTCGGAGACGAGCGCAAACCGGTGCAGGGCGGCGGCGTGGTGACCTGGGTGCGCGAACGCTACGAGGGCCCCGGGCGGCCGGCGGGTGTCGGCATCCAGTTCTCCGAGCTCGACGCGCTGTCGCGCCAGCACATCGCCGAGTCGCTGTTCGAGTTCCTCGAGACGCAGCTCGGCGTCGAGGTCGCCGATCACCCCGACGTGCCGGATCTGCTCGCCGCGATGCCGAAGAGCACCGTCGTCGAGGTGGGCGGCGACGAGAGCGCGGCGCCGGCAGCCGGCGCCGGCGAGGCACAGGGCGAGCTCGGCTTCGCGGCGGCCGACGAAGCCGAAGCCGAGACGCCGCCGGTGCGGGCCGCCGAGCCGGCGCCGTTCCGGCTCTTCGGCGACAGCCCGCCCGGCGGCCTCGCCGTGGAAGACTTCGAGACGCCGCGCGAGGAGCTCTTCGCACCGGTGACGCAACCCGCGCCGGCCGAGCTCGCGCCGCCGGCCTTTGGCGCCGCGCGGCGGCGGGAGAGCTCGGCCTGGCTGCCGTTCGTGATCACCTTCGGCATCGCCGCCGCCGGCATCGCCGGCTGGTGGTTCCTCTGGGGACCGGGCGCCGAGAGCCGTGCGCGGCCGATCTCGCCGCCGGTCTTCGAAGCCGAGTCACAGCCCGCGCCGCCGCCGCGGCCGCCGCTCGATCCGCAGCCGGGACCCGCGCGGACGCTCGCCGACGCCGTCGGCGCGACGCCGGCGACGGCGGCGCCCGAGCCTGCCGGCGCCGGCGAGACCGAGGCGAGAGAAGGCCTCGCCGCGGCGGCGCCGACGGTCGCGGCAGCGGCGACGCGGATCACCGACATCCGCTGGCGCACGGTCGCCGGCGGCACCGACGTCACGCTCGCCGCCGACGGCGAGCTCCGCCCCGGCGGCTACCGCTGGTACGAGATGCGCGACGCACGCCCGCGCGTGCTGGTGCGCCTGACCGGCATGGCCGCCGGCTACCCGAGCTCGAGCCTCGACGTCGGCTCGCCCGAGCTCGCCGGCATCCGCGTCGGCTTCCACCAGAAGGCGGCCGGCAACGAGCTGCACATCGTCCTCGACCTGGCGAACGGCAACGTCGAGGTCGCCGGCGTCGAGGCCGACGGCAACGAGCTCGTCGTCCGCCTCCGCGCGCCGTAGCCCGCCACCGCGGCGGCGAGCCGCTCAGCGAAAGCGCGCGCCGACCAGCGGCAGCTCGCGACGCCGCAGCCAGACGACCAGCGCGCTGCCGGCGAAGACGGCGAGCGCGAGGCCGAAGAGCAGCCCACCGTCGCCTTGCACCTCGATGCCGAGCGGCCCGAGATGCGAAGCGATGGCGCCCGAGATGACGCCGAGCGCCACGATGGCGCCGAGCGCCGGCGTCGCGGGCACGAGCAGCAGCACCGCCGCCAGCAGCTCCGCCATCCCCGACCCGATGCGGCCCCACGGCTCGAGGCCGAGCTTCTCGAAGATGTAGATCGACTCCGGCGCGCCGGTGAACTTGAAAAAGAGCGTCTGGCCCAGGATCGCGGCCACTGCCACCTGCGCCACCCAGCTCGCCCGCCTCGCCCTCGTCGTCAGCTCGCTCCCCATTCTCGTCTCCGTTCTCGCGCCGCGGCTCAGTCGTCGACGAGCCCGGGCCAGTTGGCGTCGGCCTTGGCGATGAAGGCGTCGCGGTCGGCGAGCCACTTGGCCCGGATCTTCGCGTCGTAGTTCAGGTAGAGCTTGCCGCCGTGGATCGTCCACGCTGCGGGGTCGCTGTCGGCGGTCGAGCCCTGGGCCACCGCGTAGGCACACCAGCCGCCGTACTGCGGCGCGTACTTCCCGGGATCGGCAGCAAAGAGGTCGCGGTGCTCGGCGCTCGCGAAGCGCCAGGTGGCGCCGCGCCACTCGTGCGCGTGCTCTTTCTTCCCCTCCACCGGCTTGCCGTCGGTGAAATAGGCGACCGGGTCGAAACCGTCGATCGCCACGCCGCCGAAGAGCGACTTGTTCACCGGCGAAACGGCGAGGAGCGGCGCCGCAGCGAGAGCGAGTAGCGTCAGGGTGCGGACTTTGCGTCGAGATTTCATCTCTTCTTCCCCTACATGTCGTCGTTCGTCGGCACTACGCGCGCCGGCGCGCGCGCGGACGCCTCCTCACGCCGTGCCGAAGACCGGCAGCGCGGCGCCGTGGACGGCGCGCGCCGCCGGCGACGCGAGGAAGAGCAGGACGTCGACCAGTGCGTCGAGCTCCACCCAGGTCGTCGTGTCGGCGTCCGGCATCGCCGCGCGGTTGGCCGGGGTGTCGATGGTGGCGGGCAACACGCAGTTGACGCGCACGCCGCGGCGCTTGCCCTCGGCGGCGAGGCTCTCGGTCAGCCGCACGACGGCGGTCTTGGCGATCGAGTAGGCCGCCGCGCCGGCGTCGCCGCCGAGCGCGGCCCGCGAGGCGACGTTGACGACGGTGCCGCCGCCCTGCCCCTTCATCGCCGGCACCGACGCCGCCGAGACGTGGAGCGTCGAGCGGAAGTTGGCGTCCCAGAGCCGCTGCCAGGTCTCCGGCGAGGTCGCCTCGACGGTGTCGCCGCCGGCGTAGGCGCCGGCGACGTTGAAGAGGTGGTCGATGCGGCCGTAGCGCTCGACGACGGCCGCCACCATCGCTCCCACCGCCGCGGCATCGGCGAGGTCGGCGCCGTGCGCCGAGGGGCGCCGGTCGCCGGGCAGGTCGGCGTAGACGGCGCCCAGGCGCTCCGGCTTGCGATCCACCGCCGCCACCCGCGCTCCCGCGGCGAGCAGCCGGCGGACGAGCGCCTCGCCGAGCGCGCCCGAGGCGCCGGTCACCAGCGCGACGTGGCCCGTGAAGTCGTACATCGAGGTCCTCCCTCCGGCCACCGGCCGGCGTTGATCGGATGCGCCGCGCGCGCCGCGCGTTTCGCGCTCAGCGCTCGCGCCGTCTCGCCAGAACGGCGCGGTCGGGGTCGAGCTCGACGTCCTCGGCGCGGCCCGGCAGCGGGATCGTCCATCGTTCGCGCGCCTCGTCGACGAGCACGATCGCGCGCGCCGTCTCGCCGTCGGCGAGGCGAACCTCGACCGGCAGCGGGGCGCGGAAGCCCGGCGGGGCATCGCTCTGCGCGAGCTCGATCTCGACTGCATCCGCACCGTCCGCGGACCGCACCCGCCGCCAGGACCATTCCCAGCTCGGGATCGCCGTCTCGTCGATCCACTGACGGAAGAACCAGCTCCAATCGGCGGGCGCGTGCCGCACGAGGACGGCGGCGAAGTCGCCGGTCGACGCCTCGCGGCCGCGGAGCTCGCGCGCGAAGTCGGCGAGGACGGCGAGGAAGAGCCGGTCGTCGCCGCTCCTCTCGCGCAGCAGGCAGCGCAGCATGTGCAGCACGAGCGTGCCCTTGTAGTAGGCCTGGATCGAGTAGCCGGAGCCGACCTCGGCGGTCGAGGCGCGCGGGCCCAGCGCGATCGGCCCGACGCGTCGCCACTGCTTGGGGTTCGCCGGCGGCGTGAAGCCGCGCAGCATGCGGCTCGGCTTCGACTCGCCCATCGCCGCCGCGGCGTAAGACTCGATCGCCTCGCGATAGAGCTCGGCGCCGTCGTCGACGGTGGCCTCGACGAAGAGGAGCGCCGAGAACTGCGCGAACGCCTCCGAGAGCCAGAGGTCGCGCTGCGAGTCCCAGCCGACCAGATGGCCCCACCATTGGTGGGCGGTCTCGTGGGCGCGGAACATCTCGGTGCGGCCGCGCGACTCGATCTCGAACGTCTCCTCGGCGAGATGGAGGAAGCCCTCGAACGCCTGGCCGTGACCGCCGATGATGGCGGTGGCATAGACCTCCGCCGTCTCCGGGCCCGGCCCGAAGAGGTGCTCGAAGAAGGTCCACGCGTTGGCCACGTCCGCCCCGACGTTGTGCACCTTGGCGGCCGCGCCGCCACGGGCGCGGAAAGCGACGACGTCGGGCGGTGTGGCGCGCTCGATGCGCACTTCCTCGAAACGCTCGGCGAACGAGAACGTGACGGTGCGCACGGGGCGCGCGATGCGCCAGCGTGCCAGGCGTCCCTCGGCGTCGTCGCGCTCCTCGACCAGCTCTCCCATGCCGCGCACGTCGTGCTTGGGCAGCGCCAGCACGCTCACCGTCGCCTTGTGAAGGTCGCGGTAGGAGTCGTGCTCTCCCGGGTACCATTGGCGCCCCGAGACATAGTTCAGGATGTCGCGCTCCCAGACGAAGGTGAGCGTGCGCTCGGCCGCGCCGAGCGGCTCGCCGAGGAGCACGAGCCAGTTGTCGTCCCAGACTTCCTCGGGCAGGCCCCCCGTGCGCGTCCCGACGTGGTCGCGCAGGTAGGCGAGCGGCCTCCCCGCCTCGTCGCGCACCTCGACCGGCTCGCCGAACGGATCGAGCTCGAGGGCGAGCGAGCGGAGCTCGGGACGCAGCGGCCGGAAGCGCAGCGTCGCCTCGAAGCGGCCGCGCCGCGGCATGATGCTGCCCCTCCCGGCCTTCGCGAACCGCGACGGCTTTCTCAGATCGGCGCCGATCTCGACGTCGACGAGGTCGAGCTGCGGCGATTGCCGCGCCCCGGGCCGGCCGTCCGGCCGCCGGTCGGCGGCACGATCGAGGCTCACCCACGACTCGTAGACGTTCTCGCGCGGGTGATAGTAGGCGAGACCGATCTCCTCGCGGAGATCGGGATCGAAGGTATAGAGGAGCCACCCCGCCTCCGCCGTGCGCATCTCGGCGACGACGAGGCCCGGAGCGTCGCCGACGAGAGCGCGCACGAGCGCCGCCTCGACGTCGAAGAAAGCGCGCTCGATCCAGATCCGGCGGCGCTCGTCGGCCAGGCGATCGATCGCGAACGGAGCGCTCGGCCGGCCGGCGAGCCGTTCGCACGTGTCGTCGGCGACGCGCAGCACCATCTCGGTGAACTCGAGCTCGACGGCCTCCGCCGCCGGCAATTCGCTCATGCGCGCGAAGTGCGCGCTCTCGCGGTCGTCCGGCAGCTCGATCCGAAAGCGGCCGCGGCCACGGAAGACGCAGCCGGCGACGGTGCCGTCGACGAGCGGCTCCATCGCGCGCAGCTCGCCGTCGACGAGGCGCCAGCTCGCGACGTCAGCGGCGAAGTCGAGCCCACCGCCGGACACGGCGACGCCGTTCGTCGCGTACCGCCCCTGCCAGAGCGCCGCATAGGCCGCCATCGCATCGGCCGCGGACATCGCCGAGAGCGGCGCCGCGACGAGCAGCGCCGCGAGCGAGGTGCGCAAGCGAGCGCGGGGCATGCCGCAAGACTAGCCGATGGCGGAGCAACCGCCCGCCGCTCGCGCGCGGCCCGGCTCAGGGCTCACTCAGCAAGACGCCGTGGCCGTCGCCGTCGCGCACCAGAGCGCCGCGCGTGAAGCCGAGACGGGCGTCGTCGAGCGTCACCGCGCCCGGCGAGACCCAGCGGCCGCCGGCGGGCCGCAGCGCGCGTGCCGCCGCCTCGGCGTCGGCGACCTCGACGCGGATCTGCCAGTGCGCGAGATCGTTGGCGGCGAGGTCGGCGAGCGGCCCCCGGCCGTCGGACGGTGAGAGGTACTCGAGGAATTCGACCGCCATCCCCGCCGCGCCCCGGAGGCCGGTGATGCGCAGCCGCGCGCCGAAGACCTGATTCAGGCGCTCCTGCTCGCCGCCCCAGTTGTCCGACTCTCC
>DASWJT010000030.1:0-1710 GCA_036397015.1 Thermoanaerobaculia bacterium
ATCACGCCCGACACGGCCTGGAAGCTGGCGCAGGCGTTCGAGACGAGCCCGGAATTCTGGCTCAACGCGCAGGGTCTGCACGACCTCGCCAGGTACCGCCCCACGCGCAAGTTGCGCAGCCTGTTGCGCCGCGCGGGCTGAAAGGCGCGGGCGGTCGCCCTCGCAGATCTGACAAGCTCCGCGGCCGTGGGCCTCGAGGAGCGGATCGCGCGCTGGCTCGGCGACGGCGAGCCGAAGCGGCTCGGCACGGGGTGGACGAGCGGCGTCGCATCGGTCTTCCTCGGCGCGGTCGGCCTGCTCGCAGTCGTCTGCTTCCACTTCCCGGCGCTGTTGACGCTGCCCGAGCTGCGGGCGGTCTATCCGCTGGCGGGGGTGCGCGCGGCGGTCGAGATCGCGATCGGCGCGGCATTCCTGCTCGGGCTCTTGAGCCTCGGCCTCAGGCGGCGCAAGGCGCTCGGCGCGACGGGGGTCGGCCTGGCGCTCACGGCCGGCCTGTTGGGTGGGGGAGCGGTCGAGGTCGAGGGGCCGGTCGAGTCGTCCGCCTATCTCGGCCTCGACTGGTTCCTGCTCAACATCCTGATGCTCTGCGCCGTCTTCGTGCCGCTCGAGAAAGTGGTGCCGCTGCGCGCGCGCGGCGTCTTCCGGCGGGGCTGGGTCACCGACGGCACCCACTTCGTGTTCAGCCACCTGCTGGTGCAGGTCTCGACCCTCCTCACCCTGGCGCCGGCGACGGTGCTCTTCGTCTGGGCGCGCAGCGAGCCGTTGACGCGTTGGGTGGCGGCGCAGCCGGCGGCGGCGCAGTTCCTCGCCATCGTGCTCGTCGCCGACCTCGCCGAGTACGCGATCCACCGCCTCTTCCACCGGGTGCGCGCGCTCTGGCCGTTCCACGAGGTGCACCACTCGAGCCGCGAGATGGACTGGCTCGCCGGCTCCCGCCTGCACCTGGTCGACGTCGTCGCGACGCGCGGCTTCACCTTCCTGCCGATCTACCTGCTCGGCTTCGCGCGAGGACCGGTGGTCGCCTATCTCGCCTTCGTCTCGGTGCACGCGGTCTTCATCCACGCCAACGTGCGGCTGCGCTTCGGTTGGCTCGAGCACGTGCTGGTCACGCCGCACTTTCACCACTGGCACCACGCCGCCGAGGCGGCCGCGGTGGACAAGAACTTCGCCGTCCACTTCCCGTGGATCGACCGCAGCTTCGGCACGTTTCACGCGCCCTACGACCGCTGGCCGAGCAACTACGGCGTGGTCCCCGATCGCGTCCCGGGTGGCTACCTCGCGCAGCTGGCATTCCCATTGCGCGGCGCGGTGCGCGCGAGCCACCCGGCGGCCGGCGCGGAGAAGTGAGAAGGGGCGGTCGGGGTTCCGACCGCGGCGCTCCTCAGGCGGGCTCGTCGCCCTTGTCGCCCAGGAGCGGTGCGGCGACGGCGGTGGCGAGGGCGGCGACGCCGCCGGCGACGACCCCGGCCTTCGCCTTCGGATCCAGACTCTCCCAGCTCTTCCTGGCCCGGGCGATCCCCTCGGCGGTGGACCTCCTCACCTGCGCCGCGGCACGCTTCGCCGCCCGGCGCAGCTCGCCGGCCTTCTCGCCGGCGGTCCTCTGCGCTTCGGCGGCGGTGCGGCGAGCGCTCTTGCCGACGCGGGCGAGCGCGGTGGACGCCGTCCGCTTCGCCTTCTCGAGCTCGCGCTCGGCGCCGCGCTCGGCGGCGG
>DASWJT010000031.1:0-53393 GCA_036397015.1 Thermoanaerobaculia bacterium
CGGGGCGAGCTGCCACTCGTCGTTCGCCAGCTCGGAGCCGTCCGCGCGCAGTAGGCGGGTGATACCCCGCACGCGCGTCGCGCAGCCGTCGCCGCCGTTGAATGCCTCGCCCTCGTACGAGCAGTTGAGCCCGCACGAGAACTCGAGAGCGCCGCGCGAAGCGAGCGCGGCTCGCCGCGGCGGACGCGTCGGGCTGTCGTCGTCACATCCGACGAGCGGCACGACGAGCGCGCCGACGATCGCTGCGAGGAGAAGAAGACGAGGGTGGATTCGCTCCATCATCTCGGGCCTCCTTTCGTCTCGCGGACGAGACGCTCTCCTCCCTCGCCCCCCGTACCAGCAAGGACGCTGCCAGGGCCCGCGGAATCCGACGCAACCTGCTTTGGTTCGGCGATTTGCTTCAGCTCGACGCAGGCGAGGCGAGGTCGCCGCACCGGGCGGCAGAGACGGGGAATCGGGTCAGGTTTTCACGCCGCGGCGGAGCCGCGCCGCGAATTCGCGCGCGTTCAGCGCGGATTGCCCGCGATCGCGTGCCGGATCCGCCCGAGGAAGACGTTGAGCGGATTGTCGCGCCCGAGGAAGCCGAGCACTGGATTGCGGCGCATGCCGATCTCCTGCTTGAGGTCGAGCAGGCCCTGGTGGTCGTCGTCCAGCTTGAGGCCGGCGTTGATCGCCTGCACGGCGTTGCGCCGCTGCTTGGCCAGCACGTTGACTCGCGCCAGGTTCCAGTGGTTGTCGGCCTCGTAGAACTGGATCTTGACGGCGTGCTCGCAGAGGCGCAGACCCTCGGTGATCTTGCTGTTGTACTTCGCCACGCCGAAGCCGAGATACGAGTAGACGACGCCCGGGATCTTGTCGTACGGCCCCTTCTGCTCGATGACCGAAGCGAGCACGGGCATGCCCTTGCGCCACTCGCCCTCGCGGCAGAGGCGCAGGCCCTCGTCGACGTACCGTTGGAGCTCTTCCGGCAGCCCGAGCATCGTTCGGCGCATGTTACACTGCCGAGCGCTTCCGTGGAGAGGGGAAGGGCCCGCCGCAATGGCCGAGTCACCCGACCGACCGGACAATCGCGAGCTCGTCGAGCTGGCGCGTCGCTTCGCCGACGCCCGGCGCTTCGACGAGGCGCTCGAGCTCTTCCAGCTCGCCATGCGCCTCGATCCGCGCGATCTCGGCATCCGGCTGGCGGTGGCGCGGTTGCGCAAGCTGCGCCGCGCGACGGTCAAGACCCCCGAGCGCGACGTCACCGAGACGGTGCGCGACGAGATGCGCCGCTCCTCGATCGACGCCTCGCACTTCGTCGGCCTCGCCTGGCTCTATGCCGAGCGCGGCGAGGACTTCTCGGCGCTCGAGTGCCTCGAGCTGGCGCGTCAGCGCGACGCCATCAGCCCTTCGAACTACAAGCTCGCCGCCCGCATCCACTTCCGGCTGCAGGACTTCGACGCCGCCGCCGAGCATCTGCGGCGGGCGCTGCGCTTCAACCCCTTCGATCGCGAGGCGGCGGAGCTGCTGGGCCAAGTCGAGTACGAACGCAAACAGTTCGAGCCGGCGATTTCGGCGACCATCGACGCCTTCCTCCTCCTGCCGCCCCACGACGACCAGCACGCTCTGCGGCTGCGGCGCCGCATCCGGACGCTGCGCCATCTCCTCGCCTGGGACGGCGGCCGCGTGGTGGCGCTTTTTCGCGGCCGCGAGGAGGAGCTGCACACGGCCTTCGACCGCCTGCAGTGGCGGCGCGAGCGTTTCCGCAGCGCCGAAGGGCTCGTCGACGGCTTGGCGCCGGCGCCGATCGAGGCGCCCGGGGGCCGGCTGATACTGGCGGCGCGGCTGCGCAAGAGCGAGCTCTGGTCGCACCTCACCGACGAGCAGGTCTTCGCGCTCTCCTCGGCGCTCTCCGAGGAGAGCGTCCCCGCCGGCACCAAGATCTTCGGCTTCGGCGACACCGGGCGCGACTTCTACCTGCTCGAGGAGGGCGAGATCTCGATCCAGCGCACGACGCCCTACGGCACGTTCCCGCTGGCGCTGCTCAAGCCCGGCGCGCTCTTCGGCGAGATCGGCTTCATCTCCGGCGGCCCGCGCTCGGCCGACGCGGTGGCGCTCAAGACCGTCCGCCTGCTGCGCCTGGACGCCGACTCGACCGAGGCGAAGGCCGCCAGCTGGAGCGAGTTCGGTGTCCACGTCTACTGGGCGCTCTGGCACGCCCTGTCCGGCAAGCTGCGCGCCACGAACGACCAGCTGCGGACGTTCTTCCCGGCCGACAAGCAGCCCGAGAATTTCCTGCGCCTGCGGCGCGCTCGCGAGGCCGGCGACGTCGAGGTGCCGCGCGACGACAAGGTGAAGCTGCTGCAAGAGCAGGGGCTGACCAGCAAGGAGCTGCTGACGCTCGCCACCTTCTCGCGCGAGATCAAGTTCGCGGCGGGCAGCGCGCTTTTCGAGGAAGGCGACGAGGGCAAGGAGATGTACGTCGTCCTCGAAGGCAAGGTGCTGATCTCGAAATTCATTCCGGGCGCCGGCGAGGAGGCGCTCGCGATCCTCGAGCGCGGCGACTTCTTCGGCGAGATGTCGTTGATCGAAGGCGAGCCGCGCTCGGCCGACGCCCGCGCCCACGAAGGCGCGGTGACCGTCCTGTCGCTCGATCAGTCGGCCATCCAGGAGATGCTGGCGCTCGACCCCGCCGCCTCGCTCGAGTTCGTCCGCCTGCTCTGCCGCCTGCTTTCCAAGCGCCTGCGCGAGATCGACGAGAAGGTCGTCACCTGGCGCATCTTCGCCGGCGAGGGCGACAGCGCCAGATCCAGCGCCAGCGCCTGATCCGCGGCGCGCTCCTCAGTCGACCGTCGGCAGGCCGGTCGTCACCGCCAGCGCGTCGAGCTCGATGTGGCGCCGCAGCGCCGCGTCGACCGCCCCGCGATCGACCGCCGCGAGGCGGTCGCGACGCCACGCCGCGTCCGTGAGCGGCAGGCCGACGACGAGGGAGTGCGCGGCGAGGTCGGCCCACTGTCGCGCCGTCTCCCGGCGGAACGGCTCGCGGCCGAGCAGATACGACCGCGCGTTGGCGAGCTCGCGCTCGCTGATCCCCTCGGCGACAAAGCGCGCGAGCTCCTCGCGGATCGCGCGTTCGGCCTGCGCCAGGTTCTTCGGCCCGGTTCCGACGTAGGCGGTGAGGCGGCCGGCGTCGAGGCCGGCGCCGGCGACGAGATCGGCCGAGGCCACGTAGGCGAGCCCTTCGCGGTCGCGCACCCGGTTCGGAATGCGGCCCGTCAAGCCGGCACCCGCGCCGAGAGCGACGGCGGCGAGCTCGAGCGCCTCGTAGTCGGGATGGCGCCGGTCGACCGTGCGCTGGCCGACGAGCAGGTGCGCCTGATCCCGGGCCCGCGTGCGCACCTCGCGCCTCCCGGCGGCGCGCGGCGGCGGCGGAGCGGGAGAGAAGCCATCGTCCGCTGCCGGCGCGAGACGCGGGAAGCATCGCTCGGCGGCGACGGCGACCGCGCTCTCGTCGATCTCGCCGGCGACGATCAGCCACCCTCCGCGCCGAAGCGCGGCAGCGTGGAAGTTGCGGCACTCCTCCCGCCCCAAGCGCGCGAGGCTCTCGGCGTCGCCCTGCAGCGGCCGCCCTTTCGGGTTCGGTGCCCACAGCTGCTCGGCGAAAGCGCGTGCCGTCATGAGGTCGGCCTGGTCCTCCTGCGCCGTGAGCTCCGCGGCGGCGTGGCGCGCCGTCCACTCCAGCCGGTCGGCGGGGAACTCGCTCGCGAAGGCGAGCTCGGCGGCGAGCTCCAGCGCACGCTCCCACTCGCTCCCGAGCGCGTCGATGGCGACGCCGTGCGCCTCGAGCGAGGCCCAGCCGGCGACGCTCATCCCCCGCCGCTCGGCGAGATCCGCCAGCGCGTGCCAGTCGTGCTCGGCAGTGCCCTCGGCGAGCATGCGACCGGTGACCAGCGCCTGTCCGGGGATCGCCTCGCGACGCGATCCGCCCGGCAGTACCAGCCGCAGTGCGACGACCGGTGCGCCCGGCATACGACGCGCGACGAAGGCCGAGCGCGCGGCGGCGTCGACGATCACGCGACGCTCTGGCGCCGCCCCTCGGGCAGACAGGCACCGACGACGATTCCGCCCTCGGGATCGAGCCAGCGGCGGGCGGCGGCGGCGACCTCCTCGGCGCTCGCCTCCTCTACTCGGCGCAGCACTCGGCCGGGCTGCTCGAGGTCGAACTGCGTGAGCGCCACACCGGCCGCGACCGCCTGCTGGTGAATCCTCTCGTGCTCGTGCACCCAGTCGGTGCGCAGCACCTGGCGCGCGCGCTCGAGCTCGTCCTCGCCGGCCGGCGTCCCGAGCTCGCTCAGGGCGGCGAGCAGCCGGCGCTCGACGTCGCCCGGGTCGGTCGACGGCAGGAGCTCGGCGGCGACACCGAAATAGGCGGCGATCTCGTGCTCCGACACCGTCGCCGAGATGCCGAGACAGAGCTGCCCTACTTCGACGAGCTCGCGCTGCAGGCGGCTCGAGCGGCCCTCGGCGAGGAGCGCGGCCGCCAGCTGGAGCTCGGCGTGGTCCGGCTCGTCGGCGGCCGGCGCCGGCAGCGCCACGAGCAGTCGCGCCACCTCGCCCTGGCGCCGCTCGACGCGCGTCGGCCGCTCCGGGCAACGCGGAGGAGGACATTCCGCGCGCCGCTCGCCGTCCCCTGCCGGCAGGCCGCCGAGCGCCTCCTCGACGCGCGCCGCCGCCGTCTCGTCGAGATCGCCGGCGACGACCAGAACGGCGTTGTCCGCTCGATAGGAGCGACGGTGAAAATCGGCGAGCTCGTCGCGACCGGAGGCACGCAGCTCGTCGGCGGTGCCGAGGATCGGCCGGCCGTAAGGATGGCCGGCGAAGAGCGCGGCGACGACGTCGAGCTCGAGCGCCTCCCAGGGATCGTCGCGGTACATGTCGATCTCCTCCAGGATCACCTGTCGCTCGGCGTCGACCTCGCGGGGATCGAGTCGCAGGCCGCGCATGCGATCGGCCTCGATCGCCAGGGCTTCCGACCAGCGATCGGCGGCGAAGGCGAACCAGTAGGCGGTGACGTCGTGACTGGTGAAGGCGTTGTTGGTGCCGCCCAGCTCCTGGGTGCGGCGATCGACCTCGCCGGGGCCATAGCGCGCCGAGCCCTTGAACATCATGTGCTCGAGGAAGTGAGCGACGCCCGCTCGGCCGGGCGCCTCGTCGCGACACCCGGCGCGGTAGAAGAGCGCCGTCGACACGATCGGCGCTTGGCGGTTGCGCAGGAGGCACACCTCGAGGCCGTTGGCGAGCCGCCGCCGCTCGACCTCGCCGGGCAGCGCCGGTATGGCGACGGACTCCGGGCGACGACCGACGATCATCGGCCGCCGGGCCGGCGACGGCGCTCCACGACCTGCGACAGATCGGCCTGGACGCGGGTCGGTCCGATCCGGCCCGGCTGCGCGTCGATGCGGACCCGGTAGACGTCGGCGCCGTCGACGACGAAGCTGAGGATGTGGAGGCCGGGCTCGGGGACGAGATAGGCCCGCCCGCCGCGCTTGCTCGCGTTCCACTCCGCGGCCCGGCCGAGCACGATGCGGTCGAGCCGGAGGATGATCCGTTCCGCCGCCTGCTTGGGCACGATCTCGATCGACAGCGTCATCGCGGTGTCGAGCTCTCGCGCCACCGGCATGCGCGCGATCACCGCCTCGCGCATGGCGCGCGGATCGGGAGGGGGCGCCGCTGCGACCGGCAGCGTGGCGTCGACCGACGCGGTGGCGTCATCCGGCACGGCGGCGGCCGGCTCGCCGGCCGGCTCGAGTGCCAGTTCCGCCTCCGGCGCTCCCGTCGGCGGAGCCGAGCCTGCGAGACGCCCGCGCTGCGGCGGCGGCAGGAGCTCGCCGCTCGCCACCGCCTGCCGCAAGCGCGCCGCGCGCTCCGCGAGCGGTCCGCTCACTGCCCGCTGGCCGGGCTGGAACGGCGCCCGCTTTTCGCCCGCCGCCTCGGCGGAATTCTGCGCATCGGACGTCTCGGGCCGTTCGACGCTCTCGCCGGCCGTCGGCGCCGCTCGCGTCTCGACCTCGGAGGAGCGTTCGCTGGGCACCGCCGCGACCGACGGCTCCCGCGCCGTCGAGCGGGCGGCCGACGGCTCCGCGGCGGGCGTCGCCGTGGGCGCGCCCGCGGTGGCGCTACGTCGCTCGTCCGCGGCCGCGGCGAAGCGCCGGGCGCTCAGGCCGACGGCGACGAGCAGGAGGACGGCAGCCACTGCTGCCGCCGCGATCCAGCGGAGGCCGCTGCGCGAAGTCGCCGGCGAGACCGCGGCGCGCTGCGCCGACGGCGGGAGCGGCGGCGGCGGCATCGCGCCGGTCGGCAGCGACGCCGTCGGCACCGGGGGCGGCGCGCCCGCGGTCGTCGCATCCGGCGGCAGGCGGAGGGTCGCCCCTGCCAGCTCGGGCGTTTCGGCGAGCGAGCGGGCGAGCAGCTCCGGCGCGAGCTCGCGCTCGCAGGCGCGGATCTCCGCCGCCAGCTCGGCGGCCGAGATGAAGCGCCGCTCGCGCTCCTTGTGCATCATCCGCTGCACCAGTCGCTCGATGCGCGGGCCGAAACCGGGGCGGCGGACCTCGATCGGCGTCGGATCCTGATTGAGGATCTGGTAGACGAGGGTGGTCAGCGTCGTGCCGTCGAACGGTCGCTGGCGGCAGAGCATCTCGTAGAGCATGACGCCGAGCGAGAAGATGTCGGTGCGGCCGTCCAGGGCCTCGCCGCGGATCTGCTCCGGCGAGAGGTAATGCGGGCTGCCGACCACCGCGCCGCTCGTCGTCAGGTCGGAGGTCGCGTCGAGCATCTTGGCGATCCCGAAGTCGGCGACCTTGACGCGGCCGTCGGCGGTGAGCATGAGGTTGCTCGGCTTGATGTCGCGGTGGACGATGCCCTGGCGATGCGCAAAGTCGAGCCCCTCGGCCGCCTGCCGTACGATGGCGAGCGCCTCGGCGAGGGTCAGCGGCGGCTCGCAGTCGAGCCGCGTGGCGACGTCGCTGCCGTCGACGAACTCGAATGCCAGGTAGAGCAGGCCCTGGTCCTCGCCGGCGTCGAAGAGAGTCACGATCTGGGGATGGAGCAGCTTGCCGGCCGCCCGCGCCTCGCGCAGCAGGCGCTGCTTGCGGTCCTCGACCTCCTGCGGCTTGCCCTCCTCGACGCGCACCGTCTTGAGCGCGAGCTGCCGCCCGATCTGCGGATCCTCGGCGAGGTAGACCTCGCCCATCGCACCGGCGCCCAGCCGGCGCAGGATGCGGTAGCGGCCGAGCTGGCTGCCCTCTCCGAGGCGGCTCACAGGGCCCCGCCGCTACCCGGAGAGCCCGTCGGCATCGCTCGCGGCCGGCGCCGATTCCGCGAGAACTCGGCGCGCCGCCTCGAGATCGGCGGCCGCCACTCGCACGCGCACCTCGCCGAGCCGGCCGAAGTTGACCGGCTCCTGGTGGAAGAGCAGTGACTCGATTTCGGCTCGAATGCCAGCGGCTTCGAGGTAGCCGGCGACGAGTGCCGCCTCTTCGTCGGTCCCGACGGTGGTGACGGTCTCCCAGTCGGTCATGGCCCGTGATGATATCCGGCGGCGGTCGGCGCGCCCCACGCCGGCTGGAACCCGCGGCCGCCGCGGCTCCGGCGTCAGCCGCGAGGCAGCTCGGTCCGCGCCTCGGTACGGAAGTCCCGCGCGCGCGGATCCCAGAAGCGGCGCTCGAGGCGGATTACGCTCTCGTCCGCCTCGATCCAGTGCAGCGAGCTGCGGCCGCGCTCCTCACCGCGCCCGCGGTTCGAGCAGCTCGTGCCGCAGTGAGCGACGAACGGTCCCTCGCCGAGCCCGGTGCGCGCGACCCGCAGCCAGAAGCTGCGGTGCAGGTGGCCGGAGAGCACCAGCTCGACGCCGTGCCGGCGGCAGAGGTCGAGCGCCGCCGCGCCTCCCGCCGCCACCGGCTCGCCGCGCAGCTCCGCCGTGTCGGCGATCGGATGGTGGGCCACCAGCACGCGCAGCCCTCCGGCGGACAGGGCGGCGAGCTCGCGCTCGAGCCGCGCGATCTCGCCGCGCTCGAGCCGGCCGTGCTTGGTCGTCCACGCGAACGCGGTGTTGACGCCGAGCACGGCGAGGCCGTCGGCGCGGAAGCCGCGGACGAGCGTCGGGTCGAAGTGACCGCGCCAAGCGCCGAACGGCGACAGGAGCCGCTCCCAGAAGCGGTACATCGGCACGTCGTGGTTGCCGGGGACGTAGACCGCGGGCGACGCCAGCGCGTCGATCCACACGCGCGCGGCGCGGAACTGGCGCGGCTTGGCGCGCTGGGTGAGGTCGCCGGAGACGACGACGACGTCGGGGCGCTCCCGGGCGACGAGCTCGCCGACCGCCTGCGCCAGCTCGGGGAGGTGCCTGGGGCCGAAGTGGACGTCGGAAACGTGCAGGAGGGTCGGCAACGAGCTAGACGCCGAGGATCTCTTCCTCGCCGGCGACGTCGAGCACCGACTCGGCGATCCGACTGGTGACGCCGACGGCGACCGCACCGGCGGCGGCCTCGGCCACCTGCCTACCGCTCCGGCTGCGCCCGAGCCAGTAGCCCGCCACCCCCGCCAACAGCAGCGCGGGGATCGGATAGCGCCGCACCAGGCGGCGCCAGTCGAGCTCGGGCGGCATCAGCTCGTCGAGGAACTCGTCAGCGAGCGTCTTGCCGCCGGCGCTCTCGAGCGCTTCCTCGTCGAGCTCGGGCATCTCGCGTGCGTCGCGCTGCAAGCCCGGCCTCAGATCTCGTCGCGCCGCCGGCCGCGCATCAGCAGTCCGAGCACGAAGCCGGCGCCGGCAGCCATCAGGATCGACTTGCCGGGGTTCTCGCGCACGTAGGTGTTGACCTCCGTCGCCAGATTCGCCGCGTCCTTGCGCACCTTTTCGTAGCCGCGCTGCACGCCTTCGACGGCGTGGTCGTACTTCTCGCGCGTTGCCTCGCCGAGCGCCTCGGCGCGCCGGCGCATCTCGCGCCGCGTGCGCCGCACCCCGTCCTCGAAGCTCGCCGCGGCTTCCTCGAGGCGCTCGCGCGCCTGCTCGACGCTGTCGTCGGCGATGTCGCGCAGCTCGGCGGCCGCCTCGGCGACCGCTTCGCGCGCCCGTTCGATCGGTTTCTCCTCAGCCATCGTGCGCCTCCCGTGTCTCTCGCCCGCTCACCCGCGGATGATATCGCGAGCGCGCCGGCGACCCGCGACGCCGGTGCTACACTGCCGCGGGAGAATCGCGCCATGGGCCGCGTCACCTTCGTCGGCGCCTGCGGCACCGTCACCGGTAGCTGCACCCAGCTCGACCTCGGGGAGCGCCGGCTGCTCGTCGACTGCGGCATGTTCCAGGGCGACGAGGCGACCGAGACGCGCAACTGGCGCCCCTTTCCGTTCTCGCCGCGCGAGGTCGACGGCGTCGTCCTCACTCACGCCCACCTCGACCACACCGGCCTGGTTCCCAAGCTCGTCGCCGAGGGCTTCCGCGGCCCGGTGTGGTGCACGCGGCCGACGCGGCCGCTCACCCGGCTGGTGCTCGAGGACGCCGGCGAGCTGCAAGAGGAGGAGGCGCGCTACGCCGCCAAGAAGGGCTACAGCCGGCATCGCCGGCCGCTCCCGCTCTTCGACCACGAGGACGCGAAACGGGCGCTCGAGCGCCTGGAGCCGCTCCCGTTCCACGAGACCGTCGATCTCTACCCCGGCATCCGCCTGCGCTACGTGCGCGCCGGACACTTGCTCGGCGCCGCCTCGGTCACCCTCACCGCCGAGGGCGGCGACGGCGCGCGACGGAGCTGGGTCTTCTCCGGCGACGTCGGCCGCTACGACGCGCCGATCCTGGTCGATCCCGAGCCCCCGGAAGAGACCCCCGCGGCGCTCCTCCTCGAGTCGACGTACGGGGACCGCCGGCACGGCGCCAGGGCTCCCGCGGCGGCCCTCGACGCCATCGTCGCGCGCACCTTCGAGCGCGGCGGCAAGGTGCTGGTGCCGGCCTTCGCCCTCGGCCGCACGCAGGACGTGCTCTACCACCTGTCGGCGCTCGTCGACGCCGGCCGGCTCGACGCAGGCGACGTCTTCCTCGACAGCCCGATGGCGATCGAGGCGACCGAGATCTACAACCAGGCGCAACGCGAGTTCGACGCCGAGATGCGCGCGCTCGCCGCCAACGGCGACAACCCGCTCGCGCGCAATCGCTTCCAGCGCTGCCGCTCGGTCGCCGAGTCGAAGGCGCTCAACGACCGCGAGGCGCCCGCCGTGATCGTCGCCGCGAGCGGCATGGCCACCGGCGGCCGCATCGTCCACCATCTGCTCCGCCACCTGCCCGATTCCCGCTCGACGGTCGTCTTCGCCGGCTTCCAGGCCGCCGGCACGCGCGGCCGGGCCCTCGTCGACGGCGCCTCGACGGTGTCGATCCACGGCCGGCGGGTGGAGGTGCGGGCGGAGATCGCACAGATCCAAGGTCTGTCGGCGCACGCCGACTGCGATGAGTTGCTGCGCTGGTGCCGCGCCCTGCCGTCGCCGCCCGCGCGCGTCTTCCTCAATCACGGCGAAGACGCGGCGCGCAAGGCGCTCGAGACCGCCCTCGTCGAGCTCGGCTGGCCGCGACCGACGCTGCCGCTCGCCGGCGATTCCGTCCCCTGGTGATGCGCGACCGGCTCATTGCCCTCGCCCGCTTCGTCGGCGGCGTGCTCGCGAAGAGCTATCGCGACGAGGTGATCCTGCGCTCCTCGGCGCTCGCCTTCTCGACGCTCATCTCGTTCGTGCCGCTGCTCGCGGGGGTGTCGATCTTCGTCGCCCGCACCCTGCGCGAGGACGACGGCCGCATCCTCGAGCTGATCAGCAAGCTGCTCCCCTACCGCGAGGAGACGGTGCTCGCGGCACTGCGCAGCTTCCTGGCGCAGGCCGACTCGGTCAGCGGCGTGGCGCTCGTCGGCTTCGTCGTCACCTCGCTGCTCACCTTCTTCGGCGTCCAGGAGTCGCTGTTCCAGATCTTCGCCGTCCAGCGGCCGCCGTCGCTCCTGCGCCGTCTCGCCACCTTCTCGTTGCTCTTCGTTTGGGGGCCGCTCGTCGTCGGCACGGCGCAGACGGCTCTGCTCGTCGTCGGTCAGGCGAACCCCGAGCTCGGGCGCGCGCTGCGCGCATCGCTGCTGGTGAGCGCGGTACCGACCGCGCTCACCTTCGTCGGCCTCACGATGCTCTACTGGCGCGCCGCGTTCCGTCGCATCTCCCTGCGCCACGCCGCGATCGGCGGCGCCGTCGCCGCCGTCTCGCTCGAGCTGCTCAAGCTCGTCTTCGGGCTCTACGTGCGCGAGCTCAGCGAGGTGCAGCTCGCCGTCTACGGCTCGTTCGCCATCGCCTTTTTCTTCGTGCTCTCGATCCAGCTCGCGTGGGCACTCCTGCTCTTCGGCGCCGAGGTCGCCGCCAGCCTCTCGCCGCACGCCGCGGAGGAGAGAGCGAAGCGGGCCACAAGGCGGGCGCCCGACGTCTGGGTCGGCTTCGCCGCGCTCGAGGTGCTCGCCCGACCCGGCCGGCCGCGCCTCGCCGTCGAGGAGCTCGCCGCGGCGCTCGCGCTCCCTGCCGACGAGCTCGCGGGCCATCTCGCGCCGCTCGTCGAGCGCGGGCTCGTCGAGGCGGCCGGCAGCACCGCCGAAGGCGGCTACCGGCTGGCGCTCTCGACGCGGCAGCTGCGCGTCGCCGCCGTCCTCGCCGCCTACCGGCGGGAGCTCGAAGGCGCCCCGGCGCCCGCCGGCGTTACGGTCGCCCCGGACCTGCGCTCCCGGCTGACGCGGGCCGCCGAGTTCGAGGTCGGCGAGCAGACGCTGGCCGACCTCTACGAGGGCGGGACCGACGACACACTCGCCGGCGGCGAGCGCGCACGGGCCGTCCGACGCGAAGCCTAGAGCCGGGGCGGCTCCCCTTGCCCGCCTCCTGCGGTGCGGAATAGACTCCGCCTCCCGCGTTGGCGCGTCTTGCGCGGCAGCAACTTGGGGCAGTAGCTCAGCTGGGAGAGCACCACGTTCGCAACGTGGGGGTCGAGGGTTCGAATCCCTTCTGCTCCACCAAGGTCCCCTCCGGGTCTTCCAACCTGACGGCGGAATTCGGATTCAGCGTCGCCCGCGGGCGCATCAGCTCGTAGCGGCCGAAGCGCGGGCCGGACTCGTAGCGCGACTGCACCCATTCGTCGAGGAGCGTCGATCCGAGACGCACGCCCTTGGCGAGCATGCGCTCCTTGAACATTTCGAGACGGCCGTCGGAGTGGCGGTGCTCCCGCACGACGACCGGCAGCGGGCCGCGCTCGAGGTCGGCGATCATCTCGCGCTGCACGGCTTCGGTGTCGGTGATGCCCGGATGCAGCTCGTGGTAGCGGGTGGCGGGACGCCGCTCGGACAGCCAGTACGGGATCGAGTTGGCGTGGATGAGCACGTCGTTGCGCCGACCGACGAGGACGAGCGGCGCCTCCGGCGGGGCGGCCTCGGCCACGGCGGCGGCGAGCCGGCGCATCCAGCCGGCGTCGGTCGAGCGCATGCCGTGCAGCCCCGGAAGGTCGAGCTGATCGCCTGCGCTCGCCCGCAGGATCCGATGGTAGACCGGCTCCGCGACCACCAACGCCGCCCACGCCGCCAGCCACGTGACCGCCAGCCCGCGCACGAAGCGGCCGCGCCGGCCGCCGACGAGGCGCAGGCCGGCCACGGTGAGCAGCGCGCTCCACAGCACGAGACTGCTGGCGTGCGTGTTGAGCTGTACGCGCGCCGCCATCGCATGGAATGCGACCATCGAAGCGGCGAAGGCGGCCAGGCACCGCGTCTCCACGTCGAGCTCGCGCCACCGCCTGCCGAGCGTGCCGGCGGCGATCGCCAGCGCGACGAACGGGAACGCGCCGCTCGCCCACCGCGACAGATAGTCGACCGAGTTCGCCAGCGAGCCCCGCAGCCTGGGCACGAGCGGCAGCACCTCGGGCCGCACCAGCGGAAAGTCGGTCAGCGGGAAGCGAACGACATCGTTCCAGAGATCGGGCCCGGCGCCGAGAGCGACGAGAACGAGCGTCGCGGAAAGCGGCAAGACCGCAGTCGCGGCGCCCATCACGAGCAGCGGCGGGAGACGAGGTTCGGCGCGCGAGCGCCAGCGCTCGGCGAGCATCGCGAGGGCGGCGGAGAGCGCCGCGTAGCCGGCCACGTCGTGCTTGTAGAGCGCGGCGGCGCCGAACAGCAGGCCGGGAGCGAGAACCCAGCGGACGCCGTCGCGCGTCACCCGCGGCACGGCCAGCGACACCGCCACGAGCAGGAGCAGGTAGGCGGGCAGGTAGGTCGCGAAGCTCGCACCGCCGATGGGGAGCCCCAGGGCCGTAACGGCGAGCCCGACGAGTCCCAGGCCCCAGGCGCGCCCGACGACCTTACGCACGAGGCGGTAGTAGACGGTGACCACCGCAGCCGCGGTCACGACGCCGAGCAGGTTCGAGACCAGGAGCTCGCGGCCGAAGAGGCGGAAGGCGACCGCCAGCGTCACGAATGTGCCGGGAGCGTAAAGAGTCCAGAAGTCCCGGTAGGGCACCTCGCCGGCGAGCACTCGCAGCGCCGAGAGATCGGTCACGCGCGCCGCGAAGCTCGACACCGACAGGCTCGACAGCACCAGCACAGCGACGGCGACGGCCAGAGTGTCGAGCTCGACGAAAGCGGGGCGTCTCACCTTCGTTCCGTTCCCGGGATAGCGCTTCTCCCTCTCACGACCGAGGGCGCCCGCTCAGCCGGCGGCGGCCAGTCGCACCGGGATCTCGAGCTCCGCCCAGCGCCGCACGATCGTGTCGCCCTCGATTGCGATCTCGAAGGCCTCGACGTGGTCGTGGGCGCGGGGAGCGACTTCGACGCGCAGGGCGTCCTCGCCCGCGTCGTAGTCGAAGGCGCCCCACTGCTGGGCGGCCTTGTTGAAGATCACCGTCCACGACTTCTCGCCGGGGATGGTGAAGAGCGAGCAGGTGCCCGCCGGCAGCCGCTGGCCCTCGACCAGCACGTCGCGATCGACGGCGACCGTCGTCGCCTCGTCGGCGCCGGTGCGCCAGACCTTGCCGTAGGGCACCAGAGCGCCCCAGTTGTCGCGGCCGTTGACCGACGGCCGGCCGTATTCGACGGTCAGCCGCGCGCCGCCGGCTGTGCCCTCGGCGCGTCCGTTCTTGCTGCGGCGATTGGCGTCGTCGCCGCGCTGCGCGAGGATCGGGAACGCCGTCATCGCGGCGAGCGAGAGAGCGAGAGCGAAGCGTGCCGTCGTCGTCTTCATCGGAGTCTCCTGGTCGGAAGCGGAGCCGCGCCGTCGGCGGCCCGGCTCACGGCGGCGAGGCGTCGCTCTTCTCGGCCTCGCCGGTCATCGGCACGAAGCGCACCGGGATGACGTTGCGCTTCTCGTAGCCTCTCGGCGTGCGGGTGTAGACGAGCAGGTCCTGGAAGAAGCGCCCGACCGGGATCACCAGCTTGCCGCCCACCTTGAGCTGCTCGAGCAGCGGCTGCGGCACCCTGGGCGGGGCGGCCGTCACCACGATGCCGTCGAACGGCGCCTTGTCGGGCCAACCGGCCCAGCCGTCGCCGTGGCGCAGCTCGACGTTGCGGTAGCCGATCTCGCCGAGCGTGGCGCGGGCGCGGTCGACCAGCGGCTCGAGGATCTCGATCGAGTAGACCTCGCCCGCGATCTCGGCGAGCACCGCCGCCTGGTAGCCGGAGCCGGTGCCGATCTCGAGCACGCGCTCGCCCCCCTGGAGATCGAGCAGCGAAGTCATCAGCGCCACGATGTAGGGCTGCGAGATCGTTTGATCGTTGCCGATCGGCAACGGGTAGTCGTCGTAGGCCTGCGCGCGCAGCTCCGCGGGCACGAAGAGATGCCGCGGCACGCGCTCCATCGCCGCCAGCACCCGGGGGTCGCGCACCTCGCGCGCGGCGATCTGCGACGACACCATGCGCAGCCGCTTCGCCGTCATCTCGTCGGTCTGGGCAGCGAAGAGTCTCGAGGGCATGGCGGGCAGGAGGGAGATCGCGGCGGCGAGGACCAGGAGTGCGATTCGCATCGATCGGGGCGCGGCGGCGGTCATTCTGTCGTTCACGAAGTGCAAAGTTCAAGCCACGGCGCATAGGATGACTCGGTGACCGAGCTCACGCCTCTCGCCGAGATCGCCGAGCGCGCCGAGCGCCTGGTCGCCATGTCGCCCGCGGATGCGACCTCGATCGCCTGGATCGAGAGCCGGCACGGCGAGGTCGTCGAGAGCGTCCGCACGCGGCGGGCCGGCGCCGAGACACGCCGTTCCGTCCTCTTTCGTGTCCGCGTCGGAGGGCGCACCGGGCGGTCGCGTGCCGAGTCGGCGGTAGCCGGCGACCTGCAGCGCAGTCTGCGCGCCGCGCTCGCCGACGCCCGCTGCGCCGAGCCGACGCCGGAGTGGGCGCTCGACGCGGCGCGGCGCGAGCCGGCGGCGCTCGCGGGCCTCGTCGATCCCGCGCTCTGCGCCCTCGAGGCCCACGCGGCGCAGCGCGAGCTGCAGGGCCGCGCCCAGCGCCGCTCGACGCTCCGGCTGCGCTGGCGCGAGACCCGCCTCGCGGTCGCCGCCACCTTCCATCCCACGCGCGCCACGGCCCTCACCGAAGCCGCCTTCGAGGCGCGCACGGGGCGGCGCCCGGGCTCCGGCTTCGCGGCGAGCTCGGCGCGCCGGCTCTCCGAGCTGGACATCGATCGCCACCTCGCCGCCGCGCGCGAGCTCGAGGCCCCGGCGGTCGATCCCGACGCGGCGCGGCCAGGTGCGCCGGCGGTGCTCGCCGCCGAGGCCGTGGCGGTGTTCGTCGACGCGCTCGCCCGCCACGCGCTCAACGGCGGCCGACGGCTGGCGGGCGGCAAGGCACCCGATCTGCGCCTGCCGGAGGCGCTCCGCATCGTCGACGATCCGCTCGCCGCCACCGGCCTGCCGCTGCCCTTCGACCTCGACGGCTGCGCCAAGCGGCCGCGCGTCTTCATCGAGCGCGGCTGGGTCGTCGCCGCGGCCGCCGACCTCGACCTCGCCGCGCGCCTCGGACTCGAGCCCACCGCTCACGCTCTGGCCGGCGACGACGCCTGGCCGGATCATCTCGTCGTCGAGCCGAGGGGATCATCCGAGGCCGAGCTGCTCGCCGCCGCCGGCGGCGGTCTGCGCGTCGGCGCGCTCGAGAGCCTGGTCGTCGAGCCCGGCGAGACGATGCCGTTTCGCGCCGTGGCGCGCAATCTGCGGCGCATCGCCGCCGACGGCGCGCTCGGCGCCGCGCTCTCGCCGCACGTCTGGCGCGGCACGCTGCGCGATCTGTTCGCGACCCTGGAGGGCATCGGTCGCGACTCCGTTTCCTGGGCGCCGCGCTCGGGCGCGACCGGCGCCGTGCGCACTCCCGCGCTGGCGTTGCGAGTGATCGACGGCTTGACGCCGCTCGCGCCCTGATCCGTTCGGCGCTCAGCAGTCGCGCCGCACCAGCAAGAGTGTCTGGTCGTCGGCCTGCGGACGCCCGGCGGCGAAGTCGACCACGGCGCGATCGATGCTGGCGACGAGCTCGCCGAGCGGCTGTGCGTCGCCCGTGGCGAGCAGCTCGACGAGGCGAGCGCAGCCGAACTCCTCGTCGTCGGGTGTCGCGGCCTCGGTGATGCCGTCGCTGTAGAGACAGAGCAGGTCGCCGGGCAGCAGGCGCGCCTCGGCGGTGGCGAAGCGCGCCTCCGCGATGAGGCCGAGCGGCATGCCGCTCGCCGGCAGCTCCTCGAGCGCTCCCGAAGCGCGCCGAATCAGGCCCGGATTGTGGCCGGCGTTGACGTAGCGCAGGAGCCCGTCGCTCGGGCACAGCTCGGCGACGAAAAGGGTGATGAATTTGTTGGCGGAGCTCGACTCGAGAATGAGCCGGTTGAGCCGCTCGCACATCGCCGGCGAGAGCGGCTCGCGCTCGGCGAGCAGGTGGAGCGCCGAATGCAGCGTCGACACGAGCAAGGCGGCCGGCACCCCCTTGCCCGAGACGTCGCCGACGACGAGCACCGTGCTCGTGCCGTCGGGGAGCGCCAGGAAATCGTAGTAGTCGCCACCGACGTGGCGCGCTGGACGGTTCCAGCCGTGCACCTGGTAGCCAGGGATGCGCGGCGCCGACTTGGGCAAGATCTGGCGCTGGATCTGCGACGCCAGCTCGACCTCGCGCTCCAGCCTCTCCTTCTCCAGCGCCTGCCGGTGGAGCTCGGCGTTGGCGAGCGCAATGGCCGCCTGATTGGCGAGCAGCTCGAGGGTCCGCCGGTCTTCCTCGCGAAATGGGCCCACGCCCCACCGGCTCTCCTTGTCGCCCACCACCAATACGCCGCGCGCCTCGCCGTCGGTCAGGATCGGCACGCCGAACAGGTGCTGCGCGCCGGGCAGCGCGCAGCAGTTCGGCGTAGCGCGTCCGGCGAGCAGCGCGGCGACCTCGGCGTCCGCGAGATCGAGCGTCGGCGCGGCGTCGCCGCCGAAGGCGCGCTCGAGGCGCAGCGCGTCGCCGCCTTCGCCGAGATAGAGCGCGCCGCGCCGGGCGTCCGCCAGCGACACGGCGCGCATCAGGATCTGCTCGCAGAGCGGCTCGAAGTCGAGCGTCGAGGCGATCGCCAGGCCGACGTCGTAGAGCGCCTCGAGCTGCACGCCGCGCGTCTTGGCCTCGAAGTCCTGGGCGCGCAGCCGATGCGCGAGCTGCACCTCGCGCGCCGCCGCCGCGACCGCCAGCGCCAGGCCGCACGCCTCGGTGGAGAGCTGGCGCGGCGGGCACGGCGGATCCCAGACGAGCAGGCCGCCGTCGAAGGCGAGCGCCGCGCCGGGAGGCGAGTCGAGCAGCTCGGGGTAGTCGCCGCTGCCGCTCGCCGCCTCCCGCCGGAAGCCGCGCTCGGCGCGCAAATAGACGGCGGCGCCGGTGCCGGCGAAGCCGGCGAAGACGGGCAGCAGGCGATCGAGGGCGCGGCGTCCGCCGGGCAGGACCTCCCGCACCAGCCGGTCGAGCTCGAGGCGCAGCTCGCTGCCGGCTGCCGGGGCGTCCATCGCGGGGCTCAGGTGGCGAGGCCGGAGACCGCCGCCACCTCGTCGGGGAAGATCGCGGCGTACTGCGCCAGGCCCATGATGTGGAACGTCTTCTCGATGGTCGGCGTCAGCGCGCAGAAAGCGAGCTTGCCCTCGACCTCGAGCATCTTCTCGATGATCTCGATCAGGATCGAGATCCCGATCGAGTTGATGATTTTGGTGCCGGTGAGGTTGAGCAGCAGCTTGCGGTGTCCCTCGTCGAGCAGGAGATAAGCGGCGCGCGCGATCTCCTCGCCGCCCTGGTTGTTGATGTAGCCCTCGGTGTAGATCACGGCCAGGCCGTCGCGGCGATCGATCGTCAGCTTGAGCGATTCCGTCATGACGTCTCGTGCCCCCTCATCGCGACTTGCTCATGACCACGGTCGTTCCCTTGGCGCCCGACTGGATGCGCACCTCGTCCATCAGTCCGTGGATGATTCTAAGCCCCCAACCGCGCTTTCTCGTGCCCCGCAGCTTCTGCTCGATCGTCAGCACCTCGACCTCGGCGGGCGAGAAGCCGACGCCGTTGTCGTGCACGCGGATCTCCAGCCGGTCCGGCGCCGCGGCGCCGAAGACGCGGAAGGTGATGTCGACCTTGCGCTCCGGAGCCCGGCTGTGCTCGAACGCGTTGATGCACGCCTCGACGACGGCCATGCGCACCTCGTCGACGCGATCCGCCGTCATGCCGACCCAGACGGCGAGGGCGCTCGCCGCCTGGCTGGCCACGAGCTCCATGTCGGGCGCCATGGGGAGGACCAGCTTCACCTCCCGCAGGGGTGTCGTGGCAGGCATCGGGAGGCGGCTACTCTACAGCGCCAGATAGAGCTCGAGGAGGTAAACCGCGACGGGGTGGATGCGATCCTGGGCGAGCAGCCAGAAGAAGGCGGTCACGGTGGCGACGCCGACGAGCCGGTCGAGGGGCAGGCGGAGCGCAGCGATCTGGCGTGCGGCGACTTGGAGCATCGGAACCGTCCTCCCGCCCGCTGCCGCCGCAAGGGTGCTGCCACGGCCTCGGGCGGAATCGCTCGATACGCTCCAAATCGCTGAGCGAGAACGAGTTGCTCGGATTCGCCCGACGCCTCCTGAGGTCCGCTCGTGCGATCGCCATGCGACAAGATGTCGCATGCGGTCTCGTCAAATCGCGCGAGAACGCGTGCCGAGGCCAAGTGTCAGAACTCTGGATTAATTCGAGATATTCTGCCGCACTGGGGCGTTTTGCCCCTTTCGGCTCAGAAACCCTTGCGTAGCAAGGTTCTGCGATCGATTCCGAGGAGCCTCGCCGCCGACGATTTGTTGCCGCGCGAGAGCTCCATCACCCGCTGAATGTGGCGGCGCTCCACCGCCGCCAGGTCGAGCGGCTCGGGCCCGCCGATCGCCGGCGAGCCGCCGCCGAGCAGCGATCGCAGCAAGTCGGCGTCGATCGTGCCTTCGGCCAGCGAGGCGGCGCCTTCGACCAGGTTCTGGAGCTCGCGCACATTGCCCGGATAGCCGTGCGAGAGCAGCAGCGCCGAGGCGTCGTGGGTCAGCGTCGGCTCGGCGATCCCCTCGCGCCGGCAGAACTGCTCGAGGAAGTGCCGCACGAGGTGCGGGATGTCCTCGCGCCGCTCGCGCAGCGGCGGCAGCACCAGCTCGACACCCTTCAGCCGGTAGTAGAGATCCTCGCGGATGCCGCCCTCCGCCACCAGCGCATCGAGGTCGCCGTGGGTGGCGGCGACCACGCGCACGTCGACCTGGATCGGCGACTCGCCGCCGACTCGCACCACCTCGCGCTCCTGCAGGGCGCGCAGCAGCTTGACCTGCAACACCGGCGGCATGTCACCGAGCTCGTCGAGAAAGAGGGTGCCGCCGTCGGCGAGCTCGAACTTACCGCGGCGGGCGGCGACGCCGGTGGCCACCCCGCCCTCGATGCCGAACAGCTCGCTCTCGAGCAGCGACTCGGGCAGGGCGCCGCAGTTGAGGGCGACGAGGGGTCCCGACCGGCCCGAAAGGTGATGCAGCAGCTTGGCGACGAGCTCCTTGCCCGTGCCGCTCTCGCCGCGGACGAGGACATTGACGCCGCGCGGCGCGACTCGCTCGGCGAGCTCGAGCACGCGCCGCATCGCCGCCGCGTGTGCGACGATCCTGCGGCCGCCGACCTCCGCCGCGAAGCGGTCGCGCAGCGCCTTGTTCTCCTCGACCAGGCGCTCGCGCTCGCCCTCGAGGCGCGCCACCTGCCGCGCCCCGTCGATGGCCACTCCGGCGAGCAGGCCGACCGACTCGAGGAAGCGGCGGTCCTCGGCGCTGAACTCCGAGGCGTGGCCGCCGCGCTCTTCCTTGTCGAGCATCGCGAGGTAGCCGAGGAAAGTGCCGCGGAAAGCGAGCGGAGCGGCGATCAGCTCACGGAACCGGCGCCCGGCGAGCTCTCCGCCCCGCCGCGAGAGCGCTTCGCCCTCGGCGATCAGGTCGCGCCAGATCGGGCTGACCAGCAGCTCGCCGGCGCTCGGTTCGTTGCCGGACCAGCCGACGAGCGCCGCCGCGCCGGCGGCGAGCGGTCCCTCGCGGGTGACCGCCACCGCCACAGCGGGATCGAGCACTAGGCAGACACGGCCGAGGAGCTCCTCGAGCAGGTCGCGCTCCTCCCGCTCGGCATAGAGCGCCAGCGCCAGATCGTGGAGCGTCTCGAGCTGCAGCAGCCGGCGCTTGTCGGCGAAAGTCGGCATCGGGCTCACCCGACGGATTTTACGCCCGTCGCCGCGCCCGGGTTTCGGCGCCCCCGGCAGGGGGCCGGCTCAGGCGTAGGTTTCCTCGAAGCGCAGCAGCACGAGGGTGCAGTCGTCGTCCGGCTCGTCGCGGCCGCCGTGCGCGACCGCCGCGGCGAGCAGGGCGTCGAGCATCTTCTCGCCGCCGAGGCGCGCGCCGCGCTCGAGAGCGCGCGCCACGCCCGCGTCGCCGAAGCGCCGTCCGTCGCCGCTCTCGACCTCCCAGACGCCATCGGTGAAGAAGAGCAGCTGGTCGCCCGGCCGCAGCCCGAGCGGGAACTCGCGGCTGAACTGCTGGCCGGGCCGAATGCCGAGCGGCAGGTTCCTCCCCGTCGCCGGGATGCCGCGTGCGCGGCCGTGACGCAGCAGCACCGGCATGTGGTGACCGGCGTTGACGAATTCGAGGCAGCGCGTCGGCGCATCGTAGATGCCGACGAGCATGGTCATGTAGAGCTCCGGCGAGGTGTCGGACGCCAGCCGGTCGCTGACCCGCGCCACCGCCTCGGTCAACGCGTCTCCCCGGCCGAGAGTCTCGCGCAGCACCGCGCGCACCTGAGCCGCGACCAGGGCCGCCCCGACGCCGTGCCCGGCGGCGTCGCCGATCGCCACCACCAGGCGGCCGTCGTGGAGCGGAAACAGATCGAAGCAGTCGCCCCCCACCGCGCTCGAGGTCACCAGCCGCGCGTACGACTCGAGGCCGGGGACCTGCGGCAAGTCGCGCGGAATCAGGCGCTCCTGGATCTGCCGCGCGATCTCGAGCTCGCGGTCGAGCACCTGCTTGGAGAGGAACTCGCGGTGCATGCGCGCGCTCCACAGCACGATCGAGGCCTGGTTGGCGATGAGCAGCGCGAACTCGAGGTCGCGCTCCGCGAACGGCCGACCGCTGCGCTTGTGATTGAAATTCATCACCCCCAGCACACGCCCGTGCAGCGTGAGCGGCACGCACAGGGCCGAGAAGTCGACGTAGTCGGCCGCTTGGACGGGATCGAGCTCGAAGCCCGGCACTTCGCGCACGTCGCGCGCCACCACCGGCTCGCCGCTGGCGGCGACCCGACCGGCGATGCCGCGACCGATCGGAATCCGCGTTTTCTCGACGACCCGCGGGTCGATGCCGCGCGCCACCTCGATGCGCAGCGTCTCGCGCTCCGCATCGAGCAGCAGGATCGAGCCGCGCTCGACGCCGAGCAGCTCGGTGGCGCCTTCGATCAGGGTATCCAGCGCCTGGCGGAAATCGAGGCTGGCGACCAGCCGCTCCGTCACGCGCTTGACGAGCGCCAGCTCGCGGGCGCGGCTCTCCGGGCTGCGGCGCTCGACGGTCGGTTCGTCGGATCTCGCCTCGGAGGCCCTGGCGCTCGGCTCACTGGCCATCGTCGGGCGAGGATACATCCCGGCCGCCGCGGGCGGCAGCTCAGCCGCCGACGCTGGAGGCTCGGCGCCGGCGAGCGACGGGCCGGGCCGGCGGCAACGGCAGGGAGCGGGCGAGGAACCGGCCGGTGAAGCTGCGCTCGACGGCGGCGATCGCCTCCGGCGGTCCAGCGGCCAGCAGCTCGCCGCCGCCGTCGCCGCCTTCGGGCCCGAGATCGATGACCCAGTCCGACGTCTTGACGACGTCGAGGTTGTGCTCGACGACGAGCACTGTGTTGCCTTTCTCGACCAGCTTGTGCAGCAGTTGCAGCAGCTTGCGCACGTCGTCGAAGTGCAGCCCGGTGGTCGGCTCGTCGAGCAGGTAGAGGGTGCGCCCGGTGGAGCGCTTGGCGAGCTCGGTGGCGAGCTTCACTCGCTGCGCCTCGCCGCCGGAGAGCGTCGTCGCCGGCTGGCCGAGGTGGATGTAACCGAGGCCTACCTCGTCGAGCGTCGACAGGATGCGGTCGATCGCGGGGATGTTGCGGAAGAGCTCGCGCGCCTGCTCGACCGTGAGATCGAGGATCTCGGCGATGTTCAGGCCCTTGTAGCGCACGGCCAGCGTCTCGCGATCGTAGCGCCTGCCGCCGCAAACCTCGCAGGTGACGTAGATGTCGGGCAGGAAGTGCATCTCGATCTTGATCTGCCCGTCGCCGGAGCAGTTCTCGCAGCGGCCGCCCTTGACGTTGAAGCTGAAGCGCCCCGCCTGGTAGCCGCGCGCCCGCGCCTCGGGCGTCATCGCCATCAGGTTGCGGATCGGATTGAAGACGTTGGTGTAGGTCGCCGGGTTCGAGCGTGGCGTACGGCCGATCGGGCTCTGGTCGATGGCGATCACCTTGTCGAGGTGCTCGAGGCCGACGATCGCGTCGTGCTCACCCGGCTTGTCCACGGCGTTGTAGAAATGACGGGCCAGGGCGCGGTGCAGGACATCGGTGACCAGGCTCGACTTACCCGAGCCCGAGACGCCCGTGACCACGGTGAAGGTGCCGAGTGGCACGGCGACGTCGAGGTCCTTCAGGTTGTGGTGGCGGGCTCCGCGCACGGTCAGCCGCTCGCCCGAGCCCGGGCGCCGCCGGCTCGGCACTTCGACGACGAGCTCGCGGCGCAGGTAGCGGCCGGTGAGCGAGGAGGGATGCGCCGCGACCTCCTCCGGCGTGCCGGCCGCCACCAGCTCGCCGCCGTGGAGGCCGGCGCCCGGCCCCAGGTCGAGCACCCAGTCGGCGGCGCGGATGGTGTCCTCGTCGTGCTCGACGACGAGCACCGAGTTGCCGAGATCGCGCATCTCGCAGAGCGTGCGCAGCAGCCGCGCGTTGTCGCGCTGGTGGAGTCCGATCGACGGCTCGTCGAGCACGTAGAGCACGCCCATCAGCTTCGAGCCGATCTGGGTGGCGAGCCGGATGCGCTGGCTCTCGCCGCCGGAGAGCGTCGCCGACGAGCGGTCGAGCGACAGATAGCCGACGCCGACGTCGTCGAGGAAGCGCAGTCGGTCGGCGATCTCCTGCAGCACCTTGCCGGCGATGGCGCGGTCGCGCTCGGCGAGCTCGAGGCGCGAGAAGACCTCGCGCAGCTCGCCGACCGACAACGACGACAGCCGGTCGATCGACTGACCGGCGACGGTGACCGCCAGCGCCTCGGGCCGCAGGCGCCGGCCGGAGCAGGCGTCGCAGGTTTGCACCGACATGTACTTCTCGATCTCGCTGCGCACGAGCTGCGAGTCGGTCTCGCGGTAGCGGCGCTCTAGCATCGGCAGGATTCCCTCCCACTTGCCTTGCCACGAGTACGCCGACTTCCTGCCTCTGAGCTCGAATGCGAGCTCCGCGTCGCCGCTGCCCTCGAGGATCACCCGCCGGGCGCGTGACGGCAGCCGGCTCCAGCGCGTGGCGAGAGAGAACTTCATCGCCGAGGCGAGCGTGCGCAGCATCTGCAGCCGCCACGAGCGCGACCCGGGCTGGAAGAGGGCGAGGGCGCCGGCGTCGATCGAGCGCTCGGGGTCGATCACCACTTTGTCGGGATCGACGCCCATCAGCGTGCCGAGCCCGGAACAGGTCGCACAGGCCCCGTAGGGGCTGTTGAACGAGAACAGCCGCGGCGTGATCTCGGTCAGGCTGGTGCCGCACTCGGCACAGGCGAAGTGCTGCGAGAGCGTCTCCTCCGGCAGCCCTTCGGGCGCCGCCAGCACCAGCCCGGAGCCGACCTTGAGCGCCGTTTCGAGCGAGTCGGCGAGCCGCTTCTCGAGCCCCGCCTTGATCACCACCCGGTCGACGAGCACGTCGATCGAGTGCTTCTTCTGCTTGTCGAGCGCCGGCAGCTCGCGCGAGAGGTCGACCACCGCATCGTCGATGCGTGCCCGCACGAACCCCTGGCGCGCCATCTCGGCGAGCTGCTTTCGGTACTCACCCTTCTTGCCGCGCACGTAGGGCGCGTAGAGGTGGAGCCGCGTCCCCTCGGTGTAGGCGAGCAGGCGATCGACCATCTGCTGCACCGTCTGCGGCCGGATCTCGCGCCCGCAGCGCGGGCAGTGCGGCACGCCGACGGCGGCGAAGAGCAGCCGCAGGTAGTCGTGGATCTCGGTCACCGTGCCGACCGTCGAGCGCGGGTTCTTGGAGACCGACTTCTGCTCGATCGAAATCGCCGGCGAGAGGCCCTCGATCGAGTCGACGTCGGGCTTCTCGACCTGCGGCAGGAACTGCCGGGCGTAGGCCGAGAGCGACTCGACGTAGCGCCGCTGCCCCTCGGCGAAGAGGGTGTCGAAGGCGAGCGACGACTTGCCCGACCCCGACACACCGGTGATCACCACCAGCCGGTTGCGCGGGATCTCGAGGTGGAGGTTCTTGAGGTTGTGCTCGCGTGCGCCGCGGACGACGATCCGATCCATCGGGCCGGGCACACTATCAGGCGACCCGAGGACGGACTCCGGGGCGCGAACGCCCCGCTCAGCCGCTCACTCCTCCTCCGGTGTCAAAGTGCGCAGGAAGCTGACGAGATGGCGAATCTGGCGATCGCGGAGAGTCTTCCCCCAGGGCGGCATCCCGGTCGACAGGCCCGCGGCGGCTCCTCCCGAGCGGATGACGGAGGCGAGCTCGTCGTCGGTCTGCCGGGCCTGGAAGTCCGGATCACCGAGGTCGCGCGGCTTGGGGTCCAGGTTGTAAGCATTGAATCCGTCGCCGTGCCCCTCCACGCCGTGACACGTCGAGCAATAGTGGAGAAAGAGGGCACGGCCTTCGCGGGCGCCGTATCCGAGCTGCGGCATGGGCATCACCGGGGCGCCGGCCGGCGCCTCGGATATCGCGCTCGCCACGGCGGGTGCCGCCGCCTGCCGGACCTCCACGCTCGCGCGGTGACAGGCGACCGCGGCACACAGCCCGAGGAGGCCGACGACGGCGGCGCGCACGCTCATGACTGCCCTCCGGCGATCGCCGAGGACGGGACCGGCGTGACGAGGAACGCCGCGAGATCGCGCGCGTCGGTGGCGTCGAGCCCGAAGTCGGGGCAGCGCACGTCGGCGCGCCAACGTTGCGGCCCCTCGAGCCACCAGGCGATCCAACCCGAGCGCAGCTTGTTCGGCACGTCGTCGAGCAGCGGTCCGTAGAAGCCGCCGCTGCCGCCCTTCTGGTGGCAGGAGTGGCAGCCGTAGCGCTCGTAGTAGAGCCGCCGGCCACGCTCCGCCTGCTCTTGCGGCGGTCCGCCAGGGAAGATCTCGTCCGGAATCGCATCGTCGAGGAAGACGTTGGTCATGAAGCTAGCGAGAAACGCGGCCTCCTCGTCGCCCATCTGCAGGGGGATCATGCGGTCGGTCAGGATCGGGCGAATCGAGGTCGGCAGCAGCAGGTAGCTCTTGAGCCAGCTCTCCGTCACCTTGCTCCCCTCGGCGGTGAGAGGCGCGGTGGCGATGTCGCCGCCGACGCCCTGGATCTGGTGGCAGGAGAGGCAGCGGTAGCGGCGCACCAGCGCGCCGAAACGCCCCGGCGGAGCGTAGTGTGCCGATTCCGTCGCGACCCGATACTGATCGGGAACTTCAGCCGCATCGTAGGAGAGCAGAGCGGTCACCAGCGCCTCCACCTCCTCCGGCGTGAATCCGAACTCCGGCATGCGCAACCCTGCGCGGAAGGAGCGCGGGTGGGAGACCTTGGCGGCCAGCCAATCGGGGAGCCGGCGCGGCAGATCGCCGCGAACGCCGTAGTCGAGTAGGGCCGCCGGCTTGGAGCCGATGCCGCTCAGCTCGGGCCCGGTCGGCGGAGCGTCCTTGCGCCCAGCGAGGTGGTGACAGCCAGCGCAGCCGTATTTCTGGTAGATCTCCTCGCCCTCCGCGATCCGATTGGCCGCCGGGCGAAAGGCGCTTGCGGCTACGGGAGCCGCCGGATCGATCATCTCCTCCATCAGATAGGTCGACAGATCGAGCAGCTGGCCGCGATCGAAGTCGTACTGCGGCATGACGCTGTCGGGCTGGAACGAGTGCGTGTCAGCGAGGAAGTCGTGCAGCCAGCGCCGGCTCAGCTTCGAGCCGATTCCCGACAGCTCGGCCGCGCTTCCGTTGCCGCGCCCTTCGACGGTGTGGCAGGAGATGCAGCGCGATTCGCCGAAGAGCTTCCTGCCGCGATCCGGATCGCCGGCCGGCAGCTCGCCGTCGCCGGCGGCCGCCAGCGGCCGCCTCGCGGGTTGGGCCCAGAGAAAGGCGACCAGCGCTTCGATCTCGCCGTCACCGAGATGAAAATCGGGCATCCAGGTCGTCGGCCGCAGGACGCGCGGCTGGCGGAGCCAGGCGCGCAGCCATTCGACGCGAGTCTTCTCGGCGAGCCCGTCGAGATCGGGCGCGCGGCTCCGCCACCCCTCCCAGCCGGCGATCTTGTGGCAGGCGGGACAGCCGACCCGATCCATCAGAGAACGTCCGGCGCTGAGCAACGACGCCTCGGGGACGTGGAGACCGCGGTGGCAGGCGCCGCACGACGCTTCCGTGTAGCGCAGCGGCAGCAGCGGCGAGCTCCACTCCGGCACCTCTCCGTGCGCCTCCGCCACGCTCGTCGCACGCCCCTGTCCGCGGTGGCAGGCGACGCAGCCGAAGCGGTCGAATTCTCCCGGCGTGTGTGGCGTCGGCGGGTGATAGTCGTACGGCTCCTCGCTCCCGGCCATCGTCGGGTTCTCGACCCCGAGATGGCAGCTCTGACAACGATCGATGCGGTCGCCGAAGCCGGGAATCCAGGTCTGACGGATCCGCACCGTTTCAGCCTCGGCGGTCTTGAGCTCCTTGGACGAGCCGGCCGTGGCGAGCAGGCGCTGGCGGTAGCTCTCCTGGTAGCGGCGATAGTCGCGGAAGTAGTCCTTGATCGGAGAGATCGCGAGCACGACCAGAAAAACGACGCTCGAGAGCGCGAACCAGACCCAAGTGCGATCGGACGACCCGCCGTTGCGCGCCATCACGAGCTCCCCCCGCGCCAGGGCCAGATCCAGCTCCAACCCGGACCGCGGAAGAAGACACCGATCAGGGTGAGCACCAGGGCGACCGCCACGAACCAGGTCATGATCCAGTCGGCCAGCGGCACCCGCCCCAGGCGCCGCCTGATCCCGCCTGGACAGAACGGCAAGGCGGGCAGGGCGAGCAGCAGGAAGACGGCGAGCGTCGGCACCAGGACGGGCCAGACGCGATAGGCGACGAGCAGCGCCGCGACTCCGGCCGTGAGCACGGCGAGCGAGACGAGCGTGCGTTTCCACGGCCGCTCGTAGATCCCGAAAACCTCGACGTTGGTGCGGAAGTACGGGATCACGACGATGGCGATCACGATCAGGGCCGGCAGCAGCACGCCGGCGACCACGGGCGGGAAATAGTGCAGCAGCTCCTGCAAGCCGACGAAGTACCACGGCGCCTTCGCCGGATTGGGCGTGTGATACGAATCGGCGATTCCTTCCAGCGGCGCATCGAAGAACAGCGAAAAAAGCGCCAGCACGACGATCACGACCTGGATCAGGATCACTTCGCGCATCAGGAGGTGCGGCGCCGTCGTCGCCAGCTCCTGCCGGTCCTCGAGCAGCCGGGCCGGCGTCTCGGGCCGCAGCAGCGCGAGGCGTTTCGGCACCGCCCTGGCGTCGCTGTCGGGCTCCAGCTCGTAGGCGCTCACGAACGCGATTCCTTCTCGGCCGCGCCGCGGCGGCGGCTCGCCGAACCGGCCACTCCGCCGTCCTTGCGGACCCGCCAGAGATGGACCGCAATTCCGACCACGAGGCCGAGCGGCAGGAGCGCGCAGTGCAGGACATAGAAGCGCAGCAGGGCATTTGGCCCCACGATGTTGCCGCCGAGCAGGAGGAAACGAATCTCCGTCCCGAGCAGCGGCGTCGCTCTCACCATGTTCGTTCCCACGGAAACCGCCCAGAACGCGAGCTGGTCCCACGGCAGCAGGTAGCCGGTGTAGCTCAGCAGCAGCGTGGACAGGAGCAGCAGGACCCCGACCACCCAGTTGAACTCGCGCGGCGGCCGGAACGCCCGGTGGAAGAAGACCCGCAACAGGTGCAGAAAGACGACGATCACCATGGCGTGCGCCGCCCAGCGGTGCAGATTGCGCAGGAAAACGCCGTTGCTGACCACGAACTGCAGCTCCTTCATGTCGAAGTAAGCCTGGGGTACGGAGGGGTGGTAGTACAGCATCAGCAGCAGGCCGGTCGCCACGAGCACCGCGAACAGGACGAGCGAAATGCCGCCGAGGAAGTAGGTGCTCGAGAACTCGAGGTTGCGCCGCCTCACCTTCGCGGAGTGCAAGTGGAGGAAGACGTTCTCCACCACCACCAGCACCCGATTGCGATTCGTCGGACGCAGGCCGTGGCGCACCAAGGAGCGCCAGAGCCGGTTCTCGGAGAGCCTGTCGAGTCGCGCCATGGCGGTCTCGATTCAGAGCCGGAAGACGGTCCCGGTCGGCACGACTGCGGCGGTGTTCACTTCGATCTCGCCGGTCGGCGAGATCGAGATCTCGAAGGTCGGCAGCGGCTGCGGCGCCGGTCCGGCGATCACTTCGCCCTCCAGGCTGAAACGGCTGCCGTGGCAAGGACACGCGATGATGCGTTGGTCGGGTTGATAGCGAGTCACGCAGCCGAGGTGGGTGCAGACCGAGGAGAGAGCGCGAAAGCCGTCCGGCGCGCGGACGACGTAGGCGCGATAGATCTCGTTGGTGAGGACTTCGCCGACTTCGATCGCGTCGGGCAGATCCGCCAGGAAGCGGGCGGAAGGTTCGAGCAGCGTGCGCGGGCGCAGAAAATCGGCCGAGAGCACCGCGGCACCGCCCGCCGCGACGGCGCACGCCGCCGCGCCGGTCGCTTGGCAGAAGCGCCGGCGGTTCATCCCGAGGTTCGACCTGGCGTCGTTCTCAGACATCGGCGATCTCCTCGAGCAGGAAAGCCTCCATCGTGATGGTCCCGGCCGGGCACCGGGCAGCGCACAGCCCGCAGCGGATGCAGACGGTTTCGTCCTTGAGCAGCGCGGTGCCGGTCGCGCCCAGCCTGCACAGAGCGATCGCATCCGTGCCCTGATCGGCGACGAGCGCGTCGTGGTGCGCGGCGTCGAGAGCGATCTCCGCCCAGGGCACGAACTCGATGCACTCCTCGGGGCAGACATCGGCGCAGGTGCCGCACAGGACGCACTCGGTGCCGAGCTCGGCGTCCTGGCGGAAGGTGGTGTTGATCCAGCAGCGCAGACAGCGCGACGCCTCGCGCCGGGCCACACTCTCGGCGAAGCAGGCCTCGATTTCCGCTATGCCGATCCGGCGCGAGATCGGCAGCACCGGCGGCCGCTGCCGCGGGATGCCCTCGAAGTCGAGCGCGCGGGTGAAGCCGGGAAGCGGTTCCAGGACGACCTCCACCCGCCGGAGGGTGGGGGCGGAACCGCGGAAGTAGCCGTCGATCGCAGCGGCGGCGCGCTTGCCGTCCGCCACCGCGCTGATGGCGATGCGCGGGCCGAAGGCCACGTCGCCACCGGCGAAGACACCCGGAGCCGTGGTGGCGAGCGTCTCCGGATCGACCTGGATCGTGCCGTGCCGAGTGACCGCAATTCCGTCCTCCGGCCGCAGGAACGAGAGATCGCTCGCCTGACCGATCGCCAGGATAACCGTGTCGCCGGCCATGGCGAGCTCGGTGCCGGACGCGAAGGTGGGGTTGAACTTCCCCCGCACGTCGAAGACCGACGTGCACTCGACCGTCTCGATGCCCGTGACGCGGCCGTCGGCGCCGAGAATCCGGTCGAGCCCGCGGCCGGGATGAAAAACGACGCCCTCCTCCCGCGCCTGACGGATCTCCTCCGCGTCGGCGGGCATCTCCTCCATCGACTCGAGAGAGATGACGTGGACTTCTTTGACTCCGAAGCGCAGCGCCGAACGCGCCACGTCGAGCGCGGTGACGATGTTGAGATGCGGATTGATCGCCTCTTCCGGAAGGCCGGCGCGCAGTGCCGTACGGGCCACGTCGAGCGCCACGTTTCCCCCTCCCACCACCAGCACCCGGCGGCCGATGTCCAGCCGGTATCCCATGTTGACGTTGAGCAGATAGTCGACCCCCTTGAAGACGCCGTCGAGATCGACGCCCTCGACCCGCATGTCCCGGCCGCGGTGCGCGCCGATGGCGAGGAAGACGGCGCCGAAGCCTTGCGCGCGGAGATCGGCGAGAGAGAAATCCCGTCCGAGACGCTGTTCGACGCGCAACTCGACGCCGAGGCTCAGGATGGCGTTGATCTCGAGCTTGATGAGCTCGCGCGGCAGGCGATACTCGGGGATGCCGAGACGCAGCATCCCGCCCGCCACCGGCTGCGCCTCGAACAGCGTGACGGGATAGCCGAGCAGCGTCAGGTCGTGAGCGGCGGCGAGCCCCGCCGGACCGGCGCCGATGATGGCCACGCGATCGTCGGGATGACGCCGCTCGCGCTTGCCGTAGATCTCGCGCAGCATGTCGAGATCGATCATGCTCTCGACGCCGAATCGTTCGGTGACGAAGCGTTTGAGAGCACGGATCGAGATCGGTTCGTCGAGCGCGCCGCGCCTGCAGGCCGACTCGCAAGGCGCCGCGCAGATGCGGCCGCAGATCGAAGCGAGGGGATTCGGCCGGCGCGCTACGGCGTAGGCCTCGCGGTAGCGCCCGTCCGCGATCAGGCCGACGTAGCGCCCGGCTTCGGTGCCGACGGGACAGGCTGCGTGGCAGGGGAAATTGCTCTCCAGCCACGCTCGGTCGACGCTGCGCTCGCCCACCGCAGCTCCCGTCATCCCGCCTTACTTCTTGATCTCGAAGTCCGCTGTCGCGTCGCCGGCGACGGTGATCGCCCGACTGGTCTCCTTGAGCTTGGGATGCCAGACCTTTACCGTGTAAGTGCCATCGGGCAGATCCTTGATGGCGTACGCACCGGCCTTGTCGGTGACCGCGTAATAGGGGGTCGGCACCGCCACCACGAACGCCTCCATCTCCGGATGCACGCTGCACAGCAGCGTCGCGGCGCAGGGCTGCTTGAAGGTGTAGCTGCGCGACTCCCCGCGCGGCCACGAGCCCAGGTTGAAGCGTTCGGCACACTTGTCGGGGCTGAAGACGTTGTGCAGCAGCGCGTCGCTGTTCAGGAAGTCGACGGTAGTGCCCACCAGCACCGGCAGGACATGCGGATCGAAGACCATGTTCTTCTGATCGACCTGTTCGTGGCGTTGCGGCGCAGGGAATGTCTTCCCCGCGATCTGATCGACGTAGACCACGGCATTCGCGCTGTCCCGCAGCCCCGTCGCCCGCACGGTGCCGGCGAGCGAGCCCGCCAGGACCGGCACGCCGACGGCGACGCTCAGCGCCACGACCGACAGAGTCGGCATCGTTCGCATGGATTCCTCCTGCCCCTCAGAAGGCGAAATCGATGCCGAGAAGGTAGCGATCCTGACCCTTGCCCGGATCGTCGAGTCGCATCTGGGCCTCGAGCGTGAACTTGACGTTGGCGCGCGCCACGAGGACCACCGCCGGCACAAGGAATTCCTGGGTCTCCGGATCGGCTCCGACGGCGAGATCCTGCGACGTCTCTCCGTAACGCAGGACTCCGATCAACCACGGATAGAAGGTGTAATCGCCTTCGACGAACCAGGCGTCGGTGTCGATGGATACTCCCGTGCCGCGCGGATCGTCGTCGCTCTGGCGGAGGTAGAGGCCGAACAGGTTGAGATCCTTGAACCACCAATCGAACTCCGCGCCCATGACGTCGAAATCGTTGTCGACCACTCGCTCCGCCGACACTTGAACGAGCCCACTGCCGGCCGCTCCGCTCAACACCGTGCTGCTGCCGACGAAGGTGTTGGTCGACGAGCCCTGGTAGCCGAAGAGCCCGACCTTGAACGAATCATCGCGCCAGAATTGCGTGTTCTGCGGCGACTCTCCGCCGCCCATCTCGCCGTAGCCGCCGAACTTGTATGCGACCCGCGCATAGACGTCCTTCTCGCTGTTGGCGTCGCCCAGCCCCTGTCCGTTGACCACGCCGAGCGCCCAGGTGAGGCCCCCGTTGCCGCCGGCGCCGTTACGCGCTCCCCAGAGCTGCACGCCGGGCTGGTCTTCGCGAAAGCGCCAGCGGTCCTCCTCGACACCCGCCTTGATGGCGAGGGTCGGCGTCGAGCCGTTGGGGTTCGGTACCGTCAGCGTGAGCGAGCTGGGGGTCGTGCGAGTGTCGTACGGGCTGTAGTGCGCCGCCGTCAGGCGCAGCGCATCCGGGATCGGATGCACTTGGATCGTACCAACGCGGACGTGCAGGTTGGGGCGCGGGTCGTACTGGAGCGCGAGCACCATTCCGACCTCATTCTCGTTGTCCTCGTTCTCGATCTCCACCTCGCCGAAGAACGAGAAGGTGTCGCCCAGCGTCCCGCCAGCCAGGATCTCGAACTCGTGCGGGAACTCGAAGCCGTCGGCGGTGGTGTTCTCGATCGAGTTGACTCGCATGATCCCGCGCACTGCGAGCGGCACGCTGGCGGGAATGTGGCTCGGCCAGAGGGCGTCGGGAAACATCTTCTTGTAGCCCTCGGAGCCCAGGCTGACCGGCTGCTGCTTGGTCGCCGCCTCTTCCAATCCCGCCGGGAAGCGATATCCGTTGTTGCGAAATGCGTTGCCGAAGTAGTTCAGCTTCGGGAACGCGGCGTGACACGTCGAACAGGAAGTTTCGTACTTCCGTGACCAGGCGGGAATCGCCCCGGCATCGACGGCGCAAAAGAACATGAACAGCAGCAGAGCTCCACTCGTCAGACGTGTCGTTGCGCTCGACATCGACTTCTCCTCTTCGGGCTTCGCCCGGAACCGGGATCTGGACGAGCCGTCGCTGCGCGCGCAGGCACACTGACCGACCCGATTCCCCGTCTGTCTGTCGGCAGAATAGGAAAGAAGGCGCAGCGTCACCATCCGGCGGACGCATCATTTCCCTGATGCAACTGCACTAGGGCGACCGGCATCGCATCGCTCGCCGGAGCGACTGTTGCGGTCGACGCGTCAGCTGTGCGGCGGCTCGACGCCGCGCTGTCTCGACTCGAGCCGGCTACCGGATCAGATGAGGCGGGAACGGAGCGCGAGCGACACGGCCTCGAGCTTGCTGTGCACGTCGAGCTTGCGGAGGATGTTCTGCACGTGGTTGCGCACCGTCGCGACACTGATGAACAGCCGGTCGGCGATCTCCTGCGTTCCGCAGCCATCCGCGAGCAGGCGCAGGATCTCGGTCTCTCGCGTCGTGAGAAGTTGCCCACGGTCGCTGAGGAGATTCGACGCGAGGGAGACGCTCGGCAACGGGACGGCGCCCGTTGCGATGCGCTCGGCCGGGTAGTCGATCCCGTCGCCCGGCGCGAGCGGCTGGAGTAGATGAAGAATGGTGAACTGCGAGGGGCGGGGCCCGGGCACGACCACCACCGAGACCGAGACGTCGACGAACTGGCCCGAGGACTTCCGCATCGCCAGCCTGAAGTGGCGCACCGCTTCGTGGCGCAAGACCATGTGCTCGAGCGCGCAATTCTCGTCGCAGTATCGGTTGCCGCACGTATCGCGACCGCAGAGGACTTCGTGGCAGGGCTTTCCCAGGACTTCGGCGGCGCCGTACCCGAGCAGCTTCTCGGCTGCCCGGTTCCAGATCACGACGCGCCCCTCCTCGTCAGTTCCGACGGCGGCGTCGGCGGTGCCTGCGACGATCTCCAGCGGATCTGGGGCCATGAGAGGGACCGAGAGCACTATCGTACGCCTTCGGCCGCGAGCGGCGTCGAATGGCGCCCCGCGCGCCTACTCTCCGCGCACGAGCGTCTCGAAACGCGGGTTGCCCCGCAGCGGGTCGAAGTTGGGGTCGATGCGGAGCCAGCCCGGGGTGAGATCGTACGGCTCGATCAGCAGCGGCTCGAGAAGGTCGAGCGCCTGCTCGTGGTTTCCGAGCAGGATCTGGATCCGCACGATCTGGTGCCGGTTGTACCGATTGGTCGGCTGCTGCGCGGCGCTGCGCTCCACTTCGCGCAGGGCGTCGGCGCCACGGCCGAGGTAGGCGAGCGCCAGGCCGAGGAAGACTCGCGCCGCAGCGTCGTCGCGGTTCTCCGTCAGGTACTCCTCGATGCTCTTTCTCGCTTCTTCGGCGTACTCGCGGACTCTCGCTTGGTCACCGCGCCGTGTCGATGCCTGCGCCAGGACGATCGCCCAAATTCCCCGGTCGTCATCGAACGCCGCCGGCGTCAGGCGCAACAGGAGATCCCGCTGCGCGTCGTCGAGCACCCAGTCGAAGTCCCCGTACGTGGAGACGAAGGCGACCAGCGCCGTCGGCTCGACCTCCGCGGGCACCGCGGCCAGCACCGCGCGGGCTCCCGGCAGGTCTCCATCCAACACGAAAGTCTGCATCTTGCGGTGGATCAGGCTGAGGTTCGCGGGGGCGAGAGCGAGGCCCCGGTCGTACGCTTCGCGCGCTTCGCCCGAGCGGCGTAGATAGAGCAGCGCATTGCCGAGCGAGAGCTCGCTCGGCCAGGAGCGGGGGTCGAGGTCGCGCGCCCGGAGCAGATTCGCGACCGCCTCTTCCCACTGCTCCTGGGTTCGCCGCGCGGTGACGGCCGAGGCCTGGAGGAGGAGCGCATCGTCGGGAGCGATCCTCAGCCCGCGTGCGTAAGCCTCGAGGGCCTTCTCGGGATCGCCCGCGACTTTCCGGAAGTAGTCGCCGAGCGCACCCAATGCCTCCGGCAGGGCGGGCGCCAGCTCCACGGCGCGCTCTGCCGCGCTTCTCGCGGCCTCGGCCAACTGAGGTGAAGCCGCGCTGAGACGGTAGATCTCGGAACGGCGGGTGGAGAGCCGCGCCCAGGCGAGGGCGAAGGAGGGATCGAGCGCCACCGCCTGCTCGTACTGCGCGGACGCGCGGCGCAGGATCGCCGGACTGAATCCCCCTTTCTCGATCTCCTGGCCTCTCAGATAGGCGTCGTACGCCGCCAGGATCGAGGTCGGTCGCGCCGAGAGAACCTCTCGCGCTCGGCCCGAAAGCGCCACCGCGAGCGCTTTCGCCACTCTCGTGGCAATCTCCTCCTGGACGCGGAAGACGTCCGCCAGGTCCGCTTCGAACCCCTCCCGCCAGCGCGTCGTCGGCGCGCCTCCTCCCCCCAGCTCCACCAACTCGGGAGTCAGGCGGATGCGGCTCGTCACGCCCGACTTCTGCCAGCGCACCGTGGCGGTGAGGAGATAGCGAACCTCGAGCTCCTCGGCAATCTTGTTCGGGGGCTTCGATGTCCCCCGGTACTGCTCGGCGCTGCTGCGTGCGATGACCGCCAGACCCGCGAGCCCGGCGAGCTTGCTCCTCACCTCCTCCGTCATCCCGTCGGCGAAGTAGCCGTCCTCCGCCGCGCCCAGGTTCTCGAAGGGGAGCACCGCGATTCGCTTCGGACCCAAGTCCCTCGGGGGGCTCGACTTCTCGCCACCGCGCCGCGCGAGCCAGATGCCGGCGAGGGTGAGGAGCGCCACGGCCGCCGCGACGCCGCCCCACAGCGCGCTCCGCGACGAGCGGGCTGGCACCACCGCTACGGGCGCCGCGCCCGAGAGCACCGAGCCTCCGGCGCTCGAGGGGGGTTCCGCCTTCCACTCCTCGCGCAGCGAGCGCAGCTCGTTGCGCACGTCCTTCGCCGACTGGAACCGCGCCTCCGGATCCTTCTCGAGGCAGTGACCGATGATGCGCCCCAGGTGCCGCGGCACGTCGGCGCGCAGCTCGGTCAGCGGCCGCGGCGTGTCGCGCAGGATGCTCGATGCGAGTTCGATTGTGCTGTCTCCCGCGAAGGGCCGCCGCCCGCTCACCAGCTCGTAGAGCACGACGCCCAGCGAGAAGATGTCCGAGCGGTGATCGATCGGGTCTCCCTGCAGCTGCTCCGGCGACATGTAGGGAGCGGTCCCCAGAATCGTGCCCTCGCCCGTCAGCGGCACCGAGCGCGTCGGTGCGTGCGCGAAGTCGTGCTCCCCGGCCGCGTCTCCCGCGCGTGCGAGCTTCGCCAGACCGAAATCGAGCACCTTCACCCGGCCGTCCGGCGTGACCATGATGTTCGCGGGCTTCAGGTCGCGGTGAACGATGCCGCAGGCGTGCGCCGCGGCCAGCGCGTCCGCCAGCGGAATCGCGAGCTCGAAGAGCCGCCCGAGCGGGAAGCCGTCCGCGGGGATCAGGCGTCCGAGATTCTCCCCCTCCACCCGCTCCATGGTCAGGAAGCGGATCCCCTCGCTCTCTTCGATCGAATGGATGGTGACGATGTTGGGGTGGTTGAGAGCCGCGACCGCCTTCGCCTCGCGGCGAAAGCGCTCGATGCGCTCCGGGTCAGCGGCCACGTCGGCGGCGAGGATCTTCAAGGCCACCCGCCGGCTGAGCTCGGTGTCCTCGGCGAGGAAGACCTCCCCCATCCCGCCCTCGCCGAGCTTGGAGACAATCCGGTAGTGCGCCAGCGTGCGGCCGATCATGGGAGGGCCGCGCGCGAGAGCCGACCGCGAGCCGGGCTCGCTTGGACTGGCATGATCGCAATCAGTCTAGCGCCGAGCCGACCCACCTGACGACGTCGGAGCGCTGCGTCGATGCGGTCTCGTCCTCCTGCCCGCCGCGCCCTTGACCCGCCGTCGCCAGCCGGCTCCCCCTACTCCCGCTCCCCCGCCATCGCGCGTGCCGCCTCGCGATCGAGCTCTTTCTTGCGCTCCGTCTCGCGCTTGTCGAAGAGTTTCTTGCCTTGGACGAGAGCGATCTCGATCTTGACGCGGTCCCCTTTGAGATACGCCTCGAGGGGAACGACGGTCAGACCCTTGAGCTGCACGCGGCCGGCGAGACGGTCGATCTCGCGGCGCGAGAGCAGGAGCTTGCGATCGCGGGCCGGCGGCGGGTTGTCGCGCGGACCGTGGCTGTAGGGGCTGACGTGCACGCCGACCAGCCAAGCTTCCTGACTTCTTCCCGGGCCGCCGCGGAATTCGACGAACCCCTCCTTCAACTGGATCCGGCCGGCGCGGCACGACTTGACCTCGGTGCCGGTCAGCGCCACGCCCGCCTCGAAGCGCTCGAGCACGTGGTAGTCGTGCAGCGCCTTGCGGTTCGCAGCGAGCGGGCGGCGGTCGGCGGGTTTCTTGTCGGACACGGTGGCGGGAGCGGAATGACGCGGCCTGCGAATGTTACAGTCCCGGCACGGATGAAGCTCGTGCCGGCCCTCCTCGTCGCCGGCGTGCTCGCGGCCTCCGCCGCGGCGGCCGAGCCGCGCATTCGCGACTTCTCGATCGTCGTCGACGGCTCGCTGGTGCTGGCCAGCTTCGCCCTCGAGGACGGTTTCGACCGCCAGCTCCTCGGCCGCATCGAGAGCGGCCTGCCCACCGGCCTGGTCTACGAGCTCGAGCTGCTGCGCGACCGCAAGCGCTGGTGGGACGCCGGCCTCGATCGCGCGCGCCTCGAGGTCATCGCCATGTTCAACGCCGTCACTCGCGAGTTCCTCGTCAACACCAAGCTCGACGGCAAGCTGATCGACAGCAGCACGTTGCGCGACGTCGGCGACCTCGAGCGCGCCATGACTCGCTTCACCGCCCTGCCGGTCTTTACTGTCGCGGCCTCCCGCGACCGGCGGCGGATCCTGGTGCGAGCCCGGGTCGAGCTCGGCACCGACCACTGGCTCGGCTTCATTCCCGTCCTCGAATCCACGGACTGGGTGGAGTCGAACAAGATCCGCGTCCGCTCTCCCCTCTGAGCCGCCCGCCGCCGTGGACTTCCGCGAAGCTCTCCGCCGCCGCAGCCGCGACACCCGCTGGGTCGTCGCCGCGCTCGCCGCCTCGTTCGTCCTCCTCGTCGTCCTCTACTACCTGGTGCAGCGTGGGCGCGACCTGCCCTCCGTGCTGGTCACCAACCAGGTGCTGCTCTTCGCCCTGCGCAATCTCAACGCCCTCCTCATCCTCGTCATCTTCTTCGTGCTCGGCCGCAATCTCGTCAAGCTGTGGGTCGAGCGCCGCAGCCGGGTGCTCGGCTCGCGCTTCAAGACCAAGCTGGTGGCGACCTACATCGGCCTCTCGCTGGTGCCGGTGCTCGTTCTCTTCCTCTACGCCAGCGAGCTGCTGCAGGGTTCGATCGACCGCTGGTTCTCGGCCTCGCTGTCGAACCTCCTCGAGCAGGGCAACGCCGTCTCGCAGGCCTTGCAGACCACCATCGAGCGGCGCAACCAGCGCGACGCGGCGCGGCTCGTCCAGCAGCTCGCCCATCTCGACCTCGAGAACGCCGACGTGCGCGCCGGCTTGCGCCGGCAGCTCGACGCCTGGCGCCTCGAGACGAGCGCGGATCTCCTCGCCGCCTACGCGGACGAAGACTTCGTCAACGCCGTCGTCGATCCGCAGTCGGGCCTGCTCGAGGTGCCCGAGATCGGCTCGGCGCTGATTCGCGAGACGCTCGAGAAGGGCCGCGCGACGCGCGTGCGCGAGCCGCCTGGCACCCGCGGCCGCGTGATCCTCGGTGCCGCCGCGGTGCCCGCCCGGCCCGGCCGCAGCACCCCGGTCGTCGTCGTCGGCACGCTGCTCGATCCGCTCACCGCCACGCGCAGCGCGCAGCTGGTCGAGGCGTTCCAGACCTACCGGCAGGTGGAGGTGCAGAAAGGCGACTTCCGAGCCAGCTACTACCTGATGTTCGTGCTGGTGACGCTGCTCATCCTGCTCGCCTCGTCGTGGATGGGCCTCTTCCTGGCGCGGCGCCTGATGTCGCCGCTGATGGCTCTCGGCGACGGGTTGCGGCGGGTCTCGGCGGGCGACCTCGAGGCGCGCATCGAGGTGCCGGCCGACGACGAGATCGGCGTCGTCGTCGAGTCCTTCCACAAGATGACCGACGAGCTGCGCACGAGCCGCGAGGCGCTCGAGGCCTCGAATCGCGATCTCACCGCAGCCAACCGCGCGCTCGACGCCGAGCGCGCGCAGATCGCCGCCGTGCTCGACAACCTGGCCGCGGGCGTCGTCGCCCTCGACGGGCGCGGGCGCGTGCTGTCGGTCAACGGCGCCGCTCAGCAGATGTTGCGGGCCAACGCCCGCGATCTCGTCGGGCGCCCGCTCGACGAGGCCTTCGCGGACGACCCGCGCCGTGCTCTGGCCGAGCTCGCGGCGCGCGCTGCGGCGAACGCCGCGCCGAAGTTGGCCGAGCAGCTCAGCTTCCCGGTGGGCGGCACCTGGCGGACTTTCGACGTGCGGGCCACCGCTCTGCCGCCAGCGCCGGACAGCGTCGCGGGCGAGGGTCTCGTGCTGGTGCTCGAGGACCTTACCGAGCTGATTCGCGCCCAGAAGCTCGCCACCTGGACCGAGGCGGCCCGGCGCGTCGCGCACGAGATCAAGAATCCGCTCACTCCCATCCGCCTCGCCGCCGAGCGGCTGCGCGCCCGCCAGCGCCACGGCGAGGCGGCGGCGAGCGAGGAGTCCGCCGCCCTCGTCGAGCGCTCTGTCGACATCATCGTCAAGGAAGTCGCCAACATGCAGCAGCTCGTCGACGAGTTTTCGCGCTTCGCCCGAATGCCCGGGCCGCACTTCGCGCCCACCGCGCTCGAGCCGATCGTCGACGACCTGCTCGAGCTCTACCGCGACCTGAAGACCGGCGTTCCGGTGTCGGGACGGGTCGCTGCCGGTACCGGCGAGGTCGGCGTTGATCCCGAGCAGATCCGGCGCCTGATGATCAACCTGCTCGACAACGCCGTCGAGGCGACGGAGGCTCCCGGCGCGGTGCGCATCGACATCGCGCGCCGCGGCGATCGCCTCGAGATCGCGGTCGCCGACAGCGGTCGCGGCATCCCGCCCGAGGACCGCGACAAGCTCTTCCTCCCCTACTTCTCGCGCAAGGGGCGCGGCAGCGGCATGGGCCTCGCGATCGTCCAGCGCATCGTCGCCGACCACGACGGCACCATTACGGTCGAAGACAATGCCCCCAGAGGCACGATCTTCCGCGTCACGCTGCCGGCACGCCTCGGCGCGAGCGAGGCCGCGGTACCCAGCTAGACTGCCGGCGTGAGCGCTCTCCTCGTCGGCACCGCCGGGCACGTCGACCACGGCAAGACGACGCTGCTCCTGGCGCTCACCGGCATCGACTGCGACCGCCTGCCGGAGGAGAAGCGCCGCGGCATCACGCTCGACCTCGGCTTCGCCCACCTCGAGCGCGACGGCGTGACGATCGGCTTCGTCGACGTCCCCGGTCACGAGCGCTTCGTGCACAACGCGCTCGCCGGCCTCGGCGGCATCCGGCTCCTGCTGCTCGTGGTGGCGGCCGACGAGGGCGTGCGGCCGCAGACGCGCGAGCATCTGGCGATCGCCGAGCTGCTCGGCATCCCGGAGCTGTGGGTGGTGATCACCAAGCTCGACGCCGTCGACGACGAGCTCGCCGAGCTGGTGGGCCTCGAGGTCCGCGAGCTGCTGGCGACGACGCGCTGGCCCGAGGCGCGGAGCCTCCGCGTCTCGGCGACGCGCGGCGACGGCGTCGAGGATCTCGCCGCGGCGCTCGTCGAGCGCGCCCGCCTCGAGACGGTGTCGCCGCAACCGGACGCTCCGGCCCGGCTGCCGATCGATCGCGCCTTCGCGCCCCGCGGCCAGGGCGTCGTCGTCACCGGCACGCTGGCGGCCGGGCGAATCGCCGCCGGCGACGAGCTGCGCCTCGAGCCCGGCGGCGGCACGGCGCGCGTCCGGGCGCTCGAGGTGCACGGCAGAACGCGCGACGCGGTCACTGCCGGCGGCCGCGTCGCCCTGCAGCTCGGCGGCGTCGAGCTCGCGGCGGTGCGGCGCGGCCAGGAGCTCCTCGGCGCCGGCGGACCCGGGCCGACGCGGCGGCTGCTGGCGCGGATCCGCCTGCTCGACGACGCACCGCCGCTCGCCGAGCGCGGCGCCGAGGTGATGCTGCACATCGGAGCCGCCGAGGTGCCGGCGCGACTCCGGCCTCTCGAGCCCGCGACACTCCCGCCCGGCAGCGAGGGCGTCGCCGCGCTCCACGCCCGCGAGCCGCTCGTCGCCGCGCGCGGCGACCGCTTCGTCGTTCGCCGGCCGTCGCCGGCCGCCACCTTGGGCGGGGGCGAGATCCTCGATCCACGCTGGCGCCGGCCACGCCGTACCGAGCTGGCCCGCCATCTCGGGGCCCTGGCGAGCGACGGCGACGCGGCGATCGCCGCCTGGGCGGAGGCCGCCGGTGCGGCGGGAATCGACACCGCCGAGGTCGCGCTCCGGCTCGGCTGCGGACCGGCCGAAGCCGCGGCGCGGCTCGCCGCGCTCGCCGGCGAGGGCCGCCTTCTCGCCGGCGGAGAGCGCCACTTCGCTCCGAGCGCGATCTCGGCGCTCTCCGAGCGCGCCCGGCGCCTGCTCGCCGAGTTCTTCGCCGCCGACCGGCTCGCCGAGTCGATGCCCAAAGCCGAGCTCGTGCGCAAGCTGCTGCCGCGCCGGGCGCAGGCGCACGCCGATCTCCACCTCCGCTGGCTGGCGGAGCGCGGCCTGCTCGTCGTGCGCGAGGACCGCGTCGCGCCGCCGGGCCGCGTCGCCGAGCTGACCGGCGGCGAGACCGGGCTCGCGGCGTCGATCCTCGAGGTCTACGAGGGCGCCGGGCTCGAGCCGCCGAGCCCGCTCGAGGTGGCGCGACGCCTGCAGGCGAAGCCGGCGATCGTCGAGGGACTGGTCAAGCACCTGGTGAGCCGCAAGCGCCTCGCCCGCTTGCCCGGCGGGCTGGTCTTCGCTGCCGCGGCCCTCGACGCACTGGCGGCCGACCTGCGCGCCACCGGCTGGGAGCGCTTCGAAGTGGCGCGCTTCAAGGAGCGCTACTCGCTGTCGCGCAAGTGGGCGATCCCGCTGCTCGAGCACCTCGACTCTCGCGGCGTGACGCGGCGGCTCGGCGACTCGCGCCAGATCGTGGCCGCGCCGCGCTAAGCCCCGGCGTCGGCTATCCTCCCCGGCATGAGAGAGGCGCGCGAGCTCCTCGCCAGGATCCGCGTGCTGCGGCATGCCGAGCGCCCGGCGGTCGTCGCCACCATCGTGGCAGTGGCGGGCTCCGCCTACCGCCGCGAAGGCGCTCGCCTGCTGCTCGAGCCCGACGGCACGATGACCGGCGTCCTCTCCGGCGGCTGCGTCGAGCGCGAGCTCCTCGCTCCGGCCCGAGAGGTGCTCGCTGACGGCGAAGCGCGCACCCTGCGCTTCGACCTCTCCGCCGACGAGGAGGCGATCTGGGGTTTCGGCCTCGGCTGCGCGGGCACGATCACTCTCTTGCTCGAACCGCTCGCGAATGCCGGCGAAATCGTCGAGCGTGCCCTTTCTACCGCCCTCGAGGAGCGCCGCGCCGTCCGTCTCACCACGCGCGTCCGCACCGCCCCGGCCTTCGGGCCCGTCCCACCGCGAGTCACCGTCGAGCGCTGCCTCGAAGCCGTGGAATCCCATTCATCCGAAGCAAAAACAAAGACTTCCATTGAAGGGAAAAACGGCGGTCTCCCGACCGCGGCGCCCGAGCCTTCGGCCGCCGCGGCCCGGCCCGACCTCCCCCTTCAATGGAAGTCTCTGTCCGGCTCGAGCGAGGCGCAGATCTCCCGCAAACCGCCTGGAGGAGAAGCAGAAAGAGAAACAGAAAACGAAGAAGCGGTACGAGGAGAAGCGCGGGGCGAGATCGAGATGGTGGAGACGCTGCTGCCGCCGGTGCACCTGGTGGTCGTCGGCGCCGAGCGCGACGTGACGCCGCTCGTGCGGCTCGCGGCCGAGCTCGGCTGGCAGGCGACCGTGGTCGACGCGCGGCCGACCGCTGGGGCCGAGGCGCGCGTCGCGCCGTTCGCCCGCTACCTCGGCGCCGCGCCCCGGCACCTCGCCGATCTCGTCGCATTCGACGCGCGCACGGCGGTGCTCGTCGCCACCCATCGCTACCTCGACGACCTGGCCTACCTGGGCGAGCTCGCGCGCGCCGAGCTCGGCTACCTCGGCCTGCTCGGTCCGGCCAAGCGCCGCGAGCGACTGCTCGCCGACCTCTCCCGGCAACGCGGCGGCGCGGCGCCGGCGCGGACGGCGCTGCGCGGCCCCGCGGGCCTCGACCTCGGCGGCCGCTCGCCCGGCGAGATCGCGCTCGCGGTGGTAGCGGAGGTGCAGGCGACGCTCCACGCGGGCAGCGGCCGGCCACTCGCCGAGAAGGGCGAGCGCGCGTCGCCGGAGCCCGCCGAGCGCTCGCGGTGAGGCCGGCCGGCGCGCTGCTCGCGGCGGGCGCCGCGACGCGTTTCGGGCGACCCAAGGCCCTGCTCGAAATCGGGGGCAAGAGCTTCCTGCGCCGCTTGGCCGACGAGCTCGCCGCCGTCGCGGCGCCGGTGCTCGTCGTCGCGCCGCCCGGCGCCGCAGGATTCGCCGCCGCGCTCGCCGGCTCGGCCGCCGAGATCCTCGTCCATCCCGCCCCGCAACGGGGCCTGGGCTCGTCGCTCGCGCTCGCCGCGCGCGAGGTGCGGGAACGCGGGCCGCGGCCGTTGCTCGTCGCGCTCGTCGACCAGCCACTCGCCGGGCGCGAGCTCTTCGCACGGCTCGTCGCCGCTGCCGAGAACGGCTCGGGCTGGGCGGCCAGCGACTACGGTGGCGGTCCGATCGGCCCGCCGGCCGTCTTTCCGAGCACGGCGCTCACCGAGCTCGCGGCGCTCGACGGCGACCGCGGCGCGCGCCACCTGCTGGCGCGCGAGCGGCACCGGCTGGCGCTCGTCGCCTTTCCCGGCGGGCGCTACGACGTCGACATGCCCGCGGACCTCGCGCGCCTGACGAAGCTCGGCACTGGCACCGGCGAAGGCAGCTGACGCGCCAGCGCGACCAGCCGGTCGAGCGCCGCATCGACGTGGGCGCGGCGGCGCAGGAGCTCGGCGGCGACGTCGGCGCGGCGGCGCAGAACGAGGACGGCACGGCTCTCGCGCCAGAGCCGGCGGCGCCGTTCGTGCCAGCGCAGGGCCACCCACCCCGCGAACGGCGCGACCAGCCCGAGCGCCACGCCGGCTTCGGTGCCGAGCCAGCTGGCGGCCGCCACGCCCCAGCCGACCCACGTCGCCGGGTAGAGCACGAGCGCCGGGAAGAGCTTGTAGGTCGCGATCTGGTTCGGCTGCTCCTCGAGTAGCAGCGAAATGGCGTGCACGACGCCGTAGGGTACGAGGTTGAGGAGCGTGCCGAGGAGCGCCACGGGCGAGGCGAGGAGCAGGCGCGCCAGGGTGCGCGCCACGAAGGCGAAGGCGAGATCCCGCGGCACCCGCGCCGTCGCCTGCACGTCGGTGACGCCGACGGTGCGCAAGAGGTCCTCGTAGGCGCGGGCGGTGATCACTGCCGCCTCCACTTCGTGTGGATGGACGACGCGCAGACGGCCGAGGGCCAGCGCGAGCGCGGCGCGCGCCTCGAACTCGTGCGCCATCCGCCGCGGCGGCTCGCCGCCGTGCAGCCGCTGGTAGATGCCGGCGCCGAACTCGATCAGTCGCGCCTCCTCCCAGCTCGAGAAATTGAGCGTGACGCGGGCGAGGGCCGCGGCGATGCGGTCGGTCAGGCGGCGCACGGCGCTCGCCTCGTCGCTTTCGGCGAGCCGCACCTCCTCGCTCGGGTCGATCGGCTCGCCGACCACCACCAACGCTCGCGAGCGGAAGCGCTCGCGCGCCTCGAAGACCAGTCCGACGGGCACGATCTTGACGCCGAGCGGGCCACGGCGGCGCTCGGCGCCGATGGCGATGCGAGCCGCTCCGGTGCGCAGCGGCTGTAAGCCCGGCTCGTCGTGACTGATGCCCTCGGGAAAGAGGGCGAGCATGCCGAGCCGCGCCAGCTCCTCGAAGCAGCGCTCGAACGATTCGACATTTCGCGCGCTGTCGACGCCGGGGTCGTGGCGCCGGTAGACGGGGATGGCGCCGGCGAGGTCGGCCAACTGCGCGATGAGCGGGATGCGCCAGATCGTGCTCTTGCCGAGCACGCGCGCCGGAACCCGCAGCGGCCCGAGCACGAACATCGGGTCGAGCAGGCCGTTGACGTGGTTCGCCACCACCACGAAAGGTCCGTGCTCCGGCAGGCGCTCGGCGCCGACGACCTCGACGCGCCGGAAGAAGAGGCCGAGCAGGCCGCGGCAGGCCCAGCCGACGAAGCGGTCGAGCGCCGGCCGCAGGAAACCGCTCACTGCTCTCCTCCTCGCGCGCCGTTCCACGCCGCCGCCGCGGCGCGGCCGCGCGCCTCGTCGACCGCATAGAGCCCCACGAAGCCGGCGAGGAAGAACGTCCCGTTGATCCACACCGAGACGCGCTGCGAGCCCGACAGCGCCGACACCCAGCCGAAGACGAGCGGCCCGCAGGCGTACGCGGCCTTGCCCGCCAGCCCCCAGAGGCCGAAGAACTCGCCGCTCTTGACCACCGGCGAGAAGGCGCCGACGAGCGCCCGCGACGACGCCTGCACGGAGCCGATGCCGAGCCCGGCGACCATGGCGATGGCCCAGAACGTCCGCTTCTCGCTCGCCGAGGCGACGACCACGGAGACGACGATCCACAGCGCCAGCGCGATCTGCAGCGTGCGGCGAGCGCCGAGCCGATCCTGCACCAGGCCGAAGAGGACGGCGCCGGCCGCCGAGGGGATCTGCAGCAGCGCGCCGAGCAGGAAGAGCTCGGTGACGGTGAAGCCGAGCGTGCGGCCGGCGTAGACGCCGAAGAAGGCGATGGTCGAGGTGAGGCCGATCGAGAAGACGAAGAAGACGGCGAGGAAGCGCACGAGCTGCCCGAACGTCCGCGCCTCCCGCCACGTGGTGGCGAGGCGGCCGAAGCCGTTCCTGAGGTAGTACGCGAATGGCTCGCTCTTGCGCGGCGCGCGCTCCTTGAGGATCAGGAAGGTCGGCAGCCCGGCGACGAGGAAGAAGGCGCCGGTCACCGGCCAGATCAGGCGCAGGTTCTCGTAGTTGGCGAGCTCGATGCCCCGCCGCGCGAGCGGGAAGACGAGCGCCAGGCTGAGCAGGCCGCCGAAGTAGCCGAGGCCCCAACCGAATCCGGAGACGCGCCCGATGTTCTCGGGCGTCGAGATCTCGGGCAGGAAGGCGCCGGCGAAGTTCTCGCCGAACGAGAACGCGACGTTCGACAAGATGAACAGCGCCAGCGCCAGCGCGATCGCCCCTGGTTGGACGAACCAGAGCGCGGCGGTCGAGGCGATGCAGACGACGTAGGTGACGAAGAGGAACGCCTTCTTGCGCCCCGATTCGTCGGCGACGGCGCCGACGAAGGGCGAGAGCAGGAAGACGATGCCGTTCGACGCCCACAACGCGCGGCCCCACCACAGGTCCGCCGCCGGCCCGGCGGCAACGAGCTGAGTGAAGACGAGACTGAAGAAGAAGGTGACGACGATCGTCGTGTACGACGAGTTCGCGAAGTCGAACATCGCCCACGCCACGATCTCCCGCCGCGGCGCCGATGTGGCGCGAACCGTTTGCGGAGCGGACAAGGTCCGAGGATCCTAGCGCGGTCGGCGCTGTCCTCAGCCCGCGGCGAGCGCGAGCAGCGCCGCCACCCGCGCCTCGGTCGCGGCGAGGCGCCAGGAGTCGACGACGAGCAGCCGGCCGAGGCGGAAATCGTCGCGCACGCGCTCGCCCAGCCGCCGGTCGAGCTCCGCGCCCGGCGCGTCCGGCGTCCAGCCGAGCTCGGCGGCGAGACGCGCCGCGAGCGCCCCGGCGTCGCTCTCCTCGGGATGCGTCGCGACGACGGCGCGGCCGAGCGCGCGCACCGCCTCGTCGCGGCGCAGCCGGGCGGCGAGCGCGGCCGCCAGCGCACGAGGATCGGGCCGGCGGCGGCAGGAGACGAGCAGTCCCGGCGCCACCGACAGAGCGGCGAGAGCGAGCACCAGCTCGCGCCGCGCCACGCCGCGCGATCGGTTCGTCATGCGAGCCGCTCCCGCAGGTGATCGGCCAGCCGCAGCGCCAGCGCGATCAGGGTCAGCGTCGGATTCGAGCAGCCGCTGCTCGGAAACACCGAGCTGCCCGCGATCCACAAGTTGTCCATGCCGTGCACGCGGCAGTCGGTGTCGACCACGCCGCGATCCGGCGCCGTCGCCATCCGCGTCGTCCCCATGTGGTGGTTGCTCGGTCGCGCGCGCTGCCAGAGCGCGTCGCGCGCGGTGAGCAGCTGAGCGCGCCCGCGCAGCTCGGCTCCCAGGTGCCGAGCGAAAGTCTCTGCCGTGGCTTCCAGGCTCGCCGTCACCTGCTCGCCGATCGACCATCGCACCGCCGGCCGCGGCATTCCCAGCGCGTCGCGCTCGGCGGTGAGCGTGACACGGTTCTCGGGATCCGGGACCTGCTCGATCGCCATGTCGAGCGTGCCGAGGTAATCGAAGCCCTCCTTCGGGTCCGGGTGCCCCTCGGCGAGCTGCAGCGCCTCGGTCGCCAGCGCCATGACTTCCGCCGCCAGCTCGGGGGCGTCCCGCGCGTCCGCCTGCTCGAGCACGAACATCGAGTTGAGCAGCCGCTCACGTCGTTGCAGCGCATCGCTCGGACGCAAGACGGCGCGCACGACCTGCTTGCTGCCGCCGGCGCCGACGTTGTCGTAAGGCCGCAGCAGCCAGTGCCAGTACGGCACGACGACGAAGCCGAGCCGCAGGTAGGGATGCTCCATGAAGTAGCGGCCGACGAGATCGCGATCGTTGCCGAGACCGCGGCCGCCAGCGCCGCCCGAGGCGAGCAGCAGACGGGCGTTCTCGACGCCGCCACAGGCGAGAACGACGCCCCGCGGGCGCACCGTCAGGCGCCGTCCGCCGACCGCCGTGGCGTCGACCGCCGTGACGCGCCCACCTGCCTCGTCGACGACGAGTCGCACGGCGTTGGCGTGGGTGATCAGGCGTACGTTCGGCGCCGCGGCGAGCTGCGGACCGTAGGTCTCGCCGAAGCGCCTCTCGGGACTGACGTGGACGAAGGAGGTCTCGAAATCCGCATCGCCGCCGAGCAGCACGGCGCGCAGCGCCGCGCGATCGCGCGCGTCGTCGAAGCCGGGAACGCGACAGCGCGCCGCGGCGCGCTCGAAGTACGGCAGCAGCACGGCGCGCGCGATCGGCCAGCCGCTGTGCGCAACCCAGTCACGCGCTTCGAAGTCGATCGGATCCTGCGGCCTGCAGAAGCCCTGCCAGAAGTTGCACGAGCCGCCGAGCAGCCGGTATCGGCTCGTCGCCAGATAGCCCGGTCGCTCGTCGAGAATCGTGCCCGTCGATTCCCCCGAGTAGAGCTGCTGCGTCTCGCTCTCGAGCTCGCGGCCGCCGCTCTCGAGCACGACGACGCGCAGCGGCGAGCCGACGAGCTCGCGCCCGAGGCAGAGACCGGCGGGGCCGCCGCCGACGACGCAGAGATCGGCGTCGAGAACGGTCCCCGGCTCGAGGTCGGTGATGTCGAGGCGCATCGGCGTCGTGGCGCAACGATTCGAGTCGCCTCGCGCACGGGCGATTCGGCGCCCGAAACGCTATCACCGCACGCGGCCGCCGCGGCGCCAGATCACTCGGCGCGCAGCGCGAGCATCGGGTCGACGCGGGTGGCGCGGCGTGCCGGCAGGAGCGTGGCGAAGAAGGCGACCGCCGTGATCAGCGCCGTCACCGCCAGATACGACCCCGGAGCGAGCGGGTCGACTTGGAAGAGCGCCTGGCGGATTCCGGCGCCGCCGGCGAGGACGATGGCGAGGGTCAGGCCGAGCCCGAGCCCGAGCCCGATGGCGAGCTGCACCAGGCCCTGGCGCATCACCATCTCGAGGATGGCGCGGGCGTCCGCGCCGAGCGCCATGCGGGTGCCGAACTCCTGGGTGCGCTGGTTGACCGAGAACGACATGACGCCGTAGAGCCCGACCGCGGAGAGGAAGACCGCGACGACCCCGAAGATCGAGAACATCGTCGCCACCACCCGGTTCTGTCCGAGCAGACCGTCGACGTTGGCGGCCGGAGTGGCGACGAAGTAGAGCGGCAGGTTGGGATCGAGCTTGGCCACGTCGCGCACCAGCGTCGGAGCCAGCGTCTCGGCGCGCAGGCCGGCCGGCGGCCGCACGACGATAGTGGCGAACTGCACCGGCGCCGGCGCCGGCGGCGTCGGGCCGAAGGCCGCGTCGAAGAAGGGCACGTAGAAGCCGGTGTCGTCGAGGTTCGGGTTGTCGAACGGCCCCGTCATCCGCACGCTCGAGACGACGCCGATCACGGTGCGCCAGGGGCCGAACGCGGCGCTGCCGTTCGCCACCGTGCGCAGACGCAGGCCGATCGGGCTGCCGTCGCCGAAGTGCTCGCGGGCGAACGCCTCGTTGACGATGGCGACCGGCAGCTTCTGGTCCGCGTCGTCGGTCGTGAAGTCGCGGCCGTCGAGCCGCCGCACGCCGAGGACGTCGAAGTAGCCCGGGCTGACGTTCTCGACCACCACCGTCGGCCGATCGCGATCCTCGGCGTAGGTCTTGCCCTCGATCTCGATCGCCGTGCCCGGTGCGAAGATCATCTGGAAGCGGTTGGTCAGCGCCGCGCCCGCGTACGACGAGCTCGCGCGCAGCTCGCCGAGCGCGCGATCGTAGAAGAGCTTGCGGCTGGGGCCGTCGGGATAGTCGCCTTCCATCAGGCCGAGACGGGCCGACAGGACGCCCTTCGTGTCGTAGCCGTAGTCCAGTTTCTGCTGCTCGAGGATCGATTCGAGCTGGAGCAGCGAGCCGATCAGCAGCACGCAGGTGACGACGATCTGCGCGACGACGAGGACGCGGTTGAAGCGCCCGACGAGCCGCCCGGTGTGGCCGCGGCTCTCGTCCTTGAGCACCTCGGCCGCCTTGGCGCGCGAGGCGAGGAAGGCCGGCACGAGACCGGAGACCAGCGCCGCGACGACGGCGGCGCCGACGACGAAGGCGAGCACGGCGCCGTCGATGGTGATGACGATGTAGGACGGGATCGGGAACGGCAGGCTGCGCAAGGTACGCCCGAGGAGACCGGTCGTCCAGAAGGCGCCGCCGACGCCGACGGCCGCGCCGAGGGCGGCCACCAGCAGGCTCTCGGTGAGCATCTGTCGCACCAGCCGCCAGCGCGTCGCACCGAGCGAGGAGCGCACGGCGAGCTCTTTGGTGCGCAGCGTCGCCCGCGCGAACTGCATGTTCATCACGTTGACGCAGGCGAGCAGCAGCACGCCGGTGCAGAATGCCAGCATGGTGAAGAGCAGCCCGCGCAGGAAGGGTGGCGTAAAAGTGCGGATCAGCGGCTGGACCAAGGCGTTGGCGTACTTCTCGTTGGTCTCCGGATAGGTCGCTGCGAGGCGCTTGGCCAGCGCCGCGTACTCGGCGTTGGCGCGATCGAGCGTCTCGCCCGGCGCCAGGGCGCCGAGCACCGCCACCGTGTTCGCCGCGGCGTTCTGGTCACTGCGCGGCTGCGGCGGGTACTCGTTGAAGAAGGGGATCCACAGCTGCTCGTTGATCGGGAAAGCGAATCCCTTCTCCATCACGCCGACGATCGTCGCCGGCTTGCCGTTCAGGCGCACGGCCTTGTCGAGCACGTCGCGGCTGCCGCCGAACTCGTCCTGCCACAGCCGGTGGCCGATGATCGCCACTTTCGGCGCTCCCGGCGAGTTGTCCTCGGCGGTGAAGCCGCGGCCGAGGAACGGCGCCACGCCGAGCGCCGGGAAGAACTCCTCGGTGACGTAGGCGCCGGTGAAGCGCTTGGCGACACCGTCGATCGTCAAGTTGACCGTCGAGCCGTTGATGTAGGCGGTCATGCGCTCGAGCGAGCGCTGCTCGGCGCGCATTTCGAGGTAGTCGAGGGCGAAGACCTGGCTGTTGACCCCGAACGCGGTCGTCTGCGACGGGTCGAAGAGCTGGACGCTGACCAGCCGCTCGCCGTTGGGATAGGAGAAGCCGCGCAGGAAGACGGCGTGGACGACGCTGAACTGCGTGGTGACGGCGCAGATGCCGAGCGCCAGCACCGAGACGGCGACGAGGAAGAAGCCGCGGTCCCGCCGCAGCCGGCGCCAGCCGACGCGCAGGTCCTGACGCGAAGAGTCGATCATCGTCTCCCTCCCCGACGCGCTCGGCCTCCCCCGATCCCGGGCGCCGGTCGCGATCGTGGAGTGGCATACGCACGGCTGGTGGCGAAGTTACAGAGCTTCGGCGCGCCGCGGCGGCGTCCGGCGGTACGATGCGCTCCGTCCCATGCCGAGCCCGGCTTCCCCCCTCGCCGCGACGACGCCTCCGCAGACCGGGCCGCCGCGCGCCCCTGCGCTGCTCGCTGCGCCCCTGCGCGAAGCGAGGTTACTGCGCGAGCCGCTGCGCCGCCTGCGCGCGCGGCGGCGGCTCGCCGGCCTGCCGCGCGGAGACGGCGGGCCGGTGCTCGTCCTGCCCGGCATGCACGTCGGCGACTGGTCGACGTTCGACCTGCGGCGATTCCTCCGCCGGCTGGGCTGGGACGCGCGCGGCTGGGAGCTCGGCATGCACCGTGCCGACGTGCTGCACACACTGCCGAAGGTGCTCGCGCGCCTGGAAGCGGTCGCCGCCGACGCCGGCCGGAGTGTCGCGCTCGTCGGCTGGAGCCTCGGCGGCGTCGTGGCGCGGGAGGCGGCGCGCCTACGCCCCGATCTGACGCGCGCCGTCGTCACCCTCGGCGCCCCGGTCGTCGGCGGGCCCAAGTACGTGGCAGTCTCCTATCCCTACCGACGGCGCGGCTGGGATCTCGACGAGCTCGAGCGGCTGGTCGACGAAGCGGCGCGCGTGCCGATCCGCGTGCCGCTCACCGCCATCTACAGCCGCCGCGACGGCATCGTCGACTGGCGCGCCTGCCTCGACCGCCGGGCGCCCGACGCGCGCCACGTCGAGGTCGAATCCTCGCACTGGGGCCTCGGCGTCGACCCCGATGCGCTCGTGGCGATCGCCCGCGCGCTGGCGGAAGCGCCGGCGGAGTGACGCAGGCAGAGGAATGGCGTGCGCGCGCCGGCGTCAGCCGACCGGCCAATCGACGACGCCTTGCGCGTGCAGCTCTCTCGGCAGCAGGAAGGCGTAGACCGCGGCGTGCACCGGCGTGGCGACGCCGTGCTCGCGGCCGAGGCGCACCATGGCGCCGCAGAGCGCCTCGAGCTCCGTGCGGCGGCCGTCGCGGACGTCGCGCTGCAGCGAGCTCGTCCCCTCGGGCGGCAGCCGGTCGAGGAAGTCGAGCGACTCGGAGACGAGATCCTCGGGCAGCGTCACGCCGCGCGCCGCTGCGACGGCGCGAACCTCCTCCATCGCCGCGACGAGCCGCTCGCGCACCTCGTCGATCCGCCGCCAGACGCCGACGGGCGCCTGCGTCACCGCCCCGATGCCGCTCACCGGCGCGAAGAAGAGGAACTTCCTCCAGATCTCCGCCTCGATGTCGTCGGCTAGCCGCACCGTCATGCCGCCGCCGCGCGCGAGCGCGTCGCGGATCCGCTCGCAGCGCTCGCTCGCGCCGCCGCTGAGCTCGCCGAAGGTGAGCGTCGGCTGGACGCCGACGTGGCGGATCTCGCCCGGAGCCGCGAGGTAGCTGATGATGCGGCAGGTGCCGGCGAGCACGCGCTCGGCGCCGACCGCGGCGCTCAGCACGGCCGACGCCTCGACGCCGTTCTGCACGCCGACGACCGCCGTCCCGCCGCCCAGGAGCGGGGCGAGGCCTGCGGCCGCCTCGGCGAGCTGCCAGGTCTTGGTGGCGACGAGCACAAGGTCGACCTCGCCGATCGCCGCCGCTCGGTCCTCGGCGCGCACCCGCAGCGCGACGTCGCCGAGCGGGCTCGCGATGCGCAGCTCGCGCGCGCGCAGTGCCGCGAGCTGGGCGCCGCGGGCGAGGAAAACGACGTCGAGCCCGGCCGCCGCCCAGCGGCCGCC
>DASWJT010000032.1:0-16815 GCA_036397015.1 Thermoanaerobaculia bacterium
TCTCGAGGCAGAGCTCGCGCACCTGTGTCGCGAGCTTCGCGTCGCCGGAGGAGATGGCCTGCGAAATCCCGAAGAACGAGCGCGAGCTCGGCGTCGGCTGGAGGACGTGCGTGCCGTCGCGCTCGACGATGGCGGGCCCGCCGCCCCCCGGCGCGCCGTCCCAGTCGACGGTGACCGTGGGGATGATCGCGCAGTCGTCGTTGGGGTCGGGGGGCCCGCTCGCCGGCGGCTGCCAGGTGGTCCCCGGCGTGCGGTCCGTCGAGCCGGGCGGCTGCCAGGTGGTCTCCTCCGTGCGCTCCGACCCGACGGGCGGCTGCCAGGTGGACTCCGGCGAGCGCTGCGTCGTCGCAGGCGGCTGCCAGGTGGTGTCCACCGTGCGCGGCGCCGAGCCCGGCGGCACGGTGACCGCGAGCAGAATCGAGATCGTGCGGTAGTCGAGGTTGCAGTTCGGCGGGCAGTTCGTGCAGCGTGTGACGACCTGGCCCTCGTACGAGCCGGCCGCCGCGCCCGTGAGGTCGAGCCGCGCCGGCGTCGTCTTCGTCTCGCCGCGGCGGATTCCGGTGAGCACCGTGGGACCGGTGATCGAGAGGAAGCGCGCGATCTCGCCCTCGATCGCGACCGTGAAGTCGCGCGCGCCGCGGCAGCTCTCGTTGAAGACCGCGACCTGGGTCGGGAAGAGCTTGCCCGACTGCTGCGTGCCGAGGTTCCACACCTGGCCCTGCTGGCCGGTCGTGCCGCCGGCGCGCTCGGCTGCGGCGGTGGAGAGAAGGATCAGCGTCGCGACGGCGAGGCTTCGAACTCGTCGAGCCATGGCTCCCCCCGAGCCGGTCCGCGCGGCGCGCTGCCGCAGCCGTTCGGGGGGGCGGCGACGCGCGACGCACGCTGTCGGGCTCGCTCCCGAGGGTAACACGCCGGCGCCGGCCGGCGCGACGCGAGGGCCGCTTCAGCCCGCGGCCGCGGCGCGCGCTCTCGCCTCCGCCAGCTCGCCGACGCGCCGCGCCAGGCGATCGAAGATCCGGGCGTGGATCGGCAGCAGCGAGAACCAGTAGAGCCGGCCGGCGAGGCCGTGCGGGGTGAACTCGGCCGTCTGCACCAGCCGAGCGGTGGGATTGCCGTCGCGCGCGCCGAGGTCGGTCGCCGCGAACTCGAGCCACGCCCGGCCGGGGACCCGCATCTCGGCGCGCAACCGCAAGCGCCGCTCCGGCTCGACCGCCTCGACCCGCCAGAAGTCGACGACGTCGCCGACGCGCAGCGCGCCGTTCGCGCGGCGGTCGCGGCGCATTCCCGGACCGCCGAGAAGGCGGTCGATGCCACCGCGCAGCCGCCAGGCAAGGTCGTAGGCGAGCCAGCCGCGGGCGCCGCCGAGGGCGCTGAACTCGGCGTACAGATCGGCCGCCCGCGCGCGCACCAGGCGCTCGCGCCGCTCGCGCAACGTGGAGGGTTCGCCGGCCATCGGGCTCGGGGAGCGACTCTACGCGCACGGCGCCGGGCCGCCCCACCCGCGGGGGTGTGGCGCTCCGTCTCGCTCGCCGCTCATCCTGCGGACGCAAAGTGCCGCGCAGGAGGAAGGAGGGGCCTCCCGAGATGGTGCGCTCGCCGTGGCAGCGCCTCGAGGCCGCCGACGAGCTGCCGCTCGCCGACGGCGACCGCGTGGCGGTGGTCGGCGGCGGGCCGGCGGGCTCTCTCTTCGCCTACTTCTTCCTCCGCCTGGCCGAGCTCGTCGAGCTCGACGTCGCCGTCGACCTCTACGAGCCGCGCAACTTCGAGCGCGCCGGGCCCGGCGGCTGCAACCACTGCGGCGGCATCGTCTCCGAGTCCCTGGTCCAAGTGTTGGCGACCGAGGGCGTCGAGTTCCCGCCGGGCGTCGTCCAGCGCGGCATCGACTCCTACGTGATGCACATGGACGTCGGTGACGTGCGCATCGACCCGCCGGGACACGAGAAGCGGATCGCCGCCGTCTACCGCGGCAACGGCCCGCGCGATGCGGCCGTCACCGACCCGGTCAGCTTCGACCGCTTCCTGCTCGAGCTGGCGCTCTCGAAGGGGGCGCAGCACGTGCAGCGGCTGGTCGCCGAGCTCGAGTGGTTCGACGGCCGGCCGCGCGTGCGCTGCGCCGACGGCTTCGCGCGCGACTACCACCTCGTGGTGCTGGCGACCGGCGTCAACAGCCACCTGCTCGCCTCGGCCGAGCGGCTCGGCGTCGGCTACGTCGCGCCCGAGACGGTGAAGACCTTCATCACCGAGTTTCACCTCGGCCACGAGCGGATCGAGCGCAGCCTCGGCTCGTCGATGCACGTCTTCCTGCTCGACCTGCCGCGGCTCGAGTTCGGCGCCCTGATCCCCAAAGGGGACTACGTCACCGCCTGCCTGCTCGGCCGCGAGATCGACGACGAGCTGGTGCGCACGTTCTTCGCCGCGGCCGAGGTGCGCGCCTGCTTCCCCGGCGGCGCGCTGCCGCTGAGCGCCTGCCACTGCATGCCGCGCATCAATCTCGCGGCGCGCGGGCCGGCGTGGGCCGACCGGCTGGTGATGGTCGGCGACAGCGGCGTCACGCGGCTCTACAAGGACGGCATCGGCGCCGCGTACCGCACCGCCAAGGCGGCGGCGACGACGGCGCTGCTGCAGGGGGTCTCGGCGCACGCCTTCGCGCGCTTCTACGGGCCGGCCTGCCGCCGCATCGACCGCGACAACCAGATCGGCCGCTTCCTCTTCGCCTGCGGCCACTCGGCGCAGCACCTGCGGCCGGCGCGGCGCGCCCTGCTGCGCATGACGCGGCGCGAGCAGGCGGCGAGCGGCGGCACCGCGCGGCTGAGCGGCATCCTCTGGGACCTGTTCACCGGCAGCGCCTCCTACGGCGACATCCTCCGCCGCGGCTGCCACCCCGGCTTCGGCCTCGGCCTGGCCCGGCACCTGGCGCTCGGGGCCTGGCGCGATCCGCGGCCGCTCGCCGTCGCGGCGAGGAGCCCCCTCGGTGCCTGACGTTCTCGGCAAGCTCTACCGCGCGGGAGAGCCGATCGTCCGCCAGGGTGAGAAGGGCTCGCAGATGTACGTGCTGCAGCGCGGCCGCGTCGAGGTGATCCGCGAGAGCGAAGGCCGCGAGGACCGGCTCGGCCTGCTCGGCCCCGGCGCCGTCTTCGGCGAGATGGCGATCTTCGAGCGCGAGGTGCGCTCGGCGACGATCCGCGCCGTCGAGGACGCGCGCGTGCTGACCATCGACCGCCGCACCTTCCTGCGCCGCGTGCAGGAGGATCCCTCGCTCGCCTTCCACATCCTGCGCTCCCTGAGCCACCGGGTGCGCGAGCTCGACGACGAAGTCGCGCGCCTGCGCGCGCGCCTCGACGCCGGGCGCGGGGAGCCGGTCGCGTGACGAGCGAGCCGGCGCCGGCCGCGGAGTTCTCGCTCGACGAGCTGCTGCGCCGACCGCAGCAGCTCGCCGAGCTGCCGCCGTGCCAGGCCGGCTGTCCGAGCGGCGCCGACATCCGGCGCTGGATCGGGCTCGTCGCCCAGCGCAACAAGCTCGGCCTGACGCTCGACGAGGCGTGCCGGCGCGCCTTCGCCGTCGTCACCGACAAGAATCCGTTCCCGGCGACGATGGGGCGCATCTGCCCACACCCGTGCGAGAGCGGCTGCAATCGCAGCGAGAAGGACGGCGCGGTGGCGGTGCATGCGCTCGAGCGCTTCCTGGGCGACTGGGCGCTCGAGCACGGGTTGGAGCTCGAACGGCTCGCCGCAGCCGTGCCCGAGCCTTCCGTGGGCGTCGTCGGCGCCGGCCCGGCGGGGCTCTCCTTCGCCTACCAGATGGCGCGGCGCGGCTACCGCGTCACCGTCTACGAGCGCGGCGGACGGCCGGGCGGCATGCTGCTGCGCGGCATCCCCGAATACCGGCTGCCCGAGCACGTGCTGATGGCCGAGATCGACCGCATCCTGCGCCTCGGCGTCGAGCTGGTGCTCGAGTGCCCGATCCACCAGCCGAGCACGCTCGACGAGCTCCGGCGCGCGCACGCCGCGATCTTTCTCGGCGTCGGCGCCCAGCGCGGGCGGGCGCTCGGCGTGCCCGGCGGCGACGGCGCCGGCGTCCTCACCGGCGTCGACTACCTGCGAGCGGTCAACGGCGACCGCGCGCCCCATCTCGGCCGCCGCATCGCCGTGGTGGGCGGCGGCAATACCGCCATCGACGCCGCCCGCGCCGCCCGCCGCCAGGGCACCGAGGTGACGATCGTCTACCGGCGATCACGGGCGGAGATGCCAGCCAGTGCGAGCGAGATCGACGACGCCCTCGCCGAGGACGTCCGTCTCGAGCTCCTCGCCGCGCCCCTGGAGGTCCTCCGCGACGGCGCGGGAGCCGTGCGCGCGCTGCGCCTGCAGCGGATGCGGCTGGGCGAGCCCGACGGCTCCGGCCGCCGCCGCCCCGAGCCGGCGCCCGGCGAGGAGCTCGAGCTCGCGGTCGACGCGGTGCTGGCGGCGGTGTCGCAGGAGGTCGATCGCGACGGGCTCGACGCGCTGCCGGCGGCGCACGGCTTCCTCGCCGCCGCCGAGCGCGGCGCGCTCGGCGACGGCCTGTGGAGCGGCGGCGACGCCGTCGGTCTCGGCATCGCGACCCTGGCGATCGCCCAGGGTCGGATGGCGGCGGAGGCGGTCGACGCCCGGCTGCGTGGGCTGGCGCCGCCGGCGGCGGAGGCGCGAGCGCCGATGCGCGCCGGGGCCGTCAAGCTCGATCTCTACGCGTCGCGCGAGCGGACCGCGCCGCCGGTGCGCGCGCCCGCCGAGCGGCTGGCGGAGCCGGACCTCGAAGTGCAGGGCACGATCGACGCCGCCGGGTTCGTCGACGAGGCGTCGCGCTGCCTGTCGTGCGGCTCCTGCTTCGGCTGCGCGCAGTGCGCGATGTACTGCAACCCCGGCGGCTTCAGCCGCCTCGACGAAGTGGCGCCCGGCGCCTACTTCGCTCTCGACCTCGGCCTCTGCGAGGGCTGCGGCAAGTGCCTCGAGGTCTGCCCCTGCGGCTTCCTCCACCGGCGATGAACGAGGAGCCCGAGACGACGCACCGCGCTCGTCCCCAGCTCGCCGCCTGGGACGTGGTCGTCCTGCTGGCGACGATCTTCGCCGCCGGACACGCGCCGCTCTACGCCGTGCTCGCCGGCCCGCCGCTCTCGACGCTGGTGCTCGATGCCTGGGCGACGCTGCTCTTCGCCGTCGATCTCGTGCTCCGTTTCCGGCGCCCCGTGCGCGTCGGCGGACGGCCGCTCCACGACCTCCGCGCCATCGCCCGGCGCTACCTCGCGACCTGGTTCACGGTCGACCTGCTGGCGGCGATTCCGTTCGGCCTCCTCTCGCTGCTGCCGGCCCTCTCCGGCACGAGCTGGCCGCGGACGCTGGCGCTGCTCGGCCTGACGCGCGCCCTGCGCCTGGCCCGCCTCGCCCGGCTGCAGGCCGAGTGGCGCGCGCAGACGCTGGTCCACCCCGCGGTCTACCGGCTCGGCTTCTTCGTCTTCTGGGCGGCGATGCTCGCCCACTGGATCGCTTGCGGCTGGATCGCCCTCGGCGGGCCGGCGCAGAGCCTCGCCGGGGTCCCGCTCTATCTGCGCGCCCTCTACTGGACGATCACGACGCTGACCACCGTCGGCTACGGCGACATCACGCCGCGCGACGCCGCCCAGCTCGCCTACGCCATGGCCGTCATGGTCCTCGGCGCCGCCATGTTCGGCTACGTCATCGGCAACGTCGCCAACCTGCTCGCCAACGCCGACACCCTGCGCACCCAGCACCTCGCCCGCCTCGAGCGCGCGGCGCTCTTTCTGCGCGGGCGCGGCGCGCCGCGGGCGCTGCGCAACCGCATCCGCGACTACTACGAGTACCTGTGGGAGAGCCGCATGGGGGAGGACCAGCGGCTCTTCGACGACCTGCCGCCGGCGTTGCGCATCGAGGTCGCGCTGCAGCTCAATCGCCCGATCCTCGAGCGCGTGCCGTTCTTCCGCGGCGCCAGCGAGCCGTTCCTGCGTGAGCTGGCGCAGCACCTGCGGCCGGCGGTCTTCATTCCGGGAGAGCTCGTGCTGCGCCGCGGCGACGTCGGTCACCGCATGTACTTCATCCACCGCGGCGAGGTCGAGGTGCTGGCGGCGGGCGACCGGACGCGCGTCGCCAAGCTCGCCGACGGCGAGTTCTTCGGCGAGCTCGCGCTGCTCACCCGGCAGCCGCGCTCGGCCTCGGTCCGCGCTCTCGACTACTGCGACCTCTACACCCTCGACCGCGAGCACTTCGAGGAGGTCCTGGCGCTGTTCCCCGACTTCGCCGCCGAGGTCCGCCGCACAGCTGCCGCGCGCGGCGGCGCGGCGGTGGCGTGACCGGCGTCAGCCGGGAGGCGGCGCCCCGCGGTCGAGATCGATCGCCTTGAGCATCTCGATCTCGCGGCGGAGCTTGACGAGCTCCGCCTCGCGGGCGCGCGCCTCGCCCTGCTGCCGCTCGAGCTGGCGCTCGAGCTCGGCGAGCGACTCGCGCAGCCGGTCGATGTCGGGCTCGCTCGCCCCCGCGGCGCCCTCCTGGCGCTGACGCTGGCGGCGCGTGCTCGCCAGCAGCTCGTCGGCGGTGGCGCGCGCCGCGGCCAGGCCCTCGGCCTGGGTCTGCTGCTGCTCGAGGAGCTGGCGCAGGAGGCCGGCCGTCGGCCGGTGCGGCGAGGCCGGATAGCGCGTCTCGAGCGTGGCGAGCAGCTCGCGGCTGCGCGCGAAGTCGCCGCGCTCGAAGTTGGCGAGCGCGTGCGCGGTCGCCGCGCGCAGCAGCACGAGATCCTCCCCGACCGGGCCGAGTGGAGCGCCGAGCAGCGACTCGTAAGCGACCGCGGCGCCGGCCGCGTCGCCGTCGACGAGCCGGCTGTCGGCTTCGCGGCGCGCCGACGAAGCGCATCCCGCGGCGACGGCGAGAGCCGCCGCGGCCACGAGCACGCGCCGCGCGCCGGCGCTCACGAGCGCGCCTCGACGGCGAAGGAGCCGCCGTGCGCGGCCGCGGCCAACGTCGGCGCGGCGGGCAGCAGGACGCGGAAGCGGCTCCCCACCGGCCGGTTGCCGGTGACCCAGATGGCGCCGCCGTGGGCGGTGACGAGCTCGCGGCAGATGGCGAGGCCGAGGCCGACGCCGGACGGCCCGCCGCGGCGGTGCTCGGAGCGGAAGAAGCGCTCGAAGATGCGCTCGCGGTCCGCCGCGGGCACGCCGCGGCCCTCGTCCGCGACCTCGGCGACGACGCAGGGCGAGCCGTCGCGCGCCGAGTCCCGCCAGCGCTCCGGCAGGTCGTCCGGCACCGCGACGGCGGCGCGCGCGCTGACTTCGACACGGCCGCCGCGCGCCGAGTACTTGATCGCGTTGTCGACCAGGTTGTGCAGCACCTGCAGCAGCCGCTCGCGGTCGCCGAGGACGGGGAGCGGCCGCGACGGCAGATCGACGGCGAGGAGCAGCCCCGCCTCGCGGGCGCGCGCCGCGAGCTCGGCCGCGACCGTGCTCGCCACCTCGCGCAGGTCGAGCTCGGCAGTGTGCAGGTCGACGGCGCCGGCGTCGAAGCGCGAGACGTCGAGCAGGTTCGAGATCAGCCTGCCCAGCCGCTCGCAGCTCGCCACGTTGAGCTCGAGCAGGTGGCGCTGCCCATCGGTGAGCGGCCCCGAGAGGCCGTCGAGCAGCAGGCGATGGCTTTCCTCGATGTTGGCGAGCGGCGTGCGCAGCTCGTGCGAGACGTGCGAGAGCAGGTTGCGCTTCATCTCGTCGAGCTCGGCCAGGCGGCTCGCCATCTCGTTGAACGCCGAGGTCAGGCGCGAGAACTCGTCGACGCCCGGCGCCTCGACCGCGACGTAGTTCTGCTCGGCGATACGCGCCGTGGCCTCGACCAGGCTCTGCAGCGGGCGCTGCACGGCGCGGATGGCGAGCACCACCGCCGCGACGCCGACGACGAGCGCCACCGCGAAGAGCATGAACGCCAACCGGGCGCTGGCGACGAGCTCGTCGGCGGCGCGCCGGCCCTGGCGGTCGAGCTCCTCGTTGGCGGCGCTGACCAGGCTCTGGGCCTCGGCGCGCAGCGCCACGATGCGGCCGAGCGCCGGCGCCAGCAGACGCGCCCGCTCGCCGGGGCCGTCGGCCATCCCCACGGACGCCGGCTCCGGCAGGGCGGCGACGAACTCCCGCCACGCGGCGTCGAGCCGCTCGGCCGCGTCGCGCTCGTTCGGCGCCAGCCCGGCGGAGCGGATCCGCCCGAGGTCGGCCGCCAGCTCGCGGCGCCGCTCGGCGAGCTGCGCGGCGTAGCCGGGGTCGCCGGTCACCGCCAGCTTGCGCGCCGACTCGTCGAGACGCTCGAGCCCGCGCAGCGTGTCGAGCGCGCGCACGACGAGGCTGATCTGGTCGCTCGCCATCGCGTGATTGGACTCCGCCAGCCGGCGCACCACGGTGAGGTGGAAGACGAGCGCCGCGACGAGCAGCAGGATGAGCAGCGCCGTGCCCGTCGCGATGCGGCCGGCGACGGTCACTTGCGATGGACCTTGAGGCCGTAGGAGCGCAGGCGGTTGCGGATCGTCTTGACGTCGAGCCCGAGCCGGCGCGCCGCCTCGGCCTTGTTGTAGCTGACGCGCTCGAGCGTCTCGAGGATCAGCCGGCGCTCGGCCTCGGCGGCGGTGACGTCGGGGGGGAGCACGAAGTTGCCCTGCGCCTCCGCCGGCGGCTCGCGCACGTAGGGCGGCAGGTGCGACGGCTCGATCCAGCCCGCGCGCGCCAGGATCGAGCCGCGCTCGACGACGTTGCGCAGCTCGCGCACGTTGCCCGGCCACGCGAAGTCGCGCAGCAGGGAGAGCGCCGCTTCCGAGACACCCTCGACCGCGAGCTCGTGCTTGGCGTTGAAGCCCTTGAGGAAGTGCTGAGTGAGCAGGGCGACGTCCTCCGGTCGCTCACGCAGCGCCGGCAGGTGCAGGGTGAAGACGCTCAGGCGGTAATAGAGGTCGCTGCGCAGGTTGCCGGCCTCGATTGCCTCGCGCGGGTCGCGGTTCGTCGCCGCCAGTACTCGCACGTCGAGCTTGATCTCGCGATTGCCGCCCAGGCGGCGCACGTGCCGCTCCTCGACCGCGCGCAGCAGCTTCGGCTGCAGCGCGATCGGCATCTCCGAGATCTCGTCGAGGAAGAGCGTCCCCTGGTGCGCCTGCTCGAAGACGCCGGGCCGGCCGGCGACGGCGCCGGTGAAGGCGCCGCGCTCGTGGCCGAAGAGCTCGCTCTCGGTCAGCCCCTCGGGCAGCGCCGCGGCATTGACCGGCAGGTACGGCCCGGCGCTGCGCCGGCTGAGCTCGTGCACGGTGCGCGCGAGCAGCTCCTTACCGGTGCCGCTCTCGCCGGTGATGAGCGCCGCGGCGTCGCTCTCGGCGACGCGCCGGACGAGATCGAAGACGTCGCGCATCGGCTTGCTGGCGCCGATCAGCGGGCCGAGCCCGGCGCCCTCCTCGAGCTCGCGCTCGAGCCGCGCCGTCGTCGTGCGCTGCTCGCTCTCGCGGCGCAGCTCCTCGAGCAGGGCGCGCAGCCGGCGGTAGTCGAGCGGCTTGGTGAGGAAGTCGCGGGCCCCGCACTTCATCGCCTCGACGGCGACATCGACCGTGCCGTAGGCCGTCATCAGCACCACGGTGCGCCCGGCGTCGCCGTCGCGCAGCGCGGCGAGCAGCTCGAGCCCGCCCGCGTCCGGCATCACGACGTCGGAGAGAACGAGCCAGGGATCGAGCCGCTTGGCGGCGCGCTCGCCCTCGGCGGCGTCGGCCGCGACCTCGACCTCGTAGCCCCACGCCTCGAGCCGTGTGCGCAGGACGTCGCGCATCGTCGCCTCGTCGTCGACGACCAGAACCTTGAGCTTCTCGTCGGTCATCGCCTCCACTCCTCTCCCCGGGGGATCGGCCGGCCGCCTCGCCACGCGTCTTCAGGGGACGCGGCGCCCGTGGCGGCAGGCGACCTGGACCGGGAAATCTTACCTTTTTCCGCTCGCGGCGAGCCCGGCGCCACGTTTCATCGCAGCACGAGCACGACCGCGCGGCGATTGCGCGCCCGGCCCGCCGGTGTCGCCTCGTCGGCGGCCGGGTGCGCGGCGCCGAGCGAGACGATGGTGACGCGGTCGGCGGCGACGCCGCTCGCGCGCACCAGGTGGCGACGCACCGACTCGGCGCGCGCGAGGCCGATGCGCAGGTTGCCGACGGCGTCGCCGCTGCCGTCGGTGTGGCCCTGGATCTCGACCCGAACGTCGTCGCCGAGCGCGCGCAAACGCGCCGCGAGCGCGTCGAGGATCGCCAGCGAGCGGGCATCGAGCGCCGCCGAGCCGGGCGCGAAGAGCACGTCGTCGACCACTTCGACGATCTCGACGGGCCCGCCGCCGACGTGCGCGAGCTCGGCGAACGGGCGCGCCGGCGCCGCCGGCGTCGCCAGCGCGGCGGCGAGCGAGATCGGAGCCCGCGGTTGCGCCGTCGGTGCCGGCAGCGGCGCGGGCGCCGGCGGCTGCTCCGCCCGCGCCTCGGCGCGCCGCGCCTCGCGCACTTCGGGCCGAAACGTCGCGCAGGCGCCAGAGAGCATCGCCAGCGCGAGGGCGCACGTCCACGGTGAGCGTCGGTTGCGATGCACGCAGCGCATGAGGAGACCCCCTCGTCACCGACACCTCGGCTGCAAGCGAAGTGCCGCGCGCGTCACCGCGCCGGCGAGCACATCTGGCAACGGCCTTGCACTCGACGCCTCCGTTCGTGCACGTCGCGGATCGCGTCCGCGGGCACGGCAAGAGCTCACGACCAGCCCCGCGCTCGGGGCTGACAAGGAGGGAAACGATGAGAACCAAGGCATTGGCATTCCTGGCCGCCCTGGCGCTCCTGACCCTGGCACCCGTCGCGGCACAGGAGACGGGTTACGAGGCCGAGGACCTGCAGGCGGTCGAGACCGAGGCGACGGCCGAAGTGACGGCCGAAGCGACGGCCGAAGCGACGGCCGAGGCGACGGCCGAGCCGATGGCACCGGAAGCGGTCGAGCTGGACACCGCCGAGGTTCCCGAGCCGGCCGTGGAGTCGACGGCTCCGCTCGCCGAAGAGCAGGCCTCCGAAGAGCTGCCGCGGACGGCGAGCCCGTTGGCGCTGCTCGCGCTGCTCGGTCTCGGCAGCGCCGGTTCCGCGCTCGGTCTGCGTTCCTTGCGCCGCAAGTAGCGGAGATGCCCGAGCGGCGCGCTCCGGCGCCAGTCGCCGGTCCGCGCCGCGCAGCACCGGGTGGCCGGGGGCAGCTCCCTCCGGTCACCCGAGTTCTTCGATCCTCGACCCTGGAGACGAGCGATGCGGCGGACGACGAGCGGTGCGCGAGGCGAGAGACGACGCGGCGGTCGGATCGCGGCGCTCGCCGAGGCCGTCCTGTGGTGGACGGGTGCGCTGCTGGTCGGCACCGCGCTGTGGATGCTGGCCGACGCCGCCTGGTATCAGCGCCAGGCGCGGGACGTGCTGCGCACGGCGGCGCTCGGATCGGTGCCGACCGCGGCAGCGCGGAGCGCGACGACGGCGGCCGCCGGCACGCCGATCGCGCGCCTGACCATCCCGCGCCTCGATCTCGATGTCATCGTCGCCGAGGGCGACGACGACGACGTGCTCCGCCGCGCCATCGGCCGCGTCCCGGGGAGCGCGCGGCTCGGCGACGAGTCCGGCAACGTGACGCTCGCCGGCCACCGCGACACTTTCTTCCGGTCGCTCGAGGAGATCCGCACCGGCGACCTCATCTTCGTCGAGCGCGACGCCGTCCGCGACGCCTATCGGGTCGAGTGGGCGGCCGTGGTCGAGCCGAGCCGCATCGAGGTCCTGAGCGACGCCGGCTACGCCGCGCTCACCCTCGTCACCTGCTACCCGTTCCGCTACGTCGGCGAAGCTCCGTACCGCTTCGTCGTGCGCGCGCGCCGCGTCGACGACGCCTCTGCGGGCGAGACCGCGGCGGGCTGACCGTTCCGCCCCCGGGCCGCGCCGTGCTCGCGCCGACGTCGCTGCCCCGACGCGCCGAGTGGAGCCGGCGGCGGCTCCTGCGCACGGGGATGCTCGGCGTCTCGGCGGCGCTCGCCGCGCCGATGCTCCAGCTCGGCCGTTGCCGGCTCGGCGCCTCGACGCTCACCGTCTCGACGCGGGCGGTCGACGTCGTGCTCGGCACCACGGTCGTCGACATGCTCGGCCTGCTCACCTTCGACTGGGACCGCCTGGCACACTGGCAGGCGGAGCCGTCGAGCTTCACCGAGACCGACTACCGCCGGCTCGAGGCGACCGGCATCGGCATCTGCCATCCGGCGGTGGACACCAACGCCAGCGATCCGCACGCCGCCGCGCTGCGCTGGACGGCGGGTTGGAACCGCCTCCTGGTCGACCGCGGCTGCTTCCTCGAGCGCATCGCGACGGCCGAGGACTTGCTCGCTGTCGGCGCGCGCGGGCGGATCGGCGTCGTCGTCGGCTTCCAGAACTCCGATCACTTCCGCTCCGCCGCCGACGTCGAGCTCTTCCACCGGCTCGGCCAGCGCGTCTCGCAGCTGACTTACAACCGGCGCAATCGCCTCGGCAGCGGCTGCTACTCCGCCTGGGATCTCGGCCTCACCGAGCTCGGCGCCGCGGTGGTCGGCGAGATGAACCGCGTCGGCATGGCGATCGACGTCTCGCACTGCGGCGAGCGCACCAGCCTCGATGCGATCGCGCTGTCGCGGCGTCCGATCCTCATCACGCACGCGAACTGCGCCGCGCTCGTGCCCGGCCAGCCGCGCTGCAAGTCGGACGCGGTGATCCGCGCCGCCGCCGCGGGTGGCGGCGTCCTCGGCGTCACCATGGTGCGCGCTTTCGTCGGCCGCGGCCAGCCCGGCCTCGACGACGTCGTGGCGCACGTCGAGCACGTCGCGCGCCTGGTCGGCGTCGAGCACGTCGGCATCGGCAGCGACGTCGACGCCGACGCCGTCGACCCGGCGACCGGCCGGGTGCGGCCGGCCTACTCGATCCGCGGCCTCGAGCCCGGGGCGCGCGTCTTCCAGCTCGCCGACGCGTTGCTCGCGCGTGGCTGGCTCGCGCGCGACGTCGAGAGCGTGCTCGGCGGCAACTTCCTGCGCGCGCTCGCCGCCAACTGGCCGGCGCCGGCGCTCGTCGGCGACGGCCGCGCCGAGAGCCGCGACCCGTTCTGCCCGGCGCCGCATCCCGCCGGGCCCGCGGCAGCCGGCGCGTCTTAGCGCGACTGTGCATTTCACCGGTCTGCGGCGGCGGAAAGCTCCGCAGCGCGACTTCGTCGTGTGGCATAGGTAATGCAGAACCGTGAATGTCCGTAGTGGACGGCCAATCCACTCTCAGGAGGAATCCGTCATGCGTTCTGCCTTCAGACTCCTCAGTTTCGCCGCCGTCGTCGCCACCCTGTTCTCCGGCTGCGACAGCGACAGCAACCCGGCCTCGACGAGCGGCACCGGCCGCCTCTCCGTCCGCATGACCGACGCCCCGGTCGACGAAGTGAGCTCCGTCAACGTCTACGTCGTCGGCCTGACCATCCAGCCGGTCGGCGGCCCGGTCCAGCGCATCGCCAACGACATCGGCCTGATCGACCTGCTCACCTTGCAGGGCACCACCCTGGAGCTCGTCAACCTCGGCGTCCCCGCCGGTGACTACGAATTCGTCATGATCGAGCTCGACCAGGATCTGAGCAACGTCGTGCCGATCGCGACCGGCGTGCCCGAGCCGCTCCAGATCGCCAGCGAAGAGGTCAAGGTGCTGGGCGGCTTCAACGTGCCCGACGGCGGCGACACCGTCGTCGTCTTCGATTTCGACGCCGGCAAGTCGCTGAAGAAAGAGGGCAACGGAGACTGGCTGCTGACGCCGGTCATCCTGCAGCTCGCGCCGGCCCCGTGAGCCGCGCGTTGCCGCAACCGAGAGCCGCAGCGCGTTGCCGCGACGGCGCGGGGTAAGATCCCCCGTACAGCGAAGATCAGATCTCGCATTTCGCCGGAGCGCCCGCCGGCGAGCGTCAACCCGCGCCCGGCCCGCGCCGCGCGCACGACTCGAAGGGGGATCGACGATGAATCGCATCCGACGCACGTCTCTTCCGGCCATTGCCAGGGCCATCGCCGTGGCGACGGCAGGCTTCGCGGCGGTGGCCGCCGCGCAGGAGGCCGCCTCTGCCGCGCCGTCGCTCTACGAGCGCTTGGGCGGCCTGGCCCCGATCTCGGTGGTAGTCGACGACTTCATCGACACGCTGGTCCCCGACGCGGTGCTCAACGCCAATCCGGCGATCGACGAGGCGCGCCGGCGCGTGCCGGCCTCCTACCTCAAGTACCACGTCACCGCGATGGTCTGCCAGGCGACCGGCGGGCCCTGCCAGTACCATGGCCGCGACATGAAGAGCTCGCACGCCCACCTGAACATCACCGAGAAGGAGTGGGACCGCATGGTGACCCTGTTCGAGGAAGTGGCGGCGCGGCACCAGGTTCCCGCCGCCGAGACCGCCGAGCTCGTCGCCATCCTCGAGACGACCAAGGCCGACATCGTCGAGGCGACGCCGTAGCGCCGCGCGCCGCGCGCGGCGGCGCGAAGGGCCGAGCGCGCGTGCGCGTGCGGGTGCGGGGCGTACGGGCTCGAGGCGACCTACGACGCCTCAGCTGAGCTCGACGTAGGCGTCGAGCCCGTGGATCCCCCCCTCGCGGCCGAAGCCCGACTCCTTGTAGCCGCCGAACGGCGAGGTCGGATCGAACTTGTTGAAGGTGTTCGCCCACACCACGCCGGCGCGCAGCCGCTTGGTCATGGCGAAGATCTTGGCGCCCTTGTCGGTCCACACTCCGGCCGACAGGCCGTAGGCGAGGTTGTTCGCCTTCTCGACCGCCTCGTCGGCGGTGCGGAAGGTCATCACCGCGAGCACCGGGCCGAAGATCTCCTCGCGCGCGATGCGGTGCGACTGGGCGACGTTCGAGAACCAGGTGGGCGGGAAGAAGTAACCGCGGGCCGGCAGGTCGCACGGCGGCTGGTGGAGGTCGGCCCCCTCCTCCACCCCGGCGCGAGTGAGCTCGCGGATCTTCTCGAGCTGGGCCAGCGAGTTGATGGCGCCGACATCGGTGTTCTTGTCGAGCGGATCGCCGACTCGCAGCTGGCGGACGCGCCAATCGAGCTTGGCGAGGAGCTCGTCGGCCGCCGACTCCTCGACCAGCAGCCGCGAGCCGGCGCAGCAGACGTGGCCCTGATTGAAGTAGATGCCGTTGACGATCCCCTCGATCGCCTGGTCGATGGCGGCGTCGGCGAAGACGATGTTCGCCGCCTTGCCGCCGAGCTCGAGGGTCAGCCGCTTGCCGGTGCCGGCGAGCGCGCGCTGGATGAGCTTGCCGACCTCGGTCGAGCCGGTGAAGGCGATCTTGGCGATGCCCGGATGGTTGACGAGGTGCGCCCCGGTCTCGCCGGCGCCGGGCACGATGTTGACGACGCCCGGGGGCAGGTCGGCCTCCTGGACGATCTCGGCCAGCTTCATCGCGGTCAAGGGCGTCGTCTCGGCCGGCTTGAGCACGACGGTGTTGCCGCAGGCGAGCGCCGGGGCGAGCTTCCACGCCGCCATCAGCAGCGGGAAGTTCCACGGAATGATCTGGCCGCAGACGCCGAGCGGCCGCGGCGTGCGGCCGGCAAAGGCGTAGGCGAGCTTGTCGGCCCACCCCGCGTGGTAGAAGAAGTGCGCGGCGGCGAGCGGGATGTCGACGTCGCGCGCCTCTTTGATCGGCTTGCCGCCGTCCATCGTCTCGACGATGGCGAGCTCGCGCGCTTTCTCCTGGATCAATCGCGCGAGGCGATAGACGTACTTGCCGCGCTCGGCGGCGGAGAGCTTCGACCAGTGCTTGCGGTACGCCGCCTCGGCGGCGCGCACCGCGGCGTCGACGTCGGCCTCGCCGGCCTCGGCGATCTCGGCCAGCTTTTCCTCCGTCGCCGGATTCACGGTGTCGAAGTAGCGCTGCGATTTCGGCGCCACGAACTTGCCGCCGACGAAGAGGTCGTAACGCTTCTCGAGCCGCACGTGGTCGGGCGACTCGGGCGCCGGAGAGTAGTCGAAGACGCCGGTCGAGAACTCGAACACCGGGCGCTCGGCGCGGACGCGCTCGACGCCGCGCGGCGCAGCAACCGGAGGGGAGAGGGGCTTCGCCGCCATGGCGGCGATCTTAGCGCCAACGCCGCGCCCCGGCGCCGGCGCTCCCGCCGGCTGCCCGGGGCACGGCTCCGGCGCTACGAGGCGACGACGAGGCGGTTGTAGACCCGCTCGACGCCCTCGATCCGGCTCGCGATGTCGGCCGCCTTGCGCTTCTGCTCGCGGCTTTCGACCTCGCCGGAGAGCGTCACGACGCCGGCCACGACGTCGACGTCGATGTTGCGGGCCTGGATCGAGCCGTCGCCGATCAGAGCCGCCTTGACGCGCGTGCCGAGGACCTCGTCGTCGAGCTTCTCGCCCAGCGTCGGGTCGCCGACTCGCAGGTCGTTGTCGACCGCGCGCACGCCCTCGGTGCGGCGCGCCACGCGGACGGCTTCGGCGCGTTCGTCGCGACTGTCGACGACGCCGCTCAGCCGCACGCGGCCGTCGAGCGTGTCGACGTCGATTCTGCGCGCCTTGACGTCGGGATCGGCCGCCAGGCGGGCCTTCACCTTGGCGGTGATCGCCGCGTCGCTGGCCTCTTCGCCGATGGTCCGGGTCGAGGCGCAGCCGACGAGCGGAAGCGCTGCGACGAGCGCCGCGGCGCAGGCGAAACGTATCGTTCTCCTCGCTCTCATGGTGTCGACCTCCTTGTTGTTCGGTGCCGAAGCGGCGAGCGCGCTCCCGAATGGAGCCTGCCGCC
>DASWJT010000033.1:0-41633 GCA_036397015.1 Thermoanaerobaculia bacterium
CCCGGGCGCCTCCGCCGCGGCCCGCGAGGGCGCGCCCAGACACCACGGAGGCAGTTCATGGAAACCGCCAAGCTGACCCTGCGCGGCCGGGAGTACGATCTCCCGCTCCGCGTCGGCACCGAGAACGAAATCGGCATCGACATCACGGCGCTCCGCGCCGCGACCGGCGCCATCACCTACGACCCGGGCTACGCCGACACCGGGTCGTGCGAGAGCGCCATCACCTTCATCGACGGCGAGCGCGGCATCCTGCGCTACCGCGGCTACCCGATCGAAGAGCTCGCCGGCAAGACCTCCTTCGTCGAGGTCGCCTACCTGCTGATCCACGGCGAGCTGCCCACCGCCCGGGAGCTCTCGAGCTTCCACCACCAGCTCACCCGCCACACCCTCCTGCACGAGGAGATGAAGAAGCTGTTCGAGGGCTTCCCGGCCACCGCCCACCCGATGGCGATCCTCTCGGCGATGGCAGCCTCGCTCTCGGCCTATTATCCGCACCGCGGCGACGAGGGGCGCGAGCTCAACATCCTGCGCCTGCTCGCCAAGGCTCCGACCATCGCGGCGTTCTCCTACAAGAAGTCGATCGGCCAGGCGTTCGTCTACCCGCGCAACGACCTGTCGTACACGCAGAACTTCCTCAACATGATGTTCGCCACCGCGGCCGAGCCGTACCGCGTCTCGAAGACGCTCGACCGGGCATTGAACCTGCTCCTCATCCTGCACGCGGACCACGAGCAGAACTGCTCGACCTCGACCGTGCGCATGGTCGGATCGAGCCACGCCGACCTGTTCGCCTCGATCTCGGCCGGGGTGTGCGCGCTGTGGGGGCCGCTGCACGGCGGCGCCAACCAGCAGGTGATCGAGATGCTGCAGAGGGTTCGCGACGAGGGCGGCGATTACAAGAAGTTCGTGGCGATGGCCAAGGACAAGGCCGCGGGCTTCAAGCTCATGGGCTTCGGTCACCGCGTCTACAAGAATTTCGACCCGCGCGCCCGCATCCTGAAGGCCGCCGCCGACGAGGTGCTCGCCGAGCTCGGCCTGGACGATCCGCTGCTCGAGATCGCCGAGCGGCTCGAGGAGGTGGCGCTCTCCGACGCGTACTTCGTCGAGAAGAAGCTCTACCCGAACGTCGACTTCTACTCGGGGATCCTGTACCGCGCGATGGGCGTGCCCACCGACATGTTCACCGTGATGTTCGCCCTCGGCCGGCTGCCGGGCTGGATCGCGCAGTGGCTCGAGATGCGGCGGGAGCCCAAGGGGCGGATCAGCCGCCCGCGCCAGATCTATGTCGGCCCGCGCCAGCGCCCGTTCGTCGAGCTCACCGGTCGCCGCGAGCGCGGCGCCCAGGAGCCGGCGGAGAAGGTGACGGCCTAGACAGCCGGCGCGGCGGTTCGGAGAGATAATCCGGGCTGCCGTGCACCGTTCGCTCGACGCCCTCTTCGCCCACTGGCGGCCGCTGTCGATTGCGGCGGCGGCCGCCGGCGGCGTCGCCGCGCTCGGGTGGATCGACTACACGACCGGTTACGAGCTGTCGTTTTCGATCTTCTACCTGGCGCCGATCGCCCTCGCCGCCTGGTACGCCGGGGGAGCCGGCGCCGCCGCGCTCTGCCTCCTCTCGGCCGCCACCTGGCTCTACGTCGATCTCGCGGCAGGGAGCGTCTACTCCCATCCGGCGATTCCGGTGTGGAACGCCGTCGTGCGGCTCGGCTTCTTCGCCCTGGTCAGCGGGCTGCTCGTCTCGCTGCGCGCGCACCTGCGCAACGAGGAGCGGCTGGCGCGGCGCGACGGGCTGACCGGCCTGCTCAACGCGCGCGCCTTCAAGGAAGAGGCCACCGTGCAGCTCCAGCTCGCGGCGCGCCAGAGGCGGCCGTGCGCCCTCGGCTATCTCGACCTCGACGACTTCAAGCTCGTCAACGACCGGCTCGGCCACTCGGAGGGCGATCGCGCCCTGGTGGAGGTCTCCCACGCGCTCGGCGTGCGGCTGCGCGCCACCGACGTCGTCGGCCGTGTCGGCGGCGACGAGCTCGCCGTCTTCCTCCCCGACACCGAGGCCGAGGGCGCCGGGTGGCTCTTCGCCGAGGTCGCGGCGTCGCTGCGCGAGCTCTTCGCCGCGCGCGGCTGGCCGATGGGCGCGAGCTTCGGCGTCGCCGCCTTCGAGGTCGCGCCGGCGACGCTCGACGAGGCGTTGCACTGCGCCGACTCGCTGATGTACGAGGTCAAGGCGCGCGGCAAGAGCGACATCCTCGTCCGCCGCTTCCACGGCACCACCGCCGCGGCGTGAGCCGCGGGGCGGACGCTCCTCGCCCGGCGCCCCGGCGCGGCGGGCGCTAACTTTTCGGCGCGGCGGTGGTCTGAATGGATGTGGACGGGAGCGCGGAGCGCAGCGACGACGAGCTGGTCGCCGCCGCGCGCGCCGGCGACGGCGAGGCGTTCGACGAGCTGATGCGCCGGCACGAGCGGTTGGTTTACCGGGTGCTGCACGGCTTCGCGCCGCAGCGTGAGGCGGCGCTCGACCTGACCCAGGCGGTCTTCCTCAAGGCGTTCCGCGCCCTCGACCGCTTCCGCGGCGCGGCCAGCTTCCGCACCTGGCTGCTGCGCATCGCCTACCACGAGGGGATCAACGAGACGGTGCGCGCCGGGCGGCGGGGAGCGACGGTCGAGATCGAGCCCGAGTCGCCGGAGCTCGCGGCGCCAGCGGAGCAGGAGGAGCGGCTGCTCGCCGACGAGCGCCGCGGCATCGTCGCCCGCGCCCTCGGCACGCTGCACCACCGCCACCGCGCCGCCGTGCTCCTGCGCTACCGCGAGGGGCTCGGCATCCGCGACATCGCCGCGGTGCTCGACACCAGCGAGGCGATGGCCAAGAACCTGCTCTTCCGTGGCGTCGAGAAGCTGCGGCGCGCCGTTGTCGAGACCTTGTGAAGGAGTCCGTCATGCACGGCTGCCGGGAGTTCGAAGACCTGATCGACCGCGAGCACGCCGGCGAGCCGCTCGCCGCGGCGGAGCGCGACCGTCTCGCCGACCACCTCGAATCGTGCCGCGCCTGCGACGAGCTCTTCGACCTCGTTGGCGCGCTCGGCGACCCGGCGGCCGACGAACCGAGCGAGGCCGCGCTCGCGGCCGTGCGGCGCCGCGTGCGCGCGGCTCTGAAGCGTCCGCGGGCGCTGCCGTTTCGCTCGCGCCCGTACGGCGGTCCGCGTTTCTGGCTCGCGGCGGCGGCGGTCGGCGGCCTGGCGGCCGGCTGGCTGCTGGCCGGTGCGCTCGCCACTCCGGCGACGCCGGCGGCGCCGGACGACGGCTTCGGCGCGCCGCTCGCCGCGAGCGCGATCGCCGGCGAGCTGCGCCGCGCGGCCGCGCGCCACGCCAGCTTCGCCCAGGCGGCCGACGCTCCCTACCTCTTCCGCGACGTCCGCCTCGCGCCGCTCGACGAGCGGCGCGTGCACCTCGCCTTCGACGTCTCGCGCCACCTCGAGCTCGAGCTCGACCGCGACGACCCGTTGCTCGCCGAAGTGCTGGTGCAGGCGATGCTCGAGAACGACTCGATCGGCTCGCGGCTGGCGGCGATCGAGGCGGCGCCGGCCGACGTCAACGCCAAGGTGCGCCGGGCGCTCGTCGTCGCCATGCGGCACGACCCCAACCTCGCCGTGCGCCTGCGGGCGCAGCAGCGGCTGGCGGCGCTCGTCGGCGACGAGGCGATCGTCACGGCGATGCTCGAAGTGCTCGCCGGCGAGGAGTCGGTGGAGATGCGCTTCGCCGCCGTCGACTACCTGGCCGGCGGCGGCGTCGCGCCGGAGCGCGTCCTCGACGCGATCCGGCAGGGAGACCGACCTGGCGAGCGCGCCGTGCTGCTGCGCGCGCGAGAGCTCGTCGAGAGCGACAACGGAAACGGAGGAGCGTCATGAGAGAGAAAACGACCGTGGGCGTCGCGGCGATCGCCGTCGCCCTGCTCGCCGCCGCGCCGGCGCCGGCGGAGGAGTGGAGCTTCGACGTCGAGCCGGGCGAGCGCCTCGAGATCGACCTCGAGACCGGCGGCAGCGTCGAGATCCGCGGCGCCGGCGTGGGCGCGGTGCGCATCGAGGCCGCCGTCCGCGGACGGGACGCGGAGACCGTGCGGGTGACGAGCGAGCGCGTCGAGGGCGGCGTGCGCGTCGAGAGCCGGCAGACGTCGCGCCGGCGCTCGACCTCGACGGACGTGCGCCTGACGATCGCGGTGCCGGAGCGCTTCGACGTCGAGATCGACTCGATGGGCGGCGACGTGCGCATCGAGGGCCTCGAGGGCCGCATCGAGGGCGAGACGATGGGCGGCGAGGTCGTCCTGCGGCGCATCCGCGGCAGCGTCCAGCTCTCGACCATGGGCGGCGAGATCGAAGTCGTCGACGCCGACGCGAGCGGCAAGGTGTCGACGATGGGGGGCGACGTGCTCTTGAAGAACGTGCGCGGCGGCCTGCACGGCTCGACGATGGGCGGCCAGGTGCGGATCGAGGGCGGCGACGCCGGCTCCTACCGGAGCGAGGGGCCGAACCGCGATCCACGGCCGCAGTCGGGTGACGTCGTGCGCATCACCTCGATGGGCGGCGCCATCCAGGTCGACCGGGCGCCGAACGGCGCCGAGGTCCAGACGATGGGCGGCAACGTGCGCGTCGAGTCGGTCGCGAAGTTCGTCAGTGCTTCGACCATGGGCGGCGACGTCGTCATCCGCGAAGCCGACGGCGACGTGCGCGCCTCGACCATGGGCGGCGACGTCACGGTGCGCGTGATCGGCGCCGGCGGCGACGTCGACCTCGAGACGATGAGCGGCACGGTCGAGCTCGAGCTGCCGGCCGGCTTCTCCGGCGCCTTCGACGTCGAGCTCGAGTTCACCAAGAACAGCCGCCGCAGCTACGAGATCCGCAGCGATTTCCCGCTCGCCCAGCGGCGCGACGCCGAGTGGCGCTACGGCGAGGGCACGCCGCGCAAGTCGATCTACGGCGAAGGCACCGCCGGCGGCGGCGAGCACCGGGTGAAGATCCGCGCCATCAACGGCGACGTGGTGATCCGCAAGGGGGACTGAGGACGCCGCGCGCGCCGTCAGCGCAGAGCGACGCCGGCGGCTCCGGCGAGCTCGCGCAGCTTGGCCTGCACGCGGCGAGCGTTCTCGGGGCCGAAGCGCAGCAGGTGCTTCTCGGCGGCGGTGCGGCTCTCGAGCTCGCGGTCGGCCCAGTGGAACGAGGTGCCCTGCGGCGAGAGCTCGGGCGTGCCGTTGGGGATCGTGACCGCGAGCAGGTTGCCGATGGCGCGGCCGAGCGTCTGGTCGAAGCTCGACGCCGGATCGCCGATCTCGCCGTACGCCTGGTCGAGCAGCGGATGGAGCTCGGCGTGCAGGCGCGCCGCGCCCGCCGCGTCGATCGAGACGAGGACCTCGGTGACGAGGTCGTAGCGCGCGTCGCCCTCGGGGTCGACGAACCAGCGCCCGCCCGAGCGGCGGGCGCGGAACGGCTCGGCCGGGCGCAGGAAATCGAGGTGGCTCGCCGGGCTCGCGCCCTCGGCCACACTGATCACCGCCGCGACGTAGCGCCGCACGAGCTCGTCGGGGACGAGCCAGGCGGCGAGCTGCGGATGCGACGAGAGCGCCGAGACGAGCTCGCGCACGAGCGCATCGCTCGCTTCGAGCGGCGGCAGCTCGCGCGCGGGTGTCTCCGCCGCCGCGCCGGATTCCGTCGCGGTCGGCTCCGGCGCCGCAGCGCCCGGCGGCGGCGCCGGCCGGCGCTCGCGCCAGAGCCAGAAGCCGATCGCCGCGAGCGCCACCACGGCGACGACCGCGGCGATCGCCACGCCGAGTCCCGGCGTCTCGCGCGGCCGGGTCGAGTGGATCGGCCGCGTCTCTTCCGGGCGATTCCAGGGCGATTCGTCGCCGCGCATGGCGTCAGTGTCTCACGCCAGCCGGACGAGCGTGAGGAGCGTGAGCCCGGCCACGAGCGTGCCGACGAAGAGCGGCACGCCGAAGCGCAGCCGGCGGTGGCGCAGGAACCACATCGTGATCCCCGAGCCGGCGAGCGCGAGCAGGGCGAGCGAGACCGCGAGCAGCAGCCCTCCCCAGGCGTCGAGCGCCCAGTGGTCGCGGCCGAGGCCGCCGGTTTCGTGCAGCCGCAGCAGCATGCGGACTGCGCCCATCCGCTCGCTGACGATCTCGGCGCGGCGGGCGCCGCGATCGACCTCCACGCGATGCACGGCGCCCGGGCCCGCGATGCGCAAGGTCGTCCGGGCGCGCCGCTCGCCGACCTCGACGAGGTCGCCGCTCAGATCGTGCTCGCGCATCAGCCAGCGGGCGAGCGGGCGCGCCTCGAGCCCGACGCCGGGAGGGATCGCGACGACGCGCGAGGACACTTCGGGCTCGGCAGGGCGGACGACGCGGTAGGCCATCTGCGCGGCGCTCAGGGCGTAGGCGGCGACGAACACGGCGGCGAAGAGGCCGGCGCCGAGATGGAGGTCGCGGAGCAGGGCGTAGGGAGATCTCATCGCAACGCCCACCACACGGCCGCGAAGAGCGCGCCGCCGAGCGCCAGCGTGCCCTGTGCCCAGCGCGCTCCGGGGCGGCTCTCGAGCCACAGCCAGACGCCGGAGAGGGCGAGGAAGAGAAGGGCGAAGATCGAGAGGTCGACGTACGCCGCCCACAGCCGGAACGCCGGATGGGGCGGCGTCCGGGCGAAGGTGCGCATGTGCATGAGGTCGAGGAACTCGCCGAGGCCGTTCGCGCGGTGCTCGATGCGCAGCTTGCCCTCCTCTTCGAGCACCGTGACGCGATGGACGCCGTTCGGCGTGCGGAAGTCGAGCCTCAGGCGGTGGTCGCGGTCGCGGCGCACCGCCGACGCCGGCAGCGGCTGGCTGAGCGGCAAGCGGAGCTCGGCGTGAACGCGGTCGGCGAGCTGCTGGTCGCTCAGAGCCGGATCGGCGCGGAAAGCGATCTCGCTCACCGCGGGCGGTGCCGTGGCGCGGCGCGCGCCCGCGGGCCGGAAGCTGACGTGCAGCCCAGCGGCGGCGAAGACGAGCAGGCCGGTGAAGGCGAAGAGGCCGGTCCAGATGTGGCATCGGCGCAGCAGGGCGATCCAGCGTGCGCGCTCGCTGCCGGCCGGCATGGCGAGGAGCTTAGCGGAGCGTGGCGCCGGGAGGCGGAACGAAGGCGCCAGTTCGGCGCTTCGCGCGTGGCGTGAATCGTGCAGTATCGTCGATCTCCGAGGAGGCGAACATGCCCCGACGGCGCGAGGTTTCGACGCACCTGCTGGCCGCGCTCGCCCTGTCGGCGGCGGCGCTCGGCGCCCAGTTGCCGACGGTGACGGAGCGCGTCGAGGTTCGCCTGGTCGAGGTCGAGCTGTGGGCGAGCCGCGACGGCCGCCCGCTCGTCGACCTACTGCAGGGCGAGCTCACGCTCTCCTCCGATGGCGAGCCGGTCGACATCGGCTTCTTCACCCCGCCGGAGCCGGCCGGCGAAGCGCCTGGCGCGCCGCCGCAGGAGCGGTCCGCCGCGGAGCCGGCCGCCGCCGCGCCGACGACGGTCGCCGTCCTCCTCGACGACCTTCATCTCGAGCCGGCGCACCGGACGCGCGTCCTCGGCGAGCTCGCCGACTGGCTCGAGCACCGGCTCGATCCGCGCGCCGCGACCTCCGTCGTGCGCTTCGACCGCGAGCTCGAGATCGTCGCGCCCCGCAACGCCGCGCGCGCGCGCGCCGTCGCCGCGCTGCGCGACGCGACCCCGGCCGGGCTGCGTGCGCTCGACGACCTGGTCGACGAGCGCAGCACGCTCGAGCAGATCCGCGAGCGCCAGCGACGGGGGATCGCCAGCCTGCAGCAGGCCATCACCCGCGCCGGCGGCGGACCCGCTCCCGAGGGCGGCGTGGAGCAGGAGATCGTCGCCACGGAGCTGCCGTGCTCGACCGACATGTTGCGCCTGGCGGAGGATCTCGCCGATCGTGTCGAGCGCTCGGGGCGCGAGACGCTGGCGGCGCTTGCCGCCTACTCGTCGTCGCTCGCCGCGCTGCCCGGCCGCAAGGTGCTCCTCTTCGTCAGCGACGGAATCCCGATCCGCCCCGGCGCCGCGGCATTCGACCTCGTGCGCTCGCTCTGCGACGGCAGCGGCGCGCGCCAGGGTCTGGCGGACGCGACCGACGTCTCGGCGCAGCCGGCGGAGCTCCAGCGCCGGCCGGGACAGCTCGATCCCGCGACGATCGCGTTCGCCGGCGAGAGCCGCCAGCTCGCCAACGGCGTCGCCGCCGTCGCAGCGCAGGCCAACGTCGGCGGCGTCACGATCTGGACGCTGGGGGCGCGCGGCCTGACTACGAGCGGTGTCGACGCCGGCGCCGCGACGCGCGACCGGACCTTCGGCGACGAGTTGCGGCAGCGCTCGGAGCTCGAGGCGGCGCTCTCCTCGCTGGCGATCGACACGGGCGGCAGGGCGCTGCTCGAGATCGGCGACTTCGGCGCCGGCCTCGACGAGCTCGGCGACGATCTGCGCTCGAGCTACCTGCTCGCCTTCCTGGCGCCGCGCGCGGCCGACGGCAAGCTGCACCAGATTCGGGTCGAGACGACGCGGCCGGGCGTCGAGCTGCGCTACCGGCGCGTGTGGCGGGACGCGAGCGGCGAGTCCGAGCTCGCGGAGCTGGTGGCCGGAGCGCTCGTGCACGGCGTCGATCGGCCGGGGATGCGCGCCACCGCGATCGTCGCGCAGGTGCCGGGAGACGCCGGCACGGCCCGCACCGTGTTGCGCGTCGTCGTGCCCGAGACCGCGCTCAGCCTCCTGCCCGCCGAGGACGGGCGGCGGCACGGCGTCCTGCGGCTGGCGATCGCCGTCCGCGCCCCCGGCGGGTCGCCCTCGCCGGTGCGGTCGCGCCTGTTTCCGATCGACCGGCCGGCGAAAGTGGCGGGAGTCCGACCCGAGCCGGTGGTGCACGACATCGAGCTGCCGCCGCTCGTCGCCGGTGCGGCGGTGGCGGTCGGCCTGCGCGACGAGGTCGACGGCGAGTTCGGCGTTCTGCGGGTGGAGGTGGGGAGCTCCTAGCGCGTGCCGCGCTCCGCGGACGTCGAGGGTGCGCCGCCGGGAGCCCCGGCGGGCTGACGGAACCCGCGGACCGCGGCGGCTTGGAGCCGGCCCGGCGAATGTGCGAGATTCTTCTCGGCGCGGCGGGAGCGCGGCGCGCGAGGAGACGCGAATGACGAGATTCGACAAGGCTTTCGGCCGGCGCGCGGTGCTCGCCGCGGTCGCGTGCGCCGTGGTGCTCTCGCCGGAACCTGCGCGCGCGCAGGACGAGCCCGCAGTGACGCCCGCGGAGCAGGCGGACGAGTCCGAACGCAGCCGCGCCGAGGCTGCGCCCGAGGATCCGACGAGCGCCGGGCGCGACCTCTACTTCCGCGGCGCCAGCCAACTGCGGCGGGCCGAGAAGCTCGCGGCCAAGGCCGACAAGGCGACCGGCGAGGCGCGCGAGAAGCTCGCGGCCGACGCGCGTGCGGCCTACGAGTCGGCGGCCGAGTCGCTCGCCGGCGCCGTCCAGGCCAACCCGACGCTGCGCGATGCCTCCGTGTCGCTCGGCGTCGCCCTGCGCGAGCTCGGCCGCGCCGAGGAGGCGGTCCAAGTGCACGCCCTGGCGCTCCGGCGCGACGGGCGCGACGACGACAACTTCCGCGGCTACGTCGAGAGCCTGCTCGAGCTCCGCCGCCTGGGCAACGTCACGACGCTGCACGAGCAGCTGCGCGCCGAGCAGCCGAAGCGCGCCAATCTCGTGCTCGACCTGCTGCGCCGCTTTCGCGACGAACGCGCGAGGGATCCCGAGGGGCTCGCTCCCGCCGATCTCGAGCGGCTGAGCGAGTGGCTCGCCGCGCATCCGGGGAGCTGAGAGCGAACGGGAAGATCCGCATGTCCGCCGCCGAGCTGGGCCGCCACTACCTCGACGACGTCGGCCTGACCTTGCGCAAGCAGCGCCGGCTCGCCGAGGCGGCGCTCGCCCAGATCGACGACGAAGCGTTCTTCCGCGCGCTCGATACAGAGTCGAACAGCCTCGCCCTCATCGTCAAGCACGTCGCCGGCAACCAGCGCTCGCGCTGGCGCGATTTCCTGACCACTGACGGCGAGAAGCCGGACCGCGAGCGCGACGCCGAGTTCGAGCACCGCGAGGCGGACACTCGGACGAGCCTCATGGCGCGCTGGGACGAGGGCTGGGAGCTGCTCTTCGGCGCCCTCGCCGCCCTCGCGCCGGAGGACCTCGTGCGCACCGTCACCGTGCGCGGCGAGCCGCACAGCGTGATCCAGGCGATCGACCGCCAGCTCGCCCACTACGCGCAGCACGTCGGCCAGATCGTCTTCCTCGCCAAACACCTCGCCGGGCCGAGCTGGCAATCGCTGTCGATCCCGCGCGGCGAGTCGCGGCGCTTCGAGGTGGCGCGCGACGGCTCGCGTTACCGGCCGGCGCCGCCGCGCGGCCACGGCGACGGCGGCTGACGCGCGGAGACCCGGCGGCGCCGAGCCGGCAGCGCTCTTCGCCTAGCGCGAGTCGGGAACGGCGCCGGCCGCCGGCAAGTGCACGACGCGTTGCGGGAAGGGGATTTCGATCCCCTCGGATTCGAAGCGCGCCTTGATCCGCTTGACGAACTCGTGGACGACAGCGAAGCGGTCGGTCACTGTGCGAGCGCGCAGCACGACGCGGAGGAGGATCGCGGAGTCGCCGAAGGAGTGGAACCGGGCCGTCGGCTCGCCGCGCGGGTCGGCCTCCGGCAGGTCGCGGTGCACCTCGTGCGCCACCTCGAGCGAGACGCGCTCGACGCGCTCGAGGTCGCTCGCGTAGGCGACGCCGATCTCGACGATCGCCGCCTGCGGCAGCGACGGCAGCGAGTAGTTCAGGATGCGCATCTCGCCGAGTCGCGAGTTGGGGACGATGGCGAGGTTGTTCGCGATCTGCCGCACCTTCGTCGCGCGCCAGCCGATGTCGACGACCTCGCCCTCGGTGCCGTCCTCGAGCTGCACGTAGTCGCCGACGCGGATCGGCTTCGAGGTGGAGAGATAGACCCCGGCGAAGAAGTTCGACAGCGTCGGCTGCAGGGCGAGGCCGACGGCGAGCGAGACAACGCCCAGCGCGGTGAGCAGCGGCGCGATTTCGTAGCCGGCGTTCTGGAACGCGAACAGCGCGCCGAACAGGATCACCGCCCAGCGCGCCGCGTTGGCGATCAGGCTCGGCTGCGCCGGCGGACCGCCCTCGACGCGCTCGCCGGCCCCGAACCACAGGCCGACGAAGCGCGCCGCGGCGAGGGTGAGGGTGACGAGCAGACCGAAGCGCGCCAGCCGCTCGCCCATCAGCAGGCGATGGGCGCCGATCGGTGCGAGATTGAGCGCCGCGAGCAGGGCGAGGAAGACCGCGACCGGGAACCAGAGGCCGCGGCTCGCGTCGACCAGCAGGTCGTCGACGCGCGTCGTCGTCCGTTGCGCCAGCCGCAGCAGCCGGCGGACGAGGAACTTCCCCGTCGCCCAGCCGACGAGCGCACCGGAGACGAAGACCGCGAGCGCCGGCAGCCACCCGGCCAGAGCCCGATTCGTCTCGATGAGCCAGTCGATCATCGCCGTGCCCGCCGCCTCATCCCGGGCAAGTGTAGTGGATCCGCGCCGACGGTAGACTCCGCCCATTGCCGACGACGCAGCGGCGGGCCGAGCGAACCGCGGCCACGGCCGCGCGAGGAGAGAGCCATGGCGAAGGAAGCGGGTGGGCTGGGAATCGTGGCGCGGATCGTCGCGGGCGTGCTGCTCGTGCTCGTCACCGTCAATCCTCTGGGCTGGTCGTACCACCACTGGGCGATGCGGGACATGCGGGACTTCTCGCCGGCGCAGGCGATCGTCGGCGCGCTGCTGCTCGGCGGCTGGGTGCTCTACGTGCGGGCGGCGTTCCACGCCCTCGGCGTGCTCGGCGTCGGGCTGATGGCGCTCGGCTGCGCCGCGGTTGTCTGGCTGCTCGCCGACTGGGGGCTCCTCGACCCGAGCCAGCCGCGGGCGCTCGCCTGGATCCTGCTCGTCTCGCTCGGGCTCGTGCTCGGCGTCGGGCTCGCCTGGTCGATCCTGCGCCGGCGGCTCACCGGCCAGGTCGACGTCGAGGGCGGGCCGGAGACCTGAGCGCGGAGGTCAGCGCAGCTTCGCGGCCATCGCGTCGATCGCCGCGCGCGCCGAGTCGAGCAGCGCCGCGACGATCTCGATCTGCGCGTTCGCCTCGTCCCAGCGCCTGAGCTCGATCGCCTCGCGAATCGCCGGCAGGGTCTTGACGCCGTAGCCGGTGTAGAGGCCCGGAGCGTAGATCTGGTGCTTGTACCAGGGCCGGCCGGGGAGCCCCTCCTCGCGCGTCAGCCGGCGCTCGAAGCCGCGCAGGAAGGCGTTGAGCTCGTCGCGCAGCGCGGGAGCGAGGCCGCGCGCCTCGGCGGCGGCGCGCGCCGCCTCGAAATCCGTCGCCGCGCGCGCGAGCAGTTGCGCGGCGTTGTCGAGCGGCGCGAGCTCGAGGAAAGGCACGCGGTCGAGCGGCGGCGGCGCGACGAACGCCTGCCGCGGGTCGGCGGCGAGCGCGAGCGCACGCTCGTCGAGCAGGCGAGCGCGCTCCTCGGCCTCGGCGCGCATGCGTTCGGCGAGCTCCTCGATCTCGCCGGCGTAGTCGCCGATGACCTCGGCCGTGCGGTCGAGCGTCAGCGGCAGAACCTCCGCCTCCGACAGGCGCAGCGTCAGCCGTCCCATGGTCCTGGCGGCGGCGGCGACGTAGAGGAAGCCGGGATCCATGAAGCGCCGGTAGTGGTCGATCGAGTCGTAGATCGAGTGGTACTGACCGTACTGCTCCTCGCCGCCGGTGTCGACGTTGAGCGCGGCGATGCCGAGGAATTGCAGGAACGGCGTGTAGTCGGAGCCCGACCCGAGCGCGCCGATGCGCAGGTCGGCGCGGGCGCGGATCTTCTCGCGCCCGGCGGCGTCGGCGGCGACGATCGCCGTGGCGCGAGCGCGCGCGAGGAGCGTCTCGCCGGTCGCCGGATCGGCGACCTCGCGCGCCACCTCGTTGGCCAGCCGCTCGAGCGAGTGCGAGCCGGCGAGGGAGAGGAAGCCGCGCGACAGCGAGTCCGTGTTGAGGTAGGCGACCGCCTTGGCGCGCAGCTCGTCGGCGTGCGCTTCCGCCCACTCGCTCGAGCCGAGCAGGCCCGGCTCCTCGGCGTCCCAGCCGGCGTAGACGAGCGTGCGGCGCGGCCGCCAGCCGGCGGCCGCGAGGCGGCCGACCGCTTGCGCCTCGGCGAGCAGCGCCACCATGCCGGAGACCGGATCGGTGGCGCCGTTGACCCAGGCGTCGTGATGGTTGCCGCGCACGATCCACTCGTCCGGGAGCTCGGCGCCCGGCAGCACCGCGACGACGTCGTGGGCGGAGCGCAGGCTCCAGTCGAAGCGCAGCGCGAGGCGCACCCGGGCCGGCCCGGCGCCCAGCCGGTAGGGCAGCGGCAGGGCGCCGCGCCAGCTCTCCGGCGCCATCGGCCCGCCGAGCGCGCGCAAGAGCGGCTCGGCGTCACCGGCGGAGATCGGCAGCACCGGGATCCGCGTCAGCACCTTGGTCTCCGCGAGCGGCAGGCGGGCGGCACCGGCCGTCGCGGCGACTCCGGGCGTGAGCGGGTCGCCGGCGTAGAGCGGCATGTCCGCGACCGAGCCGCGCTGCACCGACTCGCGCGAGCGCCAGCCGCCGTCCGGATAGGGGTCGCCGTGCCGGTAGCCGTCCCCCGCCGGGTCCGAGAAGATGATGCAGCCGACCGCCCCCATCTCCGCCGCCACCTTCGGCTTGATGCCGCGCCACGAGCCGCCGTAGCGCGCCAGCACTACCTTGCCGCGCACGTCGATGCCGTGGCGGGCGAGCTCCTCGTAGTCGGCCGGCAAACCGTAGTTGACGTAGACGAGCTCGCCCTCGACGTCGCCATCGATCGAGTAGGCGTTGTAGGTCGGCAGCTGCTCGTCGCGCTGGTCGGAGGTCGAATCGGCGGCGAGCGCCGGCTCGTCGAGGCGGGCGCGGTAGTAAGTCGGGGCCAGCATCTCGAGCGAGCGCTCGAGCGGCATCGGGAAGAGGACGTCGAAGGTCTCGATGCGCGCCTGGAAGCCCCACGAGGCGAACAGGTCGCGCATCCACTCGGCGTTGGCGCGGCCCCAGGGCGAGCCGACGTGGTGCGGGCGCGCCGCCAGCCGCTGCATCCAGGCGTCGAGGTCGGCCGGCGAGATCGCCGCGTCGAGCGCCGCCTCGCGCTGGCGCTCGGCGGCGCTCGCCGGCGGCGAGAAACCGAGCAGCGGCGCGTCGCCGGCGGCCGCGGGCGCGGCAGGGACGACGAGCGCGGCGAGGACGAGGGGCGCAGCGGAGACGAGACGGAGGGCGAGGACGGCTCGGGGCACGGGCAGGGCTCCTTTCGGGCGCGGAATCGCCATTCTACGGGCCGCCGCTCGCAGCGCCCGGCATCGATCGTGGATAGAGTCGGCGGCGGCCCGTCGCAGGCCGACTCGGGGCGACGAACGGGAATCCCTTGACCAGACGACGATCGGCATCGCAGAGCGGTCTGCTGGGCTCGCTGACGCTCTTCCTCAGGCGGCGCGACCACCGCCTGGCCAAGCTCTTCGTCGTCGTCGCGCTCGTCGTCGTCGCGCTCGTCGTGTGGAGTATCTGGCCCTACTGGCAGCTCTCCGGGCGCTTCGAGACGTTGCCCTCGGTGCAGCCCTCGCGGCTCTACGGTCGCGCCTTCACCCTCGCTCCGGGGATGGCCGTCGGCGCCGACGAGCTCGGCGAGCGCCTGCGCGCGCTCGGCTACCGCCCGGCGGACGAAGCGGGCCTAGTGCCCGGCACCTTCCGCGCCACCGCCGGTCGCCTCGCCGTCTCGCGCCGGCGCTTCCGCGCGCCCGGCGGCGAGGAGGGGGGCGGGCTGGTCGTCGCCGATCTCGCCGGCGGGCGCATCACCGCGCTCACCCTCGCCGAGCGGCCGGCCGCCTCGGCGGCGCTCGATCCGCCGCTTCTCGCCAGTTTTTACGGCGCGGAGCTCCTCGATCGGCGGGCGACGCCGCTCGCCGAGCTGCCGGCCGATGTCGTGCGCGCCGTGCTCGCCGCCGAGGACGCCTCCTTCTTCGAGCACCCCGGCATCTCGCCGAGCAGCCTCCTGCGTGCGGTGTGGGCCAACCTGCGCGCCGGCGAAGTGCGGCAGGGCGGGTCGACGCTCACCCAGCAGCTGGCCAAGAACCTCTACCTTACGCACGAGCGGCGGATGAGCCGCAAGCTGCGCGAGGCGCTGCTCGCCGTCATGCTCGAGCTGCGCTACTCGAAGGAGCAGATCCTCGAGGCGTACCTCAATCAGATCTTCTGGGGCCGCAGCGGCTCGGCGAACCTGATCGGCATCGGCGCCGCGGCGTGGGGCTGGTTCGGCCGGCCGCCGGCCGAGCTCGGGCTCGCCGACGGGGCGCTCCTCGCCGCCATGATCCCGGCGCCCGCCGACAACTCGCCGGTGCGCCATCCGGAGCGGGCGCGCGCCCGCCGCGACCGCGTGCTCGAGCGCATGGCCGCGCTCGGCTGGATCTCCGGCGAGCAGGCGGAGGCGGCCAAGCAGCGGCCGCTGCCCGCCGCCCAGCCGCCGCTCTCGCGTCGCATCGGGCCCTACTACGCCGACGCCGTCGCGGCCGAGGTGAAGCGGCGCTGGGGCGTCGGCGAGCTCGCCGACGCCGGCCTCGAGATCCACGGCACGCTCGATCCGCGCGAGCAGGCGGCGGCCGAGGCGGCGGTGAGCGAAGGCGTCGGCGAGCTGGTCGAGAGCTCGTCGCGCGTGCGCAAGAAGGGGGCGCCGCTGCAGGCGGCGCTCGTCTCGCTCGTCCCGGCGACCGGCGCCGTGCGCGCCTATGTCGGTGGCCGCGACTACCAGAAGAGCCAGTTCGACCGCGCCAGCCAGGCGCGCCGGCAGGCGGGCAGCGCCTTCAAGCCGCTCGTCTACGCGACGGCGTTCGAGCGCGGCGCGGCGACGCCGGCGACGCTGCTCGAGGACGCCCCGTTCGTGCTCGTGTCGGGGGGCGAGCCGTGGTCGCCCGAGAACGACGACGACGAGTACCGCGGCTGGGTCACCGCGCGCACCGCGATCGAGAAGAGCCTCAACGTGCCGACGGCGCGCCTGGCGCTGCAGACCGGGCTCGAGGCCGTCGTCGAGACGGCTCGCGCCGCCGGCATCACGACCCGCCTGCGGCCGTTCCCGTCGGTGGCGCTCGGCGCCTTCGAGGTGGCCCCGATCGAGCTGGCGACCGCCTATGCCACGCTCGCCAACCGCGGCGCGCGGCCGCCGGTGCACTTGGTCGAGGCGCTCTCCGACGCCGAGGGGCGCAAGATCGCGGGCCAGGAGCTCCCGGCGCCGGTCGCGGCGCTCTCGCCGCAGACGGCGTACCTGGTGACGGCGCTGCTGCAGGGCGTCGTCGACTACGGCACCGGCGGCGGCGTGCGTCGGCTCGGCTTGAGCGACCCGGTCGCCGGCAAGACCGGCACCTCGCAGAAGGCGCGCGACACCTGGTTCGTCGGCTACGCGCCGGAGCGCGTGGCGCTCGTCTGGGTCGGCTTCGACGACGACTCGCCGACGCCGTTCTCGGGCTCGCGCGCGGCGCTGCCGATCTGGGCCAAGTTCATGCTCGCCACGCGCCCGCCCGGCGGCTACACGCGCATCCAGCCGCCGCCCGGCGTGCAGGTCGTGCTGATCGATCCCGAGACCGGCGAGCTCGCCACCGACCGCTGCCCCGAGGTGCTCGCCGAGGCGTTCCGCGAGGAGCGCATCCCGGCGGCGGTCTGCCACCTGCACGGCGGCTGGCGCGCGCAGCCGATCGACCCCGGCGTGCGCGCCGGGCGCGACGAGAAGCGCGGCTCGCTGCGCGACTGGCTGCGCCGCGTCTTCGGCCGCGACGAGCGCGACCGCCGTGCCCCCAGCCCGCCCCCCACCGGCCCGCCGCCGTGAGGCGGGAGCTCGCGGCACCGCGGCGCGCCGAGGCGACGAGGGATTCCGTGCCGCGAGGCGTCCAAGGATTCGAGCGTTGCTCCGGGGCGGACCCTGCCGGCCGCTCGCGACGCCTCGCGCGAGGTGGGATGCATTTTTCCGACGATTCCCGGAAATGTGCGGTCTGACCGGAATTCTCGACTCGGTTGCTCCGCCCGCGGAGAGAGAGCGGACGCTGCGCCGCATGACCGCCACGCTCGTGCACCGCGGGCCGGACGGCGAGGGTTATCACACCAGCGGCGGCTGTGCTCTCGGATTTCGACGACTCGCGATTCTCGACGTCGACGCCCCGCCGCAGCCCTTCGCCAACGAGCGGAAGACGGTCTGGAGCGTCGCCAACGCCGAGATCTACAACGGTGACGATCTGCGCGGCGAGCTCGTCGCGCGCGGACACACCCTGACCACGCGGGTCGACACCGAAGTGATCCCCCACCTCTGGGAGGAGCACGGGGTCGACCTCGTACGTCGACTCGACGGCATGTTCGCGCTCGCGGTGTGGGACGAGCGGCAAGAGATCTTGCTGCTGGCGCGGGATCGCGCCGGCGAGAAGCCGCTCTTCTACTGGCAGGGCAGCGACGGCACACTCGTCTTCGCTTCCGAGCTGCGCGCGCTGCTCGAGCACCCGCGGATCGAGAAGGTGATCGACGCCGTCTCGTTGCGACGCTATCTCCTCCACGATTTCTTCCCTGCGCCCTCGACGCCCTTCGCCGGAGTTCGCAAGCTCCCCGCCGGTCACCTCCTCGTCGCGCGGCGGACGGGGATCGCGATCGAGCGCTACTGGGATCTCGCGGCCAGCTTCGCCAATGCGGAGCTCTCCCGGAGGCGGCCGCAGGCGATCGCCGAGGAGCTCGACGCGCGGATCTCGCTAGCCGTCAGGCGCCGGCGCGTCAGCGACGTGGCGCTCGGAGTGTTCCTCTCGGGCGGCATCGATTCGTCGACCGTGCTCGCGCATCTCGCCGAACAGGTCGGATCCGGCGTGCCGGTCTTCGCGCTCGGTCACGCCGACCCGGAGTTCGACGAGTCGCGCTTCGCCCGCGAGACGAGCCGCTTCTTCGGCGCCGAGTGCCACGCGCTGGTGCTCGACGAGGCCGACCTCGCCGAGGGTCTGCGCCGGGTCGGCGAGGGCTTCGACGAGCCGCTCGGCGACGCCTCGACGATTCCGACCCACCTGCTCGCGCTGCACGCTCGACGCCACGTCAAGGTGGTGCTCTCGGGCGAAGGGGCGGACGAGATCTTCGCCGGCTACCCGACCTACCTCGGCCACCGGATCGCCGACTGGAGCCGCCGGATCCCCGCCGGCCTGCGCCGGGCCCTGCTCGCGGCGGCGCGGCGATCGCCGGTGAGAATGGGCAACGTCGGCCCAGCCTATCTTCTGCGCCGTTTCGCGACGGCCGCCGAGCGCGACACGCTCGAGCGCCACCACCTCTGGTTCGGGAGCTTCGGGCCCGACGCGGAGGTCGCGCTGCTGGCGCCGGAGATCGCCGAGATGCTGCGCGACGACGACTCCTTCGCCGCGGCGCGGTCGCGCTTCACCGCCGACGGCCTTCCCGACGAGCTCGCGCGCCTGCTCTATACGGACTTCACGATGTATCTGCAGGACGACCTGCTGACGAAGGTCGACCGCGCGACGATGCTCGCCTCGCTCGAGGCGCGCGCTCCCTTCCTCGACCACCAGCTGGTGGAGTTCGCGGCCGGGATCCCGTCGCACCTGAAGCTCTCGGGGCTGCGCACCAAGGCGATCCTCAGGCGCGCCGTGCGCAGACGACTCCCCGCCGCCGTCCTCTCGCGCCGCAAGCGCGGCTTCAACATCCCGTTCTCGCGCTGGCTCCTGCGCGGGCTCGGCGAAGAGTTGCGGGCGCGTTTCGCGCCGGAGCGGATGGAGGCGAGGGGCTTGTTCTCGCCGACCGGCGTCGGGCGGCTGCTTGCCGATCACCTCGAAGCGCGCGCCGACAACAGGAAACAGCTGTTCAACCTGCTGGCGCTCGACCTCTGGTGTGACCGTACGTTCGGCCAAGGCGCGGCGGTCCCGGTGGTTCGCGCCGATTGCGATCCAGCGATATCGGAACGAGTGAGCGCGTGACGCCGCGCCGCATCGTGCTCGCCGCCGCCGCGCTCCTCTTCTTCTTTCGGCTCGGCGGGCACGACCTCTGGTCGCCGGACGAGCCCTATTTCGCCGAGGGTGCGCGCGAGATGGTCGTCGACGGCGAGTGGGCAGTGCCGCACGTCAACGGCGTGGCGAGCTCCGACAAGCCGCCGCTGTTCTTCTGGTTGGTCGCGTTGTTCTCGCTGCCGCTCGGCAAGGTGACGGAATTCACCGCCAGGCTGCCCTCGGCGCTCGCGGCGCTCGGCACGCTGGCGCTCACCATGCGGCTCGGCGGCAGGTTCTTCGGCCCGCGAACGGCGGTGGTCGCCGGCGCCGTGCTCTCGACCACCTACCTCTTCTGGGAGAAGGCGCGCTGGAGTCAGACCGACGCCGTGCTCTGCTGCTGCATTTGGGTGGCGCTCTCGGCGTTCGCGGCGTACCGATCGGGCGAGGCCGACGGGCGGCGTGCCGGCCTCGTCTTCTGGTTCGCCTCGGCGCTCGCCGTGCTGGTCAAGGGTCCGGTCGGGCTCCTGCTTCCGCTCGGCATCGCGCTGGTCATTCTCGCCGCCGACGGCGATCTCGCGCGCTGGCGCTCGTTCGCGCCGCTGGCGGGGCCGCTCGTCTTCGCGCTCGTCGTCGGCGCGTGGATGGTCCTCGCGACGGTCGGTGGCGGTGGCGAGTACTCGGTGTGGGCGGCGCTTCGCGAGCACTTCATCGAGCGCGGCATCCACGGGATGCATCACCGGCGACCGGTCTGGTACTTCGCGGAGGTCCTGCCGCCGAACCTGCTGCCGTGGACAGCGCTCGTTCCCGGCGGGCTGGTCCTCGCCTGGCGCCGGCGCAGGGCGGCCGACCGCTTCCTCCTCGTCGCGGCGCTGTTCGTCCTCGTTTTTTTCACTGTCTCGACCGAGAAGCGCGAGCTCTACGCCCTGCCGGCATTGCCGGCCATCGCGCTCATGGTCGCTGCGCTCGTCGCCGCCGTCTGCGGCTGGACCGAGCCGGCGGAGGAGTCGCCGCCGACGGTGGATCGCCGCTGGGTGACCGTGGCGCAGGGCCTCCTCGGCGGGCTGCTGGTTGTCGTCGCCGGCGCTCTGCCGTTTGCGGCGGAGCGGTTCGAGGAGCTCTCACGCGGAACGGCCTGGGCCCTCGCCGGCCTGATCGGCGCCACGGGCGCCGCGGCTCTAGCGGCCGCGATACGCGGACGCGCCCTCGCCGCAGCGCTCGCGCCGGCGGTCGGCTTCGCGCTCCTCTATCTCGCCGTCGTCACCGCCGTCTATCCCGGCTTCGAGTCGAGAAAGTCGGTCCGGCCGCTGGCGGGAAAGCTGGTCGAGCTCACCGCGGAGTCGCGCGCCCGGAGCGTCCCCGTCTACGCCTACGGAGTCGAGAACGTGCCCAAGGCGATCGCCTTCTACTCGCCCGGGCTCTATACGGTCGAGACCCTCGATCCGGCGGAGCTCACGCGGCATCTCAGGCAGAGCGAAACGGCCTGGGCGCTGGTCAACGGGAACTGGCTCGACACGCTGGACGAGAGTCTCCTCGGCGACCTCGTCGTCGTGGAGGAGACGCGGCTGGCGAGACGACCGGTCCTGCTGGTGAGCAATTCGCGGGAGCGGGGGGGGCGACCGCTGTTCGAGGCGCCGCCGCCCTGAGGCATGAAGCCTAGAGAGCTTCGCAGCTGCGGCTGGCGCTAGGGAGATCACTGGCGTCGCTCGATCAACGCGGGCGGATGTTCTGGTTGTGGTGGAAGACGTTGTTGGAATCGTACTTGGTTTTCACGTCCACTAGCCGGTCGTAGACGCCGGCGCCGTAGGCGTCGCGGATCCGGTCGGGGCCTTCGTCGGCGCCGAGGAAGTTGACGTAGACGCCCTCGCGGTAGCTGTCGAGGGCGGCGAAGAAGCGCCGGGTCCAGGCGATGTCCCGGTCGGCGTGGTCCTCGCCGCGCCGCCACACGGCGTCGAGCGTGATGGCGTGGGACACCTGCCGATTGCCGAACGCGGTGGCGGCCTCGGGCACGCGGCCGACAGCGCCTCCCAGGTGGAACATCGCCGCGTACGACCGTGGTGACGTGCAGGCGAAAGCGTGTTCGGCAATCACCTCGATCAGGTCGTCGCCAAGCTCGGGGAGGTACGTCGACTTCCAGTAGTAGCTCCAGCCGTGTAGCACCGTGGAGTCGAGGGCGCTCTGGTGGTTCACGTAGGGCGAGGGTGCGATCAGATCGAGGAGGGGCCTGCCGAAGGCGCGCAAGGGGCGGAGCACCGCTTCGGCGTCCGCGACCGGCCCGGCGTAGCAGGCGCCCACCAGGAGCACCGGCCGCCAATGCAGCTCCAAGGGGACGACCGGGAGCGGCGGCGCGGTGCCGAATCTCACGACCGTGCCGAGCTCGTCGGGGGCGTCGCGCACGAAGTCGCGGTAGAAGCGGAGGACCTCGGCCGTGTCGCCCGCGTCCCAGAGGACGGGGCCGGCCAGGACCTCGGGCCCGACGGGGTGGAGCCGAAGCTCGAACGAGGTCACCACGCCGAAGTTGCCGCCCCCTCCGCGCAGCGCCCAGAAGAGGTCGGGGTGCTGGTCTTCGGATGCTCGTAGCAGCTCGCCGTCGGCGGTCACGACCTCGGCGGCGAGCAGGTTGTCGACCGTGAGACCGTGCTTGCGCATGAGCCAGCCGATGCCGCCGCCGAGGGTAAGCCCGGCCACGCCGGTGTGGCTGACGATGCCGCCGGTAGTGGCCAGCCCGTGGGCCTGCGTCGGCCGATCGACGTCGCCCCACAGAGCGCCCCCCTGCACCTGGGCCGTGCGGCGGTCGGGGTCGACCCGGACGGCCCGCATCGCCGAGAGGTCGATGACGATCCCGTCGTCGCACACCGCGGTGCCGGCCACGTTGTGGCCCCCGCCCCGTACCGCGATCTCCAGGTCGTGCTCGCGGGCGAAACGCACGGCAGCGGCCACGTCGGCCGCCCCGCTGCAGCGAGCGATCAGACGCGGGAAGCGGTCGATGGCGCCGTTCCACACGGCGCGGGCGGTGTCGTAGTCAGCGTCGTCCGCCGTGATCTGCTGGCCCTGAAACTCGTCGATCTCCATGGTCGTCGCCTCCGCGCTCAGGTGGCCAGGGTCTCTACCGCGCCGCGATCACATCCTCGGAGTTCATGTCGATGGTGATGGTCCATCCCGAGGTCCCACGAAACTCGAACGGTGCTGGCTTGGGCCCGCGACGATAGGCGACAATTTCGACCGGCAGGATATTGAACCCGTCGTTTCGGCTGGCAGCGAAGTAGCTCATGTTCTTGATGACAGTCGTACCTTCACCTGTGGCGCCGGAATACCGAGTCAACACCACTTCAGCCGCCTTTCCGCCATCGAGCTTGGCCTCGGCGCGCACCGCCTCGGCCTTCCACTCGATCTCCGCATCGGGTCCTTCGGTGAAGGACTCCCACTCCAACGGCAGGAAATGGGACAAGAACTCGCGGATTCCCTCCCGCTGCTCTTTGGTCGCGGCAGGCTCGAAGGTAAGTTCGACTGTCTTGGCGTCGCCCTTGTCTCCTGCGAACCAGAACTTCAGACCATCGAGCTTCACCTTGCCATGGTGCCCCTGATTGACCCGAAACGCCGCGTTGAAGAAACAGGACCTGTGTCCCGCATGCTCGTGGGTCGCAGCTGAGCCGACTGTGGCGGGCGATCCGAAAATACACGGACACAGCATGCGGCAGCTGCAGCCATCGATGATCGTCGCATTCATCGCCCAATCGACGGAGCCTTCTTTCGCGAACGCCGGCGCGTGAACGCTGGCAACGAGTAGGGTCGCAACAACTGCATGAGCTCTCATGAGATCCTCCTCTTGGTTGCTCGTCGGGGTCGTCCCGCCGACGGCCGCCATCGCACCACGGCGGGCGCCGGCCGTGAAGTCAAGAATCTGGACTTCAAAACGGACCGTGGGCGGGTGACAATGGCGCCATGCGGACCTACGGCCAGTACTGCCCCATCGCCCGGGGCGCCGAGATCTTCGCCGAGCGTTGGACGCCGCTGATCGTCCGCAACCTGTCCGTGGGCTGCGGAAGTTTCAGCGAGATCCTCGAGGGCGCACCGGGGCTTTCTCGCACGCTGCTCTCGCTGCGCCTCAAACAGCTCGAACGGCTCGGCATCGTCGAGTCGGCATCCAAGCCTGTCGGGCGCGGGCGCCACTACGAGCTCACCCGCGCCGGTCACGACCTGTTCAAGGTCTGCGTGTCGCTCGGCGAGTGGGGGGCACGCTGGCTCGAGATCGCCCCGGAGAACCTCGATCCGTTCGTGGCTCTGTGGTCGATGTGCAACGCGCTGCGCCGGGACCGGCTCCCGGATCGACGCGTCGTCATCCGCTTCGACTTCACCGGTCGCCGCTCTCCCGAGCGCTACTGGCTGCTCATCGAGCGCGGCGACACCGAGATCTGCAAGACGTACCCGGGCCTGGACGAGGACCTGTACGTCACCGCAGAGGCCGAGGCCTTCGTCAAATGGCACGCCGGCCAGCTCAGCTGGGCCGCGGCCATCCGGGACCGCCGCATCGAGCTCTACGGCCCGTCATGGCTCGCCCGCGCCTTCCCCACGTGGAATGCCCGGAGCCTGTTCGCTCACATCAAGCCGGTCTTCCCGAGTGCAGCGAGCTCCGCAGGCTGAAACATCGTCGAAGAAGGCCACGAATGTCAGCGTGCGCTCAGAGCGACCGTTTCTCGGCCCCGCAGCTTGCTCCGAGCGAACGACTTCGAGCTCGAGAGATTATCGGTATCGCGCCGCGACGCGGCGGTAGGCCTCACGGAAGGGGATGCCTTCCTCGACGGCTAAGCGGTTCGCTTCCTCGGCGGCGGCGAGCTCGGGGCCGAGGGCGATGCGGTCGGGGCGGAAGCGGAGGCGCGGCAGCGTCGCGGCGAAGAGGTCGCAAGTCGCGAGCGCGAGGTCGATCGCGCGGAAGAGCGGCGCCTTCACGAGTTGGAGGTCGCGGTGGTAACCGCTCGGCAGCTTCATCGGGATCGTCAGGACCTCGACGAGCGCCGCGAGCGCCGTCGCGGCGCCGCCGCGGGCGAGCTCGTAGAGGTCGGGGTTGCGCTTCTGCGGCATGATCGACGAGCCGGTGGTGACCTCGTCCGGCAGCTCGACGAACCCGAACTCGCTCGTCGCGAAGAGGACGATGTCGGCGCTCAGCCGGCCGAGATCGCCCTGCAAGAGCGCGGTCTCGAAGAGCAGCTGAGCTTCAGCCTTGCCGCGCGCGAGCTGCACGGCGGTGACCGGCTCCTCGGACGCGGCGAAGCCGAGCGCGGCGCGCGTCGCCTCGCGGTCGATCGCGAGGCCCGGCGTGCCGTAGCCGGCGGCGGAGCCGAGCGGGTTGCGGTCGACCCGGCGCAGGCAGCCGGCGAGCCCCTGGGCATCGTCCTCGAGCGCGGCGGCGAAGCCGCCGGCCCACAGCTCGACGGAGGAGGGCATGGCCCTCTGGAAATGGGTGTAGCCGGGCAGCGCGAGGCCAGGGTGCGCGGCGGCGAGCGCGCCGAGCGCGCCGGCGACGGCGCGCGCACGGCCGGCGAGCTCGGCGATCGCGTCCTTCAGATAGAGGCGCAGCGCGGCGAGCACCTGGTCGTTGCGCGAGCGGCCGAGGTGGACGCGGCCGGCGGCGGGGCCGATGCGCTCACCGAGCCGGCGCTCGAGCGCCGTGTGGCCGTCCTCGTCGGCGAGCTCGATCTCCCATTCGCCGCGCGCGTGCTCGTCGGCGAGCGCGGTCAAGCCGCCGCGGACCGCCGCGAGATCGTCCGCCGCGAGCAGCCCCTGCGCGGCGAGCATCTCGGCGTGCGCGAGCGAGGCGCGCACGTCGTAGGGCACGAGGCGGGCGTCGAGAAGATGATCCTCGCCCGCGGTGTAGGCGAGCACGCGCGCGTCGAGCGGCGCGCCCTGGTCCCACAGCCGGCTCATGCCGCCGCTCCGGCGCGGGCGAGCTCTCGCGCGAGGCGGCGGGCGAGTGCCTCGAAGAACGCGGCGCCTTCCAGGACTTCGCTCGCGAGCACGAACTCGTCCGGCGCGTGCGAGCGCTCGGAGCGTCCGGGGCCGACTTTGATCGCCGGAACCTCCGCCGGCAGCAGCGCCCAGTCCGAGAGCGTCGCCGAACCGTACTCACGCGCCGCCGGCCGCGCCGCGCGCGCCGCGGCGAGGAGCGGCGCGTCCTGCGGCGTCGCGCGCGGGGCCAGACGGTCGGAGACGACGACGAGCTCGCCGGCGACCGCCGCGCGCAGCCGTTCGACGAGCGCCGCCGGCGGCGTCGCCGGCGTCGTGCGCACGTCGAGCACCGCCGTCGCCGTCGCTGGCACGGCGTTGCGCGCCTCGCCGGCGCGCACGACGGTGGGCTCGAGCGTGGCGGCGCCGAGCGCCGGGTGCTCGGGGCCGAGGTCGAAGTCGGCGAGCGCGGCGAGGTCGCGCGCGAGGAGCGTCGCGGCATTCGGAGCGCCCACCGCACGGGCGTGGGCGGCGTGCGCCGCGCGGCCGTGCGCCACGAGCTCGAGGACGAGCAAGCCCTTCTGGGCGACGGCGAAGTCGAGGCCGGTCGGCTCGCCGACGACGGCGGCGGCGATCGGCCGGCGGTCGCGGGCGAGCCGCGCCAACACGTCGGCGGTGCCTCGGCCCGTCGTCTCCTCCTCGGCAACGAGCGCGAGGCCGAGCGTCACGCCGAGCCGCTCGCCGGCGAGCGCGAGGAAGGCGGCGGCCATCGCCACCGCCGCCGCCTTGGCGTCGCCCGCGCCGAGCCCGAAGACGCGGTCGCCCTCGACCGTGGCGGCGAACGGAGCGCGCGTCCAGCCCTCGGCCGGCGGCACGGTGTCGAGGTGAGTGTCGAAGAGGACGAGTGGCCCCTCGCCGGCGAGCGCGAGCAGCGAGTCGCCCAGGCGCTCGACGGCGGCGCCGCCGGCGGCGAGGCGCGCGGCGAGGAGATCGGCGATCGCCGCCTCGTCGCCCGAGAGCGACGGCGTCGCGACCAGCGCGCGGTGCAGGGCGAGCAGCTCGTCGTCGGCGAGGCGCGTCATCCCTCCGGCGCCTCCTCGCGCTCCTCGGGCTTGAGCGCGGCGAGCTGCGGCACGACGAGGGTGCCGGCGCCCTCGTTGGTGAACACCTCGAGCAGCAGCGCGTCCTCCGCGCGCCAGGAGAGCAGGTGAGCGCGGGGCACGCCGGCGGCGAGCGCGTCGGCGATCGCCTTCACCTTCGGCAGCATGCCGTCCACGATCCGGCCCGCGGCACGCAGGCGCTCGAGCCCGGCGAGATCGGCGTAGGAGACCAGCGTCGACGGGTCGCGCGGATCTTCGAGCAGCCCCGGCACGTCGACGAAGAGGAGGAGCTTCTCGGCGCCGAGCGCGGCGGCGAGCGCGGCGGCGACGCCGTCGGCGTTGAGGTTGAGCAGCTGGCCGTCGGCGTCGGCGGCGAGCGGCGAAACCACCGGCACGTAGCCGAGCTCGGCGAGCTCGACGAGCAGCTTCGGATCGACGCGCTCGATGTCGCCGACGAAGCCGAAGTCGACCGGCGCGCTCTCCCCCTCGACCGCGACCGGCAAACGACGGCGAGCGACGACGAGCCCGGCGTCGACGCCCGAGACGCCCACCGCCGGCAGGCTCGCGGCGCGGCAGGCGGCGAGGAGCGCCGTGTTCACCGCGCCGTTGAGCGTCCAGGTGACGACCTCGAGCGTCGCGGCGTCGGTCACCCGCCGGCCGCCGACCTGGCGCACCGGCAGGCCGAGCCGCGCCGACAGCTCGCTCGCCTGGGGCCCGCCGCCGTGCACGACGACGACGCGGATGCCGAGGTGGTGGAGCGCCGCGACCTGCTCGACGAGCGCGGCGAGAGCGCGCGCGTCGGCGAGCGCGCCGCCGCCGAGCTTGACGACGAAGGTCCGGCCGCGGAAGAGCGCCAGGTACGGCACGGCATGGCGGAGCGCGGCGATCTCGGCGCGGCGCGAGGCGAACGGGATCATCGCTCGCCCCCGAGCAGGCGATGGAGCACCGCCATCTGCGCCCACAACCGGTTGTGCGCCTGCCGCACGACGGAGCTGCGCGGCGAGTCGAGGACGGCATCGGTCGCCTCGACGTTGCGCCGCACCGGCAGGCAGTGGAGGAAGCGCGCCGCGGCAGCGGCGCCGTCGAACCAATCGAGGTCGATCGTCCAGTCTCTCAATCTCTTTCGGTTCTCCTTCTCGGTCTCCGGATCGCCGTAGTGCAGAGGGCTGGACCAAGACTTTCCATAGAGGGAATGTGCTCCTTCCATCGCCTCTCTGCGGTTCGCCGTCTCGGTGACGCGGCCGCCGGTCCTCGCGGCGGCGGTGCGCGCTCGCGCCAGGACCGGCTCGGGCAGCGCGTAGGCGTCGGGGCGCAGGACGACGACCTCCATGCCGCGGGCGGCGGCCATGTGGAGGACGGCGGCGGGGACGGCGAGCGGCAGCGCCTTCGGATGGCTCGCCCAGGAGAGGACGAGCTTGCCGTGCGTCGGGATGCCCAGGTCGTCGAGCGTCTTCCAGTCGGCGAGCGCCTGGCAGGGGTGGTCGAGCGCCGATTCGAGGTTGATCGTCGGCACGCCGGCGAGCGCGGTCATCGCCGCGAAGTCGGCGTCGGCGAGGTCGGCGGCGAGATCGGCGCCGCTCGCGAAGGCGCGGATGCCGAGGGCGTCGAAATAGCCGCCGAGTACCGGCAAAGCCTCGCGCACGTGCTCGGCGGCGGCGCCGTCCATCACCGCACCGGCGCGGTGCTCGAGCGGCCAGCTGCCGCGGCCGGGCGAGAGCACGACGCTCGTGCCGCCCAGCCGCGCCATCGCCGCCTGCATCGAGGCGAGCGTGCGCAGCGACGGGTCGAGGAAGAGCAGGCCGAGCTGCCTGCCGGCGAGCGCGCGCGGCTCGCTCGCGCGCTCGAGCCGCGCGGCGAGGGCGAGCAGGTCGCGGGTCGCCTCCGGCGCGAGCTCGGCGAGGGAGTGGAAGCGCTTCACGTCGGCAGCCCCGCGAGCGCCGCGGCGAGCGCGTCGACCTCCGCGGCGGAGACGACGAGCGGCGGCAGCAGGCGAACGACGTTCGGGTCGGCGCTGGTGCCGACGAGGAAGCCGCAGGCGAGGAGCTCGCGCTGGACGTCCCGCGCCGGACGGCGGGTGCGCAGCCCGACGAGCAACCCGCGGCCGCCGACCGACGCGACCGGGCCGACGGCACAGGTCGCGCGGATCTGCTCGGCGCGGGCACGGACGTTCGCGAGCAGATCCTCGTCGCGGATCGCCTCGATCGTCGCGGCGACGAGCGCGGCGGCGAGCGGGCCGCCGCCGAAGGTCGAGCCGAGGTCGCCGCGCCGCAGCCGCGCCGCGAGCTCGCGGCGCATCAGCACGGCGCCGGCCGGGAAGCCGCCGGCGAGCCCCTTGGCGGTGGTCAGCAGGTCGGGGGTGACGCCCGCGGCCTGGGCCACGAACGGCTCGCCGCTCCGCCCCATGCCGCACTGCACCTCGTCGAAGACGAGGAGCGTGCCGATCTCCTCGCTCAGCCGGCGCGCCGTGCGCAGAAAATCGTCGGAGAGCGCCACGGCGCCGGCGACGCCCTGCACCGGCTCGACGATCACGGCCGAGACGTCGCCCGGCGAGAGCGCCCGCGCCAGCGCCTCGGGGTCCTCCCGCGGCACGAAGCGGACGTCGAACGGCGCGCGCGGGAAGCCGTACCAGCGCGCCCGCCAGGTCACCGCGGCGGCGGCCGCGGTGCGGCCGTGGAAGGCCCCCTCGAGCGCGATCACTCGCGGCCTGCCGACGGCGCCGAGCGCGATGCGCAGCGCGTTCTCGTTCGCCTCGGCGCCGGAGTTGACGAAGAAGACGCGGTCGAGCCCGGGCGGTGCGAAGTCGGCGAGCCGGCGCGCCGCGAGCTCGCGGATCGCGAGCGGCACCGCGTTCGATTGGAAGAAGAGCACCTCGGCCTGCGCCGCGAGCGCGGCGAGGAGGCGCGGGTGGCCATAGCCGAGCAGCGCCACGGCGTGGCCGCCGTAGAAATCGACGAGCCGGCGGCCGTCGGCGGTCTCGAGCGCGCAGCCGCGGCCCACGACCGGCTCGACGTCGAGCAAGTCGTAGACGGGCGCGAGCGCGGACTCGAGCTCGGCCTCGGGCGCAGTGGCGGCGAACGCGGGCTCCATCGGCAGCTCCCTCACAGCCAGCCGAGGCCGGGGAGCGCGAGCCCCGCCGCCGCGGGCAGGCCGCAGAGTCGATTCATCCACTGCACGGCGCCGCCGGCGGCGCCCTTGACCAGGTTGTCGATCGCGGCCATGACCACAACGCGGTCGTCGCGCACGGCGAGCGCGAGATCGCAGCGGTTCGTGCCGACGACCGCCTGCAGGCGCGGCGGCGCGTCGAGCAGGTGGACGAACGGCGAAGACCTTTCGGTTAGAGACAAAGACGAAGACGAAAGGCTTCCATAGAAGGACAGGAATGACTGGCGGAGGTCTTCGACACTCGCTCGGTGGGCGAGCGTTGCCGTGATCGTGGCGTGGATGCCGCGGGCGAAGGGGCCGGCGTGGGGGACGAAGGCGATGTCGGGCTCGCTCGCGGTGCCGGCGACGGCGGCGAGGAGCGCGCGCATCTCGCTCTCGTGGCGGTGGGCGAGGGGGGCGTAGGCGAACAGATCGCTCCTCCGCTCGGGGTGGTGGGTGGTCGCGGCCGGCTGCCTTCCGGCGCCGGTCGAGCCGGTGACTGCGGTGACGGCGACCGGCGCGCGCGGCTCGAGCCAGCCCTGGGCGAGGAGCGGCGCGAGAGCGAGGGCCGCCGCGGTCGAGAAGCAGCCCGGGTGCGCGACGTGGCGCGGCGCGGCGCCGCTCGCGTGCTCGGGCAGCGCGCAGAGGAATTCGGCGAGCCGCTCCGGCGCGCCCTGCGGCCGGCCGTAGAGCTCCTCGTAGTGCTCCGCCGAGCGGTGGCGGAAGTCGGCCGAGAGGTCGACGACGCGCGCCTCGGCCCCGGCGCGCTCGGCGAGAGCGAGGAGCGCCGCGATTCGCGCCGCCGCCTCGCCGTGCGGCAGAGCGGAGAAAACGGCGAGCGGCGACTCGCTCTGCGCCGCGGCGCCGAGCGCGCGCTCGATCGCGGCGCCATCGGCGAAGCGGGCGCCGTCGAACCGCGTGCCGCGCAGGTGCGGGAAGGCGGCCACCACCGACTCCTCGCCCCGGCTCGCCGAGACCACCGCCTCGACACGGAACGCCGGATGCCCGGCGAGGATCCGCAGCAGCTCTCCCGCCACGTACCCCGACCCCCCGAGCACCAGTGCCGGAATCGGCACCGCGGTCGCGCCGCTCACCCGTCGCCCTCCTCGTCCCCGCGACCGGATTCCGTCCCTTCGCTCTCGACCTCGACCGTCCCGAGTGGCGACGCAAGAAAGATTCCGGAGTCTTTCCCTTCAACGGAAGCTTCTGTCTTTGTCTCGAAAACCGAATCGTCTTTCATCGCCGACCGCAGCGCAGCGAGGACGACCTGGGCGAGGCGCGGGGCGTCGGTGCGGGCGTTGACCGCCGGGATCCCGGTGCGCGCCTCGACGAGCGAGGTGCCGACGGCGTTGTCGGTCGCCGGTCCGGTCACCGCCGCCGGCCGGATGCCGAACTCGCGGCGCAGGATCTCGACGCCGCCCCACGCCGCCACCGGGTCGTTGGCGGCGAGGACGACGGCGGTGAAAGCCTCGCGCAGGTCGGGCGCGGCGAGAATCGCATCGACCCCGTAGGCGCCGATGAGGCCGTCGCCGAGCTCGACGACGACGAGGTCGGGCCGGGCGTGGTCGCCGTCGGCGAGCTTCGAGACGAGCGAGCGCGCCAGCGCCGGGGCGTTCGCCGGCGTCGTGGTGACGACGCCCAAGTCGGTGAAGATCGCCGTCCGCCGCGCGCCCGCGTCCTCCATCGCCAGCACGTCGCGCCGCAGCGAGACGCCGGTCGCCTTGAGGCCGTCGACCGTGAGCCGCAGGTGCGACAGCTCCTGGACGAGGGCGCATGCCGCCGCGGTCTTGCCCGAGTTCATGCACGAGCCGACGAAGGCGACGACTGGCACGCCGTGCGTCGCCAGGCACGCCGCGGGATCGAGCATCGCCTCGCCGACGCGCGCCGGCACGCCGATGCGCTCGCCCAAGTAGGGGAAGCGGAGCACGGTGCCGAGCACCTCGGCGTCGAACGGCCGGCCGAGGTCGGGGTTGATCGAGTCGCAGAGCCCGGCGACGCCGCCGAGGTTGAGCAGCTGCACGACGTCGCCCGGCGCGAGCCGCTCCGGCAGGTGGCCCGAGTAGCCGAAGAGCGCCTTGCGGTGCCCGAGCGCGCCGGCGACCACGTCGCCGCGCTTCACCTGCGCCATGCGCCCCGACGGCAGCTCGATCTGGTTGTAGGTCGACTTGTCGTTGAGCACGCGCAGGGCGACGACGACGCCCTCCTCGCACGGGATCTCCGCCGAGACGCGCACCTCGCGCGGCAGCGCGCAGGCGCGCGTCACCGAGGCGATCTTGTCGAGGAAGACGAGCTTCACGAGTCGTCTCCGCCGCCGCCGGCGCGGGCGTGGAGCTGTCCGGGCAAAGCGGCGAGGCGGCAGAAGCCGGCGGCGTCGGCCGCCGTCCACTCGCCGGTCGCCTCGCCGTAGCGCCCGCGCGAGGCGCTCATCAGCGAATGCGGCGAGGCGACGCCCTCGACGAAGAGGGCGCCCGGGCGGAAGAGCAGCCTCACTTCGCCGCGCACGCGCGCCTGGGAGGAGGCGAGCAGCGCTTCGGCATCGCGCGCCGCCGGCTCCATCGCCTGGCCCTCGTGCACGAGCTCGCCGTAGACCGCCGCGACCTGCTCCTTGAGGCGCAGCTGGCGCGCCGTGAGCACCAGCTTCTCGAGCTCTCGGTGGGCGGTGAGCAGGACCTCGGCCGCGGGCGCCTCGAAGGCGACGCGGCCCTTGAGGCCGAGGATCGTCTCGCCCAGATGGATGCCGCGCCCGATGCCGAACGGCGCTGCGGCGGCCTCGACGCGCTCGACGAGCGCGACCGGGTCGAGCGATTCGCCGTCCCAGGCGACGGGCACGCCGGCCGCGAAGCCGAGGACGTGGCGTTCGGGCGTCCGCGGCGCGTCGAAGGCGCCGCGGGTCAAGAGCCAGGCGCTCTCGGGGAGCGGCTCGGCGCTCCCCAGCGTCTCGCGCCCGCCGATGGTGACGCCCCACAGGCCGCGGTTCGTCGAGTAGTCGGCGCCGTGCGCCGGCACCGGCAGGCCGCGCGCGGCGAGGTAGGCGGCCTCCTCGGCGCGCGAGCGCGGCTCGTCGCGGATAGGCGCCAGTACCTCGAGCTCGGGAGCCACCGCGCGCAGCGCCACCTCGAAGCGCACCTGGTCGTTGCCGGCGCCGGTCGAGCCGTGGGCCACCGCCGAGCAGCCGAGCTCGCGCGCCGCGCGCGCCACCTCGCGCGCCTGGATCGCACGCTCGGCGCCGACCGAGAGCGGATAGAGCCCGCCGCGGCGAACGTTGCCGAAGACGAGGAAGCGGAGCACGTCGTCGAAGAAGGCTCGGCGGGCGTCGACGAGAACGTGGCGAACGGCGCCGAGCACGCGCGAGCGCTCGTCGAGCGCGCTGCGCGCCGCGGCGTCGAGACCGCCGGTATCGACGGTGACGGTGACGACGGGGCGGCCCAGCTGCTCGGCGAGGAAGGGCACGCAGTAGGAGGTGTCGAGCCCGCCGGAGAAGGCGAGCGCGATCGGGGCGCCGCCGCTCATCGCAGGTTGGCGACCGGCACGTCCGCGGCGGCGGCCGCGAGCAGCGCGTGAAGACGGCGGAGCAGACGGGTCTGCTCGCGCGCGCCGGTGGTGGCGACGAAGACGGTGTCGTCGCCGGCGACGGTGCCGACGACCTCGGGCCAGGCGGCGCGGTCGATGCCGAGGCCGACGGTCTGCGCCGCGCCGGTGCGCGTGCGCACCACCGCGAGGTGGGGTCCCGCGGGCTTCGCCTCGACGAGATAGTGCGCGACGTCCTCGAGCGCGGCGTCGGAGCCGGCCGGCGCCGCCGGGGCGCGATAGCGGCCGGCGACCTTGGCCACCGCCAGGTCGCGCAGGTCGCGCGAGACGCTCGACTGGGTGACCGCGAAGCCGCGCTCGGCGAGGCGCTCGACGAGCTCCTCCTGCCGCCGTACGACGGTGCGGCGCAGCAGCGTCAGGATCGCCCGCTGGCGCTGCTCGCGAATCTCCGCTTCGTTCGGCATCTTCCGCCCGCGCTCCACGCCCCGCTCCGGGGCTGCAAGAAGATGCGCATATTAATGCATAGAGTTCGAATGTCAAGCGACGGCGGGGCGCCGTCTGCGGCGCGGCCGAGGTCGGGGCGAGGCCGCGACGTGCCGGTGCTCGAGGTCGAAGAAGAACTGGAAGGGGATGTGGGCGCGCATCGCCCAGGCGGCCTCGTCGTGCTTGGCCTCGGGGAAGGCGAGATAGAGGAGATCGTGACCCTCTTCCCAGCCGCGGGCGACGAGCAGGTGGCGCATCCGGCGGTTGACCTCGTAGTTGTCGCGCGGCCAGCCGGTGTCGAGATAGATCTCGAGCGGGCGCTTCGGCTCGCGGGCGACGCGCGAGAGGAGGTCGTCCGAATAACCGAAGGTCGACGACAGGGCGCCGACGTGGCCGAAGACCTCGGGGTGCTGCCAGCCGAGGTAGAAGGAGACGACGCCGCCCAGCGACGAGCCCATGACGGCGGTGTGCTCCGGCCCGCGCAGGGTGCGGTAGTGCTCGTCGACCCACGGCACCAGCTCGTCGACGACGAAGCGGCCGTACTCCGCGTAGCCGGGCGCCGTGTATTCGCGCCTCCGGTCGTTGGGGTAGACGCCGACGACCAGCGCCTTGCGCACCAGGCTCATGCGGGCGAGCAGCTCGAGCGTCTCGGCCACCTTCCAGTCGCGGCCGCCGAACGCCTCGCCGGGAAAGAAGAGGTTCTGGCCGTCCTGCATGTAGAGCACGGGGTAGCGGGCGAGCGGGTTTTCGGCGTAGCCGGGCGGGCAGAAGACGCGCACCGAGTGGCCGGTGCCATCGCTCCCGACCTCGTGGACGTCGCAGACGCTGCACCTCGTATCGGCGAAGAAGTGGGGGAAGACCTCGACGCGCCGCCGGCCGTCGGGCAGGGCGAGCAGGTTCTCGCCCTGCGCCCAGTGCCGGCCACCGTCGTCGAGGAGCAGCGGCTTGTAGTAGGCGAACTCGCCGGCGAGCGGGAGGCGGAAGTCGAAGCTCCCGCCGGCGCGGTCCTCGCCCGCCGGCTCGAGATCGCGCTCCCAGTCGGCCTCGCTGCGCAGCACGAGGCGGCCGCTCTCGAGCGGGTAGCGGACGCGGATGCGGGCGTGACGGGTCATCGCGATCTCCTTTCGCAGCGATCTCTCGCGGCGGGCTTGGATGTCCGTCCGGCGCGGCGCGTTTCCGCTCGGGGGGCGGCGAAACTCGCGCCGCCGTCCGGCATCGATCTCCACGCTGCGCCGCCGGCCGCGAAACCGCGGCGGCCGACGGGCATCGGAGAGGAGAGCCGAGCCATGATTCGAGCGACGAGCGAGCGGGGAGAGATCTGGGGCCTGGTGCTGGCGGCCGGCGAGGGCAGCCGCCTGCACGGCCTGGCGCGGCGTGCCGACGGGCGAGTGGCGCCGAAGCAGTTCTGTGCCCTGGTCGACGAGCGGACCCTGCTCGCCACGACGCTCGAGCGCGCCGCGCGCCTGGTGGCGCGGCGCCGCATCGTCGTCGTCGTCGCCGAGGAGCACCGGCGCTATTGGGAGAGCGAGCTCGCCGACTGGCCGCGGGAGAACGTCGTCGTGCAGCCGGCCAACCGCGGCACCGCCGCCGGGCTCCTGCTGCCGCTGCTGCACATCGCCGGACGCGATCCCGACGCGCGGGTGGCGATCTTTCCGTCCGACCACCACGTCGCCGACGAGAGCGTCTTCCTCGCCAGCGTCGCCGAGGCGCTCTCGGCGCTCGAGCGGCCGCTCGACCGGATCGTCCTGCTCGGCATCGAGCCCGATCGAGCGGACACCGGACTCGGCTGGATCGCGCCGTGGCCCGACGCGATCGGCGCGCCGCGCCCCGTGGCCCGCTTCGTCGAGAAGCCGGCCGTCGACGAGGCGCGCGAGCTCGCCGCCGCGGGCGCGCTGTGGAACAGCTTCGTCCTCGCGGCACGGCTCGACGCCCTTCTCGCCGTCTACGTGCGGCAGCAGCCGGAGCTGCTCGACCGCATGACCGATGTCGTGCTGGCGCGGCGCCCGGAGCGGGATCGCGAGCGCGCGCTCGCGGCGCTCTACGCCGCGCTGCCGGCTCGCGATTTCTCGCGCCACGTGCTCGCCGGCAACGAGGACGCGCTCGCCGTGCTGGCGGTGCCGCCGTGCGGCTGGAGCGATCTCGGCACGCCCGAGCGGCTGGCCGAGTGCCTGCTGGCGCGCGCCGGCGGGCCGCGCACTCCGCCGCCGCAACGCCGCCGCCCGACTGCTCTCCGGCCAGCCCTCGAGCCGGCCTTCGCCTGACCCGACGAACGAGGAGGACCGCATGACGAGAAGGAGCATCCTGGGGACGTCGGCTCTCGCCCTCGTCCTCGCCCTGCCGGCGGCGGCGCTCGAGCCGGTGAACAAGACGGCGATCGGCGGCCTCGCCGTCGACGGTCACGACGTCGTCGCCTACTTCACCGACGGCCAGCCGGTCGCCGGCTCGAGCGCGCACGAGCTCGAGTGGAACGGCGCCACCTGGCGCTTCGCCAGCGCCGAGCACTTGGCCATGTTCGAGCGCGAGCCCGAGAAGTACGCGCCCGCCTACGGCGGCTACTGCGCCTGGGCCGTGGCGCACAACTACACCGCCGACACCGACGCCGGGGCGTGGGCGATCGTCGACGGCCACCTCTATCTCAACTACTCGAAGAAGGTGCAGGAGAAGTGGATCCAGGATCGGGCGGCCTACATCGAGCAGGCCGACGCCAACTGGCCGCGGCTCCTGGCCGCGGAGTGACTGCGATGACTGCCCTGCCTGGACCGCGCCATGGATTTCCATAGAGTTCAGCCCATGAAGCCCCCGGCGTATGCGCGGCCCGCCGTCCCGCCGGACGACGAGGGCGCCTTCCTCGCCGCCCTGCGCGCCGGCGAGGAGCGCGCCTACGAGCGGCTCGTCGTCGACTACGGCGGCCGCATGCTGGCGGTGGCGCGCCGCATCCTGCGCAGCGAGGACGACGCCCGCGACGCGTTGCAGGAGGCCTACCTGCTCGCCTTCCGCGCCCTGCCCCGATTCGAGGGTCACGCGCGCATCTCCACCTGGTTGCACCGCATCGTCGTCAACGCGGCACTGATGAAGATCCGCGGCCGCAAGGCGCGGCCAGAGGAGCCGATCGAGCCGCTGCTGCCGACGTTCCTCGACGACGGTCACTCCGCCGTCTGCTACAGCGACTGGGACGTGCCGGCGGACGAGATGCTCGAGCGCGCCGAGACGCGCGCCATGGTGCGCGCCGCCATCGACGAGCTGCCCGAGAGCTACCGCACCGTGCTCGTCCTGCGCGACATCGAGGAGCTCGATACCGCCGAGGCCGCCGAGCTGCTCGGCGTCACCGCGAACGCCGTCAAGATCCGTCTGCACCGCGCGCGGCAGGCGCTGCGCGAGCTGATCGACCGCCGCCTGAAAGCGAGTTCTGCATGAACGTCGTCGACACCATTCGCAGCCGCCTCGACGAGGGGGACGTGACCTGCGAAGCGCTGATCACCTGCCTCTTCGAGTACCTGTCGAGCGAGCTGACGCCCGAGCGCGAGCGCGCGATCGAGGAGCATCTCGCCGAATGCCCTTCGTGCGTCGCCTACCTGAAGTCTTACAAGCGCGCCATGGCGCTGGGCCGCGCCGCGCTCGGCGAGCCGGCGGAGCGCCCGGCCGAGCTCGCCCCCGAGCTCGTGCGCGCCATCCTCGAGTCGCGGCGATGAGCGGCCGCGCGCGCTTCGACGAGGCGGCCGGCGTCTTCCGCATCTACGCCAAGGTGCAGGGGCGGGACGGCAACTGGTACCTGAGCTGCGAGGAGGTGCACGCCTTCCTCGCCGAGTACCTCGCCGGCGAGCTCGCCGCTGCCCGGCGGGCCGAGTTCGAGCGTCACCTGGCGCGCTGCCGCTCCTGCGCGGCCTATCTCGAGAGCTACCGTACGACCATCGAGCTGGCGCGCGAATCGGCGCTCGGCTTCGAGATCGATCCGGCGGCCATTCCCCGCGACCTCGTCACCGCCATCCTCGCTGCGCGCGGCTGAACAGAGGCACGGCGGACCGTTGGCCCGGTGGCGTTCCCATCTCTCCTCAGCTCGGGACTTCGAAGATCCAACCGGCCGGAGAGATAGGAATCGTCCTCCGGTCCCTCGGACAGAGAGGCTCCTCCGCCAAGGCACAAACGAAGGGCTCGCAGGTCTTACGCCGGCATCGCCGTTGTGTGCGGGCGGCGCCCGTCAGCCGCCGCGCGCGAATTCGGGGTAGAGGACCATGCCGCCGTCGACGTAGAGCGTCGCGCCGTTGACGTAGTCGGCCTCGTCGGAGGCGAGCCAGGCGACGATGCGGGCGATGTCCTCGGGCTCGCCGACGCGGCCGTAGGGGATGAACTTCAAGAGCTCGCGCTCCTTTTCCGGCGTCTCCCAGGCGGCGCGGTTGATCGAGGTCTTGATTGCGCCGGGCGAGATCGAATTGCAGCGGATGCGGTACGGAGCGAGCTCCTGCGCCATCGTCTTCATCAGCATGGCGACGCCGCCCTTCGAGGCCGCGTAGTTGGCGTGCCCGGCCCAGGGGATCACGTCGTGCACCGACGAGATGCAGAGGATCTTGCCGGCGGCGGTGGAGCGGGACGGGTCGACGCCGCGGGCGATGAACTCGCGCGCCGCCTCGCGGGCGCAGAGGAACTGCCCCGTCAGATTGACGTCGATCACCTTCTGCCACTGGGCGAGCGACATTTCGTGGAAGGCGGCGTCCTTCTGCAGGCCGGCGTTGTTGACCAGGATGTCGATGCCGCCGAGAGCGTCGCGCGCGGCGGCGAAGAGCGCGACGACGTCCTCCTCGCGCGAGACGTCGGCGCGGACGGCGACGGCGCGGCTGCCGGCCGCCTCGACGGCGGCGACGACCTCGGCCGCGGCGTCGGGCCCCGAGACGTAGTTGACGACGATGGCGGCGCCGGCCGCGCCGAGCTCCCGGGCGATGGCGGCGCCGATGCCGGAGCTGGCCCCGGTGACGATGGCGCGCTGACCTGCGAGTCGCTGCTTCATCTTGGCTGTCTCCGTGCCGCGCGGCGCGCGCGGCGGTCGAGGGATGGATCCGAACGGCGGGCTGCGAGCTGCCGCTTGGATGCCGGCGCGCGGGCGGCGTTTCGCGGGCGACCGGCGAGAAACGGTGCGCGGCAGCCGACATCCAAACGCGCGATCCGCCGCGGCCTGTCGCCGCGCCGGTCCCGAGGAGCCTCCGATGCGCCACTCCCTCCGCCCGGGCCTGATCGGCCTCGCGCTCGCCGCCGCTGTGGCGGTGCCCGCGCTCGCCGACCACGGCGGCAAGCACCTGGTCAACGTCAACAAGGACGGCGTGCTGGTCGACGGCTACGACGTCGTCGCCTACTTCACCGACGGCAAGCCGATGATGGGTCGCGCCGAGCTCGCGAGCCGCCACGACGGCGCCACCTACTGGTTCGCCTCCGCCGACCACCAGGCGCTCTTCGACGCCGAGCCGGCCAAGTACGCGCCGCAGTTCGGTGGTTTCTGCGCCTACGCCGTTTCGCGCAAAGGGCTGCGGCCGATCGATCCGGCGGTCTTCCACTTCGTCGACGGCCGGCTCTTCCTGCAGCACACGAAGAAGGCCTACGACCTCTTCGAGCGCGACGAGACGGGCAACACCAAGAAGGCCGACGCCAACTGGCCGAAGCTGGTCGAGAAGAAGGTCGACAAGTTCAAGCCCGGCCAGTTCGACGAGCCGGTGAAGTGAGGAGCGCCATGAATCGACGTCACGAAATCCGCACCCCGTCGCGTCGCCTTGCCGCCCTCGCCGCGGCCGCCCTCCTCGCTGTCCTGTCGGCGCCCTCGCCGGCGGGCGCCGATGCGACGGCGACCGCACCGGCACTCACGCTGCCGATGGCCGGGCGCGTCGTCGAGGCGGCGATCGCCGAGGCGCGCCGCCTGGGCGCTCCCGGCGGCGCCGTCGCGGTCGTCGATGCCGGTGGCCAGCCGGTCGCTGTCGCGCGCCTCGACGGCAGCTTTCCGGTCTCGGGCGTCGTGGCGCTCGGCAAGGCGCGCACGGCGGCGCTCTTCGCGCGCCCGACGAAGGTGCTCGAGAGCGCCATCAACGGCGGCCGCACGTCGATGCTGGCGCTGACCGACACGGTGGATGCGACGACGATGCAGGGCGGCGTGCCGCTCACGATCGACGGCCGGGTGGTCGGCGCCGTCGGCGTCGCCGGCGCCGCGTCGGCCGATCAGGACTCGCAGATCGCCGAAGCGGCGGCGCCGGCGGTGGCCGACCCCGCGGCGCTCGGGCGAGCCGAGCTCACCCACTTCGCCGCCGCCGACGTCGTGGCGGCGTTCGCCGCCGGCAAGCCGCTCAGCGAGAACGTGGGGTTCAAGGTCCACGCCAGCCGGCGCGAGAAGGCGGGCGAGGCCGAGGTCCACACCCTCGACACCGACGTCATGTACGTGCTCGAGGGCGAGGCCGTGCTGGTGCTCGGCGGCACGGTGGTCGAGCCGCGCACGGTCACTCCGACCGAGATCCGCGGCAATTCGATCGAGGGTGGCGAGGTGCATCCGCTCCGGAAGGGCGACGTCCTCGTCATCCCCGCCGGCACGCCGCACTGGTTCCGCGACGTGGTCGCGGGCCCGGTCCTCTACTACACGGTGAAGTCCACCGGAGCGGCGCGGTGAGCAAGAAGCAGGGAAAGATCTTTCTGTTTCCAGCCTGCTGGGCTGTCGCCGCGGTGCTGACGTCGCCTCGATTGGGTTCGACAGAGACCTCCATTGAAGGGGGAGGGGGGGCTGGCGGTGGCGCCGCTCGTCCCGTCGCGTCCGCTCTGCCCGACGGGGAAACGGGCTCGCGCCTCGGCGCCGGCACGGGAGGCGACGAGACCGACGTCCGCGGAGCTTTCCCTTCAATGGAGAGTCTTTCGTCTCTCGATTTGATGGACGAGAACGATCTCGCGGTGGTCGGCGGCGAGTGGCGGGTCGCCGAGGCGGCGATCGTGCCGGTCGAGTTTCGCCGCGCGGGGGACGACGGGCAGCCGGGGAGCGAGTCGTCGGCGACGTTCGACGTCGCGCCCGCTGCCGGCGGGCTCGACTTCGACGACTCCGCCTGGCCGGTCGTGTCGCCGTCCGAGCTCGCGCTGCGGCGCGGCGGCGGCAGGCTCTCGTTCGTCTGGTACCGGCTGCAGCTGACCGTGCCCGAGGCGATCGGCGGGGTGCCGGTGGCGGGGCGCGGCCTGGTCTTCGCGACGGCGGTGGACGATGCCGCTGAGATCTGGGTCGACGGCGAACTGCGCCGCTGCCTGGCGCAGCGCGGCGGCTCGATGGTCGCCGGCTGGAACGCCGAGAATCGCGTCGTGGTGACGCTCGGCGCGCAGCCCGGCGCGCCTCTCCGCATCGCCGTCTTCGGCGTCAACGGCCCGCTCTCCGGTTCGCCGACCAACTACGTCTGGATGCGCTCGGCGCGCCTCGACGTCGTCGACGTTGCGGACGGCGCGCCCGGCCCGCGCGCCGTGTCGCCTGCGTGCGAGGAGAACGTCCTCGTCGAGCGCTTCGACCCGCGGCTCGACGCGATCCTCTCGCGCAACCCGAAGCTCCTTCTCGTCGGCGAGGGCTTCACCTTCACCGAGGGCCCGGTGTGGGATCCGTCGAACGGCGGGTCTCTGCTCTTCTCGGATCCGAACGAGAACCGCATCTACCGGTGGAGTGAGGCGGGCGGCCTCACGACGTTCCGCGAGCGCAGCGGCTACTCGGGCGCCGACGTTGCGCGCTACCGTCAGCCGGGCTCGAACGGCCTGGCGATCGACGCCCGCGGCCGCCTGCTCGCCGATCAGCACGGCAACCGCCGCGTCGTGCGCCTCGACGCCGACGGCCGCGAGACGGTGCTCGCCGAGCGCGCCGGCGGCAAACGCCTGAACAGCCCGAACGACCTCGTCGTCAAGTCCGACGGCACGGTCTACTTCACGGATCCGTTCTTCGGCCTGCCCGGCTTCGGCGACGATCCGGCGAAGGAGCTGCCGCACCAGGGCGTCTACCGGATCCACGACGGTGCGACCGAGCTGCTGAGCGAAGAGCTCGCGGGTCCGAACGGCCTCGCCTTCTCCCCCGACGAGCGCTTCCTCTACGTCGGCGACTGGGACGACCGGCACAAGGCCGTCGTGCGCTACCCGGTGCTCGCCGACGGCCGGCTGGGAGCGGGCGAGACCTTCGTCGACCTCACCGATCGACCCGGCGAGGACGCCATCGACGGCGTGAAGAGCGACGCGCTCGGCAACGTCTACGTCTCGGGGCCCGGCGGCCTCTGGATCGTGGCGCCCGACCGGACGATCCTCGGCCGCGTCAAGACGCCGCGCCACGTCCACAACCTGGCCTGGGGAGAGGACGGCACGGTGCTCTACCTCGC
>DASWJT010000034.1:0-13368 GCA_036397015.1 Thermoanaerobaculia bacterium
GGCGGCGCACCTCGACCCGCGCCGCGAGGTCGCCGGCGGCGATCGCGTCGGCGCCGCGCTCGAGCTGGCGGACGTCGCGCACCAGCGAGCCGGTGAGCGGGAAGAAGCCGACCAGGGTCAGTGCCACGAGGCCCGCTCCGACCGGCTCGCCCTCCACCTCGCTCATCCAGGTCGTGAGCGGCAGCTCGCCGAAGGTGCGGATTCGCGCTTCGATCTCGTCGGAGGCGCGCGCGACGCGGCGCTCGAGATCCCGCGCCGCAATCTCGGCCTCCGCTCGCGCCGCGGCGCGCAGCGCCGCGCGCGCGGTCGAGTACGAGAAGAGCGCGAAACCGGCGAGCGGCAGCGCAGAGAAGAGGAGGAAGCCGAGCGCCAGCCGTTGACGGAGAGACATCGGGATCGGACGCCGCCGCGCGGACGGCGCCAGCCCTCTATACGGACGACCCCGGACCGGGTTGCCCGACGGCGAGCGCCACCCAGGCCGCCGCGCCGCCCGAGGCGAGCGAGCTGACCAGCGTCAGGGCCGGGGCAGGCGGCGGCAGCGCCGCCGTCCGCACGCCGCAGGCGGGGTCCTCGACGTCGCCCTCCGCCGCGCCTGCGATTGCCCGGCCGGACGCCGCCAGCGTCGCGGCCGCCACGAACGCCCCGCCCCAGGCGCCGAGGCTCCCCTTCGGGGCCACGATCGGCGGCAGGCGCTCGCCGAAGAGGCGGCGCAGCACGCCCGCCTCCAGCCGGTCGCCGCGGCGCGTGCCCGCGGCGCCGGAGACGACGAGCTCGATCGCCTCCGGCTCGACGCCGCCTCGCCGCAGACCGCCAGCGAGCGCCGCCGCCAATGCCCCCTCGCCCGCACCCCAATCCCACGCCGGAGCCGTCGCGTCGAAGCCGCGCGCCGCGGCGGCGAGGCGGACGAGCGGCCGCCGCCCGCGCTCCGCGACGTCTTCCGGCCGCTCGAGGACGAGCACCGCGGCGCCCTCGGAGGCGAGCGCACCGCTGCGGCGCAAGTCGAACGGCCGCGCCACCTCGCGGCCGTCCGCCTCCGGCCGCGCCAGCGCGCGGAAGCGGTCGAGCACAGCGTGGAGCAGCGGCGACATCTCGTCGACGACGATCACCAGGGCGCGCCGGGCGGCGCCGGTGGCGACCAGGCGCGCGCCGTCGACGAGCGCCAGCAGGTCGCTCGCTTCGCGCCCGGTCAGCGCCAGGCTCGGGCCGCGCGCGCCGATCCCGAGCGCCACCTGCGACGCCGCCGCGCTGGCCACCGATTCGATGAACAGCGCCGGCGAAGCGGCCTCCGGGCCCTGAGCGAAGATCTGCGACAGGAGCTGCTCGGTCACCCAGGCCGGGCCGAAGGCGGTGCCGACGACGAGGCCGGTCGCGGCGTGCGCTTCGCGCTCGAGCCCGGCGAGGCCGGCGTCGGCGAGCGCCAGCCGCGCCGCGGCCACGGCCAGGCGCGCCGGCGGGCTCATCCGGCGCGACTGGGCCGGCGGGACCAGGGCGGCGAGGTCGACCTCGGCGGCGAGCAGCGCCCGGCGCGCGCCGCCGGGGCGGTGGTAGCCCGCCGCGCGGTCGACCTCGCACGCGGACGGGCCTCCGGCGCGCCAGCTCGCGGCGAGCGCCTCGGCGCCGACCCCGAACGGGCCGACCGCGCCGAGCCCCGAGACGACGACGGCGTTCACCGCGCCTCCGCGTGGAGCAGCACGCACGCGGCGTTCGCGCCCCCGAAGGCGAGGTTGCTCGACAGCGCCCGCCGCGCCATGGGCAGCGCGCGCGGCGCGCCGACGACGAGGTCGACGCCCAGCGCGGCGTCGAGCGTGCCCTCTCCCGCCGTCGGATGGACGGCGCCGTCGGCGAGGCCGAGCAGCGTCGCCACCGCTTCGAGGCCGCCGGCGGCGCCGAGCAGGTGGCCGACGAGCGACTTGGTCGACGTCGCCGGCAGGCGCCGTGCGCGCGCGCCGAAGACGCGCGCGAGCATCTTCGCCTCGGCCGCGTCGTTGGCCGCCGTGCCGGTGCCGTGGAGATTGACGAAGTCGATCGCGTCGGCGGCGACACCGGCGTCGGCGAGCGCCGCCGCGACGGCGCGCGAGATGCCCTCGCCGCCGGGATCGGGCGAGGTCATGTGATACGCGTCGCACGAGGCGCCGCAGCCGGCGAGCCAGCCGACGACCCTCGCGCCGCGCCGGCGCGCGTGCTCGGCCGTCTCGAGCACCAGCACACCGGCCCCCTCGCCGATCGACATCCCCTGTCGCTCGACGCGGAAGGGCCGGCAGGGCCGCTCGTCGATGGCGCGCAGGGCGTTGAATCCGGCGTGCGTCAAGCGACAGAGCGAATCGCTGCCGCCGGCGAGCGCGATCTCGATCTCGCCCGAGCGCAGCGCGTCGAGCGCCGCGCCGAGCGCTAGCGTCGCCGAGGCGCAGGCCGCCGCGGTCGTCGTCACCGGCCCGGCGAGCGCGAGTGCGCGCGCCACGGCGTCGGCGGGGCCCGAGGGCTGCTGCGAAGCGAGCCGCGACACCGCGGCGCCCGCGCCGGCGCCGATGGCCGCGAAGTACTCCTCGGACTCGAACATGCCGCCGGTCGCGCCGCCGAAGAAGAGCCCGGCCGCGCGCCCGGCGAGCGTCGCGCCCAACCCGGCGCACGCCATCGCCTCGTGCGCGGCCGCGAGCGCGAAGCGGTCGGCCCACGTCGCGCGCCGGCCGCCGGCGGCGTCGACGCCGCGCGGCGGCAGCGGCGCCTGCGCCGCGAGCGAAGTGCGATAGCCGGCGGTGTCGAAGCGGTCGAAGCGCTCGATCGCGGTGTGGCCCGCGGCGAGGCCGTGCCGCAGCGGCTCGAGCCCCCAGCCGAAGCCGCAGACCGCGCCGAGACCGGTGACGGCGACCGCCGCGCCGCTCACGCCGCGTCGCCCGGCAGCGGGAAGCCGCCGGCCGCGTCGCGGCGCGCCAGGCGCGGCACCAGGTCGAAGCGCCGCTGCACCGCCACGGCGAGGAAGAAGCAGTCGACCAGGAGCCGCGTCGCCAGCGACGGCCGCCAGTTGCCGGCGAGCACCGTCACCACGGCGCGGAAGATCGCCGGCGGTGCGCTCGGCTGGAAGAACAGGTCGCGGAACCACGGCGTGTAGAAGGCGAGGACGAAGCGGCGGAAGACGGCGAAGCGCCGCCGCTGAGTGCGCTCGAAGCGGCGGAAGCGGCGCGCCGAGAGATCGCCGTCCGCGAGCGCGCGGTCGAGCTCGCGCGCCGCCTCGAGGCCGCTCTCGAGGGCGATCGAAACGCCGGTCGAGAAGACCGGGTCGAGAAACGCCCCGGCGTCGCCGGCGAGCAGCCAGCGGTCGCCGGCGAAGGCGGTGGCGCGGTAGGAGAAATCCTTCTCGACGCGCACCGGCCATTCGCGGCGGGCCTCGCGCATCAGCTCGGCGACCGCCGGCGTCTCGGCAACGAGGGCCGCGAGCATCGCCTCGGGATCGCCCTTCGGCAGGCCGGCGTAGAGGGCGCGCGGCAGCACCGCGCCGACGCTGGTCAGCCGCTCGTCGATCGGGATCAGCCAGAACCAGCCGGCGTCGCGGCGCGCGACGAGGCGGATGTCGCCGCTGCGCTCGCCCGGCAGCCGCGGCACGCCGGCGTAGTGGGCATAGACGGCGACGTTGGCGAGCCTCGGCTCGTCGCGGCGCAGGCCGAGCTGGCGGGCGAGCACGCCGCCCCGCCCGGAGGCGTCGACGACCGCCCGCGCGCGCAGCTCGCCGGCGGCCCCGTCGCCGTCGGCAAAACGCACCGTGACGCCGTCGCCGTCGAAGTCGCAGCGCTCGACGCGGCGGCCGTGGCGGACCTCGACGCCGGCCTCGCGCGCGGCGTCGAGCAGGATGGCGTCGAACCGCGCCCGGCTGACCTGCCAGGTCTGGGGGCGCCGCACCTCGCGCGAGGTGGTGAAATCGACCGGCCGGCCGGCGGTGCCGTCGAAGTTCGAGAGGCTGGCGCCGCGTTTCTCCGGGAAGCCGGCGGCGCGGATGCGCTCGGCGAGACCGAGCGCGTCGAAGCAGTCGTTGGTGGTGGCGAGCAGCGACTCGCCGATGTGGAAGCGCGGGAAGCGATCGCGCTCGCAGACCACCACCTTCCGGCGGCGCCGCGCCAGCGCCAGCGCCGCGGCGCTGCCCGCGGGACCGCCGCCGAGCACGGCGACGTCGAATCGAGGAGTGGCGGACGGGCTCGACAAGCGTTCGCGGCGGCCGGGGAGAGGGCCGATGGTCAGTATACTGCCGCTCCGTTCGTGCTCCACCGCGACCCGCTCCTCGCCGCCTTCGCGGCACTCCGCCGCGAACAGGGAGCGCGCGAGATCGTCGTCGCGCGCGGCCGGACGTGGACCGTCGCGCAGCTCGATCGTGCCGCCGAGGAGCTCGCGCGGCGGCTGGCGCGGGACGGATTCGGCGCCGGTGACGTGCTCGGGCTCGCCGCCCCTCCCGGTCCGGCTCTCCTCGCCGGCTTCCTCGCCCTGCGGCGGATCGGCGCGGTCGGCCTGCTCTGCGACAGCGCGCGTCCCACCGCGGATCGCCTCGCCGCCCTCGACCGTCTCGGCGCCGCCGGCTTCCTCGCCGAGGCGACCGGCTGGCCCGATGCCGCCGCCGGCTGGGACCTGGCGCGCCGCACGCCGCCGGCGCGGCGGCGGGCCGATCCCGAGTGGAGCGCCATCAAGCTCACTTCGGGCACGACCGGCGCGCCGCGCGGCATCGCGGTGACGGCCGCGCAGCTCCTCGCCGACGACGCGCAGCTCTCCGCCACGATGGGCCTCGGCGGCGACGACCGGCTGCTCGTCGCCGTGCCGCTCGCGCACTCCTACGGCTTCTCGAGCCTGGTGCTGCCGGCGCTCGTGCGCGGCGCGACGCTCGTCGTGCCCGCCGAAGGCTCGCCGCTCGGCGCGCTCGCCGCCGCCGCCGAACACGGCGCCACGTTCTTCCCGACCGTGCCCGCGTGGCTCGGCGTCTACGTCCGCCTCGCCGCCCCGCCCGCGCTCGCGCCGAGCGTCCGCCTGGTGGTCGCCGCGGGCGCACCTCTGCGCCCCGAGGTCGCGCGTGACTTTCGGATGCGCACCGGCCGCCCCGTGCACGTCTTCTATGGCGCCTCCGAGTGCGGCGGCATCACCTACGATCGCGACGGCGACGCCGCCGAACGCGGCACGGTAGGCCGCGCCGTCGACGGCGTCGCGCTCGAGCTCGACGCGGAGAGCGGGCGCCTCGTCGTGCGCTCGCCCGCGGCCGCCGCCGGCTACCTGCCGCGCGCCGACGCCGACCTCCGCGACGGCGTCTTCCGCACCAGCGATCTCGCCGTCTTCGCCGGCGGCGAGGTGCGCCTGCTCGGGCGCGCCGACGACTGCGTGCTGGTGCGCGGCAAGAGCGTCAACCCGCGCGAGGTGGAGTCGACGCTGCGCGGGCTCGTCGGCGTCGCCGACGCCGTCGTCTTCGGCATCGACGGGCCGGACGGGCCGAGAACGCTGCTGCGCGCCGTCGTCGCCGCCCCCGGCGGCGGCGTCGATCCGGCGCGCGTCCTCGCCCACTGCCGCGCGCGGCTCGCCGAGCACAAGATCCCGCGCAGCGTCGTCGTCGTCGCCGAGCTCCCCCGCACCGGACGCGGCAAGCTCGACCGCGCCGCGCTCGTCGCGCTCGCCGCGCGCTGAGCGGCGGGCGGCACGGCGCACCGGCAAGACGCGAGCGTAGACTCCGCCGCGCAATGGCCCTCGCTCCCGGATCGCGGCTCGGTCCGTACGAAATCGTCGCGCCGCTCGGCACGGGCGGCATGGGCGACGTCTTCCGGGCCCGCGACGTGCGGCTCGGCCGCGACGTCGCGATCAAGCAGATCCGCGCCGGGTCGGCCGACGACTCGCAGCTGCGCTTCTGGCGCGAGGCCCGCGCCGCGGCGGCGATCACCCATCCGCACGTCTGCGCGATCTTCGACGTCGGCGAGCACGAGGGCGAGCCGTGGCTGGCGATGGAGCTGCTCGAGGGCGAGAGCCTCGAGGTCCGGCTGGCGCGCGGGCCGCTGCCGTCCGAGGAAGCGATCGAGCGCATGCTCGAGATCCTGGACGGCCTCGGCGCCCTCCACGCGCTCGGCATCGTGCATCGCGACCTCAAGCCCTCGAACGTCTTTCTGACGCCGCACGGGGCGAAGCTGCTCGACCTCGGCCTCGCCCTGCCCACCACCGGCCCGCTCGGCGAGGAGACCCGCCTGACGCGCGACGACCTGATGATCGGGACGCCGCGTTACATGGCCCCGGAGCAGTGGCGCGGCGAGCCGGTCTCGCCGGCGACCGACCTGTTCGCTTGCGGCGCGCTCCTCTTCGAGATGCTCAGCGGCGCACCGGCTTTCCGCGGCGAGACGCCGATCGCCATCTACGAGGCGGTGACGCGCGACCAACCGCCGGCGCTGGTCGGCGGCGCCGGCATCCAGGGGCTCGACCGGATCGTGCAGCGGGCGCTCGCCAAGCGCCCGGCGGACCGCTTCGCCGCGGCCGCCGAGATGGCCGTCGCGCTGCGCGAGGCCGGGCGCGCCGCGAGCGGCCTCGCGGCGGCGCCCGTGCACACGGTCCTCCGCCTGGTCGTGGCGCCGTTCCGGCTGCTGCGCCCCGACGAGGAGATCGACTTCCTGGCGCCGGCGCTCGCGGAGGCGATCTCCGGGCGCTTGAACGGCCTCGACCACCTCGCGGTGCGCTCGCCGCGGCTCGTCGGCGGCGTCCTCGGCGACGACCTGCCCGCCCTCGCGCACCGGGCTCAGGTCGACGTGGCGCTGCTCGGCAGCCTGCTGCGCGCCGGCACGCGCGTGCGGGCGAGCGCCGAGCTGGTCGAGGTGCCGGGCGGCGCGGTGCGCTGGTCGGGCAGCGCCGAGGCGTCGACCGAGGATCTTTTCTCGCTCGTCGACGAGCTCGCCCACCAGGTCGCCGGCGCGCTGCGCCGGGAGCTCGGCGGTGGCGACTCCGCTCTGCGCGCGGGCGACGCCCCCGCCGACCGCGCCGCCTACGAGCTCTACCTGCGCGCGCTCGAGCTGGGGCGCAACACCGTGCACGCGAGCTCGGTCGTCGCCGCCCGCGACCTGCTCGTCCGCTGCGTCGAGCGCGATCCGGCGTTCGCCTCGGCCTGGGCGCAGCTCGGTCGCGTCCACCGCGTGCTCGGCAAGTACGGCCACGTCGACCGCGCCGAGAGCATCCGCCTGGCGCGGCAGGCCTTCGAGCGCGCGCTGGCGCTCGCCCCCGACCTGCCCCTGGCGCACAACCTCTACACCAACTTCGAGATCGAGAACCTCGCCAGCCCGGTCTCGGCGATGCTCCGCCTGCTCGGCCGCACCGAGCGCCGTGCCGCCGACGCCGAGCTCTACGCCGGCCTGGTGACCGCCTGCCGCTACTGCGGCCTGCTCGACGCCTCGCTCGCCGCGCACGACCGCGCGCGTCGCCTCGACCCGGCGATCCCCTCGAGCGTGCAGTACACGCACTGGCTGATCGGCGACTACCAACGCGCCCACGACGCCGACAACGAGCCGATGGGCTTCGTCCGCGCCTACGCGCTGCCGATGCTCGGCCGGACCGAGGAGGCGCTCGCGATCTACCGCTCCTGGGCGGAGCAGCTCGACGAGGGCGTCGAGCTCGTGATCGCGGAGTCGGCGATCGCCGTGCTGAGCGGCGACCGCGCGGCGGCACTCGACGCGGCACGGCGCACGATCGCCACCGGCTTTGCGGATCCGGAGGGAATCTATTTCGTCGTCCGCCACTTCTCCCGGCTCGGCGAGGTCGACGAGGCGCTCGACCAGCTCGCGCGGGTCGTGCACGCCGGCTTTACCGTGCCGACCGCGTTCCGCGCCGATCCGTGGCTCGCGCCGCTCGCCGCCGCGCCGCGCTTCGCGGCGATTCTCGCGGAAGCCGACGCCGCTCACCGCCACGCCGCCGAGATGTTCGAGCGCGCGGGCGGCCCGCGTATCCTCGGCGTCGTCGACCCCACGCTCGAGCTGCCCGGACCGGGCCGCCGCGCGTGATTCTGGCGCGCCGGGACGACGCTCGCGGCGCTGCTAAGCTCGACGCGTGACCGCGACGAGGCCCGAGCGCTACGACGTCGTGGTCGTCGGCGGCGCCATCGCCGGCGGCTCGACGGCTCTCCTGCTCCGCCGCGAGCGACCGGAGCTCCGGGTCCTGGTGGTCGAGAAGTCGCGCCGCTTCGACGCCAAGGTCGGCGAGGCGACGACCGAGATGTCGGGAATGTTCTTGACCCGCCGGCTCGGCCTCTGGCAGCACCTCGAGCTCGATCAGCTGCCCAAGGAGGGGCTGCGCTACTGGTTCGCCGACGACAGTGTCGAGCGCCACGAGCAGGCCACCGAGACCGGCGGCTTCGTGCGCTCGCTGGTGCCCTCGTTCCAGCTGCGCCGCGACCGGCTCGACCAGCACGTGCTCGACCTCGCCGTGGCGGCTGGCGCCGAGCTCGTGCGGCCCGCCCGCGTGCGCGATCTCCGCGTCGGCTCGTTCGATCACGAAGTCGAGATCGAGACGGGCGGCGAGGACGGCTCGCCCGTCTCGCGCGTCGGCTGCCGCTGGCTCGTCGACGCGAGCGGCCGAGCTTGCGTCCTGGGCCGGAAGCTCGGCCTCGTCGAGCGCAACGACCGACATCCGACGGCGGCGATCTGGGCCCGCTGGCGCGGCGTCCGGCACGTCGACGACCTGGCCGCCGAGCGCGGCGGCGCGTGGGCGGCGCGCAACGTCTCGTCGCGCCGGCTGGCGACCAATCACTACGCCGGGCGCGGCTACTGGGTGTGGTTCATCCCCCTCGGCCACGGCGAGACCTCGATCGGCATCGTCTGGGACAAGCGGCTCGTCGACCTGCACGAAGCGGCCGACCGGCGGCGCGCCTACCGCGAGTTCCTGCGCCGGCTGCGGCCGGCCAACGAGCTCCTCGCGGGCGCCGAGATGCGCGAGGACGACTTCCGCTACTACTCGACCCTCGCCTACGCCACGCGCCAGTACATGGGCGAAGGCTGGGCGCTCGTCGGCGACGCGGCGGCGTTCCTCGATCCGTACTACTCGCCGGGGCTCGACCATGTCGGCTTCTCGGTCGAGGCGACGACGCGCATCGTCCTCGCCGAGACTGCTGGCCGGCTCGCCCCCGACGCCATCGCGCGCCACAACGAGACCTTCCTGCGCTCGTACTGGCGCTTCTTCGACTCGATCTTCGAGGGCAAGTACTACTACATGGGCGAAGCCGACCTGCTGTCGGCGGCGGTGCTGATGGACACCGCGCAGTACTACATCTTCGTCGTCATCCCCGCCTACCGCATCCACAAAGACTTTCACTGGATGCCGGTGCTGGGGCCGAAGGAGGCGTTCTTCGCCTACCACTTCCTGAAGCTCTACCACCGCCGCTTCCAGAAGCTCGCCGAGCTGCGGCGCGAGATGGGCGAGGCCGGCCGCCGCAACGCCGGCCGTCGCATCTACCTTTTCTACGACCTGGGGCTCGCGCCCTGGCGCATGGTGGCCCGCGGCGTCAAGCTCTGGCTCCTCGCCGAGCTCGACGGCGTGCGGCTGCGGCTGCGCAAGCTGCTGGGCCTGCGCCGCGCGTCGGTGACAGAGGCGGCCAGCGAGCCGCTCCCGGCCGCGCGCGCCGCGCGTGCCGGCGAGCCCTGACGCTCGCGCCTCACTCCCCGATCCGCCGCCCCTCCGCGTCGTAGACGTAGACGCCCCTGCCGACCTTGCGGCCGTGGCGGCCGGCCTGGACATACTGGCGCATCAGGTTCGAGGGGCGGAAGGTTTCGCCGAGGGTCGCGTACAGGTGCTCGAGGATCGAGAGCCGCACGTCGAGGCCGACGAGGTCGGCCATTTCGAACGGCCCCATCGGATGATTCAGCCCGAGCTTGATCGCCTTGTCGATGTCCTCGGCGCTCGCCACGCCCTGCTCGAGCATGCGGAACGCCTCGTTGCCGATGAGCGCGTTGATCCGCGAGGTGGCGAAGCCGGGGACGTCGCGCACGACGACGACCTCCTTGCCCATGCGCTCGCCGACGTCGCGCAGGCTGTCGACCGTCGCGTCCGCGGTCTCGAGGCCGCGCACCAGCTCGAGCAGCTTCATCAGGTGCACCGGGTTGAAGAAGTGCATGCCGGCGAAGCGCGCCGGCCGCCCCGAAGCCGCCGCCATCTCGGTGATCGACAGGGCCGAGGTGTTGGAAGCGAACAGTGCGCCGCTCGGCGCGTGGCGCGCCACCTCGGCGAAGAGCTCGACTTTGAGCGCCATCGATTCGGGGGCGGCCTCGACGACGAGATCGGCCTCCTCGACGGCGGCGGCGAGGTCGGTGTCGAGCGCCAGGCGCGACTTGGCGCCCTCGGCGTCGACCGCCGCGACCTTGCCGAGCGCGACGCCCTTGTCGAGGTTGCGGTGGATGGCCTGCTCGGCGCGCGCCAGAGCCTCGGCGTCGACGTCGTAGAGCTCGGTCTCGAAGCCGGCGAGGGCGGCGACGTGCGCGATGCCGCGCCCCATCGTGCCGGCGCCGAGGACGGCGATGTTGACGATCTCCACGGGCTCTCCTCCGTCGGGATGCGGGTTCAGGAGACCGGGATCGGGTGCGCCCCGGTCGACTTGCGGGCGAGGTTCGAGAGCTCGTCGGCGATCGCCAGCGTCGAGCGCACGGCGGTCGCGGCGAGCCGCTGCGCGGCGTCGTCGGCGCACAGCCGCTCGAGCAGCTCGCGGCCGTGCCGGTGGTGGTGCACCTCCTCGGGTTGGATGACGTCGCGGTAGAGGCGCGCCGTGGCGGCGTCGCCCGAGCGCTCGCAGAAGTCGATGAACTGCGCGTTGCGCACCTCGGCGATCGCCTCGCGCGCGAAGGGGCCGGCGGCGACGCGCTCGACGGCGCTCGCGAGCGCGAGCAGATAGCTGTAGAGGGGCCCGTACCCTTCGGCCGGATCGAAGGCGATGCCGGACTCGCCGAGCTCGGCCAGCCGGTCGCCGATCAGCCGGTAGTGCTTCATCTCGTCCGCGCACTGCTCCGCGAAGAGCATCTTCACCTCGAGATCCGGCGTCGTCGGCAGCCAGGCGGCGGCGAGCTCGGCCGCCTCGAGCTCGCTGCGCTGAGCCAGGCGCAGCAGCGTCGGGATCTCGACGCGGCCCTGCGACTCCGCCTCGAGCGCCCCCTGCTCGCCCAGGCCGGCGAAGAGCTCCTGCATCTCGGCGACCAGCTCGGCGACGAATTCGGGTCCGTCCATCGCTCACTCCTCCCGCGGCCGCGGCACCGCGCCGGCGCCGTCGGCCACCGTCATCACGATCTTGCCGAAGACGCCGCGTCCGGCGAGCTTCTCGTGCGCGGCGGCGAGCTCGGCGAGCGGCATCGTTTCCGCCACCACCGGCCGCAGCCGGCCGCGCTCGAAGAAAGGCAATAGCCGCCCGAGCTCGGCGTTCGAGCCCATCGTCGAGCCGAGGATCGAAAGGCTCTTGAAGAAGACCGCGCGCAGCGGGATCTCGGCCGTCGGCGCGGCGGTGGCGCCGCAGGTGACGATGCGGCCTCCCCAGGCGAGGCACTTGAAGCTCTTCTCCAGCGTCTCGCCGCCGAGGTGGTCGAAGACGACGTCGACGCCGCGGCCGGCGGTCGCTTCGCGCACGGCCCTCGGGAAGTCGACCGCGGTGACGTCGAAGCCGTGCGTAGCGCCGAGCGCCACCGCCCGCGCCACCTTGCCGGCCGAGGTCGAGGTGACGAGGATGCGCCGCGCGCCGAGCAGCTGCGCGATCTGGATCCCCGCCGTGGTGACGCCGGAGCCGGCGGCGTGCAACAGCACGTCCTCGTTCGGCCGCAACTCGGCGCGCACGGCGAGCATGTGCCACGCGGTGAGGAAGACGAGCGGCACCGCCGCCGCCTCGACGAACGAGAGACCGCGGGGAATCGAGAAGACGTTGCGCCGCGGCACGACGACGAGCTCGGCGCAGCCGCCGTCGCGGTGCTCGCCGAGCAGGCCGTAGCGCGGGCAGAGCCAGTCCTGTCCGGCGAGGCAGCGCAGGCAGACGCCGCACGAGACGCCGGCGCCGACGACCACCGGCGCGCCGGGCTCGAGGTCGTCGACGCCGGGCCCGAGGCCGTCGACGGTGCCAGCGACCTCGGCGCCCGGCACCAGCGGCAGCGCGAAGCGGTGGCCCGGCACGCCGCCACGCACCCAGAGATCGAGATGGTTGAGCGCGCAGGCGACGACGCGCACCCGCACCTCGCCGGGGCCGGGAACGGGATCCGGCAGCTCGCGCCATGCGAGCACCTCGGGCCCGCCGTGGCGGTCGACGCGAAAGCCGTGCATCGTGAGCAGTCTACCGCCGCGTTAGAGTGCGGCCATGCCCCTCCGGCGCGCCGTCGTCGCGCTCCTCCTCGCCGTTAGCGCAGCGGCCACTCTCGCGCCGGCGCAGCGCCAGCCGCTGCCGCCGCCCGGCGGTTTCGGCGCCGCGGCCGGCGCCGGCGCGGCCTCTCTCGACGCCGCCCTCGAGGGGCTGCTGCGCCTGCCGGGGGCGCACGTCGTGGTGCTCTACCCCCCCGACCATCTCGACCGCGCGGCGCGCTTGCAGCTGCGCCTCGAGGGGCTGCGGCGCGCCTGGCAGCCGCTCACCCGTCACGATCTCGAATGGCGCGCCGCGCTGGTCGGAGCGACGCGCTGGCGGCAGCTCGCGCCCGGCGCGCCCTGGGGCTGGCCGGCGCGCGCGGCGGGCCCGCTCTTCGTCATCCCGGTCCGGGCCGACGCCGAGATCGTCGCCGCGGTGACCGCGCTGCTCGGCGGAGCGCCGCCCGACCCCGGCGGCGATCCGCTGGTGGGCGGTCGCGACGAGGCGGGCGCCGTCGTCGTCGTCGACCTGCTGGCCCAGCTCGAGGCCGCTCGCGAGCTGGCCGACGCGGCGCGCTGGCGCGGCGACGAGCCGTGGATCCGCGATCTGCTCGTCCACCTCGCCCTGCGCTACGCCTGGGAGACGCGCGAGCCGGCCGCGGTGCCCGGCTACGTCGACCTCTTCGACCGCATCGCCGCCGCTCACGGCGGCCCCGCCGCGCGCCGCCTCGAGGAGTTCCAGCCCGGCCTGCCGCGCGAGATCGACCTCTGGTACCAAGCGCAGCTCGTGCGCGGCGCCGACGTCCTCTGGGTCGACCGCGGCGCCTTTCGCGTCGCCCGCCTGCTCGACCGCTGGTCCGACCACGGCGAGCCGTTGCTCCGCGCCGAGCTCGAGAAGAGGTTCCCCGGCCTCGTCGACTGGCGCCGCCGCGCCTTCGCCCCGTGAAAGGAGAGTCCATGCCGCACCGCCATCGCGCCCTCGCGCTCGCCGCCGCCCTCGCGCTCGCCGCCGCCGGCGCCGGCGCGGCCGACGAGCCGTCGATCGCGACCATCATGTCGCGCGACTTCGTCGGCACGACGCCGGAG
>DASWJT010000035.1:0-8016 GCA_036397015.1 Thermoanaerobaculia bacterium
TCGATCTCCTGCTCGCGCTCGACGTCGGCGCGCGAGAGGGTCGGGTTGAGCCGCTCCATCGCAGCCAGCTCGTCGGCCGAAAGCTCCGGCAGGTGACGGATGAAGTGGACGAGCTCCCAGCTCTCGCCGTCGTTCGCCGGCTCGTCGTCGCCGAAGCCCGGCATGCCGGTCAGCCGCACGCCGTTCTCGGCGACCCAGAAGAGCTCGCCGTCGGAGAGCGACTGGGTCGCGGCGGCCGTCATGTCGGGCGCGCGCGGAAACATCTTTCGGCCGTAGACGGTGTCGCCCTTGCCGTCGTTGCCGTGGCAGGTGGCGCAATGGTCGGCGAAGTGGGCCATTCCGGAGGCGAGGACCTCGGGCGTCGCCGCCAGCGGATTCGGCCTCGCCCTTGCCTGCGCCGGGATCAGATAGTGGCGGGCGGTGCGCGCGACACGGGTCTCGAGCGCCGTCGGCTGCGGCCGCGCGGAAATGCCCTGGACGAAGAACGACGCAGCGTAGAAGAGCGCCGCGAGACCCACCGTGGCGAGCGCAGTGACCACCAGGCTGCCGAGGCGCTTCATCGCCCGGACTCCTGGTCCCACGCCGCGAGACCTTCAGGCGCGGCGTCGACTTCGCGCGCCACCGTCCCCTCCGGGTGGTCGAACCAGCCCGGATCGGCGTAGCTCGCGATCCCCTCGCGGATCTTGACCACGGTGAACATCCCCCCCATCTCGATCGGTCCGAACGGCCCCTCGCCGGTCATCATCGGCAGCGTGTTCTCGGGCAGCGGATGGAACTTCGAATGCTCGGCGTGCTCGGCCATGCCGCTCTCCCCCATCGCCATGTAGCCGGAGACGAGCTTCGACATCCGCCGCCCGACCTCGCGCACGTCGGCGCCGATCGGATTCGGCACGTCGTGCCCCATGGCGTTCATCGCGTGGTGGGTCTTGTGGCAGTGCAGCGGCCAGTCCCCCGGCGCGTCGGCGACAAACTCGACCGCCCGCGTCTGGCCGGCGACGATGTTGAGCGTGGTGTCCGGAATCCAGGCGCTCTCGGGCACCTGCCCGCCGTCGGTCTCGACGGTCCAGAAACGGTGACCGTGGATATGGAGGGGGTGGCTCGTCATCGACAGATTGGCGAAGCGCAGGCGCACCCGGTCGTCTTTCTTCACGACGAGCGGCGCGGTGCCCGGAAACGCCTTGCCGTTGAAGGTGAAGATGTCGAAGTCGAGCATCACCATCGGGTCCGGCCGGTAGGTGCCGGGGTGGATCGCCCACATGTGCGGGAAGACGCAGAAGTCGCGGTCGATCGGTCGATTCGGAAGATGCAGCTCGCTCCGCTCGCGCGCCGCGGTCGCCGGCTTCGGATGCACGACGAAGAAGCCCATCATGCCGAGTGCCATCTGCACCATCTCGTCGGCGTGCGGGTGGTACATGAAGGTGCCGTGCTGCTTGAGCCGAAACTCGTAGAGGTACGTCTCCCCCGGCCGGATGTGCGGCTGTAGCAGGCCGCCGACGCCGTCCATGCCGTTGGGGAGGAAGACGCCGTGCCAGTGGATCGTGGTGTGCTCGGGGAGGCGGTTGGTGACGAAGATCCGCAGCCAGTCGCCCTCGACCGCCTCGATCGTCGGCCCCGGCGTGCCGCCGTTGTAGCCCCAGGCCTTGACTCGCATCCCCGGCGCGAACTCCTGCTCGAGCTCGTGGGCAACGAGGTGGAACTCCTTGTAGGCGCCGTTGCGCCGCCAGCGCGCGGTGACGCCGTCGGGCGTCTCGACCGGCGTGTAGCCGAGCTCGCGGCGGAGCCGGCGCACCTCGGCGACCGTCGGCGCGGTCGCCGCGGGCCGCCGGTACGCGTTGGCGAGAGTGCTCGTCGCCTTTTCGGCAGGCGGCTCCGGCGTGGCGTGCTCGTGGTGGCCGGCGTGCGGATCGCCGGTCTGAGCGCGCAGCGCTCTTCCGCCCGCGAGCGCGGCGCCGCCGACGAGGGCGGCGCCCGAGAGCCAATCGCGTCGGGTGATCATGGTTCCCCCCTGGAATCGTGGAGCATCGTGCCGAGGGCGCGGGCGAGCTCGAGTCGCGCGGTCCAGGCTCCGGCCACCGCCTCGAGGTGCCGCTTTTCGGCCTCGATCTCCTCCTGCTTGGCGATCAGCACCTCGAAGGTGCCGACCAGCATCTGGTTGTACTCGCGCAGCGTCTGCTCGAGCACTTGCCGCCTGAGCGGCAGCACGGTCTCGCGGTAGAGCGCGGCGAGCTCGAGCGCCGCGGCGAGATCGCCCGCTTTTTCCCGCACCTCGGAGCGGATCGCGAGCTCGAGGCCGGCGACCTGCGCGCGGGCGCGGGCGAGCTCGCCGTCGAGGCGCGCGAGCGACGCCCTGCCGGTGTCGAAAACCGGCAGCGCCAGCTCGATGGTCGGGCCGGTGATCGTCGTCTCGGCGATGTCGCGCTCGCGCTCGACGCCGAGGTGCACGCCGACCGGCAGCCAGCGCGTGCGGCGGCGGAGCGTCCGCGCGCGCTCGACGGCGTCGACCGCCCAATGCGCCGCGGCGAGATCCAGCCGCTGCTCGACGGCGAGCGCCTCGAGCTCGCTGAGCTCGCGGCCGGGCAGCGGCGGCGGCTCGGCGAGCGGACCCGCGCTCCACGCCTCGACGCTCGACAGGCCGAGCGCCCGCGTCACCGCCTCGCGCTGGCGCGCCGCCGCGGCGCGCGCGAGGGCGAGCTCGCCGCGCGTCTCCGCCCATCCCGCCTCGGCGTTGGCGCGCTCGCGCGGCGTCAGGTTGCCGGCGCCGTGGAGGGCGATGGCGTAGTCCGCCGCCGCGCGGTCGATCGCCTCGATCCGCGTCAGCCGTTCGGCGAGCGCCTCGGCGGCCTGCAGCTCGACGAGCGCGTCCTGAGTCGAGGTCACCTGCTCGAACACCGCCGCGGCGACGGCGAGCTTCACCCGCTCGAGCTCCGCCTCGGCGAGCCTTCGTCGCAGCGGCTGGGTCAACCAGTCGACGACGTCGGCCGCGACGCCCGTGGTGACCTGCTCGTGCCCACCGCCCGAGAGCGTCGAATAGCTCACTCCCGGGTTGGCGAGCCGCGTCGCCTGTGCCAGGTCGGCCTGCGCCACGCCGAGCCCGGCCAGCGTCGCCTCGAGCGCCGGGCTGCGCAGCAGCGCTACCTCGGCGGCCGTCGCCGGCGTCAGCGGCGCGGCGAGCAGCGCGCGCGAACGCGCCACGGCTTCCGCTCTGGAATCCTCCCCGCGCCGCCACTCGACACCGGCGACGCCCCTCTCGGCGAGCGTCCGGCCGGTGGCGGCGACCGTCGCCGCCGGGTCGGCCGTGGCGCAGCCGCCGAGAGCCGTCGCGACGAGCCCGGCAGCCAGAACGCCGCGAAACCGTTCGATGCTCATCGATCCCCCGATCGATCCACGGAATCAGATCTCGATACGCCGCAGCCGCAGCGCATTGCCGATCACCGAGACCGACGAGAAGGACATCGCCGCGGCGGCGAGCATCGGCGAGAGCAGCCATCCCGTCCACGGGTAGAGCACGCCGGCGGCGATGGGGACGCCGGCGGCATTGTAAGCAAACGCCCAGAAGAGGTTCTGCTTGATGTTGCGCATCGTGGCGCGCGACAGGCGCCGCGCCCGCACGATGCCGCGCAGGTCCCCCTTGACCAGCGTGACGCCGGCGCTCTCCATCGCGACATCCGTTCCCGTGCCCATCGCCACCCCGACCTGCGCCTGCGCGAGCGCCGGCGCATCGTTGATGCCGTCGCCCGCCATGGCGACGAAGCGCCCTTCACTCTGGAATCGCTTCACCGCGTCGACTTTCTGGTCCGGCAAGACCTCGGCGACCACCTCGTCGATGCCCAGCCGTCTCGCCACCGCCTCGGCGGTCGCGCGGCTATCGCCGGTGAGCATGACGATGCGGATGCCCTCGGCGTGCAGCGCGGCGATCGCCTCGGGAGTCGATTCCTTGATCGGGTCGACCACGGCGACGATTCCGGCGAGCGCGCCGTCCACGGCGACGAACATCACGGTGCGGCCGTCGGCGCGCAGGCGCTCCGCCTCGGCGGCGAGCGGCTCGGGATCGACTCCGGCCTCGTCCATCATCGCCCGGTTGCCGAGCGCCACGGCGCGGCCGGAGACCGTGCCGCGCACGCCCTTGCCGGTGACCGAGTCGAACTCGCCGACGGCGCCGGGCCTGGCGCCGCGCGCTCGCGCGCCGGCGACGATCGCCTCGGCGAGCGGGTGCTCGCTCGCCGCCTCGAGCCCGGCGGCGAGCGCCAGCAGCTCGCCCTCGTCGCCGCCACCGGCAGTGCGCACTTCGGACAGCGCCGGCTTGCCCGCGGTGAGCGTTCCCGTCTTGTCGACCACCAGTGTGTCGACCCGGCGCAAGTGCTCGATCGCCTCCGCGTTCCGGAACAGCACCCCCATCGACGCGCCCTTGCCGGTCGCCACCATGATCGACATCGGAGTCGCCAGCCCGAGCGCGCAGGGGCAGGCGATGATGAGCACGGCGACCGCGTTGATCAGCGCGTGCGCGAGCTTCGGCTCCGGGCCGACGAGCGCCCAAGCGGCGAAAGCGAGCGCCGCGATCGCGATCACCACGAGGACGAACCAGCCCGAGATGACGTCGGCGAGCTTCTGGATCGGCGCCCGGCTGCGCTGCGCCTCGGCGACCATGGCGACGATGCGGGCGAGGAGCGTCTCGGCGCCCACTCTCTCCGCCCGCATCACGAAGCCGCCGGTGCCGTTCACCGTGGCGCCGACGACCTCGTCGCCCGCCTTCTTCTCGACCGGGATCGGTTCGCCCGAGACCATCGACTCGTCGATCGACGTCGCGCCTTCGAGCACGACGCCGTCGACCGGCACCTTCTCGCCGGGGCGCACGCGCAGCCGGTCGCCGACCTGGACGGCGTCGAGCGCGACGTCCTCCTCCGTGCCGTCGGCGCGCAACCGTCGCGCGGTCTTGGCGGCGAGGCCGAGGAGCTTGCGGATCGCGGCGCTCGTCTCGCCGCGCGCCTTGAGCTCGAGGACCTGACCCAAGAGCACGAGCGCGGTGATCACCGCCGCCGCCTCGAAGTAGACCGCGGCCTGGCCGCCCGCTTCGCGGAAGGCGTCGGGGAAGATCGCCGGAAAGATCGCCGCGATCACGCTGTAGCCATAGGCGACGAAGACACCGAGGCCGATCAGAGTGAACATGTTGAGGCTGCGGTTGCGCAGCGAGGCGACCGCGCGCACGTAGAACGGCCACGCCGCCCAGGTGCAGACCGGTGTCGCGAGCAGCAGCTCGAGCAGCACGTGCCAGCGCGGCGCGACGAGCCGCGCGATCGGCGCACCGGGCAGGAGCGCGTCGCCCATGACGAGGACGAGCGTGCCGAGCGCGAGCGGTACGGAGATCCAGAAGCGCCGACGCATGTCGACGAGCTCGGGATTCGGCCGCTCCTCCACCTCGACCGTGCGCGGCTCGAGCGCCATGCCGCAGATCGGGCAGCTGCCCGGCGCCTCGCGCACGATCTCGGGATGCATCGGACAGGTCCACTGGGAAGAGACGGGCCCCTCCGGGGCCCCGGCGTGGCCGGCCCTCGCGCCCATCGGCTCGCGCTGGCCGGCGAGATAGTGCGCGGGGTTCTTCTCGAACTTCGCCTTGCAGCCGGCGTGACAGAAGGAGTACGTCGTGCCCTCGTGCACCATCGAGTGCTGCGCCGTCGCCGGGTCGACCTCCATGCCGCAGACCGGGTCGATCGCGACGCGACGGTCTCCGGGACTCGCGCTGGCTGCCATCGGCATCCGAGCTCCTTTCATCTTCCGCGGCCGCGGGAACGGCGGCCATCCGCGACGCGCGCTCCCGCCCCGATTCGCCCCAGTTTCGCTTGCCTTGCCGGAAGTGCGGCGCTGTGCGAATCTCGGCACCGACCGAACCCAGGGCTCCCCTCTCGAGGAGACGCGCAATGAACATTCGCTGGCTTGCTTTCGCTCTGCTGATTCCCGTTCTCTCGCCGATCGGCGCTCGCGCCGATCACGAAGGCGTGGAGGAGGCCGACCACGCCGAGGTCCACGGCTCGGTCAGCTTTCCGACGAGCTGTGTCGCCGCCGTGCAGGCTCGCTTCGAGCGCGCCGTGGCCCAGCTGCACTCGTTCGGCTACGCGGTGGCCGCCGCCACTTTCGGCGAGGTCGCGGCCGAGGATCCGGCCTGCGGCATGACCCACTGGGGCATCGCGACGACCTTCTATCACCCGCTGTGGGCCGCGCCGACGCCAGCCGAGCTTGCCGCCGGCCGCGCCGCCGCCGAGCGCGCGGCCGAGGTCGGCGCCCCGACCGAGCGCGAGCGCGCTTGGATCGCGGCGATCGGCGCCTTCTACGCCGAGTCGGAATCGCTCGACCATCGCACCCGGGCGCTGCGCTACCGCGACGCGCTCGCCGCGCTCGCCGAACGCTTCCCGGAGGACGACGAGACACGCATCTTCCACGCCCTGGCGCTCCTCGGCACCGCGCCGCCGCGGGACACGACCTACGCCCAGCAGCACCAGGCGGTGGAGCTGCTCACGCCGCTCGTCTCCCGCTACCCCGATCATCCGGGGATCGCCCACTACCTGATCCACTCTCTCGACTATCCCGAGCTCGCCCATCTGGCGCTCGACGCGGCGCGGCGCTACGCGCGCATCGCCCCGAGCTCGGCGCACGCGCTGCACATGCCGTCGCACATCTTCGTGCGCCTCGGCCTGTGGCCGGAGGCGATCGCCTCCAACCTCGACTCGGCGGCCTCGGCGCGCTCGTTGCGCGAACGCTTCCCGGTGGCCGCCGCCTTCGACGAGCTGCATGCCCTCGACTACCTCGAGTACGGCTACCTGCAGACCGGCCGCGACGACGAGGCGCTCGCCGTCTTGCGCCGGGCCGAGGCGTTGGCCGCGGGCCAGGGCAAGTCGTTCGCCGCCGACTACGCGCTGGCGGCGATCCCCGCCCGCTACCTCCTCGAGCGCGGCGAGTGGCGGCGCGCCGCCGAGCTGCCGGACTTCGCGCCCGGCGGCGAGCTCTCCCCCTACCCCTACGCCGACGCCATCCCCGTCTTCGCGCGCGCCGTCGGCGCCGCGCGCAGCCGCCAGTTGACGCAGGCCGACGCCGAGATCGCGCGCCTCGCCGAGATCCAGCGCCACCTCGCGGCCGCGCCGCCGCCCGGGCCGTTCGACTGGGCCGGCTACGTCGAGTCGGGCCGCCTCGCCGCCGCCGGCCTCGCGGCCCACGCCGCAGGACGCAACGACGAGGCGGTGCGCCTGCTCCGCGAAGCCGTCGAGCTCGAGGCGCGCGTCGGCAAGCACCCGGTGACGCCCGGCACGGTGCTGCCGCCGCGCGAGCTGCTGGCCGAGGTTCTGCTCGAGCTCGGCCGCGCCGAGGAGGCTCTCGCCGCCTTCGAGACGACGCTCGTCGAGTCGCCCAACCGCCTGCGCTCGCTCGCGGGCGCCGCGCGGGCCGCCGCGCTCGCCCGCCGCACCGAGCGCGCGCGTACGCTCGACACCCTGGTCGCCACGATCGCGGCGCCCGGCAGCGCGCGTCCCGAGGTGGTCGCGGCCCGCAGCCGTTTGGCCGCGCCCTGACGCGGCGGCGGAGCGACGCCGAGTTGCTCTCATTCCCCTCCCTCAGCGGGAGAAGCGGGCGGGGCGTCGTGCCCGCGATGGATCTCCTCGGCCTCCCCTCGCGCGCCGTAGCCGCGCAGCTCGGCGTAGCGGGCGCGCTGTTCGGCGCTGAGGAGGCCGTCGGTCTCGAGATGCGCCACGAGATGAGCGTAGCGGAGCTCGCCCTCGAGCCGCGCGATCTCGGCGGTGAGCGCGGCGAGCGTCGCCTCGTCGAGATGCCGGTGCGCGAAGCGGCGGTCGAGGTGCTCCTCGGCGGCGACGATCGCCGCGCCGAGGCGCGTCGCCGCGGTGCGCATGCGCTCGAAGCTCTCGTTCGCCGCCACGCTCTGCTCCGGCGTCAGCGCGAGCTCTTCGGCCAGCTCGAGCACGTGCTTCGGCCCGGCGTGACCGTTGAGCTCCGCGGCCAGCCCATAGCCGAGCCCGG
>DASWJT010000036.1:0-55135 GCA_036397015.1 Thermoanaerobaculia bacterium
GCCACCGGCGATGCATCCAGAGCCAGCGCGCCGGCGCGCCGCGAATGATCTCTTCGCACACCGCGAGGCAGCGGCGGGTGAGCTCGTGGGTCGCGGCCCGGTCGTCGCCGCCCTCCGGCCACAGCGGCGGCCGGATCTCGACGCGGTAGCGCCCGCCCGGGCGATGGTCGCCGAAAACGGGGACGATCGGTGCGCCGCTTCTCGCGGCCAGCCGGGCGACGATCGGGCTGGTCAGCGCCGGCCGGCCGAAGAACTCGACCTCGATGCCCTCCTCCGCGCGCACGCGCTGGTCGATGAGCAGGCCGAGCCGCCCGCCCTCGCGCACGACGCGAAACATCTCGCGCACCGCGCCGCGCTTGTCGAGCGTGCGGTTGCCGAATCGCTCGCGCAAGCGGCGCACGGTACGATCGAAGTGCGGATTGTCGGCGGCGCGGCCGACGACGCTCACCGGTCCGCCGGCAATCGTGAGGTAGAACGGCAGCACCTCCCAGTTGCCGTAATGCGCGGTGAGGAACAGCACACCGCGACCGGCGGCCTCGGCCGCGCGCAGGTGGTCGAGCCCGGCGATGTCGCCGCGCCGGCAGAAGGCGGGCAGGTCGAAGCGCCGCGCCGACAGCACGTCGGCGAAGAGGGCGCCGAAGTGACGGAAGCACACCGCGACCAGCCGCCACCGCTCCTCGGCGCCGAGCTCGGGCAGGGCGTGCGCGAGATTGTCGAGGGCGACGCGCCGGTGAGAGCGATCGAGCGCGTGCGCGAGCGCGCCCAGCCGCTCGCCGAGCCGGCGGCTCGCGGCGTGCGGCAGCAGGCGGACGAGGCCGTAGAACGGCAGGAAGAGCGCGTGCTCGAGCGCGTGGCGGAGCGGCGCCCGCCTCATCGCCGCGCCGCCTCGAGCCGCTCGCCGAGCCAGGGCCAGAACGCCGCTTCCGGGCGAGCGGCGATCGGCAGCACGGCGAGCGGCAGCGCGAGCCGGCCGGCGAGCTTGGCGCGGTCCTTGGCGGTGACGAGCACCGCCTCGGCACCGGCGCGGCGCGCCGCCCGCTCGATGTCGCGCACGTCGAGCTCGGAGTAGTGCCAGTGATCGCGGAAGCCCTCGCGTCCGACGAGAACGAGGCCGGCGCGCTCGGCGGCGGCGTGGAAGCGCTCCGGGTGCGCGATCGCCGCGAGGGCGAAGACGCGCGTTCCGGCGGCGAGCTCGGCGCCGTCGAGCCGGTACGGCCCGAGCGCCTCGGTGACGCTCGCGAAGCCGCGGCCGCGAAAGCCGAAGGGGGCGAGCGCCGCAGCGAGCGCGCCGCCGTCCGCCGGGTCGGCGGCGCCGGTCGAGACGGCCGCGTCGGCGCGCGCGGCGGCGGCGAGCGGCTCGCGCAGGAAGCCGCCCGGCGCGAGCCTCCCGCGCGCCCACGGGTCGGCGGCGGGGAAGAGCAGGCAGTCGACGTCGCGCGCGAGCGCGACGTGCGAGAAGCCGTCGTCGAGGACGAAGGTGTCGACCTCGCCAGCGAGCTCGGCGAGCGCGAGCTCGCCCGCGTCGAAGCGACGCTCGGCGACGACGACCGCGACGCCCGCGAGCTCCTCCGCCATCTGGTACGGCTCGTCTCCGGCCTCGTCGACCGCGACGAGCGGACCGTCGCCGCGCGAGACGATGAGCGCTCCGCGTGTCGTGCGCCGGTAGCCCCGCGAGAGCACGGCGACGCGCTGGCCGGCGTCGCGCAGATGGCTGGCGAGGGCGATGACGATCGGCGTCTTGCCGCTGCCGCCCCAGTGCAGATTGCCGATCGAGACGACGGGGCGGCTCAGGCGCCGCGCTCGCGCCCGCAGCCGCGCGGCACGCCGGGCGAGGAGCGCGCCGTAGAACCGCTGCCACGGCGAGCGCGGCGGGCGCGGCGGCGCGAGGAGCGCGCTCAATCGGCCGCCGGCGCGGCGGTGCCGAGCAGCGGCCCCACCAGCGAGAGCGTGCGCGCCAGCGCGCCGCGGTTGCGGTCGACGAGGTCGCGCCCACGCGCGCCGATCTCGCCGGCGCCGGCGCGATCGACGAGCCAGCGCTGCCAGAGCTCGCCGAGCTCGCGGGCCGAGCCGACGCGCGCCCAGGCCGCGGCGCGATCGAAGGCCTCCGCCATCTCGCGGAAATTCTCCATCGACGGGCCGACGGCGACCGGCACGCCGTGGCGCGCCGCCTCGACCGGATTGTGCCCGCCGCGGCGCACCAGGGTGCCGCCGATGAAGGCGGCGTGGGCGAGCGGGTAGAGCGCCGCCAGCTCGCCGAGAGTGTCGAGAAGCGCCACCGCCGGCGCCGCGCCCGCTGCCGTTTCCGTCTCGCCGCGTGAGCGCCGCACGGCGGCCGGGAAGCGCCGGCGGACCTCGTCCCAGACCTCGTCGAAACGCTCCGGATGGCGTGGCGCGAGGACGAGGAGCGCGCCGGTCGTGCCGCGGGCCGCCGCGAAGGCCTCGAGCACGCGGCTCTCCTCGCCCGGCATCGTCGAGCCGGCGACGAGCACGGGGCGGCCGCCGGCGGCGCGCGCGAGCCAGGTCTCGAGACCGGGCACCGCGGCCGGCGGCGGCGCCTCGAATTTGAGGTTGCCGGTGACGGTGACGCGGGCGGGCTCGACGCCGAGCGCCACCAGGCGGTCGCGATCGAGCGGGGTCTGGACGCCGAAGTGGGCCACCGGGTCGAGCAGCAGCCGGCGCACGATCGCGCGCGCCGGGCGCAGGCGCGCGAAGCTGCGGTCCGAGATCCGGCCGTTGACGACGGCGACCGGGACGCCGCGGCGGCGCGCCTCGCGCAGCACGAGCGGCCAGTAGTCGCCCTCGACGAGAACGAGGGCGTGCGGCCGCACGGCGTCGAAGAAGCGCCGCACGGCGAAGCCGAGCTCGAAGGGCAGGTAGCCGAGCGCGGCGCGCCCGGCGAAGGAGCGGCGGGCGCGCGCCTGACCGGTCGGGGTGACGGTCGAGACGACGAGTGGCAGCCCGGGCGGGAGGCCGCGGACGAGCGTCTCGGCGACCGCCACTTCGCCGACGGAGACGGCGTGGATCCACAGGCTGCCGGAGGGTGCCGCGGGGAGCCGGCGGCCGAGGCGAGAGGCCAGCGTCGGCAAGTAGTGTCGACCGCGCACGACGAGGAGAAAGGGCCCGGCGAGGGCGAGCGAGAGCGCCGAGAGCGCTTGGTAGAGTGCCCACATCTGCCGCGGAAGGCCAGTATAATCAATTCTTTCCAGGAATCCTCCGTGACTCCGCGCCGGCCTCGACCCCGCTCGCACCGCTGACGCCATGGAGTTCGTCTGCCACGTCGGGACCGCCGAGGGCCGGGTCTCGCGTCAGGTGCGGCGGGCCGCCGACGAGCGCGCCCTGCGCGCCGAGCTCGAGCGCGAGGGCCTGCACCTGATCACCCTCGAGCGCGGCCTCGCGGCGAGCGCCCGGCCGGGCCTGGAGGGCTGGCGGCGCCGCCGCGTGCCCCTGGCGCAGCTCGTCGTCTTCAGCCAGGAGCTCGCGGCGCTGCTGCGCGCCGGGCTGCCGCTCGTGCAGTCGCTCGGCATGCTCGTCGAGCGACAGCACGATCCGGGCTTCCGGGGCCTGCTCGCGCGCGTCGTCGAGCGCGTGCGCTCGGGCGGCGAGCTCTCCGAAGCGTTCGGCGAGCTCGGCGACGCGCTGCCACCGATCTACTCCTCCGCCCTGCGCGCCGGCGAGCGTACGGGCGACCTCGAGAAGGTGCTGCTGCGCGTCGTGCGCTACTTCAAGCTCGTGCTCGACGCGCGCAAGAAGGTCTACACGGCGCTCGTCTATCCGAGCGTGCTGCTCGGCCTGTCGGTGGCGATGCTCGGGGTGATGGCGCTCTACGTCGTGCCGCGTTTCCGCGTCTTCTACGAGGCGATGGACCTCGAGGAGCTGCCGCTGCTCACCCGCATCACCCTCGGCACGGCCACGGCGCTGCGCGACAATCTGCCGTTCCTCGTCCTCGCCGTCGTGCTCGCGGTCCCCTTCGCGACGCGCTGGGCGCGCTCGGCGCCGGGGCAGCTCGCACTCGGCCGGCTGCGCCTCGGCCTGCCGGTGCTGGGCGGCATCTTCCACGGCTTCGCGGTTTCGGAATACTGCCGCTCGCTCTCGACGCTGCTCTCGGGCGGTCTGCCCCTGGTGCAGGCCCTCGACATCGCCACCGGCGCGGTCGGCAACGCCTGGGTGCGCGTGAAGCTCGCTCCGGCGATCGGCCGCGTGCGCGAAGGCACGGCGCTCCACCAGGCGCTCGCCGAGACCGGCCAGGCGCCGCCCATCGTTCTCGACATGGTGCAGGTCGGCGAGGCCACGGGCGCCCTCGACGCCATGCTGTCGAACGCCTCGGAGTTCCTCGACGACGAGGTGGAGACCCGCATGCAGCGCCTGCTGCAGCTCATCGAGCCGATCCTGCTCGTGGTCGTCGGCGGCCTCGTCGCCGTGCTGCTCGTCTCGGTCTACCTGCCGATCTTCTCGGCCCTCTCCCAGATCCAATGAGCGGGCGGCGCGCGGCGGCGGAGGGACCGGTAGGATAGCGCCGATGACGCTCCGCGACCCGGTCACGAGCCCCTTCGCCGCGGCGGGCGACGCCATCCACGAGAGCGAGCGCGCCCGGGAGCTGGCGGCGCGTCACGGGCTCGAATACGTCGATCTCGCCAGCGCGCGCCTCGACGCCGACGTGTTCCACTCGATCCCGTTCGACCTCATGCTGCGCTACGGCTTCGTGCCGCTCGAGCGCGGCCCCGGCCGCGTCGTCGTGGCGATGAAGGATCCCACCGAGGTCGGCCGGCTCGACGAGCTCGAGCTGTTGCTCGGTACGCCGCTCGTCCTCCGCGTCGCCGCGCCGTCGGCGATCGACGAAATCCTCGAGAAGAGCGAGTCGACCCAGCGTGTGCTCGAGCAGGCGACCGAGGAGTTCCGCATTCAGCTGGTCTCGGAGGACGAGCGCGGCGAGGAGGTGCTGTCGCTCGACCGCATCACCGCCGACTCCTCGCCGATCATCAAGCTCGTCGATTCGACGATCTTGAATGCAATCCAGCGCCGCGCCTCCGACATCCACATCGAGTCGCGCGAGCACGAAGTGCTGGTCAAGTACCGCATCGACGGCGTCCTCTACCAGGCGATGGAGCCGATCGACAAGCGCCACCACCAGACCATCGTCTCGCGCGTCAAGGTGATGAGCGAGCTCGACATCGCCGAAAAGCGCGTGCCGCAGGACGGCCGCTTCAAGCTTCGACTGCGCGGGCGCACCATCGACTTCCGCGTCTCGATCCTGCCCACCACCCACGGCGAGGACGTCGTCATCCGCATCCTCGACAAGGAGTCGCTGTCGGCCGAGTTCAGGAACCTCCGCCTCGACGTCCTCGGCTTCGACGACGAGACACTGAAGAAGCTGCGCAAGGCGATCCGCGAGCCCTACGGCATGGTGCTGGTGACCGGCCCCACCGGCTCGGGCAAGACGACGACCCTCTACGGTGCCGTCGCCGAGATCCAGTCGCCCGAGGACAAGATCGTCACCATCGAGGATCCGGTCGAGTACCAGTTGAAGGGCGTGGTGCAGATCCCGGTCAACGAGAAGAAGGGGCTGACCTTCGCACGCGGCCTGCGCTCGATCCTGCGCCACGATCCCGACAAGATCATGGTCGGCGAGATCCGCGACGAGGAGACCGCCTCGATCGCCATCCAGTCGGCGCTGACCGGCCACCTCGTCTTCACCACCGTGCACGCCAACAACGTCATCGACGTGCTCGGCCGCTTTCTCAACATGAAGGTCGACCTCCACAATTTCGTGTCGGCCTTGAACTGCGTGCTGGCGCAGCGGTTGGTGCGGCGCATCTGCCCGCACTGCCGGCGCGAGACGACCGCCAGCGAGCAGCTGCTCGAGGAGTCGGGTCTCTCGCCGGCGATCTATGGCGACCACGTCTTCTGCCAGGGTGCCGGCTGCCTCGAGTGCAACGGCACGGGCTTCCTCGGGCGGATGGCGATCTCGGAGCTGCTCGACCTCTCGGACCGCATCCGCGAGCTCATCCTCGACCGCCGGCCCGGCGCCGAGATCCGGCGCGCGGCGAAGGAGGAGGGGATGCGCTTCCTGCGCGAGTCGGCGCTCGAGAAGGCGCTCGGCGGATGGACGACCCTGCGTGAGATCAACCGGTTCACTTTCGTCGATTAGCCGCGCCCTCGCGGGCGGCGGTCGACCGGTGCCGCCCTGCGCCTTCGCGGTCGGCGGCGAAAGCCTCGCCGGCGCCGTCTTCCGGCGCGAGGGCGGCGGTCTGCGCCTCGTCGAGCGCCACGCCCTTCCCCTGCCTGCTGGCACGCTCGGCGACGGGCCGCTCGGCGCTCCGCTCGGCGACGCCGAGGCGCTCTCGGCGGTCGTCGGCGAGCTCGTCGGCCGCTTCGCCCGGCGGCCGCGGCAGGCGTCGCTGGTGCTGCCCGACGCCTGGGCGCGCGGGCTCGTCGTCGAGCTCGGCGCGCTGCCGGAGCGCGGCGAGGCGCGCGCCGAGGTGCTGCGCTTCCGGCTGCGCAAGCTGGTGCCGTTTCGCCCCGAGGAGCTGCGCGTCGCCGCTGCGCCGATCGCCGCCGTCGCCGGCCAGGAGGACCCGCTCCGCGTGCTGACGCTCTTCGCCGCGGAGCCGCTCTGTGCGGCGTTCGAGTCGAGCTTCGCGGCGGCCGGCGTGCGCCTCGGCCAGATCGTGGACACCAGCCTGGCGCTCGTCAGCGCGCTGGCGCACGGCGGCCGGCTCGCCGGCGTCGTCGCGCTCGCCACGGTCGAGGCACGCAGCTTCACTCTCGTCTGCGCCCGCGACGGCGAGCCGGTCCTCTGGCGTCAGAAGAGTTTCGGCGACAGCAGCGAGGCGGAGACGCGCGCGCCGCGGCTCGCCGCCGAGCTCAAGCTGACGCGCACCTTCCTCGCCGAGCGGCTCGACGCGCCGCGTCTCGACGCCGTGCTGCTCGCGGCGCCCGACGACGTGCGGGCGGTGTGGAGCGAGGTGCTCGCCGAGGGCCTCGGGCGCCCTCCCGCCATCGTCGCCGCCGACTCACTGCCGCTCGCCGCGGAGTCGGCGCGCGAGGCGGACGCCGCGCTCGCGCCGCTCGTCGGCGCGGCGTGCCGGGAGGTCGCGTGAGCTGGCAGGCGCCCAACCTGGCGCGGCAGCCGTTCCTCAACACCCAGCCGCTGCGGCGGGTCGCCGGCGCGCTCGCCGTCGCGGCGGTCGCGCTCACCGCCTGGAACGTGCACTCGTACGTCCGCTCGGGCGCCGGTGCCGCGGCCCGGCGCGCGGAGATCGAGCAGCTGACCGCGGAGGCCGCCGCCGCGCGCGCCCGCCTGGCGACGCTCGAGGACGACCTCGCGCGCCGCGACCTCGGGGCGGAAAACCGGCGGGCGGAGTTCCTGAACGCGCGCATCGCGCAGCGCGCGTTCGGGTGGAACTCGCTCCTCGACCGGCTCGCCGAGGCGATGCCGGGGGACGTGCGCCTGCGCACGCTGACGCCGCGGCCGAGCGGCGGCGGCACGGACGGAGCCGAGGCGTCGGTCGAGCTCGTCATCGCCGCCGAGGCGCGCGACGACGAGGCCATGCTCGAGCTCGTCGATCAGCTCTACGCGCATCCCGCCTTCGCCGGGCCCAATCTGCAGCGCGAGAGCCGCCAGCGGGGCGGCGACATCGCCTTCAACCTCACCGTCGAGTACCGGCCGGAGGCGCGGCGGTGAGCTGGCGCACCGCCTTCGGCGGCCAGCGGGCGCTCGCCTGGGCGATCCCGCTCGGCGTGGTGGCGGCCAACCTCGCCTGGCTCGCCGTCTTCGGCAGCGGCAGTCGCGTGCGGCAGGCCGAGCTCGAGCGCCGGCTCGATCGCGTCCGCCGCGATCACGCCGCAGTGGCTGCCCATCTCGCCGCGCGCGAGCAGCTATGGATCGCGGCGAACGAGAACGGGGAGCGGCTCGCGCGCCTCGACCGCGAGCGGTTCTCGACCGAGCGGGCGCGCTTTACCGACATGGTGCGCGAGCTCAAGGAGCTCGCCGAGCGCTCCGGCCTCGACCCGGGCACGATCAGCTATCCGCGCGAGTCGCTCGCCGAGTATGGACTGACACGGCGCGCCTTCGTCTTCTCGGTTGAAGGCGGCTACGCCGCGCTGCGCACTTTCCTCAACCTGGTCGAGCTGACGCCGTCGTTCCTCGTCCTCGAGCAGATCGACGTCGGAGACGGTGGGCGGGGCCTGTCGATCCGGCTGCGCCTCGCGACGCTGTTCGGGAGCGCGGGCGGGGCGGAAGAAACCGTCGCTTCCGGAGGCTCCGACGAGTGACGCGGACGGCCCGGGAGAAGCGCTGGCTGGTCGTGCTCGGTGTTCTCGCCGGCGTCGGCCTGCTGCGCGGGGTCTGGCAGGCGGCGTCGCCACCGCCCGTGGCGCCGGCGGCGCGCGCTGTCGGCGGCCGCTCGGGCCGCGGCGCCCGCCCCGCCGCCGCGGCGCTTCCCGAGCGCGTCGTCGTCATCCGCAGCGACCGGCTCGAGGCGGAGCCCGCAGCGTTCGAGATCGGTCGCGACCTCTTCCGCTACGGCCCGCCGCCCGCGCCGCCGCCGCCGACCGCCGCCGAGCTGGCGCGCGAGCGGCTCGTGGCCGAGGAGCGCCGGCGGGCGGCCGAGGAGGAGGCGCGGCAGGCGGCGATTCCGCGTCCGCCGCCGGTGACCGTGCGCTACCTCGGCAGCTTCGGGCCGCCGAGCCGGCGCATCGCGGTTTTCGCCGGCAGCGACCGCGAGAGCGTGATCAACGCCGTCGTCGGCGAGGTCGTCGAGGGGAAGTTCGTCGTCGTCGAGATCGGCTTCGAGTCGGTGGACGTCGGCTTCGTCGGCTTTCCCGACGCGCCCGCCCGGCGGCTGGGTCTGAGCGAGTAGAGTCCACGTACGAGGGAGTCGCGGATGAGGAGACCCGGTTCGTTGCCGCGCCGCCTGGCGCCGCTCGTGGCGCTGGTCGCGCTCGTCGCTGCCGGCTGCACGAGCTACCGCCTGCAGCGGCAGGCGGAGCTGTCGGAAGCGCGCGAGCAGTGGGACGAGGCGGTCGTCCACTACCTCGAGCTCACCGATCGCGATCCCGGCAATCTGCGCTGGCGCTCGGCGCTGATGCGCTCGCGGCTGCGCGCCTCGCAGCAGCACTTCGCCGCCGCCCGCCGCTTCCAGGAGGCCGGCGTGCTCGGGCGCGCTCTCGTCGAGTACGAGCGCACGGTGCAGCTCGACGCGACCAACCAGTACGCCCAGGTCGAGCTCGACAAGGTGCGCGCCGAGCTCTCGGCGGAGCGTGCCGCGGAGGGCGCGGCGCCGACGCTCGACGAGCTCAAGCGCAAGACGCGCGAAACGCGGGCCCAGCCGCCGCGCCTCGACCCGCAGTCGAGCGAGCGCATCTCGCTCGACTTCCCGCGGCCGCAGTCGCTCTTCGCCATTTACCGCGCGCTCGCCAAGGCCTTCGGCATCAACGTGCTGTTCGACCCGCAGCTCAGGGACCAGCAGCTCGCCATCGAGCTGCGCAACGTCACGGCGCAGTCGGCGCTCGAGACGCTGATGCGCGCTGCCGGCCACTTCTACAAGGTGATCGACGAGCAGACCATCCTCATCGCCCAGGACACGCAGCAGAACCGGCGCACCTACGAGGACCTGGTCATCCAGACCTTCTATCTCTCGAACGCCGAGGTCAAGGACGCCGTGCAGCTGCTGCGCGGCCTGATCGCCTCGCGCAACCTCGCCGCCAACGAGCAGCTCAACGCTGTCACCATCCGCGACACCGCCGACAAGGTGCGCATCGCCCAGCGCATCCTGGAGACGATCGACAAGTCGCGCTCCGAGGTGGTGATCGACATCGAGCTCATCGAGATCGACTCGAGCAAGCTGCTCGAGCTGGGAGTTTCGCTCAACCCCTACCAGATCACGCAGCAGATCGATCTCGGTGAGGACGTACCGATCCGGCTCTCCGATCTACAGAACCTGACGCAGCAGAGCTGGGCGCTGACCATTCCCACGATTCTCTACGATTTCCTGAAATCGAACACGGATTTCCAGCTGCTCGCCAAGCCGCAAGTGCGGATCACCGACGGCGAGAAGGCGAAAGTCAGGCTCGGCGATCAGGTGCCGATTCCGGTCACCACCTTCAACACTTCGAACACGGTGGGCGGCAACATCGTGCCCATCACCAGCTTCCAGTACAAGGACGTCGGCATCAACATCGATCTCGAGCCGCGCGTGCACCACAACAAGGAGGTCTCGCTCAAGCTCCAGATCGAGGTCTCGCAGGTGAGCGGACAGGTGGAGGCCGGCGGCGGTCAGGTGCAGCCGATCATCGGCACGCGCACGATCGAGTCGACGATCCGCTTGAAGGACGGCGAGACCAATTTCCTCGCCGGGCTGATCCGCACCGACGAATCGGTGGGGCAAACCGGCCTGCCCGGACTCTCCGACATCCCGGTGCTGGGCAAGCTCTTCAGCAAGACCTCGAGCGACGTCAAGCGCACCGACATCATGTTGACGCTGACGCCGCACATCATCCGCACCGCCGACATCACCGAGGAGGACCTGCTGCCGATCTGGGTCGGCACCGAATCGAACATGACCTTCCGCGGCGGCAGCCCGCGCGTCGAAGCGGTCTCCGAGGGACCGTTCGACGAGGCGCCCGCCGAGGAGGAGGTCGCCGAGCCGGAAGCCGAGCCGCCGGCGGAAGAGGAGACGGAGGAGGCGGAGCCGCCGGGCGGTGTCAACCTGGTGCCGATGGTCGGCGCGCCCTCGAGCCCCTTCGTGCAGCCGCAGCCGCCGGCTCCGGAGGAGCCCCAGGCGGAGGAGGAGCCCGAAGAGCCCCCGCCGTCGGCCGCGGTGTCGTTCGGCGGCGGACTGCCGACTGGCGGTTCCTCCCTCGACCTGGTGCCGGGCTCGCCCGGCGGCGGCGGAGCGCGGACCTCCGCGGTGCGGCTCGCGCTCGAGCCGGCGGTGACCAGTCTCGCGGCGGGCGACCTCTTCACGGTCGATCTCGTCGTCGACACGCGCATCCCGGTCTCGCACCTGCCGGCGACGATCGCCTTCGACCCCGCCGTGCTCGCCGTCGAGGGCGTCGACGCCGGGGATTTCCTCGGCGCCGCCGGCGCCGCCGAGGTGATGGCGGACAGCTCGACGCCGGGCACGCTCGTCCTCGGCGCCAGCCGCCTGGGCCAGTTCCCGGGCGTCGCCGGCCGCGGCACGGTCGCCCGCATCACCTTCCGGGCGCTCGCCCGGGGCACGACCAGCCTGCGCTTCGCCGCCCGCCGCGTGCTCGATCCCGGCCTGCTCGAGGTCGCCGGCGTCGCGACGGCCGACGCCGCCGTCGAGGTGCGGGCGGCCGGCGAGCGCGCGCCGCGCGCCGGGGGCGAGGTCGAGCCGCCGGCGCCATGAGCCGCCGCGCCGGCGCCGCCGGCTTCACCCTGGCGGAGCTCATCGTCGTCGTCGCCGTCGTCGGCATCCTGACCGCGCTCGCGCTGCCCACGGCCCGCTACGCCCGGCTGGTGACGAAGGAGACGGAGCTGCGCGCCGCGCTGCGCCAGCTGCGCGGCGCCATCGACGAGCACAAGCGCTGGGCCGACGCCGGCCTGCTCGAGGTCGAGCAGGGAACTGACGGCTATCCGACCGAGCTCGCGGAGCTGGTCGACGGAATCGCCGTCGTCGGCCAGGTGGACAAGCGGATCCGCTTCCTGCGCCGCATTCCAGCCGACCCGATGACCGGTGAGACCGAGTGGGGCCTGCGCAGCTACCAAGACGATCCCGACGCGACGAGCTGGGGCGGCGAGAACGTCTACGACGTCTACTCGCTCTCCCCTGCTCGCGGCCTCGACGGCACGGAGTACGCGACGTGGTGAGGCGCCGGGGCGAGCGCGGCTTCACGCTGCTCGAGCTGATCATCGTCGTGACGATGATCGGCATCCTGGCGGCGATCGCCATCCCCAACCTCCTGCTCCTGCCGAAGCGGGCAAAGGAGGCGGTGCTCAAGACCAACTTGCGCGAGATCCGCGAGTCGCTCGAGCAGCACTACGCCGACCAGGGGCGCTACCCGGCGAGCCTCGACGAGCTGGTCGCGAAGTACCTGCGCGTGGTGCCGACAGATCCGTTCACCAAGTCGAGCACGACCTGGATCCTCGTCTACCAGGAGGAAGGCGAGGAGGGTGACTTCGGCGGCTTCGAGACGCTGCCCGAGGATCCGTCGCAGGGGCCCGGCATCCTCGACGTACGCTCGGGCTTCGAGGGTGTGGCGATCGACGGCTCGAAGTATGGCGACTGGTAGCCCCCGGCGCGCGGGCGAAGCCGGCTATACGCTGGCTCTCCTCGTCGGGATTCTCGCGGTTCTCGGCATCGCGCTCGGCGCCGCGCTGCCGCACTGGGCCTCGCGCGCCCAGCGCGCGAGGGAGGCCGAGCTCGTCGCCCGCGGCCTGCAGTACGCCGAGGCGATCCGCGTCTTCCAGCGCCGCTTCGGCCGTCTCCCCAACACCCTCGCCGAGCTCGTCGAGCTCGAGCCGCGCTCGATCCGCCGGCTGTGGCGCAACCCATTCGCGCGTGGCGACGATCCCGGCTGGGCGGTGCTCGTCGAAGTGCCCGGTGGAGAGGTGCTGCCGGTCGATCCGGCCACCGGCGAGCTGGTCGGCGCGCCGCCCGCCGAGGACGAGGCGGAAGAGGGCTCGCGCGGCCTGGTGGCGGCCGGTGGCCTCGGCGGCGTCGCGGCCGGGCCAAGGTCGGGCCCGGGCGTCGCCGGGCCGATCCACGGCGTGCGCTCGAAGATGCGCGGCGAGGCCTATCGCGATTTCTTCGACCGGAAGGATTTCGGCGACTGGGAGTTCACCGTCGAGCAGCTGGTCGCGGCGACCGGCGCGCTCGCGCCGGATGGCCTGCCGCGCCGCGCCGACTATGCGACGATCGGCCGGCCGTTCCCTTACTCGCCGCCCGGGGGCGCGCCGGGCGAGGGCGCGCCGGTGCCCGCCGCGGGCAGCGCACCCTCCGGAACGGCGCCGGCCGAAGAGGCGCCGGTGGGGGAAAAACCAGACCGCCCGCCGGCCCGCGGCGGGAGCCGGGAAGTCGGATGAAGGAGACGACTCCGGCAGGCCCCGTGGTCGAGATCGAGCGGTTGCCGCACGGCGAAGGGCTGCCGCTGCCCGCCTACGCCACCGCGGGGAGCGCCGGCGCCGACCTGCGCGCCGCCGTCGCCGACGAGCTCTGGATCCCCGCCGGCGAGCGCCGCCTGGTGCCGACCGGGCTCCGCGTCGCGATCCCCGCGGGCTTCGAGGGGCAGGTGCGGCCGCGCAGCGGTCTCGCCGTGCGCCACGGCGTGACGCTCCCGAACACGCCGGGCACGATCGACGCGGACTATCGCGGCGAGATCCAGGTCGCGCTCGTCAACCTCTCGCCGCGTCCCTTCCGCCTCCGCCGCGGCGACCGCATCGCGCAGCTCGTCGTCGCCCCGGTCGCGGCTGCGCGCTTCGAGGAGCGCGCCGCGCTCACCGCGACCGCCCGCGGCGACGGCGGCTTCGGCTCGACCGGCAGCGGCTGAGCGAGGGTGGCGCGCTTCAGCGCGTGCGTTTGCGGGGGAGCGTGCCGTCGAGGAGCTCGAGGGTGGTTTCGATGACGGCGGACATCGGGCTCGCGTCGGCGGCGCCGGAGCCGGCGATCGAGTAGGCGGTGCCGTGGTCGACCGAGGTGCGGAGGATGGGCAGGCCGATGGACCAGTTGGTGGCCTCGCCGAAGGCCGCGGTCTTGACCGCGATCAAGCCCTGGTCGTGGTAGAGGGCGAGCACCCAGTCGAACTCGCCGCGCGCGGCGCGCGAGAAGAGCGAGTCGGCGCTCTCCGGGCCGTGCGCGTCGACGCCGAGCTCGCGGGCGCGGGCGACGGCCGGACGCACGATCTCCTCGTCCTCGGTGCCGAGCAGGCCCCCCTCGCCGGCGTGGGGATTCAAGCCCGCGATCGCCAAGCGCCCGCCGGCGTGTCGTTCGAGGCACAGCGCGGCGTCGACGATGGCACCGGTCGTCACCCGGTCGACGGCGCGCGCCAGCGGCTCGTGCACCGAGAGCAGCGCCACCTGGAGCTGCGGCGCGAGGAACGCCATCAGATAGTCGCGGCCGTAGCGTTCGAGCCCGAAGACCCGGGCGAGGTAGTCCGTGTGCCCGACGAAGCCGGGTTGGGCGTGGCGCGCGATCGCCGCCTTCGACACCGGCGCGGTGACGAGGGCGTCGGCGACGCCGCGGCGGGCGAGGTCGATGCCGGCGTCGAGCGCGGCGATCGCGCCGTGGGCGTCGGCGGCCGTCGGCTCGCCGAACTCGATCTCGCGCGGCGCGGCGACCGGATCGACGAGCGCAACCGAGTGGTCTGGAAGAGACAGGAGCGCTCCGCGCTCCGGGGAGGAGACTTCGGTGAGTCGATCGAAGTCGAAGCCGGCGAGGAGGGGCCGCACCGCCTCGAGCGCGGCGCGCTCGGCGACGACGAGTGGCACGAGCTCCGGCGCCGGCGCGCGTGCCGCCAGCGCCCGCAGCACCACCTCGGGCCCGATTCCTGCCGGGTCGCCCTGCGTGAAGGCGAGGATGCGGCGGCGCAAGCGCGAGCTGCCGCTCAGTCGTCCGCGCCGCTGTCGGCGCCGTCGTCGGCGACGTCTTGGCGCTCGGCCGGGCGCGGTCCGGCCTGGCCGGGGACGCCGGCCGAAACGACCTTCTTCGGCCGCCGCTTGAGCTCCTCCTCCTTGAACAGGTAGAGGATCGAGCTCTTGGGGACGAGAAGGTTCGGCTCGTCGTGGCGGTGGAACTTGATCGCGCCCTTGTCGTACCACTCGACCCAGCCGCGCAGCTCCTCGCCGTTGACCAGGCGCAGCACCATGGGCGTGCGCGCCTGCATCTGCTTGAGGTAGTAGAACTCCTCGGCGTTGGTCTGCTCGGGGGGCGAAGCCTTGCGGCGCACGCCGCGCGGACCCTCGGTCTTGCGGGCGTCGCCGACGTCGGGGCGGATCAGCTTACGCTGGCTCACGGCACCACCTCGAGCGGCCGCTTGGACGGCTTCTTGCCGCTCCCCTTGTACTGGTCGTCCTCGTAGGCGAGGCAGCAGAGCAGGCGCCCGCACTGGCCGGAGATCTTCGACGGATTGAGCGACAGGTTCTGGCGCTTTGCCATCGCGATCGAGATCGGCTTGAAGTCCTTCAACCAGGTCGAGCAACAGAGCGTTCGGCCGCAGACGCCGATGCCGCCGATCAGGCCGGCCTCGTCGCGGGCGCCGACCTGCTGCATGTGGACGCGGGCGCCGAAGCGCTGCGAGGTCTCGCGCACGAGCTGGCGGAAGTCGACGCGGTGCTCGGCGGTGAAGTAGACCGTGGCGCGCTTACCGGAGAGCGCGAAGTCGACGAGCGAGATGCGCATCTCGAGCCCCAGCGAGCGCGCGCGGTCTTGCACGAAGAGCTTCGCCGCCTGCTCGCGTTCGAGCTTGCGGTCGTGCGCCGCCTGGTCGTCGTCGTTGCCCGGGCGCAGGATCTTCTTGGCGCCCGCCTTCTGGCACGGCTTGAAGACCGGCATCGGAGACTTCTCGACGCGTCCGAAGGCCGGCTCGCCGCCGAGGTCGACGACGACGCGGTCACCGCTCGCGAAGAGGCGCCCGTCGGTCGCGCACAGCGTCAGGTTCGTCTCGGCGGCGAAGCGCACCCCGACGTAGGTGGACTCCACCACCGTCGAAGCACCGCGGAAAGAGCAACCGCCACACCCGGACATGATCGTTTCGGGCCCTCGCGTCCGATCGCTATGCACACCGCTTGCCGGCGTCGCGCGCGCGACTGGAAGGGAATGCTCCCGGAGCAGGGGCGCTGGCGGCGATTCTCCCGCCGCGATTCCGCCCTGTCAATCGAGACGGCGGGGCGCGGCCGCCTCAGGGCCGCAGTCGCAGCCGTCGCGCGTCGAAGCTGCCGGTCTCGTCGCCGGGCTCGACCCGTTCGAGGAGCCGCCGGCCGATGTCGGTGCGCAGCACCTTCGAGGGCCAGCGGATCTCCGCCGCGGCGTCGTAGGCGGCGCGCAGCGCGCTGGCGAGGTCGGGCCCGGTGGCGCCGACGTCGAGCACGCGCCCGCCGCTCGCCACGATGCGGCCGTCGACCGCCGAGGTGCCGGCGTGGAAGAGCTCGACTCCGGCCACCGCCGCGGCGGCGTCGAGACCCTCGATCGTCTCGCCGCGCGTCGGCCGCTCGGGATAGCCGCGGTTGGCGAGCACGACGACCGCCGCCGCCTCCTTGCGGAAGTGCAGCCGCGAGACGCCGAAGTTGCCCGCTGCGCCCGCCGCCAGGATCGGCAGGAGATCGTCCTCGAGCCGCAGCAGGAGCGCCTGCGCCTCGGGATCGCCCATGCGCGCGTTGAACTCGAGCACCTTGGCGCCGTCGTCGGTCAGCATGAGTCCGGCGTAGAGCACGCCGACGAAGGTCCGTCCCTCCTCGTCGAGCGCCTCGACGGTCGGACGCAGGATGTTCTCGAGTGTTTCGGCGGCGCTCCGCGCGTCGAGCACCCCCGACGGGGTGTGCGCGCCCATGCCGCCGGTATTGGGCCCGCGGTCGCCGTCGAGCAGGCGCTTGTAGTCGCGCGCGGAGGCGAAGGGCAGGAGGTGCTTGCCGTCGACCAGCGCCAGCAGCGACACCTCCTCGCCGGCGAGGAACTCCTCGACCACGACGACGTCGGCGGCGGCGCCGTAGCGGCGCTCGTCGAACATCGCGGCGAGGCCCGCCTCGAGCTCGGCGGCGTCCAAGGCGACGACGACGCCCTTGCCGGCGGCGAGCCCGTCGGCCTTGAGCACGACCGGCAGGCCGAGCTCGCGCGCCGCGCGCTCGGCCTCGTCGCGGCTGCGCGCCAGGTGGAAGGCGGCGGTGGGGATCCCGTGGCGGGCGAGGAAGCTCTTGGCGAAGGCCTTGCTGCCCTCGAGCTCGGCGGCGGCGCGCGACGGACCGAAGATCGCGAGGCCGCGCTCCTGGAACTCGTCGACGATGCCGAGGGTGAGCGGCAGCTCGGGTCCGACGACAGTGAGGTCGATCCGCGCCTCCTGCGCGAAGTCGGCGAGGGCGTGGATCTCGTCGGCACCGATCGGCACGCAGTCGGCGTGTCGCGCGATGCCGGGATTGCCGGGAGCGCAGAAGAGCTCGCCGAGCTCCGGGCTCTGGGCGAGCTTCCAGACGAGCGCGTGCTCGCGGCCGCCGTAGCCGATGACCAGGACTCTCATGCGCCCTCCTTCGCCGCGGCCCCCCGGGCCTCGACCGCCGCCACCGCCATCACGTCGAGCACGTCGTCGACCGAACAGCCGCGCGAGAGGTCGTGGATCGGGCGCGCGAGCCCCTGCAGCAGCGGCCCGGTGGCGCGGGCGTGGGCGAGGCGTTCGGTGAGCTTATACGCGATGTTGCCGGCGTCGAGATCGGGGAAGACGAGGACATTGGCGCGGCCGGCGACCGCGCTCGCCGGCGCCTTGCGGGAGGCGACCTCGGCGACGAGCGCCGCGTCGGCCTGCAGCTCGCCGTCGAAGGCGAAATCGACGCGGCGCGCGGCGAGCCGCTCGACCGCCCGGCGCACCTTGTCGACGTCCGGGTGGCGGGCGCTGCCGTGGGTCGAGAAGGAGAGCAGCGCCACCCGCGGCGCCTCGCCGAGCAGCGTGCGGCAGGAAGCCGCGGCGGCGATGGCGATCTCGGCGAGCGCGTCGGCGTCCGGAGCGGGCACCACCGCGCAATCGCTGTAGACCACGCCGCGGCCGTCGGCGAGCGTCATCAGGAAGCACGAGGAGACGAGCTCGAGGCCGGGGCGCGGCCCGACCGCGGCGAGGGCCGCGTGCAGCGTCTCGGCGGTGGTCGAAGCGGCGCCCATGACGGCGGCATCGGCGGCGCCCGTGGCGACCAGTGCGGCGGCGAGATGCAGGGGGTCGGCGAGACGGCGCGCGCGCTCCGCCGCGGCCAGGCCGCGCGCGGCGAGCCGCCGCGCGAGCTCCCGGCGCGCCTCCTCGCAGCGCGGGTCGCGGGCGGGGTCGATCGTCTCGCCCGGAGGAGCGATACCGAGGGCCGCCGCACGCTCGCGCACGAGCTCGCGCTCGCCGAGGAGAAGCGGCCGGCAGAGCCCCGTCGCCGCGGCGACCGCCGCCGCGCCCAGGATGCGCTCGTCGGCGCTCTCGGGCAGCACGATCGATCGCGGATCGGCCGCCGCCGCCGCGCGCAGGCGCTCGAGCGGCGGCGTCACCGAGGTCAGGCCGACGCCGGCGAGGGCAGCTCGGCGAGCGCGCGCTCGACCTCGTCGACCACGTAGTCGGGCGTCGAGGCACCGGCGGTCAGGCCGACGGCCCCGGCGCTCTCGAACCAGGCCGGATCGAGGTCCCCGGCGCCCTGGATCAGGTGGCTCGGCTTGTAACGCCGGCAGATCTCCCACAGGTGGCGGGTGTTGGCCGAGCGCTTGCCGCCGATGACGAGAATGACGTCGATCGCGGGATCGCGGCCGAGCGCGTGCGCCGCCTCCTGGTTCTCCTTGGTGGCGTAGCAGATGGTGTCGGCGCGGCGCACGTCGGCACCGCGCGACTCGAGGAAGCGCGCCAGGTCCTCGTAGTCCTCCGAGTTGAGCGTCGTCTGGTAGAAGATCTTGAGTCGCGGGTAGCGCGACCAGTCGATCGTCTCGGCCTCGGCGACGGTGGTGAGCACGTGGTAGCTCGCCGGGTCGAGGTCGCGCGTGTAGCCGATCACCTCGCGGTGCCCGGGGTCGCCGATGAAGACGAGGTGCGCCCCCTCGGCGAGCGCCACCGACGCCTCGTCGTGGATGTCGTAGACGAACGGGCAGGTGGTGTCGAGGATCGCCAGGCCGCGCGCGCGCGCCCGCTCGTGAAACGAGCCCGGAACGCCGTGCGCGGAAAAGACGATGGCGCCTTCGTCGATCTCGTCGATCGACTCGACGGTGCGCACGCCGAGCCGCTCCATCTCGTCGACGACGCGCTCGTTGTGCACGACCTGACCGAGGATGGCGCCGCGGTTGCCGGCGGCGGCGAACTTCTTGACCTTCTTGTCGGCGATGCGCACGCCGGCGCAGAAGCCGTACTTGGCGGCGCGAACGACCCGCATGGGTCCGAGTCTAGCGCGCGGTCGCCGGCGCGGCTGTGAGGCTCACGGGTGCGGCAGCTCGTCGGCGCGGAGCGCGGCCGCGCGCAGGCGGGTCGGCCCTTCGCCGGCCTCGGTCCAGGCGGCGAGCAGGCGGCCGTCGGCGAGCGGCGCGAGTCGCGCGAAGCCGCTCCGCCGGCCGCCCGCGGTGACGGCGAGGACGAGCGGCGCGCCACTGCCCTCGCCGGTCAGACGGACGATGCGGAGCTCGGCGTGGTCGCCGGCGCGGGCGTGCCAGGCGAGGGCGAAATCGCCGTCCGCGAGGGCGGCGAGCGCGACGCGGCCGATCGGCTGGGCGGCATCGACGACGAGCGGGGGCGAGAACGTCGCTCCGCCGTCGGCGGAGAACGCGGCGGCGACGCGGCCGCGATCGCCGGGGGCGCCGAACCAGGCCACCGCGACGCGGCCGCCGCCGGCGGCGAGCGCCGGTCCGTTGACCGGGCAGCCCTCGATGCGCCAGCCGTCCGCGCCGGCGGGCGACGAGGTCACCGCGGCGCCGGCGCGGACGGCGGCGACGCGCACGTCGCGAATCTCGCCCTCCGTGCGGTCGCGGTAGGCGACGAGAGCGGCATCGCCGAGCACGACCGCCGCGGTCGAGCAGCAGTCGCAGACCGCCTCGTCGACGAGCGCGCTCGCGGCCACCGCCTGGTCGACGCGGGCCGTGCGCAGCGTCATCGCCCGCCCGGCGAGCGTGGCGCGGCCGTCGAGCCAGAAAGCGCGGGCGCCGCGGCTCTCGGGCGCCATCGAAACGAAGCCGTGCTCGCTCGGGGAGGCGTCGTCGTGCAGCCAGCCGAGCGGCGTCCAGTGGGCGCCGCCGTCGGTCGAGCGCGCGACGCGCACGCCGTAGGCGTAAGTCGACTCGCCGTTGCGCTCGAGCCACCAGGCGAGGAGCGCGCCGTCGCCGGCCGCCGCGACGCCCGGCGTGTCGGCCCAGTTGGCGAACAGGGCGTCGGACTCGACGAGCGTCACCGGTGTGCTCCAGGCGCCGCCGGCGAGCCGGGCGAAGCGCACGCGATGCTCGCTCGCGCCGGTCGCCTCGCCCGCCACCTTCTCGAGCCAGGTCATGGCCACGCCGTCCGTGGTCGCGACGAGCTGCGGTGCGAAGGCGTCGGGTCCCGCCGGCGGATCGAGCGGGGTTACGGCGGCCGCGCCTCCGGTGCTCGCGAAGAGGACGGTGAGACACGTCGCGATCAGGGATCTCATGGCGGTGGCTCCTCGCTCGGCGCGGCGGGCGCCAGCGTCGGCGTCTCCACCAGTTGCAGGCGGACGCGCGCCCCGCGGCGCGCGACGACGATCTCGACCGGCGTCGCCACGACATCGCCGGCGATCCACAGGTCGAGCTCGCCCTTCCACAGTCGGCGGCCGGGCAGCGACACGCCGTGCACCGAGAAGTGGCGCGCCTCGACCTCGCGGCCGGCGAGCCGCCGCCGCTCGCGCTCGCGCGGCAGCACGACGACCGGGTAGAGCCGTCCATCCGACCAGATCTCCAGCCGCAGGGCATACTCCGGGCGCTCGCGGCGCAGCAGCTGGATGGCGGCGACGATGTCGAGCACGTTGTCGTCGGCGAGCTCGGCCTGCTTCGCCTTCTTCTCGCCGCGCCAGACCAGGTCCGACCAGGCGCGCAGCGTGCGGCGGCCGGCCGGGTCCCATTCGGAGCCGTAGACGAAATACTCGCCGGCGTCGGACTCGGTCGACGTCACCCGCAGCTCGCTTCGCTCGCGCCCGCCCGGCAGCTGCTCGACGGTGAGCAGGCCTTCGCCCTGGCCGGGAACGAAGAGCGAGGCGAGCGTGCCGAGAAAGCCGCGCAGGCTCCAGCGGTAGTGAAAGCTCTCCCCGGCGCTCGCCGGGGACGCGGCGAAGAGCCAGGCGACGAGCGGGAGCGCGGCAGCGGCGCGGGCGCGAGCACGCATCGCAGAATGATACGAGAGCCGGACCTGCGCCGGCCGGTGTGGCAGAATTTCTCTCGCGCCGCAGGCGAGCTTCGTGCGCCGGCTGCAGCACGAGATGATCGAGCGCGCCGGGCTCGCCTCGACCTCGCGCGGCGACGAGCCGTTCCGCCGCGTGGTGATCTATCCGCTCTGATCGATGCCGTATCCGACCGGGCGCCGCTCGCCGGCGCTCGGCGGCGGTCCACCGGTAGGCTCTAGGCGGGAGCGCGGCGGCCTGCGTAACGTAGGTCCGCAGAAGGGCGGGGAGAGTCGATGAGCAGCGATCTCAGGCAGAAGCTCGACAGCTTGCGCATCGACCGCGACGACGAGCCGGGCTCGCCGCGCGGCGGCCGCGGCGCGTGGATCGGCCTGGCCGCGATCCTCGTCCTCGCGGCGGGCGTCGCGCTCTGGCTGCTCCGGCCGGGCGCCGTCGCGGTGCGCACGGCGACCGTCGTCGCGGCGGCGGGCGGCATCTCGGGAACGGCCGCAGTGCTCAACGCCTCGGGCTACGTCACCGCGCGGCGGCAGGCGACGGTCTCGTCGAAGGTCACCGGCAAGGTCATCGAGGTCCTCGTCGAGGAGGGCCTGCGCGTCGAGAAGGACCAGGTGCTGGCTCGGCTCGACTCGAGCCAGGCGCGGCTGGGGCTCGGTCTCGCGCAGGCGCAGCTCGCGGCGGCCGAGAAGTCGGTGGTGGAGAGCGAAGCGCTGCGGCGCGAGGCGGAGCTGCGTCGAGCGCGGTCGCGGGAGCTCGTGGCGCAGGGAATCGCCTCGCCGTCGGAGCGGGATGCGGTCGAGGCCGAGGTCGACGCCCTCGCCGCGCGCATCGAGGCGCAGCGCGAGCTCGCGCGCGCCGCCGAGCGCGAGGTGGCGCTGGCGCGCCAGGCGCTCGACGACACGGTGATCCGCGCCCCGTTCGCCGGCGTCGCCATCTCGAAAGACGCCCAACCGGGCGAGATGATCTCGCCGATCTCGGCCGGCGGCGGCTTCACCCGCACCGGCATCTCGACGGTGGTCGACATGTCGTCGCTCGAGATCGAAGTCGACGTCAACGAGGCATACATCCAGCGCGTGCAGGAGGGCCAGCGCGTCACGGCGCGGCTCGACGCCTATCCGGAGTGGGAGATCCCGGCGCGCGTCATCACCACCATTCCGGCCGCCGACCGCCAGAAGGCGACGGTGACGGTGCGCATCGGCTTCGACGAGCTCGACCCGCGCATCCTCCCCGACATGGGGATCAAGGTGGCGTTCCTCGCCGCGCCGGGCGAGTCCGGCGCGGCGCGGCCGGCGGCGCGAGTGGCGCGCGGCGCGATCCGCGGCACGACCGGCGCCGAGTTCGTCTGGGTGGTGGGCGCCGACGCCCGCCTCGAGCGCCGAGCGGTGAAGCTCGGCCCCGGCGGGGCGGATCCCGCCGAGGTGGTCGCCGGGCTCGCCGTCGGCGAGAGCGTCGTCGTCGAAGGCCCGGCCGACCTCTCGGCCGGCGCACGAGTCGTCGAACGGTCGCCGTAAACGAGCGAGGAGAGAGACGCCATGGAAGCCCTGGTCCAGGTCCGCGAGGTGCACAAAACGTTCACGCGCGGCAGCGAGAAGATCGACGTTCTGCAGGGGCTCGACGTCGAGGTCGGCCGGGGCGAGTTCCTGGCGCTGATGGGCCCGTCGGGCTCCGGCAAGTCGACGCTCCTCAACCTGATCGGCGGTCTCGACCGGCCGACGTCGGGCGCGATCGAAGTCGGCGGCGTGCGCATCGACCGGCTCTCGGACGCAAAGCTCACCGCCTGGCGCGCGCGCCAGGTCGGCTTCGTCTTCCAGCTGTACAACCTGCTACCGGCGCTCACCGCCGAGCGCAATGTCGAGCTGCCGCTGCTGCTCACCCCGCTGTCGCGCGCGCGGCGTCGTCAGCAGGTGGCGACCGCGCTCGAGCTCGTCGGCCTCGCCGATCGCGCGCGACACTACCCGCGGCAGCTCTCGGGCGGCCAGGAGCAGCGCGTCGGCATCGCGCGGGCGATCGTCACCGATCCGACGCTGCTGCTCTGCGACGAGCCGACCGGCGACCTCGACAGGAAGAGCGGCGACGAGATCCTCGACCTGCTCGGCGCCCTCCACCGCGACCACGGCAAGACGATCGTCATGGTCACGCACGACCCGCACGCCGCCGAGCGTGCCGCGCGCGTGCTCCACCTCGACAAGGGCGTGCTCGCCGAGGCGGTGGCGTGAGATTCTGGCCGCTCGTCTGGTCGAACCTGCGCCGCCGCAAGGCGCGCAGCTTCTTCACTCTGCTCTCGGTGGTGGTGGCGTTCGTGCTCTTCGCCTATCTCGCCGCCGTCAAGGTGGCGTTCCGCGCCGGGGTCGACGTGGCGGGAGCGGACCGGCTCTTCACCACCCACAAGACCTCGCTCATCCAGCCGCTGCCGAAGGCGTATCAGGAGCAGATCACGCGCGTGCCCGGAGTCGTCGCCGTGACCCACGCCTCGTGGTTCGGCGGCATCTACCAGAACCCGAACACCGGCTTCCAGGGCGTCTTCCAGGCGCCGGTCGAGCCGGAGGCCTACCTCGCGATGTATCCGGAGTTCCTCGTCCCGGCGCCGCAGCGGCAGGCCTGGCTCGAGGACCGCGAAGGGGTCCTCGTCGGCCGCAAGACCGCGGAGCGCTACGGCTGGGAGGTGGGCGACCGCGTCCCCGTGCAGGGCACGATCTGGCGCAAGAAGGACGGCTCGAAGGTCTGGGAGTTCAACGTCCGCGGCATCTACGACGGCGCGGAGAAGGGGACCGACACGACGCAGTTCCTCTTCCACTACGACTACTTCGACGAGGCGCGCCAGTTCGGCGAGGGGATCGTCGGTTGGTACGTGGTGCGCATCGCCGAGCCGACGCAGGCGGCGGAGGTGGGGGCGCGCATCGACGCGGTCTTCGCCAACTCGCCGAACGAGACCAAGACGGTGACCGAGAAAGCGCTCGCCCAGGGCTTCGCCGACCAGATCGGCGACATCGGCGCCATCATCCAGTGGATCCTGGCCGCCGTCTTCTTCACGCTGCTCCTCGTCGCCGGCAACACGATGGCGCAGTCGGTGCGCGAGCGCACGGCCGAGCTCGCGGTGCTCAAGACCCTCGGCTACTCGGACGGCCGCGTGCTGGCGCTGGTGCTCGCCGAATCGACGCTCCTCGCCGTGCTGGGAGGCGGGCTCGGTCTGCTCCTCGGCTCGGTGGCGATCGCGGCCGGCGATCCCACCGGCGGTTTCCTGCCGGTGTTCTATTTCCCGGAGCGCGACGTCGTCCTCGGCGTCGTCTTCGTCGCCCTGCTCGGCTTCGTCACCGGCATCCTGCCGGCGCTGCAGGCCAAGCGGCTGCGGATCGTCGAAGCGCTGCGGAGGGCATGAGCGATGCGATCCCTGCTGCACTGGTTCGCGCAGGTCGGCGCCGTCACCGCGACGGCGGTGCGCACGATTCCCGAACGCCGCGGCGCCTCGCTCGCCACCGTCTTCGGCATCGCCGGCGTCGTCGCCGTGTTCGTCGCCGTGCTGTCGATCGGCGAGGGCTTCCGCAAGACGCTGCGCTCGGCGGGCTCGCCCGAGAACGCCATGGTGCTGAGGAGCGGCAGCGACTCGGAGATGATGAGCGTCATGCTCGGCAACGCGATCGAGATCATCGCCCAGGCGCCGGGCGTGGCGCGCGGCGTCGTCGACGGCGCCGAGATGCCGCTCTCCTCGGCCGAGCTCTTCGTCATCGTCGACGTGCCGAAACGCTCGACCGGCACGCCGGCCAACGTGCCGCTGCGCGGCGTGCAGCCGGCGGCTTTCTCGACGCGGCCGGAGTTGCGCATCACCGCGGGCCGCAAGTTCGAATGGGGCAAGAACGAAGTGCTGGTGGGCGAGGGCGCGCTCAAGCAGTTCGCGGGTCTCGACGTCGGCACCAAGCTGCAGTGGGGACGGAGCGAGTGGACCGTGGTCGGCACCTTCGCCGCCGGCGGCGCGCTCTGGGAGTCGGAAATCTGGACCGACGCGCGTGTGCTGCAGCCCGCCTACAACCGCGGCAACTCGTTCCAGACGGTCATCGCGCGGCTCGAATCGCCGGCTGCCTTCGACCGCTTCAAGGACGCGCTGACCACCGATCCGCGCCTCGACGTGCAGGTGCTGCGCGAGACCGAGTACTACGGCAACCAGGGGCGGACGCTCAACGCGATCATCCAGGGCCTCGGCTTCACGGTGTCGCTGCTGATGGCGGTGGGCGCGGTCTTCGGTGCGTTGAACACGATGTACTCGGCGGTGGCCGCGCGCACGCGCGAAGTGGCGACGCTGCGTGCGCTCGGCTTTGGCGCGGGCGCGGTGGTGATCTCGGTCCTCGCCGAGGCGATGCTGCTCGCGGCGGGCGGCGGCGCCCTCGGGGCGGCGTCGGCGTGGCTCTTCTTCGACGGCTACCGCACGTCGACGCTCAACTGGGACACCTTCAGCCAGGTGACCTTCGCCTTCGAGGTGACGCCGCGCCTGCTCGTCGAGGGCACCGTCTTCGCCCTCGCCCTCGGCCTCGTCGGCGGCCTGATGCCGGCGCTGCGGGCGGCTCGTCTGCCGGTGACGGCCGCCCTGCGCGAGGCCTGATCCGCGCGCAATCGCTCGCGGACTGGCAAGAATTGGCATTTTTTCGTCGCCAATTCTTGACAGCTCGGCGTTTGGAGTGGTCTATCACCGGTCGAGATTCTTGTGGAGAAGGCCGCTCATCGATTGTGAATTCAGCCACAGAATCAGTAACTTGAAGCGACCGAGAGCGGCCGACGGGCACCGCCTCGCTCCGCTCTCTGGCTGCTGGCACCGGATGTGCTGTCCCGGCGCTCATCGCACCTCCGGAACAACTCGAACCGACCATGCCCCAGCGCGTGCTCATCGTCGACGACCGGGAAGAGCTGCGTCTGCTCCTCGGCCAGGCGATCGCCGCGGCGGCACCCGAGGTCGAGCTCATCGAAGCCGCCGACGGCGCGGAGGCACTGGCCGCCATCGGCGAGCTCGCCGTCGATCTCGTCGTCACCGACCTCGACATGCCGGTGATGAACGGGCTCGAGCTCATCCGCCGTCTGCGCGCGGCGCCGCCGACGCCGCCCATCATCGTCATCTCCGGTGCTTCGACCGACTGGCTCGCCGGCGAGAGCGAGGGCGAGCTGCGCGATCTGCCCTTCCTGCGCAAACCGCTCGTGCTCTCCGAGCTGGTGAGCCTGGTGCGCCAGCAGCTGGCCGGCTGAGCTCAGCCGCGTCCCGCGCGCGTTGCTCTCGCGGGAGAGCGAACGATACAATCTGCCGCGTTGCGGCAAGAACGACGCGAGAGGACGCGGTGATGAGCACGGCGAAGCTGATCCTGGACGGCAAGGAGCACGAGTTTCCCCTCGTTCGCGGCAGCGAGGGCGAAGTCGGGATCGACATCTCGCAGCTGCGTGCGCAGACGCGCGCCATCACCCTCGACGAGGGCTACGGCAACACCGGATCGTGCCAGAGCGCGATCACCTTCATCGACGGCGAGCAGGGGATTCTCCGCTACCGCGGCATTCCGATCGAGGAGCTCGCCGACGCGCGCTTCACCGAGGTCGCCTATCTGCTGATCTACGGCAAGCTGCCGAGCGCCGCCGAGCTCGCCGGCTGGCGCGAGAAGCTCACCCGCCACAGCCTGCTGCACGAGGACATGAAGAAGTTCTTCGAGGGCTTCCCCGCCTCGGCGCACCCGATGGCGATCCTCTCGGCGATGGTGGCGTCGCTCTCCACCTACTATCCCGACGATCAGGATCTCGACCTCAACATCGTGCGCCTGCTCGCCAAGGCGAAGACGATCGCGGCGTTCTCGTACAAGAAGTCGATCGGCCAGCCGTTCATGTATCCGTTGAACCGCCTGTCGTACTCGGAGAACTTCCTGCAGATGATGTTCGCGGTGCCGGCGGAGCCCTACGTGGTCTCGCCGGTCGTCGACCGCGCTCTCAACCTGCTGCTCATCCTGCACGCCGACCACGAGCAGAACTGCTCGACCTCGACCGTGCGCATGGTCTGTTCGTCGGGCGCCAACATGTTCGCCGCCATCTCGGCGGGTGTGTGCGCGCTGTGGGGACCTCTCCATGGCGGCGCCAACCAAGCGGTGATCGAGATGCTCGAGCGGATCGCCGCCGACGGCGGCGACTACGCCAAATACGTCGAGATGGCGAAGGAGAAGTCGTCGGGCTTCCGCCTGATGGGCTTCGGCCACCGCGTCTACAAGAACTTCGATCCCCGCTCGCGCATCCTGAAAACGGCCGCCGACGAGGTGCTCTCCGAGCTCGGCGTGCGCGATCCGCTGCTCGAGGTCGCCAAGGGGCTCGAGGAGGTCGCCCTCTCCGACGACTACTTCATCGAGAAGAAGCTCTACCCGAACGTCGACTTCTACTCTGGCATCCTCTACCGCGCCATGGGCATCCCGACCAACATGTTCACGGTGATGTTCGCCCTCGGCCGCCTGCCGGGCTGGATCGCGCACTGGAAGGAGATGCGCGAGGCCGGCTCGCGCATCAACCGCCCGCGCCAGATCTACATCGGCCGCAACAAGACCCCCTGGGTTCCCGTCGAGCAGCGCTGAAGCGCCGCGCTCCTCAGCGCGCGGGACGCGGGCGCACCGGGAGCGGCACGTTGCAGAGCTCGATGCGGCCGACCGGATCGAGGAACCACGTCTCGCGCCGCGTGCGGCGGGCCGCGACGAAGGCGGCGAACGTCGGCGTATCGGTGCGCAGCAGCTCGAGCTCGCTGCGCTCGGCGGGCGGCAGGTCGGCGGCGACGCGTACGGCGAGAACCGGCACCATCTGCGCGCGCTCCTCGTAGAAGCCGAGTGGGCCGCCGCCGCGCGGCAGGGTCGAGAGAGGCTCCATCCCCGCCACGGCGCGCCCCACGAGCGTCACGTTGCGGTCGAGATGGCGGGGCGCGTGGCCGATGACGACGTAGAGCTCGGCGCCGCTGCCCGAATCGGCGCTGTCGCCCCGCCCGGCGCCGAGCATGCCATAGCAGTGCGCGAGCCAGGTCGTTGCGGCGGCCAGGTCGCGCGCCGCCGGAAAGCCGCTCGCGAAACCGACCTCGGGCGCGTAGACGTCGCCGTCGGGGAGCGGCGTGAAAGGCAACGCCGGATCGAGCGCGCGCCGGAGCTCGGCGGAAAGCGCGCGCGCCGCGGTCTTGATCGGGCGCCGTTTGGTCTCGTCCGCGGAGTCGGGATCGCCCCACTGCACGACGTAGTTCTCCTGCGCGCGGACGACGGCCAAGCCGTCGAAGTAGCGCTCCCGCGCGAGCGCCTTGACGTTGGCGACGTGCCGCGGCGCGTACACCGGCGCGAGCTCGAAGACGACCCGGCCCGAGGTGAGCTCGAGGTAGAGCGTGTTCTCGGGATCGAGCGGCCGCCAGTCCGCGGGCTGCGACGCGGCGAGGATGTCGGCGCTCGTGCGCGGCGACGTCTGTGCCGAGCTCACGGCGGCCAGCGCAAGGGCGAGCGCGGCCGTCAGCTCGACGCGGCGGAATCGCGCGCGGCGGATCATCCCGCGAGCTCCACGCCGAGCCCCGGCCCGGCCGCGAGATCGAGCCGGCCGTCGCGCAGCCGGAAGCCGCCGCGGCCCGGATCGTGGGCGAGCTCGAAGCTGCCGTCGAGATCGAGCCAGCGGGTCGCCGGCGCCGCATAGGCGGCGTGCAGGGCGGCGGCGATACCGATCGCGCTCTCGTCCATACAGCCCCACATCAGCTCGATCCCGGCGCTCTCGGCGATCGCGGTGATGCGCAGCGCCGGCGTCACGCCGCCGCATTTCATCAGCTTGACCACGAAGCCGCCGTAGAGCGGCTCGCCGGCGGCGAGGCGGAGCGCGTCAGCCGGCGAGATGCACGATTCGTCGGCGACGAGCGCCCGGCGCCGGGCGGCGGGGATCGCCCGCAGCTCGTCGTCCGCCTCGGGCGGGCAGGGCTGCTCGACGAGCTCGACGCCGTGGCGCGAGCAGGCGAAGAGCAGGCGCGGCACCTCGGTCGGCCGGTAGCCGCAGTTGCCGTCGACGCGCAGCGCGACGTCCGGGCCGACGCGCTCGCGGACGGCGGCGATGCGCTCGAGATCGCCGTCGAGGTCGAGCCCGATCTTGAGCTTGAGCGCGCGGAATCCGGCGCCGACTCGCTCCTCGGCCTCGGCGACGCTCTCCGCGCGCGGCAGGATGCCGATCGTCACCGAAGTCGGCAGCGTCTCGTGGGCGCGGCCGATGAGCGCGACGAGCGGCAGGCCGAGCGAGCGCGCCCGCAGGTCGTGGAGCGCCATGTCGAGCGCCGCGGCGGCCGCCGGAGTCGCCCGCCAGTCGCGGCCGACGCGACCGGCAAGCGCGGCGAAGCAATCGAGGTCGGCACCGACGAGCGCGGCGGTGCGCTCCTCGGCGAGCGCTTGGCGACAGGCGGCGAAGCTCTCGCCGGTGACGCTCGGCTCCGGCGTCGCGGCGCCGAGGCCGGCGGCGCCGTCGTCGCCCTCGACGCGCACGACGACGAGCTCGACCGCGGCGGTCGTGCCGCTCGCGATCGCGTAAGGCCGGGCGAGCGGGATCGCGTGCGGCGTCGTGATGATCGAGCGCAGCCTCACTGCCGCTCCACCGCCGTGCGAGCGCGCAGCGCCTCGACCAGCGGCGCCACGCCGTCGAGCAGCGGATAGACGGTCGGCAGGCCGGTCGCCGCGGCGATCTCGGCGCACACCGCGGCGCGTCGTGCGGACTCGAGGTGCTCGTGGTTGAGCGCGACGCCGAGCACGCGCGCCCCGTAGTGCCCGATGAGGTCGATCTCTCCGGAGAGCGGCGGGATCTCGTTGCCGAGGGTCTCCTGGTCGGCGAAGAAGCGGCGTCCGGGAGCGTGCTGCAGGACGACGTCGCGCGCCTCCGCCGAGAGCAGGAGCTCGGCGCCGCAGGGGCCCGCCGGGTTGCGCAGCGCCGACTGGCCTTCGAGCAGGATGAGATCGGGCCGCGCCTCGCGGTCGCAGGCGACAACGGCGCGCTCGAGCTCGCCGGAGACGAAGTCGTTCGGCGTCGCGTCGAGCACGAAGCCGTAGCGATTGCCCTGCAGCCAACCCGTCTGGCCGGTGGTCACGATCTCGGTGCGCACGCCACCCGCGATGAGCTCGGCGGCGAGGAGCTGGCAGGTGGTGCGCTTGCCGAGCGCGCAGTCGGTGCCGAGCACCGCGACGCGCGGCGCGCGCACCTCGCGGATGGCGCCGCTCCAGAAGGCGAGCTCGCGGAACGGCTTCGGCCGGCGCAGGTCGATCAGGCGAGCGCCGCTCGCGCGGGCGGCGGCGGCGAGCTCGGGATCGTCGCCGACCAGGTCGTGTAGGCCGTTGACGATCGAGAGGCCGCGCCGCGCGGCGGCGAGGAGCGTGGCGCGCAGCGAGGCCGACAGCTTGCCGCCCGCGGTGGCGACGCCGACGACGCACCCATCGGGCGGCGAGGGCAGCGCGGCGAGGGCGGCGTCGAGATCGGCGAACAGCGGGATGCCGCGCGGCATTCCGTCGAGCCGCTCGCCGGCGTCGGCGCCGGCGGTCGCGGCGCCGTCGACGGCGCCGAGCAGGCGGTAGCGCGACGGCCCGCGCACCAGGCCGTGTGCGGTCTTGGCGTCGGAGGTGTCGTAGCGGCCGTCGGTGAGGAGGACGGCGGTCGGACGATCGTCGCGCACCGGCCGGCATCCTACGGCAGGCCGCCGGCCGCGGCGGGCAGGCGAGCGCTCAGTCGCCGCCGGCGTTGCGATGCAGCCAGCGGTGCAGGCCGCGGCGCATCTTCTCCATGCGGCGCCAGAGTCGCGGCCAGCGGCCCATCCAACCGCGCAACCAGAGGTGGATGGTCGGGCTGCCGATCGACAGGAGCGCGAAGCCGAGGGCGAGCGAGAGACCGCCCTGGAGCACCGGCAGGAAGAGCCCGACGACGCCGATCGCGATCAAGATCCAGCCGATGAAGTTGACGGCGAGGCGCAGCCAGAGCGGCAGCGGCAGCGGCTGGAAGCGGGAACGGTCGGCGCGCGGCAGGCGCAGTCGCGGCTTCAAGATCGGTGGCAAGGCTCCGGTCGACTCCATCGGCAGGATTCACTACGCAGGAGCGGACGATTCGGTCGCGCACCCGGGGCGTGGGACTCTCCCCCACCCGCAAGGGCGTTGACAATCCGGACTAGTCCCGTCCAGAATCTCGATTCGTAATTGAGACGGTGTCTCAATAAATGCCCACTCTCCGCGAAGAAACGCTCTTGCTCGACCACTTGCGCCGCCGCGGGCTGCGCGCCACGCCCGAGCGGCGGGCCCTGCTGCGGGCGATCTTCGCACAGCATCGCCACATCGATGCCGAGGAGATCCTGGCCGCGGCGCGCGCCGGGGGGCACAAGATCTCGCGCGCCACGGTCTACCGGAATCTCGACCTCCTCGTCGAGTGCGGGCTGGTGGCGAGGGTCACCTTGCCGGGCGGACGTGCCGTCTACGAGCACCTTCACCCCGGCCTCGCTCACGACCATCTGAGCTGCCGCCAGTGCGGCCGCATGGTCGAATTCGTCAGCCCCGGCATCTCGGCGCTCCTCGTCGAGATCTGCCGCGCCCACGATTTCGATCTCGCGACGCCGCAGCTCCAGATCTCGGGCCTCTGTCGCGCCTGCGCGACGGCCGGGCAAGGGCGGCGCGCCCATGGCTGATCTTCGCGGCGGCGCGACGGTGCGGCTGAGCGAGCTGGCGATCGGCAGGGCGGCGCGCCTGCACGCGGTGGTGCTCGAGCCCGGCGAGGCTTGCCTGCTCTCGGCCATGGGCCTGGTCACCGGCAGCCGGCTCGTGGTGCGCGTCGCCGGCGACCCGTGCATCGTCGAGGTGCGCTCGACGCGCATCGGCCTCGCGCGCAGTGTCGCCGACCGCCTGCAGGTGGTCGCCGAGGCGGTCCGAGGCGAGCCGTGAGCGTGCTCTCGCCCGCCCCCCGCGCGGCCGCGCTCGCGGCGCCGAAGCGCGTCCTCCTCGTCGGCAATCCGAACACCGGCAAGACAACGCTGTTCAACCGCCTGTGCGGGCTGCGCGCCAAGACCGCCAACTTTCCGGGCACGACGACCGACCTGCGCCAGGGCCGCATGCAGGTGGGCCGCCCCGGCGGCGCGAGCGCGACGCTCGAGATCGTCGACCTGCCGGGTCTCTACAGCCTCGAGCTCGACCTACCCGAATCGCGCGTCGCGGCGCAGGCATTCGCCGGCGCCGACGGCGTCGCGCCGCCGGCCGCCGTCGTCGTCCTCGACGCCACCAACCTCAACCGCCACCTGATGCTCGTCGGCGAGCTCGTCGCCCGTCGGGTTCCGTTCGTGGTGGCGCTCAACATGATCGACCTCGCGCGCCGACGCGGACTGACCTTCGATCTCGGCCGCCTGGCCCGGGCGCTCGGCGCGCCGGTGGTGCCCGTCGCCGCGCGCAGCGGCGAGGGTGTTGCGGCGCTCATCGCGGCGCTCGCCGACATCGTCTCGGGCGCCGCCCCACCCGGCGTCGCCGAGATGCCGCGCGCCACCGACGAGCCGCTCGAGCAGTGGGCGGAGCGCATCGTGGTGGCGAGCGTCGGCGGCGCGCGCGCGGTCGGCGCCGAGACCGACACGATGCTCGATCGGCTCGACGAGACTTTCACCCATCCGATCGTCGGCCTCGTCATCTTCCACGCCGTGATGGCGTTGCTCTTCTGGACCATCTTCGCCCTCGCCACCGTGCCGATGGACCTCATCGAGACGATCTTCGCGGACCTCGGCGGCATTCTCGAGGCGCGCCTGCCGGGCGGCGCGGTGCGCGACCTCCTCGTCGGCGGCCTGATCGGCGGCGTCTCGGGAACGATCGTCTTCCTGCCGCAGATCTGCCTGCTCTTCTTCCTCATCACCCTGCTCGAGGACACCGGCTACCTGGCGCGCGCGGCGTTCGTCATGGACCGCCTGCTCTACCGCTTCGGTCTGCCCGGTTACGCCTTCGTGCCGCTGCTGTCGAGCCACGCCTGCGCCATCCCGGGGATCCTCTCGACGCGCCTGATCCCCGATCGGCACGACCGCTTCGCCACCATCCTGGTGGCGCCCTTCATGAGCTGCTCGGCGCGGCTGCCGGTCTACGTCTTGCTGACGAGCTTTCTCTTCCCGGCGAGCCCGGCGCTCGCCGGCCTCGCCTTCACCGGCTGCTACCTGCTGGGCGCGGTGGCGGCAATGGGGAGCGCGTTGCTCGCCCGGCGCACGATCCTGCCGGGCAAGTCGCGGCCGATGGTGCTCGAGCTGCCGTCCTACAAGTGGCCGTCACTGCGCGTCGCGTTCGCCAACGCGCTCGAGCAGGGGTGGGCGTTCCTCACCACCGTCGGCACCGTGATCCTGGCTCTCTCGTTCGTCATGTGGTGGCTGTCGGCGTACCCGAAAGCAGCGCCGCCGGCGGCGGCGGTGGCGCTCGCCGCGCAGGCGCAAGAGCTGGCGCCGAGCGACCCGCAGGCGGCCGCGAGCCTCGTCGAGGAGTCCGATCGGCTGGCGCTGCGGCACCAGCAGGAGGAGAGCTTCGCCGGCCGGCTCGGCCGCGCCGTCGAGCCCGCTTTCGCGCCGCTCGGCTACGACTGGCGGCTGTCGATCGGGGTGCTGACGAGTTTCGCCGCGCGCGAAGTCTTCGTCTCGACGCTGGCGGTGCTGGTCGGCGCGCCGGAAGACGGCGACGAGGCCGGCGTGCTCGAGCGCATCCAGAGCGCGACGCGCGACGACGGCACGCCGATGTTCACGACGGCGACCGCGCTGTCCCTGCTCGTCTTCTTCGTTCTCGCCATGCAGTGCATGTCGACTCTCGTCACCGTGCGCCGCGAGACGCGGCAGTGGCGCTGGCCGCTCCTGCAGTTCGCCTGGATGAGCGGCCTCGCCTGGTGCGGCGCGTTCCTCGCCTATCACGGGCTGCACGCGCTCGGGATCTCGTGACGATGAGTCTGCCCTTCGCCGATCCCCAGTTCTGGATCGTGACCGGCGGCGCCGCAGCGGCGCTCGGCTACGCGATCTGGAGGATCCGCCGCCGCACGCGCGCCGAAGCCGAGACGCCGTGCGACCGCTGCCCGAAGCCGGGCAACCCGCTGGCGCCCGGCGCTGGGCGCGCGAGCGGACCGCGCCGGCTCGGCGCCCTCGTCGCCGCGGCGCTCGCCGGCGCCGGCGCGCTCGCCGCCGCCACGGTCGAGCGCGAAGTCGCGGCGATGGGCACGACGTTGCGCGTCGAGGTCGAGATCGCGAGCCATCGCGCCGCCGCCCTCGGCCTCGCCGAAGCGATGATCCGCGAGGTCGAGGCGGCCGAGGGGCGCCTTTCGACCTGGCGCGAGACGAGCGAGCTCGCCCGCATCAATCGCGCGCCGGTCGGGGAATGGGTGGAGACCTCGGCCTACCGCGATCTCGCCGAGTCGATCGAGTGCTGGCGAGACACCGGGGGAGCCTTTCACCCGGCTATCGGCCGACTCGTCGCGGCCTGGGACCTGCGGGGAGGCGGGCGCGTTCCCACGGCCGAAGCCCTCGCCGTCGCCCGAAGAGGGCTCGAGGGAGCGGGTTTCGAGCACGCCGCCGGCTCGCGTCGAATCCGGAGGACGGCCGACGTGGTCCTCGAGGAGGGGGGCTTCGGCAAGGGGGCCGGATTGGACGCCGCGCTCGAAGCCTTGGAAAGGCTTCCATTGAAGGAGGACCGGGGTTTCGTGCACCTCGATCTGGGTGGCCAGACCGCCTGGGCGAATGCCGCGCGGCCGATCGTCGTCGACCTCGCCGACCCGCGGAACCGCGCCCGGCCGGTGCTCGAGCTGACGCTCCATGATCGCCGCGGCTCGTTCGCCAGCTCCGCCAACAGCGAGAAGCAGTTCACCTTCAATGGAGAGTCGTTCGGACATCTGCTCGATCCGCGCACCGGGAGTCCGGCGCCGAGTTTCGGATCGGTGGCAATCGTCGCGCGAGGAGGGCTCCGCGCGGACTGCCTGTCCACCGCACTCTTCGTGATGGGGCCCGAGGAGGGCGCGCGTTGGCTCGCCCGGCAGGACGAGCCGTTCGAGGTGGCCTTCCTCGTCGTCGACGGCAAACGCCTGCGAGCGCGGATGACGGCGGGGCTCGCGCGGCGCGCGCGGCCGCTCGTGGGCGAGCTCGAGATCGAGGTGTTGCACGAATCGTCGTAGAAGCCGAAGGCGGCGCGCGGAGTCCTGGCAGGGAGCGCGACGCCGCCTTCTTGGTTCCAAACGCCGTCCCCATGGAGGGGCCGGCCCTCGAAACGTGAGGGAGTGTACATGAGCACCAGCGCAAGGTCGTTCGGGCGGTTCGTCGCCGCCATCGCTTTCGTCGTCGGATGGATCGCGGCCCCGGCCGCGGCCGCGACGACCGAGGAACGGGTGAAGGTGCTCGAGGCCGAGGTCGCCGAGCTCGAGGCCGCCGTCGCGGCGGCGCACGAGCGATCGGCCTCGCCCGACGTCGCCGAGCTCGCCCGCCGGATCGAGCTCGTCGCCGCGGAGCTCGAGCAACTGAAGCTCGGCGAGGCGGCGGTGGAAGCGGACGAGGGCGTCTACGGCCTCGGCCCGGCGGCGTCGAAGGTCTACAAGAAGGCGAAAGGCGTCTCGATCGGCGGCTACGGCGAGCTCGTCTACCAGAACTTCTCGGGCTCGCGCGACGACGGCGCGCCTTCCGGCAAGACCGACGAGCTCGACATGCTGCGCGGCGTCGTCTACCTCGGCTACAAGTGGAACGACAAGTGGCTCTTGAACACCGAGCTCGAATGGGAGCACGGCTCGACCGGCAAGAAGGGCGAGGCGTCGGTCGAGTTCGCCTACGTCGACCGCCTGATCCGGCCCGAGGTCAACGTCCGCGCCGGCCTGGTGCTGATCCCGATGGGCCTCCTCAACGAGCTGCACGAGCCGACGGTCTTCCTCGGCGCCCGGCGGACGGGCATCGAGAGCGCGATCCTCCCCACCACCTGGCGCGAATCGGGCGTCGGTCTGTTCGGCGAAGTGGGCGGCTTCAGCTACCGCACCTACGTCGTCAACGGTTTCGACGCCGCGGGCTTCACGGCCGCGGGGATCCGCGGTGGCCGACAGAAGGGCTCGCAGGCCAAGGCGGAGGACTTCGCCTGGGTCGGCCGGCTCGACTGGACGGCGACGCCCGGTCTCCTCGCCGGTGGCTCGCTCTACGTCGGCGACTCGGGCCAGGGGCTCGCCGACCCGGCCGGCGGCACGGTCGGCGTCTCCACGCGCATCTTCGAGCTCCACGCCGATTGGAAGTGGCGAGCCCTCGAGCTGCGCGGGCTCTATGCCGACGCCGACCTCGGCGACGTCGCCGGCTTGAATCGCGCCCTGGGGCTCGTCGGCAGCCAGTCGGTGGGCGAGGCGATGGACGGCTACTACGTGCAGGCCGGTTGCGACGTGCTCGCCGCGCGCGGCGGCGATTCTCGCCTGCTGCCGTTCGCGCGCTGGGAGACCTACGACACGCAGGCGGCCGTGCCCGCGGGCTTCGCACGCAATCCGGCGAACGATGTCGACGTCTTGACGCTCGGCATCCAGTGGCAGCCGATCGACCAAGTCGTCGTCAAGGCCGACTGGCAGGATGTCGACAATGGCGCCGACACCGGCGTCGACCAGGTCAACCTGGCGCTCGGCTGGGTCTTCTGAGGCGAGCCGTGCCGCGCCCGCGTCGCCTCGCGCCGATTCGCGCGCTCGCCGCGGGCGCGGCGCTCCTCGTCGCCGCCGCTCCGGCCGCGGCGCGCGTTCTGCTCACCGTCGAGGAGGCGCTCGCCCTCGCCTTTCCCGGCGCCGCGATCGAGCGCCGCACCGTCTTCCTGACAGCGGACGAGGTCGCCCGCGCCGCCGAGCTCGCCGGCGAGCGGCCGGCCTCGGCGATCGTCCACCCGTACGTGGCGACGGCGGCCGGCGAGCTGGTCGGCACCGCCTACTTCGATTCGCACGTCGTGCGCACGCTGGCCGAGACCGTGATGGTGACGGTCGACCCGGAGGGCCGAGTCGGCCGCGTCGAGGTGCTCTCCTTCGACGAGCCGCCCGACTACCTGCCGCGCGCCGAGTGGTACCGCCAGTTCGCCGGCCGCCCGCTCGACGCCGAGCTCGAGCTGCGGCGCGCCATCCGCCCGGTCGCCGGTGCCACCCTCACCGCCCGCGCTACGACCGACGCCGCGCGCCGCGTGCTCGCGCTCCACCGCGTGCTCGCCGAGACGTCACGCGCAGCACATCCCTCGTCTGCCGCCAGCGCCGGCCGACCCGACGCGCCCGGCAACGCCCATCCTCCGCCGCCGACTCCGGCCGACCCGACGCGCCCGGAGGGCGCGGTCTCTTCTAGATGACCCGTCTCGAGGCCCTCTTCGTCCACTTGGCCAACCTCCTCGTGGGAGGGACCGGCCTCGCCTACGCTTGGTACCGCTATTTCGCGGCGCCGATCGGCGAGTTCTCGGTGGTCCATCCGGGCCAGCCCGTCGCGCAGCACCTGCACGTCCTGGCGGCGCCGCTGCTCGTCTTCGCCGTCGGGCTCCTCTGGCGCACGCACGTCTGGCTCGGCATCCGCCTCGGCAGCGGCGCCCACCGCCGCTCGGGGATCCTGCTCGCCGCTCTCGCCGCGCCAATGATCGCCTCGGGCTACCTGCTGCAGATCGCCGTCGAGCCGGGGTGGCGAACGGCGTGGATCGGCATCCACGTCGCCGCCTCGCTGCTGTGGATCGCCGGCACCCTGGCCCACCAGCTCAGCCGCCGGCCGCAGGGCTGACCGCGCGCCGCATCGGCTCCGGTAACCTCGCGCCGGACCTCCGGTATCCCCCGGTGTGAGGACGGACGGGGTGGCGATGGGCGCGGACGGCGAGACGACCGACTCGGAGCTCATGGCGCGCGTGCGCGAGGGCGAGCTCGAAAAGCTCGCCGAGCTCTTCGAGCGGCACCAGCGGCGGCTCTACGGCTTTTTCCTGCGCCTCGCCGGCGAACGCGCGGCGGCCGAGGACCTCGTCCAGGAGGTCTTCGTGCGCATGCTCAGGTACCGGCACACCTTTCGGAGCGAAGCGGATTTCACGCCCTGGATGTTCGGCGTGGCGAGAAACGCCGCCGTCGACCACTTCCGGAGCCGGCCAAAGGAGCTGCAAGAAGCCGAGGGCGCGCCGGAGCCGGCGGCAGCGCTGCTCCACCCCGTCGAGCGGCTCGAGCAGCGGGAGCGCACGGCGCAGCTCCAGGCCGCACTGGCGCGGCTCTCCGCCGAGAAACGCGAGCTCCTGCTTCTCGCCCGCTTCGGCGAGATGCGCTACGAGTCGATCGGCGAGCTACTCGGCATCTCGGTCGGCGCGGTCAAGGTGCGCGTCCACCGGGCGATGAAGGAGCTGCGCGAGGCCTATCGAATGGTGAGCGAGGGAGGCGTGGCATGAGGTGCGACGAGATGAGCGAACGGATTCCGGAGTGGCTCGCGGGCGAGCTCGGGGAGCGCGAGCTCGGCGAGCTGCGCCAGCATCTCGCGGCCTGCCCCGGCTGCGCCGAGGAGGCGAACGCGCTCGAGAGCCTGTGGCGCGAGCTCGGCGATGCTGCTGCGGTGGATCCGCCGGCGGCCCTCGGCGAGCGCTTCCGCGCCTGGCTCGCCGGCGAGATCGCGGGCGAGCGCCGGCGGGTGGTGCCGATCGCCGCGCGCCGCGCGCCGAGCGGCCGCCCGGCGCTCGGCCGGCCGCTCCTGCGCTTCGCGGCGGTGGCGGCGACGCTTGCCGCCGGCGTCTTCCTCGGCACCGAGGTCGCCGAGCGCCGCTCGGCGCGCGAGATCGCCGAGCTGCGCGGCGAAATGCGCTCGCTGCGCGAGACGGTGACCGTGGCGCTCCTGGCCGAGAGTTCGGCTTCGGAACGGCTGCGCGGGGTGGCCTACGGCCGGCCGGCCTCGGCGGCCGACGACCGCGTCGCGGCGGCGCTCTTCGACGCCCTGCTCCACGACCCGGACGTCAACGTGCGGCTGGCGGCTCTCGACGCGCTCAAGCCGCGCGCGGCGCGCCCTGTCGAGCGACCGCGCCTTATCGCCGCCGTCACGGCGCAGGACTCACCGCTCGTCCAGCTCTCGCTGCTCGACCTGCTGCTCGACTCGGCGAGCCCGGAGGCCGGGCGCGACCTCGCGCAGCTCGTCGACAACCCCGACCTCGATCCGGTGGCGCGCGGCTACCTGCGCGACCGGCTCGGAAGGAGCCTGTGAGATGAGCCCGGAACGAGTTTCCTGGATGGCTTTCGTCTGCGTTGCGCTGGCGGTGCCGGCCGCCGCCACCGAGCGCGCGGACGTCCTGCGCCGCGAGATCGCGCTCCCGGCGGGTGCCCGGACGGTCGAGATCGACAACGTCTTCGGCGGCGTCGAGGTACGCGGCGGCGCCGGCGATCGTGTCGCCGTGGAGATCCGGCGCACCGCGACGGCGCGGCGCGAAGCCGATCTCGCACTAGCCTTCGACGAGGTGACGCTCGTCGTCGACGAGTGGGCGAACGGCGTCGCGCTCGTCCAGGACGGGCCGTTCCGCTGCGAGGCCCGCGGCCGCGACCGCCGCGGGCGCCGCCACCGCTGGGGCGACTGCCGCTGGGATCCCGACTACGAGCTCGACTGGCAGTGGACGGTCACCGTTCCTGCCGGTGTCGAGCTCGAGGTGCGCACCGTCAACGGCGGCGCGATCACGGTGGACGGCGTGCGCGGCGGCGTCTCCGCCGCGAACGTTAACGGCCCCCTGCGCCTCGCCGGCCTCGCCGGCGAGGTCTCTGCCGCGACGGTCAACGGCGAGATCGTCGCCGAGTACGCCATCGCACCGAGCGCCGACGCGAGCTTCGAAACGGTCAACGGCTCGATCGAGATCGTGCTGCCGGCGGGCAGCTCGGCCGACGTGGATCTCGAGACGATGAACGGCGAGCTGTGGAGCGACTTCGCGGTCACCGCTGCGCCGCGACGAGCCGAGGCGACAGCGTCGCGCCGCGGCGACCGCTACCGGCTCGATCACGACACGCGCGTGCGTATCGGCGCCGGCGGCCCGCGCTTCGAATGCAAGACCCTGAACGGAGACATCGTCCTGCGCGAGCGCTGAGCGCCGCGGATTCGACAAGGAGAGGCAAGATGAAGATCCGTACCGCAATCTCCGCCGTCGCGGCGCTCGTCGTCGCCCCGGCGCTCGCCGCCGGCGAAAGGCTGGTCGTGCCCTTGAGCGATCCGGCGCAGCCGGCGCGACTCGAGGTCTCGCTGGTCATGGGCTCGATCGAGGTCGTGGCCGGCAAGGCCGGCGAGGTGGTGATCGAAGCGACGCCGGGCGCGCTCGGCGAGCACGACCACGACCACGAATGCGAGGACTGCCCGGCGATCGCCGGGCGTGCCGCCGACAAGGAGGAAAGAGGGCGCGCGAAGCTGAAGCGCATCCCCAACGACTCCTACGAGCTCGCGGCCGAGGAGAAGGCGAATCGCGTCACCGTCTCGACCGACTCCTGGGCGCGCGCCATCGCGCTCCGCATCGCGGTGCCGGAGGCGAGCTCGGTGTCGCTGTCGACAGTCAACGACGGCGATCTCGTCGTCGGCGGGCTCTCGGGCGAGATCGAGCTGCACAACACCAACGGCAACGTCACCGTGCGCGACGCTCGCGGCCCGGTGAGCGCCAACACGCTCAACGGTGATGTCACCGTCTCGTTCGGCAGCAACATCGCCTCGGCGCCGATGGCGTTCTCGACCTTGAACGGCGACATCGACCTGACACTGCCGGCCGGCGCCCGATTCGACGTGCGCCTCAAGTCGGAGAACGGCGAGATCTACTCGGACTTCGACGTCGTCCTGGCGCGCAGCGCGCCGAAGGTGGAGGAGGAGCGCGGCAAGGGGCGCTACCGCGTGTCGGTGACCAAGGAGCTCACCGGCGAGGTCGGCGGCGGCGGGCCGGAGATCTTCCTCAATACCTTTAACGGCGACATCGTGCTGCGCCGCCGCGACGGCTGAGCCTCAGCTGCCGGCGAGCCGCCGCGCTGCGAGCGCGACGGCGAGGCCGGCGGTGAACGCCAGCGCCCCGCCGGTGGCGAAGGCTGCGGAGTAGCCGGCGAGCTCGAGCGCGCGGGCGCCGACGAGCGGGCCGAGCGCGAAGCCGAGCGAGCCGGCGAGATTGAACGCCGCCATCGCGCTCGCCCGCGTCGCCGGCGCCGACCACTCGGCGACGAGGGCGAGCGTCGGCGGGAAGATCACCGCCGCGAGCAGGCCGAGCAGAACCATCCAGCCGGCGAGGGCGCTCGCGGCGAGCTCGCCGATGGCGGCGAAGGCCAGGCCGTAGGCGGCGGCGCCGCCGGCGAGCGTCGGCAGCGGCCCCCAGCGGCGCGCCAGCCGGTAGCTGCCGAGCTGCCCGGCGGCGAAGGGAAACAGAAAGAGGGCGAGATAGAGGCCGCGCGTCGCCGGATCGGCGCCGGCGAGCTCGGCCAGATGCACCGGGAAGAGCACGACGAAGAGGCCGACGGTGAAGCGTTCGACGAAGTAGACGCCGCTCGGCAGGAGCAGCCGCGGGCGGGCGACGAGGGCGGCGAGGAGCTCGCGGGGCGTCGGACGGCGCTCGCGCCTCGCCGGCTCGACGAGCGCTAGGGCGGCGGCGGCGAGGGCGAGGAACGAGACGCCGGCGGCGACGAGCGGCGCCTCGGCGCCGAGCGTGTGCGTCAGCCAGCCGCCGAGCGGCGCTCCCGAGCCGACGCCGAAGATGATGGCGGCGCCGGCGATGCCGGCGCGGCGCGGCCGGCTCGCCGGCTCGCCGAAGTCGAAGACGAGCGCCATCACCGTCGACCAGCCGGCGATGGCGCACCCGCCCTGCAGGAAGCGCAGCGCGAGCAGCAGCGGAATCGAGTCGACGGCGGGCATCGCCAGGTAGAGCGCGCCGCTCGCCGCGAAGCCGGCGACGACGAACGGCCGCCGCCGCCCGCTGCGATCGGAGGCCAGGCCCCAGAGCGGTCCGCAGGTCGCGTAGGCGATCATCTCGACGGTGAAGAAGAGCGCGGCGTCGCCGACCGAGCCGCCCAGGCGGTCGACGACGAGCTCCTTCAAGCCCGCCACCACCAGCGTCAGGTTGAGCATCGAGCCGAACAGCAGGGCCGCCGGCAGCGCCAGCGACCGGCTGCTCCCGGCGGGTGAGGGCGCCGCGTTCACGGCGGATAGAATACGGAACGTCTCGAAGCGAAAGGAGCGCGGGCGCGGTGACGAGTCGCGACAGTGGATCTATCCTCGACGGCAAGTACGAGATCGTCGAGCGGCTCGCCACCGGCGGCATGGGCGAGGTCTACCGCGCCCGCCACGTCCACCTCCAAGAGCACCGCGTCATCAAGATCCTGCGCGCCGACAAGGCGACCGATACGCACGCGCTGCAGCGCTTCACGCAGGAGGCGCGGATCGCGACGCAGATCAAGCACGCCAACGTCGCCATCCTCTACGACTTCGCGCGCCTCGACGACGGCAGCTTCTACATGGTGTGGGAGCACATTGCGGGCGAGGACGTCGGCTCGGCGCTCAGGAGCCGCGGTCCGTTCGAGATCAAGCTGGCGGTCGAGCTCGCCATCCAGGCGTTGCGCGGCCTCGACGCCATCCACTCGGCCGGCGTCATCCACCGCGACATCTCGCCCGACAACCTGATGCTCGCCCGCGACCGCCGCGGCAAGGCGCTGGTCAAGATCATCGACCTCGGGCTGGCCAAGAACCTCGAGATCCCGGCCGGCTTCGAGATCACGCAGGCCGGCGTCTTCATGGGCAAGCTCATGTACTGCTCGCCCGAGCAGGCGGGCTCGCTCGCCGACGGCGTGGCGCTCGACCATCGCAGCGACCTCTACTCGTTCGCCGCCGTGCTCTACGAGATGGTCACGGGCAAGCCGCCGTTCGATTCCGAGAGCGACCACGGATTCGTCCTGCGCCGCCTCTCGGAGCCGCCGCTTTCGATGATCGGGCGCACCGCCGGCATCACCGTCCCGGCGGCGCTCGACGAAGTCGTGATGCGCGGGCTCGAGCGCGACCGCGAAGCGCGCTGGCCCGACGCGCTCTCCTTCCTGCGCGCGCTGGTGCGGGTCTCGGAGCAGCTGCGCCAGGTCTCGACGCAGGAGATTCCGGCGCAGCCCGCCGCCGGCGCCCGGGCGCCGGCGACGATCTCGGCGCGGTCGACGAATCGCCCCTCGTCGAGCGAGCTCTCGCGCGAGGAGCGGCTCGAGCTGCTCGAGCAGATCGACCGCGCGGCCAAGCGCGTCAACGAGGCGACGCGGCTCAACGAGCGGGCGCGCCAGGCGATCTCCGAGCGCCGGTTCGAGGCGGCGCTGGAGACCATCGCGCAGCTCGAGGCGCTTTCGCCGCGGTACGCCGGCCTCGTCGAGCTGCGCGCCACGCTCGCGGCGACTCGCCGCGGCGAGGCGGTGCCAGGGGCGTCGGCGCCGACCGCTGTGCCGCCGCCGGCCCCCGCACCCCCCTCGCCCGCGGAGGCCGAGCACAAGGCGCGCGTCGCCGAGGCCGAGCGTCTGCTCGAGACGTACATCCGCGATCACAAGCAGGGTCTCGCCCGCTTCGCGCTCGAGGCGCTCGTCGAGCTCGCGCCCGATCATCCGCGACGCGGCGACTTCGAGTCGTGGGTGAACCTGATGGGCGCCGAGATCGCACAGCTCAAAGACGCCGAGACGGCGGTCGAGCAAGGGCGCGCGGCGCTCCTGCGCGACGACCTCGCCGAAGCGAGGCGGCAACTCGAGCGCATCGAGAGGCTCGATCCTTCGCATCGGCTCCCGGATCAGTTCCGGCTCGAGATGGAGGAGGCCGAGCAGCGGCAGCGCTCGGCGAGCGAGCAGGCGCGACGGCGCGAGCGGCTCGAGCAGCTGATCGAGGAGCGGCGGCTGGCGGACGCCGAGCGGGAGCTCGAGCGGCTGGCCGCGGGCGGATTGGCGCGGGTCTCCGTCGAGGATTACCGGCTGCGCATCAGCGACATCGCGGCGCTCGCCGACCGCGAAGCGCAGGGCCGGGAAATCGAGCGCCGCTACCGCGAGCGCGTACAGGCCAAGGATTGGGCCGGGGCGAGAGACGCGGTGCTCGACCTCGAGCGCGCCCTGCCGAGCTCGCCGCGGCCGGCGCAGCTCTTCTCCGAGGTGGCGCGTTTCGAAGAGGTCGATCGCAAGCAGCAGAGCATCGAGCAGGGGGTGCGGCAGCTCGAGGGGTTCCTCGCCGAGCGCAAGGCCGCCGAGGCCGAGATGACGCTCAAGATCCTCGGCCAGATGGCGCCCGACCACCCGCGCCTGGCGCAGCTCGCCGAGCGCGTGCGCGGACTGCGCGGCGCGTGACGCGCTCCGCCGCGCGATAGGCTGCCGCCGGAGAATCCTGCGATGACCATGGACCGCCGCGCCGAGCTCGCCGCCCGTCTCGCGGCCGCCCGCGCCGGCGGCGGCGTCGCCCGCAGCGAGCGCCAGCACCGCGACGGCAAGTTGACGGCAGGCGAGCGCGTCGAGCTTCTCCTCGACGCCGGCTCGTTCGTCGAGATCGACGCGCTGGTGACCCACCGTTGCCGCGATTTCGGCATGGAGGCGCAGCAGATCCCGGGCGACGGCGTGGTCTGCGGCTACGGCACGATCGGCGGCCGATTGGTCTACCTCTTCGCCCAGGACTTCACCGTCTTCGGCGGCTCGCTCTCCGAGACCAACGCCAGGAAGATCTGCAAGGTCATGGACCTGGCCATGGACAACGGCGCGCCGCTCATCGGCCTCAACGACTCCGGAGGCGCGCGCATCCAGGAGGGCGTCGCCTCGCTCGGCGGCTACGCCGACATCTTCCTCCGCAACACGCTCGCCTCCGGCGTCGTGCCGCAGATCTCGGCGATCCTCGGTCCGTGCGCCGGCGGTGCCGTCTACTCGCCGGCGATCACCGACTTCGTGCTCATGGTCGAGCGCACGAGTTACATGTTCGTCACCGGCCCCGACGTCATCCGCACGGTGACGCACGAAGAGGTGACCAAGGAGGACCTCGGCGGCGCCCAGACCCATGCTGCCAGGAGCGGCGTCGCGCACTTCACCTACGGCAACGACGCCGCCTGCCTGATGGGGATCCGCGAGCTGCTCACCTACCTGCCGTCGAACAACCTCGACGAGCCCCCGGCGGGCCCCACCGACGACGATCCCGACCGCGAGGAGCCGGCGCTCGACACGCTGGTGCCGGAGGATCCCAACAAGCCCTACGACATCAAGCGGCTGGTGGCGGCGGTGGTCGACGACGCCAGGTTCCTCGAGGTGCACGCGCAGTACGCGAAGAATCTGGTGGTCGGCTTCGCGCGTCTGGGCGGCCGCTCGGTCGGCATTGTCGCCAACCAGCCGGCGTTCCTCGCCGGCGTGCTCGACATCGACGCGTCCCTGAAAGGCGCACGCTTCGTGCGCTTCTGCGACGCCTTCAACATCCCGCTCGTCACCTTCGAGGACGTCCCCGGCTTCCTCCCCGGTACGCAGCAGGAGTACGGCGGCATCATCAAGCACGGCGCCAAGCTCCTCTACGCCTACGCCGAGGCGACGGTGCCGAAGCTCACCGTCATCACGCGGAAGTCCTACGGCGGCGCCTACTGCGTCATGGCGTCGAAGCACCTGCGCACCGACGTCAACCTCGCCTACCCGACCGCGGAGCTGGCGGTCATGGGCCCCGAGGGGGCAGTCAACATCCTCTACCGCCGCGAGCTCGCCGAGGCGGGCGAGCGCGCCGCCGAGGCGCGGGCGGAGAAGATCGCCGAGTACCGCGAGAAGTTCTCGAACCCGTGGATCGCCGCCGAGCGCGGCTTCCTCGACGCCGTCATCGAGCCGCGGCGCACGCGCCCGGTGCTCATCCGCTCGCTCCGGCAGCTCGCCGGCAAGCGCCAGAGCGTGCCGCCCAAGAAGCACGGCAACCTGCCGCTGTGAGGCTCGCTCGGGCGCTCCGCGGCGGCGCTCTCGCCGCCGGCCTGGTGCTCGTCGCACCGGCGGCCGCGTCGGCGACGGACGGTGTCGCGCTGGCCCACGCCTATCGCGAGCGCCACGCCGCGCGCATCTTGCGCGAGTACGCCGACCTGCTCAGGCTACCGAACGTCGCCGCGAACCTCGCCGACGTGCGGCGCGTCGCCGAGACGCTGCGCGACCGCCTCGCGGCGCACGGCGCCGCGGCCGAGCTCCTCGAGCTCGACGGCGCCCCGCCGGTGGTCTTCGGCCGCCTCGACGCGCCGGGGGCGACGCGCACGCTGGCGCTCTACGTCCACTACGACGGCCAGCCGGCCGATCCCGCGCAGTGGCGCACGCCGCCGTTCGAGCCGGTGCTGCTGACCGCGGCGCGCGAGGCTGGCGGCGTCGCGCGGCCGCTTCCCGCCGACGGCGAGCCGGTCGATCCCGAGTGGCGGCTCTACGCGCGCTCGGCGAGCGACGACAAGGCGCCGCTCGGCGCCCTGTTTCCGGCCCTCGCGGCGCTCGCCGAGGCGGGCATCGCCCCGACGTCGAACCTCGTCTTCTTCTTCGAGGGCGAGGAGGAGGCCGGCTCGCCCCACCTCGGCGAATCCCTCGATCGCTACCGCGACCGGATTGCCGATGTCGACACTTGGCTCTTCCTCGACGGTCCGGTGCACGCGAGCGGCCGGCCGCAGATCGCCTTCGGCGTGCGCGGGGTGACGGGCCTCGAGCTGACGGTCTACGGGCCGGCGCGCCCGCTGCACAGCGGCCACTACGGCAACTGGGCGCCGGTGCCGGGGCGACTGCTCGCCGAGCTCCTCGCCTCGATGTACGACCCCGACGGCCGCGTCGCCGTCGCCGGCTTCTACGACGACGTCGCGCCGCTCGGCGCCGCCGAGCGCGCGGCGCTGGCGGTCCTCCCCACGAACGACCAGGCGCTGCGGCACGAGCTCGGACTGGCGGAGACCGAGGGCGGCGGCGCGCCGCTCGCCGAGCGCCTGCTGCTGCCGGCGCTCACCATTCAGGGCCTGGCCAGCGCCAACGTCGGCACGCTGGCGCAGAACGTCATCCCGGCGACGGCGAGCGCTAACCTCGGCATTCGCTTGGTCCAGGGCAACGACCCGGCGAAGATGCAGGACCTCGTCGAGGCGCACATCCGCAGCCGGGGCTTCCACATCGTGCGCGACGAGCCCGACTTGGCGACGCGCCGAGCGCACGCGAAGCTGGTCCGTGTCGCGCGCGCGACGGGCTACCCGGCGGCGCGCACGGCGATGGACCTGCCGATCGCGACCCGCATCGCGGCCGCGGCGAGGGCGGCCGGCGCCGCGTCCGGCCTCGGCGAGCCCGTGCTGCTCCCCGGCATGGGAGGCTCGCTGCCGCTCTATCTCTTCAGCGAGCGGCTCGGCCAGCCCTGCCTGATCGTGCCGGTGGCCAACCACGACAACAACCAGCACGCGCCGAACGAGAACCTCCGCCTCGCCAACCTCTGGTACGCGATCGACCTCTACGGGGCGCTGCTGACAATGCCGTGAGCGGCGAGCCAGCGGTCGATCTCCTCGAACAGCCCCGGCGCCAATCCGAACCAATGCCACCGGCCGACGGCGTCGCGTCCGGACTCGACCTCCAGTCGGTGATCGGCGCCGGGAAAGATCCGAGTGGTCAGCAGAGCTCCGTCGCCGCTCGCGAACCACGCACGGAATCGCTCGGAGTTCTCCGCTGCAGGGACGATCACGTCTCGTTCGCCCCACAGCGCGAGCACGGGGATGCTCATCCGCTCGAGCAACGGCACGGGATCGAAGCTCATGTGGTGGCCCATCCAGCCGGCGCGGGGATCGGCAGTCGGCAAGAAGACGTAGCTCGCGAACGGCCGGTCGCGGGCACGCTCGACCGCTTCGCGGAGGCTCTCCCAGCCGTGTCCGGTGGCGGCGACGTAGGCGTACAAGCGCATGTGGGCGAGCGCAGCTAGGAGCTCGTCCTGCGCCATGCCGTCTGCGCGCATCCTGTACTCGACCGACTGGATCATCTGCTCCATGGGTGAGACCGCGGCGACGGAGGTGGCGACCAAGAAGGCCACCTCCGGCGAGCGGGAGGCGGCGAGAAGCATCACCCAGCCGGCCTGACTGCCGCCAAAGAGCCCGACGCGCTCTGGATCGACGTCGGGCCGACCGCGCAGCAGCTCGACCGCCGCGAGCGCGTCGTCCGTGAGGCCTGAGAAATCCTCGTCATCGCCCCAGTGCGCTCCGCGCGAAAGGCCGCAGCCGCGCTTGTCGTAGAGCGCTACGACGAAACCGCGACGGGCGAAGAAGTCGGCCCAGCCGCGATACTCCCAGCGCGCGCGGCTCTGGTCGCCGGAGGGGTGGACGAGCACGATGCCTGGCCGCCTGCCAGAGCCGGGTGTCGGAGCGACGATCGTGCCAGCGAGCTGCGCACTGGCGCTTTCGAAGCGAACCTCCAAGCTCGAATAGGGCGGCTCTTGGACGGGGGAGAGGTCCATCGCGAGCGGTTCGCCGTCGAGCGTCCCCCCACCCGTCCAGTCTGTGCCGGCTCGTTCGAGCGCGATCCATCCGAGGCCGAACGGCAGCTCGATGCGCAGCGCGCCGTCCCGGTGCTCGGTCGGGAGGGACTCCGCAATGTCGAGGAGACTCGGTACGTCGAGCCGCACGGCGGTCGTCGGGTCGGCCTCGATGGCGAGCCTGACCGGGAGGTCGGCGTCGCGGAAGCGGAGCCGGCCCTCGAAGTAGTCGATGCGATCGATCGGCTCGGCCGCCGCCACGGGAGCAGCGAGGAGTACGGCGAGCGCAAGAGCCGTCTCTCGCCGCGTCACGGCAGCGCCGAGAGCAGCACGACGAGCGCCTTCGACGGGCCGTCGAGCTTCGAGGTGCCGACGACCACCGTCTCGCCGACGCGCATGCCGAACGAGGTCTCGAGCAGCGGCCGGATGGCGCGCGGCGCGACGGCGGTCGGCGCGCCGTCCTGGCGCGGCGCTTCGAGCAGGATTCGCTCGACGAGCGGCGCCTCGACGACCACGAGCCGCTGCACCTCGATCCGCTGCGGCTCGTCCTGGGGCGAGAAGAAGCGGATCTGGGCGGAGAGCGTGCGACCGTCGGGGCCGGCGAGCTGCGCCTCCGCGGATCGCGAGCTGCGCAGCCAGGCGAGGTCAAGCAGGCGGTAGCTCTTGTAGGGCAGGAAGTCCTTGACGTCGGCGAGCGCCTTCTGGGCGTTCGCGGGCACGTTCTCGAAGCCCGCCGGGCCGTCGACCGACGCCGCGAGCAGCACGAGCTGGAAGGTGTAGGTACGCCCCGAGGGCGGCGCCTCCCACGACGGGTGGGGCGGTGCGCCGGGCGGCGGCGCCGACTGCGGGCGTGGCGAAGGGGCCGGCGCCGGCTGCGCTCCGGCGGCGAGCGGCAGAAGCAGAGCGAAGGCGGCGAGGCCGGCGGCGAGCGGACGAGAGCGAAGCATCGGAGCTCTCCTTTCGGGTTCAGAGCGCGAGATTCGGATCGAGCACCCAGACGATGCGCGTGCCGCCCGGGGTCTCGAACTGGACTTGACGGGCCTCGGCGCCGTCGGCCGCGGCTCCTCCGGTCGCTGCCGGCTCCGGCGCCGGGGCGTGGCGGGTGGCGTCCGCGGACGGCGCAGGGCGCGATGTCGTCGACAGTAGGGCGATCGCGGCGACCGCCGCCGTCGCCGAGACGGCGAGCGGCACGACGAGCGAGCGCCAGGCAGGCGCGGCGAGCTGCGGCTCGAGGGCGGCGACCCGGCGCGCCAGGCGTGCGAGCAGCTCGGCTTCGGGCTGCGTAGCGCCTGCGAGCGGATCGCCGGCGCGCAGCCGCTCGCGCAGCGCGGTGTCGTTCTCGATCATGGCGTTTCCTGCCGCGGCGGTGCACCGAGCCGCCGCCGCAGCTCGGCGCGGCCGGCGGCGAGATGCCAGCGCACGGTGACGCGCGCGATGCCGAGCAGGCGCGCCACTTGGGCGGTGTCGAGCTCCTCGAGCTCGACGAGGACGACGACGGCGCGGCGCCGCGGCGGCAGCGCGGCGAGGGCGCGGGCGACGTCGCGTCGTGCCTCGGCGGCGTCGGCGGGATCGGGTGTCGTTCGCTCCGCCGCGAGCAGCGCCGGCTCCGCCCGCCGGTGCGTGGCGGCGCGTCGAAAGCCGTCGCGCGCGAGGTTGACCACGACGCGCACCAGCCACGCCTCACTCCCCGTCGGATCGACGGGCACGCGGCGCGGCTTCTCGGCGGCGCGCAGGAAGGCCTCCTGCACGAGATCCTCGGCCGCCTCCGGCCGGCCGGTGAGCCGCCACGCCAGCCGCAGGAGACGGCGGCCGTGCCGGGCGAAGAGCGCGGCGAGGTCGAGGTCGGAGCTCTGGGCCGGGGCGGTCAAGGCGATCGGAGCGGCGAGCGAATGCGAGCTCACACCCACTAAGACGCGCCGGCCGACCCGATCGTTGGGTCGGTCGGCTGCTGCTAGACTGTCATCAACCATCGACGGCCGGCCGCCCGCCGCAAAGCGGGCCGTGCGGCGGCGGGAGAACGAACGGATGCGCGAGAAGGATCGGGAACTGCGACGGCGGCGCAAGCGCCGCCAGGAGCGTTTGCGCGAGGCGCGGCGGAGCGAGGTCGCCAAACGCCGCACCGAGCGCGCCGAGGCCTCGAAGCGGCCGGCGAAGCGCGTCGAGCCGGCGGAGGAGGCCCCGGCGACGGAAGCGAAGGAGAAGAAGCCGGCGCGGCGCACGAAGAAGAGCGCGGGCGACATCGAGAAGAAACCGGCGCGCAAGAGCCCGAGCCGGAAGAAGAAGAAGGACGAGGACGGCGAGCCCGAAGGCGAGCCTGCCGGCGACTGACGCCGGTCAGCCGATCGCGATGCGGATCGCTCTCGCCGCCGACCACGCCGGCTTCGACCTCAAGCAGCAACTCGCCCGGCATCTGCGCGATGGCGGGCACGAGGTCGACGACCTCGGCACCCACGATCGCGAATCGACCGACTACCCGGACTTCGCGGCGCGCGTGGCGCGTGCCGTCGCTGCCGGCGAGGCCGAGCGCGGCGTGCTGGTGTGCGGCACTGGCGCCGGCATGGCGATGGCCGCCAACCGCCATCGCGGCGTGCGCGCGGTGGCGACGGGGGAGCTCGCCGTGGCGCGACTCGCGCGGCGGCACAACGACGCCAACGTGCTCGCCCTGGGCGCCCGCCTGATCGCTGCGCCGCTCGCCGAGGAGGTGCTGGACACGTTTCTCTCGACGCCGTTCGACGGCGGTCGCCACGCCCGCCGCGTCGCCAAGATGGACGGAGCCGGCGAGTGAGCGCTCCGACGCTGACGGAGAGCGACCCGGAGATCGCGGAGCTCGTCGGCGCCGAGGCCCGGCGCCAGAACGAGGGACTCGAGCTCATCGCGTCGGAGAATTTCACCAGCCGGGCGGTGCGCGAAGCAACCGGCAGCGTCCTCACCAACAAGTACGCCGAGGGCTACCCCGGCCGCCGCTACTACGGCGGCTGCGAGTTCGTCGATCGCGTCGAGACGCTCGCCATCGCGCGCGCCAAGCGCCTGTTCGGCGCCGAGCACGTCAACGTGCAGCCGCACTCCGGCACCTCGGCCAACATGGCGGTCTACTTCGCGATGCTGCGGCCGGGCGACGCGCTTCTCGGCATGGACCTCGCGTGCGGCGGTCACCTCACGCACGGCCACCGGCTCTCCTATTCCGGTCGCGATTTCCGCGTCGTCGCCTACGGCGTCGACCGCGAGAGCGAGCGGATCGACTACGACGAAGTGCGGCGCCTGGCGCTCGAGCACCGGCCGAAGCTCGTCGTCTGCGGGGCGTCGGCCTACAGCCGGGTGATCGACTTCGCGCGCTTCCGCGAGATCGCCGACGAGGCCGGGGCCCTGCTCATGGCCGACATCGCGCACGTCGCCGGTCTGGTCGCCACCGGGCTCCATCCCTCGCCGCTGCCGCACTGCGACTTCGTCACCTCGACGACGCACAAAACGCTGCGCGGTCCGCGCGGCGGCCTGGTGATGTGCCGCGAGCGCTTTGCCAAGGAGATCGATCGCGCCGTCTTCCCCGGCATCCAGGGCGGGCCGCTCGAGCACGTCATCGCCGCCAAGGCGGTGGCGTTCGGCGAGGCGCTGGGCGCCGGCTTCGCCGGCTACCAGCGCCGGGTGGTGGCCAACGCGGCGCGGCTGGCGCGCGGCGTCGCGGCGGCCGGCTTCCGCATCGTCTCCGGCGGCACCGACAATCACGTCTTCCTCGCCGATGTCGCCTCGCGTGGGCTGACCGGCAAGCTCGCCGAGACGGCGCTCGACCACGCCGCCATCACCGTCAACAAGAACACCATTCCGTTCGATGCGAATCCGCCGCTCGTCGCCTCGGGGATCCGCCTCGGCACTCCGGCGGTGACCACCCGCGGCATGGGCGAGCGCGAGATGGACGAGATCGCGGGTCTCGTCGCCGAGGTGCTCGCCGCGCCCGAGGACGAGGCCGTGATCGACGCCGTGCGCGGACGGGTGGGCGAGCTCGCCGGGCGCTTTCCGCTCGACGACGGCGCGGCGTGAGCGCGAGCGGAGCCTGGTCGCGCGATTCGTGGCGCGATCGGCCGGCGCTGCAGCAGCCGGTCTATGCCGACGCTGAGGAGCTCGCACGCGTCCTCGCGGAGCTCGAATCGCTGCCGCCGCTCGTCACCTCGTGGGAGATCGAGAGCCTGAAGCGGCGCCTCGGCGAGGCGGCGGCCGGCCGCGCCTTCCTGCTCCAAGGCGGCGATTGCGCCGAGTCGTTCGCCGACTGCACGCCGCAGTCGATCACCTCGAAGCTCAAGATCCTGCTGCAGATGAGCCTGGTGCTCGTCTACGGCTCGCGGCGTCCGGTGATCCGCGTCGGCCGCTTCGCCGGACAGTACGCCAAGCCGCGTTCGGCCGATTTCGAGGAGATCGCCGGCGAACGCCTGCCGACCTTCCGCGGCGACTTGATCAACCGCGCCGGCGCGAGCGCGGGGGAGCGCGCGGCGGACCCGCAGCTGCTCTTGCGCGCCTACGAGCGGGCGGCGCTGACGGTGAACTTCATCCGGGCGCTGGTCGAGGGCGGCTTCGCGGACCTCCACCATCCGGAGTACTGGGACCTCGGCTGGCTGGACCACTCCGAGCTCGCCGGCCAGTACCGGCAGATGGTGGCCTCGATCGGCGAGTCGCTGCGCTTCATGGAAACGCTCGCCGGCCGCCGCGTCGAGGAGATGGGCCGCGTCGACTTCTTCACCAGCCACGAGGCGCTGCACCTGCTCTACGAGCGCGCCCAGACCCGCCGCGTGCCGCACCGCGAGGGCTGGTACGACTTGACCACCCACTTTCCGTGGATCGGCCTGCGCACGAGCGACCCCGCGGGCGCCCACGTCGAGCTGCTGCGCGGCGTCCACAACCCGGTTGCCGTCAAGGTCGGGCCGGGGACGACGCCGGAGCGTGTGACGAAGCTGCTCGCTGTCCTGCACCCCGCGGACGAGCCGGGCCGGTTGACGCTCGTCCACCGCTTCGGCGCGCGCCGCATCGCCGAGGGGCTGCCGCCGCTCCTCGAGGTCGTGCGCGCCAGCGGCAAGACCGTGCTCTGGTGCTGCGATCCGATGCACGGCAATACCGAGACGACGCCCGGCGGGCGCAAGACGCGCCGCTTCGACGACATCCTCGCCGAGCTCGAGCAGGCGTTCGAGCTGCACGCCGCCGCCGGCGGGCACCTCGGCGGCGTGCACTTCGAATTGACCGGCGAGAACGTCACCGAGTGCACGGGCGGCGCCCGCGGACTGGCGGCGGCGGAGCTCGACCGCGACTACCGCAGCCAGGTCGATCCGCGCTTGAACTACGAGCAGTCGCTCGAGATGGCGATGCGCATCGCGGCGCGGATGAGCGCCGCCGGCGGCTAGGCGCACCGCGCCCGGGCGCCGCGCGCGAGCGCCGCCGCGCGCAGCTCGCCGACGAGATAGATCGAGCCGGCGACGACGAGGAGCGCGGGCCGCCGGGAGAGGGCCTCGTCGAGCGCCGCCTCGGGCGCGGCGACGACGAGGGCCGACGCCGGTTGCGGGAGGTGCCGCGCGAGGGCGCCGGGATCCTGCGCCCGCGCCGAGCGAGGTCGCGTCAGCACGACGCGCTCGGCGGGCGTGGCGAGCGCGGGCAGCATGCCGGCGGCGTCCTTGTCGGCGAGGCAGCCGAAGAGCAGGTGGTAGGGAGCGGCAAGGCGCGCGAGGAACTTCGCCAGCGCCGCGCAGCCCGCGGGGTTGTGCGCCGCGTCGAGCAGCAGGGTCGTACCACTGCCAGGCAGCACGAACGCCTCGAGCCTCCCCGGCCAACGCGCCCCGGCGATGCCGCGCCCGATGGCCGCGGTGTCGATCGACGGCCAGCGCTCGGCGAGGAGCTCGGCGGCGCAGACGGCGGCCGCCGCGTTGTCGACCTGATGCTCGCCGGCGAGCGCGAGGTCGAGCTCGTAGAGCGCGCGCGGCGTGCGCAGCCGCAGGCGATGCCCGTCGAGGCCGCGCCACTCTGCCGCCTCGACGGTCACCTCGACGCCGACGTGGCGGACGAGCGCGCCGATGCGCCGAGTCTCGGCGGCGAGCGCTGCGGCGGCAACCGCCGGCTGTGCGGCGACGACGGCGGCGATTCGCTTCCGCAGCACCCCCGCCTTCTCGCGCGCGATGGCGGCGAGCGTCGAGCCGAGCTCGGCGCGATGGTCGAGGCCGAGGGGGGTGACGATCGAGAGGAGCGGCTCCGCGGCGTTGGTCGCGTCGAGCCGGCCGCCGAGGCCGACCTCGAGAACGGCGAGCTCGACGCCGCGCTCGGCGTAATGGACGAAGGCGACGGCGGTGAGTGCCTCGAAGACGGTGGGTGGCGGCAGGCCGGCGTCGCGCGCGGCGGCGAGCGTGCGCTCGAGGTTCGCCGCCAACGCCGCCTCGTCGATCGGCGCACCGTCGACGCGGATCCGCTCGTTGTAGGTGTCGAGGTGCGGCGAGGTGTAGAGACCGGTGCGCAGGCCGGAGGCGCGGCCGATCGAGTCGAGCATCGCCGCCACCGAGCCCTTGCCGTTGGTGCCGGCGACGAGCACGGCGGCCGACGCCCGCTCGGGCGAGCCGAGGGCGGCGAGCAGCCGGCGAAACGGGTCGAGGCCGAGGCGGACGCCGAGCGGCTCGAGCTCGGCCAGGATCTCGGCCGCGGGCCGGCTCGCCATCGTGGCGTCAGGTCAGATGGCGCAGGCAGCGCGCCAGAGTCGCCTTGAGCTCCGCGCGATGCACAACGAGATCGAGGAAGCCGTGGGC
>DASWJT010000037.1:0-33718 GCA_036397015.1 Thermoanaerobaculia bacterium
GGCACGACGCCGGAGAGGATCCAGGTGCCGATCAGGCTGCCGACGACGAGCAGGATGAGAACCGCCGCCATCGACAGCGAGATGCCGTGCACGATCCCCTCCTGGAGCTCGTGCCACGAGTAACCGAGCCGCATGCCGAGCACGGCCGCGAAGGCCGCCGCCAGGATGAGCGCGATCTGGTTGGGTCCACTCGACGAGCCGTCGCCGAAGAGATAGACCGACGAGGCGAGCAGGCCGATGAGGACGAGGACGGGCGCGAGCGCCACACCCAGGCTGGGGACCTTCGCGGGCTCGGACATGAAGGGCGAAATCTAGCACGCGGCGCGCGGGCCTCGGCGCGCCGTCTTCTATGATCCGCCGCATGGCGCTGGCACTGCTGGGAGCAGGGCTGCTCGTGCTGCTCGCCGCGGGTTACACCGTCTACGGCGGCTGGGTGGCGCGGCAGTTCCGGCTCGACGACCGCCGGCGGACGCCGGCGCGCGAGTTCGAGGACGGCATCGACTTCGTGCCGACCCGGCGCTTCTACCTGTTCGGCCAGCACTTCTCGGCGATTGCCGCGGCCGGACCGATCGCCGGCCCGATCCTGGCGTGCCAGGCGTTCGGCTGGGGGCCGTGCCTCGCCTGGATCGCCTTCGGTGTGGTGTTCATCGGCGCCGTGCACGACTTTTCGGCGCTCGCCGCCTCGGTGCGCCACGGCGGCCGCTCGATCGCCGAGATCGCGCGCGACGAGCTCGGCCCCGTCGCCGGCCGGGCGATGATGGCCTTCATCTGGATCGCGCTCGTCTACGTCATCGTTGCTTTCGCCGACATCACGGCGGGCACTTTCGTCGTGGGGTCGGAGGAGCTGCGCGCGGCGGGCGCCACCTTCCATCCCGGCGGCGCGGTGGCGGCGGCGGCGCTCATGTACCTCGGGCTGTCGCTCGTGCTCGGCCTGGTGGAGCGCTGGCTGCGGCCGCCGCTCTGGCTCGCGACCGCGATCTTCGTCCCCGCCACCTTTGCCGTCTGCTGGCTCGGCACCCGCGTCTCGCACTGGCTGATCTTCGATCACGCCACCTGGGCGGTGGCGATCCTCGCCTACTGCGCAGTCGGCTCGGTGATGCCGGTGTGGAGCCTCCTGCAGCCGCGCGGCTACCTCGGCGGCTTCGTGCTCTACACCGCGCTCGGCCTGGGCACGATCGGCATGCTCTTCGGCGGCTACGACATCGAGCAGCCGTTTTTCCGCGGCTGGCACGCCGGCGGCATGGCCGGCGGCCTCTTCCCGTTCCTCTTCGTCACTATCGCCTGCGGCGCCTGCTCGGGCTTCCACGGCCTGGTCTGTTCCGGCACCACCTCGAAGCAGATCGCGGTCGAGAGCGACTGCCGCGCTGTCGGCTACGGCGCCATGCTGGCCGAGGGCTTCGTCGCCCTGATCGCGCTCGTCACCATCATGATCGTGCCGGCGAGCGCCGTCGCCGGCCTGTCGCCGGGAACGATCTACGGCAACGGCATCGGCAGCTTCCTGACCCTGATCCTCGGTCCCGGCGCGCGCGAGTTCGCCGTCACCTTCGGCGCCATGGCGTTTTCCACCTTCGTCTTCGACACCCTCGACGTCTCGACCCGCCTCGGACGCTATCTCCTGCAGGAGCTGGTCGGCAGGAGAGGACGGACGAGCGCGGCGGTGGCCACGCTCGCCACCGTCGGGCCGGCCGTTTATCTCGTGCTCGCCGGCGGCAGCGGCGCGTGGACCCGCTTCTGGACGCTTTTCGGCGCCTCGAACCAGCTGCTCGCCGCGCTCACCCTGCTCGTGCTGACCGTCTGGCTGCGCCGCCAGGGGCGGCCGTACCTGTTCACGCTGCTGCCGATGCTCTTCGTCTCCGCGATCACGCTGTGGGCGCTGTGGACGCTCGCCGCCGGCAATCTCAGCGAGGCCGCAGCTCTCGACCTCGGCTTCTGGAACGGCCTCTCGGCGGCGATCCTCATCGCCCTCGCCGGCTTCCTGTTCTGGAAGGCGGCGACGAGCGCGACGGCGAGATCGCTCGCCGCGACCGACGAGCCCGGCGCCTGAGCGCCGGCAGCCGCTCGTGGCATGGCCACCTGCCGGCGGGTCCTGCGTGGTCTGTGGCGGCGCGCCGGCGCGGCTTCAGTGCGCGTTGTGGCGCAGGCCGTGGCGCAGGGTCATCCAGAGGATCTTGAAGTCGAGGCCGAGCGACCAGTTCTCGATGTAGTAGAGGTCGTACTCGAGCCGCTTGCGTACCGACGTGTTGCCACGCCAGCCGTGCACTTGCGCCCAGCCGGTGATGCCGGCCTTGACGCGGTGGCGCAGCATGTACTGCGGCAGGTGCTGGCGGAACTCGTGCACGAAGGTGGGCCGTTCGGGGCGCGGGCCGACAAGCGACATGTCGCCCTTGAGCACGTTCCACAGCTGCGGCAGCTCGTCGACCGACCAGCGGCGGATGAAGGCGCCAATCGGTGTGCGGCGCGAGTCGCCCTCGACCGCCCACACCGGGCCGGTGGTCGACTCGGCGTCGACGCGCATGGAGCGGAACTTCCAGATCTGGAACGGCCGGCCGTCGAGCCCCATGCGCTCCTGCGAGTAGAAGATCGGACCGCGGTCGTCGAGCCAGATGACGAGCGCGACGAGCGGCGCGAACGGCAGCAGCACGACGAGGGCGACGGCGGAGAAAGCGAGGTCGACGACTCGCTTGACGAGGCTGTTCCAGCCCTGCAGCGGCACCTGCGTCAGGTTGATGACGGGCGTGCCGTCGAGGTCCTCGAGCGAGGCCTTGATGGCGGCGTACTGGAGGATGTCGGGCACCAGCTTGACCTCGACGCACTCGGCGCCGACGGCATGCAGCACGCGCATCATCTTCTTGTGCGCCTCGAGCGGTAGCGCGACGAAGACCTGGTCGACGCGCTGCTCGCGCACGACGCGCTCGACCTCGCGCAGGGTGCCGAGGAGGGGGAGACCGAGGATCTTCGTCGCCGCCTTGCCCGGATCGTCGTCGAGGAAGCCGACGACCTCGAGGCCGTGCTCGCGGTGATCGATCAGCTTCGCCGTGATCTCGCGGCCGAGCTTGCCGGCGCCGATGACGAGCACGCGAACCGGGCTGCCGCCGTGGACGCTGGCGCTGTGCAGCACCCAGCGCAGGCCGGTGCGCGTGGCGACGACGAGCGCCAGCGAGGTGACGGCGAACAGCGCCAGGAAGGCGCGGCTATAGGTGAAGTACTCGATGCTCCCCGGCGCCAGGCGTGGCCGGTACCAGGAGGCGAGACCGGAGAGCAGCACGGTGCCGAGCAGCGTGGCGAGCAGCACGGAGACGGTTTCGTCGACGCGGCTGCCGCTCGTGCGCGGCCGGTAGAGTCCATGGAAGTAGAAGACGACCGGATAGAGCACGAGCACCACTGGCAGCAGCTCCAGGTAGCGCTGCCAGTCGGGCGCCGTCTTGGTGAGCGGAACGACCTCGTAGGTGAAGCGGAGGTGCCAGGCGACGAAGAAGGCGAGCGCGGTGGCGACGAGGTCTCCGGCGAGGAGGACGGCCGCCGTGATGCGATGGCGCTGTTGGATCAAGCGAAATAGCCCTCCGCGTCCGGCCAGTCGGCGACGAGCAGCTCCCTGACCCTGAGAGCGAACCGCTCGGCGGAAAAATCCTCCGCCCGCTCACGAAGGTTCACGGAATTGAACTTCATCCCACGCGCTTTGTCAATCGCGGCGGCGATCGCGGCGGCCTCGTCGGCGGCGAAGAGGAGGCCGTGCACGCCGTCGCGGACGACGTCCAGGACGCCGCCGCCGCCGCGCGCGAGCACCGGCGTACCGCAGGCGAGGGCCTCGACCGAGGCGATGCCGAAGTCCTCGAGGCCCGGCTGCAGCAGCATTTCCGCGCTGCGGTAGAGCTCGCGGAGGCGCTCGCGCGAGACCCGGCCGGCGAGGGTCACGTCGGGCCCGGCGAGGCGCCGCAGGCGGGCCTCCTCGGGCCCGGCGCCGACGACGGTGAGGCGGATGCCGGCGGCGGCGCACGCCGCGATCGCCAAATCCACTTTTTTGTACGGGGAGAGGGCGGCCACCATGAGCGCCCCCGACCGCTCGATCGGCGCCGGAGGGGGAGTGAAGAAGCCGGTGTCGACGGGCGGCGGCACGACCTCCGCCCCGCGCCGGTAGTAGCGCCGAATGCGCTCGGCGACAAAGCGGGAGTTGGCGAGGTAGCGGTCGACCCGGCCGGAGGTGGCCACGTCCCACCGGCGGAGCGCAGCGAGGATGCGGCGCCGGAGCGCCGCCAGCGGCCCGCGCCCGCGCCCGAAGTACGACTCCTCCTGATCCCAGGCGTAGCGCATCGGCGTGTGGCAGTAGCAGAAGTGGCGTGCGCCGGGTCCCTTGCGCACGCTCTTGGCGACGCAGTGGCTGGTCGAGAAGACCAGGCGATGCGAGCGGACGTCGAGATCCTCGACAGCGAAGGGGAAGAGCGGCAAGTACCAGCGGTACGACGAGACGAGCGCCGGCGCGCCCTGCAGGAAGCTGGTGCGGATCGGGTGCCGCTCGATCGCGGCGTCGACGCTGCCCGGAAAGTGGAAGAGCGTGTAGATCGGCGCTCGCGGGAAGAGGCGGGCGAGCGCGAGCAGCACGTTCTCGCCGCCGCGCTGGCCGGTCAGCCAGTCGTGGACGAGGGCGACGGGCTCGCTCATCGGAGCGCTCCGCTCGGCGCGAGCGCTTCGCGGTAGACCGCGAGCGTGGCGCGCGCCGACTCTCGCCAGCGGAAGCGCTCGGCGCGCTGCGGTCCGCGGCGGGCGAGCTCGGCGCGCAGCGCCGCGTCGTCGAGCAGCCGCGCGAGCGCGGCGGCGATCGCATCGACGTCGTCCGGAGGGAAGAGCAGCCCGGCATCGCCGATCACCTCGGGCAGGGCGCCGCGGTCGGCGGCCGCGACCGGCGTGCCGCACGCCATCGCCTCGGCGGCGGGCAGCCCGAAGCCCTCCCACAGCGAGGGCACGACGAGCGCGAGCGCACCGCGATAGAGGGCCGGCAGGTCGTCCTCGGCGACGACGCCGAGGCGCACGACGCCGACGGCCGCGCTCGCCGCGGCGTCCCCGCCCACGACGACCAGCGCGGGCACGGCTGCGCCGCGCGCCGCGGCGAGCCGCCGGTGGGCGGCGAGGAGCCGGTCGAGATTCTTGTGCGGCTTGGGGTTGCCGACGAAGAGGAAGTAGCCGGGCGCTAGCGAGAAGCGCGCCAGCCGCTCGCCGAGCTCGCCGCCGGCGAGCGGACGTCGGAAGCGGTCGTCGACGCCGTTCGAGACGGTGACGACGCGGGCGGCGAGCCCGCCGAAGCGCTCCTCGAGCTCAGCTCGCGTCGCCGCCGAGACTGCGAGGACGCGCGCGGCGCGGCCGAGCGCCCGACGCAGCATGACGTGCGCGTAGATCCGTTCGGCGAGCGAGCGGTGCTCCGGGAAGCGCAGGTGGATGAGGTCGTGGATGGTGACCACAGCGGGGCAGCGCAGGCCGACGGGGAGCACGTAGTGCGGCGCGTGGAAGAGGTCGGCGCCGGCACGAAGCGCGGCGCGCGAGACGCTCCACAGCTCGCGCAGCGAGTAGTTGGCAGCGCGCTCCGCGAGCCAGCGGAAGCCCGCCGGCAGCTCGCCCAGGCCGGCGGCGCGCGCCGGATCGCCGAGCAGCACGAAGTCGAGCCCGCAATCGAGCTCGGCGAAACCGCCGACGAGGCCGCGCACGTAGGTGCCGATGCCGAAGTCGGCGGCCTTGCGCGCGTCGAGGACGACGGTCGTCACCGCGCGCGCTCCGCGAGGACGGCGTGGAAGATCTCGCCCAGTCGCGCGGCGGCGAGCGGCCAGGAGTAGCGCTCGGCCCGGCGCCGCGCCCGTGCCGCGACCTCGGGTTCGTCGGCCGCGGCGAGTAGGCGCTCGATCGCCGCGGCGAGCTCCTCGGCACTCTCGGCGTGGAAGGTCCAGCCGGCGTCGCCGGCGACCTCGGCCGGGCTGCCGTCGGCAGCGACGACGACGGCGCGGCCGCAGGCCAGCGCCTCGGCCACTGGCAGGCCGAAGCCCTCGTAGATCGAGGGGTAGACGAGGCCGAGCGCGCCCTGGTAGGCACGCACCAGCGCCGGCCGCTCCAGCCGGCCGAGGTGGCGCACGCCGGCGCCGGCGAGCTGGGCGAGGCGGCGGCGCAGAGCTTCGTCCTTCCAGCCGGGCGGACCGGCGAGGAGCAGCGGCGGCGTCGCTTCGCCGCGCTCGGCGCGCAGCCGCTCCCAGGCGTCGAGGAGGAGAGGCAGGTTCTTGCGCGGCTCGAGCGTGCCGACGGCGAGGAGGTAGCCCCCCGGCGCCCCGAGCTCGGCGCGGATGGCGCGGCGCTTGCTCGCGTCGGCGGGCCGGAAGACGGGGTCGACGCCGTGCGGCACGACCACGCACTTGCCGCGCGCGGCGGGAAAGGCGGCCTCGATCTCGCGGGCGACCCGCTCGGTGCCGACGACGAGGCGGTCGGCGCGCTCGACGCTGGATCCGAGGAAGGGCAGCAGGCTCCATCGCACCTTCCACGGCAGCGTCTCGGGCACGTGCAGAACGGCGAGGTCGTGGACGGTGACGACGGCGGGCACCGGCGTGCGGCGCGGCAGCGTCAGCAGGGGGGACCAGAAGAGGTCGATGTCGCCGCGCGCGAGCCGCGCCGGCAGCCGCGCCTGCTGCCAGACGACGCCGAGCGGCGCCGGCTGGACCTCGACGGCGACGCCGAGCGAGCGCAGCTCGCCGGCCACCGCCGGCTCGCGGTGCGCCATCGCCACCAGCTCGAACTCGCCGCCGCGCGCCAGCTCGCCGAGCAGGGCGAGCGTGTAGACGCCGATGCCGGTGGGCGGGCGAATGGCGGCGCGAAGGTCGACGGCGATGCGCGGCGGCGGGATGAGCGGCTCCTCGGGCGGCGTCCGGATGCGGGTGGGCGGGACGCGGGGGCAAGTCTATGGCGGCCGCCGTCCGGCGCGGCGCGCCGATTCCGATAGATTCCGCCGCGATGGCCGACCCTGCCGACGACGTCTCCCGTGCCGAGGTGGCCGCCACCCTCGCCGCGCTCGGCGACGCGGTGCGCCAGCGACGCGCCGAGGTGGCGACCTCCGGGCTCGGGGGCGACGAGCTCGCGGTGCAGGTGGCGGAGATGCGGCGGCGCGAGTTCGTGCAGGAGCCGCGGCCGGTGTCGCCGCGCCCGGGCCTCGGCCGGCTAATCGTCTTCGCGCGCAAGGCGGTCTACCACCTGTTCGGCAGGTGGCACGCCCGCGCCGTGCTGCAGCAGCAGAACGAGTTCAACCAGAGCGCCGCCGCCGTCGTCGCCGGCGTCGTCGAGCGCGAGCGCGAGCTGCGCCGCGAGGTCGTGCGCTTGCGCCGGCGGCTGGAGCGGCTCGAGGAGCGGATGACGCGGCCCGACGGCGACGGCGAGAGCCCTCGTTGAGCCTGCGCGTCGCCATCTGCGCGGCGCAGGTGCCGTTCGTGCGCGGCGGCGCCGAGGTGCTCTACACCTCGCTGCGCGCCGAGCTCGAGCGACGTGGGCACCGCGTCGAGATCGTGGCGCTGCCGTTCAGCTGGTCGTCGCGCCAGCGGATCCTCGAGAGCGCGCTCGCCTGGCGCCTCGTCGACCTGACCGAGGCCGCCGGCGAGCGGATCGACCTCGTCGTCGCCACGCGCTTTCCCTCCTACGCCGTCGCGCATCCGGCGAAGGTGGTCTGGCTGGTGCACCAGTTCCGCCAGATCTACGAGCTCGCCGGCACGCGCTGGAGCGATTTCGGCGAGCGCCCGGGCGACGATGGAGTGGCCGTGATGCTGCGCGAGCTCGACCAACGCACGCTCGGCGAGGCGCGCGCCCGCTTCGCCATCTCGCGCAACACTGCCGAGCGGCTGCGGGCGCACAACGGACTCGACGCCGAGCCGCTCTATCCGCCGCCGTTGCTCGGCGAGCGCTACCGCAGCGGGCCGGCGGGCGACTACGTCTTCACCGTCGGCCGCCTCGACGCCATGAAACGCTTCGACCTGCTGGTGCGAGCGCTGGCGCACACCCGGCAGCCGGTGCGCGCGGTGATCGCCGGCGAGGGGCCGGAGGGCGAGGCGCTGCGGGCGCTTGCCGGCGAGCTCGGCGTCGCCGATCGCGTCGAGCTCCCCGGCCGCGTCGACGACGAGCGGCTGATCGCGCTCTATGCCGGCGCCCTGGCGGTCTTCTACGCCCCCTTCGACGAGGACTACGGCTACGTCACCGTGGAGGCGTTCCGCTCTGGCCGCGCGGTGGTGACGGCGGCCGACTCCGGCGGCGTGCTCGAGTTCGTGCACGACGGCGAGAACGGCTTCGTCTGCGCCGCCGGCTCGGTGCGCGAGATCGCGCGGCGCCTCGACGACCTGTGGGACGACCGGGCCGGCGCGCTGCGGCTCGGGCGGGCCGGCGCGGAGCGGGTGGCCGGCATCGGCTGGGACGTCGTCGTCGAGCGCCTGCTCTCGGGGCTGTGAGCCGCGCGCCGTGCGGATCGCCTACGCGTCGCCGTTCCCGCCCGCCACCTCCGGCATCGCCGACTACTCGGCCGAGCTGGTGCCGGCGCTGGCGGCGGCGGGCCTCGCTCCGGTGCTCTTCCACGAAGGCCGCGAGCCGCCCGCGGAGCCCCTGTGCAGTCGCTTCGAGGTTCGCCCGGTGTGCGAGCTCGCCGCGTGCGCGGGCGAGCTCGACGCGGTCGTCTACCAGCTCGGCAACAGCGCGCCGCATCACGCCGAGATCTACCGCGCGGCGCTGACGGTGCCGGGAATCGTCGTCCTCCACGAGTACATGCTGCACCACCTGGTGAGCGCCTTGACGCTCGGCGCCGGCGACGGCGAGGCCTATGTCGAGGAGTTGCGCTACGCGGCCGGAGAGACGGGCCGGCGCGCCGGGCGGCGGCTGCTCGACACGCATCACCCGATCGATCCGTGGCGGTTTCCGCTCTTCGAGCGCGCCGTCGACCGCAGCCGCGGCGTCGTCGTCCACTCGCGCTTCGCAGCCCGCCGCATCCTGGCCAGCCGCGCCGCCGCGGCGGTCGAGGTGGTGCCGTTCCCGGTCGACCTCGCGGTGCTGCCGGAGGCGACCCCAGCGGCGCGCCGCACGGCGCGGGCGGAGCTCGGCGTGGCGGCAGAGAGCTTCCTCGTCGGCACCTTCGGGTTGGTCACGCCGCACAAGCGGCTGGCGCCGACGCTGGCGGCGTTCGCCGCGCTGCGTCGGCGGCGGCCCGACGCCGAGCTGTGGATCTGCGGCGAAGTGTCGCCACACTTCGACCTCCCGGCGCTCGTGCGCGAGGCCGGCGTCGCGGGCGTGCGGGTGACCGGCCGGCTGCCGCTCGCGCGCCTCCACGCCGCCATGTGCGCCTGCGACGTGGCGGTCAACCTCCGCCATCCGACCGGCGGCGAGACCTCGGCCTCGCTGCTGCGCTTGCTGGGCGCCGGCGTGCCGGCCATCGCCACGGATTCGGGCTCCTTCGCCGAGATCCCCGACGGCGCGGTCGCCAAGCTGACGATCGACGAGCACGAAGAGGCGCTGCTCGCCGCGTTGCTCGCGCGGCTGGCCGACGACGCGGAGCTGCGCGCGCGGCTCGGTCGGGAGGGGCGGCGCCACGTGGCCGAGGCGCACGCGCTCGAGCGTTCGGCCGGTGCCTACGCCGCCGCGATCGCCCGGCTCGCCGCGCGGCCGGAGCCGCCGCCGGCGGTGGCGCCGCTCGCCGCGGACGCCGGCGACGATCCGCGCCTCGGGCTGGTCGCGGCGCTCGGCGCCGCCGTCGCCGACCTCGGCCTCGACGAGCGGGACGAGGCAATGCTGGCGGCGCTCGCCGCGACCGTCGCCGAGCTCGGCTGGTCGGCCTCGGGCGCGCCGCGCCGGTGAGGAAGCGCCACGCCACCGCGCTCGGCGTGGGCGCCGGCGCGCTTGCCGCCGTCGTCGCGCATGCCATCTACTGGTATGTGCCCCGCGAGCGTCCGTCCGCACCCTCGGCGGCGGCGCTCGCGCGACTCGGCGAGCCGGGCTGGACCGTCGCCGCCTGGGTTTCCTACCCGCACCAGAACCTGGCGTGCGTCGGGCGCCGCGTCGGCGACCTGCGCCGATGGCTCGCCATGGTCCTGCCGCCCGGGCGAGCGTCGGCGGACCGCCTGCCGCACTTCGGCCCGTGGCTGGTACCGCCCTCGCGCGAGCTGGTCGTCGCCGAGCGCGGCGGGGAGCTCGTCGTCGAGCTCGACGTCTATCCGACCATCGGCCTCGTCGCGCGGGCGAGCGGCCGGCTGGCGCGCAACCCCTGGCTCGTGGGCGGCGAGGTCGCGTTGAGCGGCGGGCGGAGGGCCTCGGTCAGCTGGGAAGGCCGGCGCTGGCGCCTGCGCACAGCGACGACGAGGGTTCCCGAGCCGAGCTCGTCGACGGCCGCGACGAGCCCCGCGCTAGCCAGGCTGCGGCTCGCCCGCGACTTCGCCTGGCTGCCCGCCGGCGAGTATCGGCTCGAGCGCGCCGAAGGCTCGCTCGAGCTGCGCTCGGGCGAGATTGCGGGGCTCGGCGCGCCGCCTCTCGGCGTGCGCGAGCCTCGGCCGGCGGCCTGGCTCGTCGAGCGCGGGGAGCACCGCGCTGCGCGCGCCCTGGTGATCTGGGAGGAGGAGGGCTCGATGCCGCCTTTTCCGGCGGCGCTGACTCTCGAACGGGGCGGCATGGGCCGTCTGCGGCTGCCGGGCGAGGAGCTCCTGCGCATCGCGGGCGGCGAGCCCCGGCGCCGGCGCGCCGCGGGGTTCGAGCTGCGCGCCCTCGCCGGCGCCGAGATCGAAGCGGGCACGACGCTCGCCGCCGAGCTCGCCGCGTTGCTCGCCGAGCGCCGCGGCCTCCAGCGCTACGCGGGGCTGCGGCCGGACCGCGTCGCCGCCGCGGCGCGGCGGCTGGCCGCGAGCCTGCGGGGCTTGCCGCTCGGACAGCTGCTCGGCGTCGAGCCCGAGCGGCTGGCGGCGGCGGTGGCTCCGCTCGCGGGCTGCGCAGCCTCCGTGCTCGAGGTCCGCCGCGCGCCGCGGGGGGTGCGCTGGCGGCTCTGCCTCGACGAAGCGCCGGCGGTCCCCGCGCGTTGACGCGCGGCCAACCGATCCGATACCCTTCCGCGGCTCTCGCAGGGGGGCCAGCTCGTTGAGACTCCGCCTCGATTCCGCTCGTGCCGCCGACTTCTCCTGGGAGGAATTGGTGGCGCTGGAGGCGGCCGACCTCGGCGGCGAGCCGACTGTGGTGGCGGTGCGTGGCCGGCTGACGCCGCCCGAGCCCGAGCAGTGGCTGGACCTCGATCTGGCGTATCGTGTCGTGCAGCCGTGCGATCGTTGCACGCGGCCGGTGGCGACCGAGGTGCGCAGCGCGGCGCGACTGTTGGTGGTGCGTCGTCGCGCGGCGCGGGAGAACGGAGAGGTGCAGCTCTCCGCCGACGACCTCGGGCTGGTCGAGGTGGGCGGACACGAGCTCGACACGACGCCTCTGGTCGTCGAGCAGGTCCAGCTCGAGCTGCCCACCAAGCCGCTCTGTCGCGAGGACTGCCGCGGGCTCTGCCCGATCTGCGGCGGCGATCGCAACGAGCGGAACTGCACCTGCGAGAACGAGGCGTCCGATCCGCGTTGGTCGGCGCTGGCCGAGTTGAAGGGCCGCCTCCGCGCGCCCGATTGAGGCGCTCCCCGCGGGGCGCCGGGTGAGGAACGAAGATGCCGAATCCGAAGAAGCGTCACTCCAAGTCCCGCCGCGACAAGCGGCGCGCCCACGACGCGCTGAGCGTCCCCGCTACGTCGCTGTGCCCGAACTGCGGCGAGCGCAAGCAGCCGCACCGCGCCTGCCCGAGCTGCGGCAGCTATCGCGGCCGCGAGGTCGTCGATACGTCGAGCAACGCCTGATTTCGACGGCCGGAGCCGAGAGCCGCGCGATGCGCATCGCCGTGGACGCCATGGGCGGCGACTTCGCGCCGCGCGCCACGGTGGCCGGCGCGGTCGCGAGCGCCGCGCACGACGGCGTCGAGATCCTGCTCGTCGGCGACCGGGCGCGTCTCGAGCGCGAGCTCGACCGCTGGGGCCGGCCGGACGGCCGACTCGAGATCGTTCACGCCGACGAGGTCATCGGCATGGACGAGCCGGCGACCGCGGTGCGGCGCAAGCGCCGCTCGTCGCTCGTCGTCTGCGCGCAGCTGGTGCGCGACGGCCACGCCGGCGCGCTGGTCACCGCCGGTCACACCGGCGCCGCGATGGTGGCGGCGAAGCTCGAGCTCGGCGCCGTTCCCGGCGTCGACCGGCCGGCGCTGGCGGCCGTCTTCCCCAATCGACACGGCCGCACGGTCGTGCTCGACGTCGGCGCCAACGTCGACTGTCGGCCCCGGCACCTGCGCCAGTTCGCCGTCATGGGTCACTTCTACGCCCAGGCGGTCATCGGCACGCCGCGGCCGCGCGTCGGCCTGCTCTCCATCGGCGAGGAGGACCAGAAGGGCACCGAGACGACGCGCGACGCCGCCAAGGCGCTCGCCGCCACCGGCCTCAACTTCATCGGCAACGTCGAGGGGCACGACGTCTTCAACGGCGACTGCGACGTGGTGGTTTGCGACGGCTTCGTCGGCAACGTGCTCTTGAAGGGCGCCGAGGCGATGGCCGACCTCATCGTCGGCATGATGCGGGAAGAGCTCTTCCGCACCTCGCGCACGCGCGTCGGCGGCTGGCTGGCGAAGCCGGCGTTCGTCAACTTCCAGCGCCGCACCGACTACGCTGAGTTCGGCGCCGTGCCGCTGCTCGGCGTGGAAGGCGGCTGCTTCATCGGCCACGGGCGCTCGAACGCCAAGGCGATCCGCAGCGCCGTGCGCGCCGCGCGCGAATTCTGCGAGGCCGAGCTGCACGTCAAGATTCGCGACAAGGTGGCGGTACTGCGCGAGGAGGAGGAGCGGATGGCCCTGGCGGCGGAGACCGCGACTTGACGCCGGCCACCGCCTGGATCTTCCCGGGCCAGGGCTCGCAGAAAGTCGGGATGGGGCGCGCCTGGGCCGAGCGCTTTCCGGCGGCGCGCGCGGCGTTCGAGGAGGCGGGCGAGGCGCTCGGCATCGACCTCGCGGCGCTCTGCTGGCGGGGCCCCGAGGAAGAGCTGCAGCTCACCGCCAACACGCAGCCCGCGATCCTCGCCGTCTCGGTCGCCATCGCCCGCGCCCTCGCCTCGCTCGGCTTCGCGCCGCAAGCGGTCGCCGGACACAGTCTCGGCGAATACTCGGCGCACGTCGCGGCCGGCACCCTGAGCCTCGCCGACGCCGTGCGCCTGGTGCGGCGGCGGGGCGAGCTCATGCAGGAGGCGGTGCCGGTCGGCGTCGGCGCGATGGCGGCGGTGATCGGCCTCGACGCGGCGGAAGCCGCCGCGCTGGCGGCCGCCGCCGCCGGCGACGAGGTCTGCGCCGTCGCCAACTTCAACTCGCCGGAGCAGGCAGTGCTCTCCGGCCACCGCGGCGCGATCGAGCGCGCGATGGCGATGGCCCGCGAGCGCGGCGCCAAGCGCGCCCTGCCGCTGCCGGTCTCGGCGCCGTTCCACTGCGCGTTGATGGCGCCGGCGCGCGCCGGGCTCGCGCCGGAGCTCGCGGCGGTTGCGTTCGTCGCTCCGCGCCTGCCGGTGGTGGTCAACATCGACGCGCGCGCCGTGCGCGACGCCGCCGCCGCCCGCGACGCCCTGGTGCGCCAGATCGACGGACCGGTACGCTGGGTCGAGTCGGTCCGTCGACTATGGGACGAGCTCGGCGTGCGGCGTTTCGTGGAGGTCGGTCCCGGCAACGTCCTCGCCGGGCTCGTGCGCCGCATCGAGCCGGAGGCGGAGACGATCTCGCTGGCCGAGCCCGAGGCGCTCGCCAAGCTCGGCGTGAGCTAGGAGTCGGAGGGAGATGCTGAGACTGGACGGCAAGACGGCGCTGGTGACCGGCGCCTCGCAGGGCATCGGCGCCGCCATCGCGCGCGCGCTGGCGCGGCAGGGCGCGCGCGTCGTGCTGGCGGCGCGCAACGAGGAGAAGCTGGCGGCGGTCGTCGCGGCGATCGCCGCCGACGGCGGCGCGGCGCTGCCGCTGGCGCTCGACTTGACGCAGCCCACAGCGATTGGCGAGCGTCTGAAGAGCCTGCCGGCGGAATGGGCCGAGATCAACGTCCTGGTCAACAACGCCGGCATCACCGCCGACAACCTGCTGGCGCGTATGAGCCTCGAGCAGTGGCAGCGCGTCCTCGACACCAACCTGACCGGCACCTTCGCAGTCACCCGCGAGGTGGTGCGCGGCATGATCCGCCGGCGCTGGGGCCGGATCGTCACCATCTCGTCTGTGGTCGGCCTGATGGGCAACGCCGGCCAGGCCAACTACGCAGCCGCCAAAGCGGGCCTCGTCGGCTTCTCGAAGTCGCTGGCGCGCGAGCTCGCCAGCCGCAACGTCACCGCCAACGTCGTCGCGCCGGGCTTCGTCGAGACGGCGATGACCGACGCGCTGCCGGCGGCGGTGCGCGAGAAGATGCTCGCCGACATCCCCGCCGGCCGATTCGGCCGCGACGAAGAGATCGCCGCCGCCGTCGTCTACCTCGCCAGCGACGAGGCCGCCTACGTCACCGGTCACGTGCTCAACGTCTCGGGAGGCCTCTACATCTGAGGGTTGCCGTCCGATGGACGACCTCTCGCCAAGTGTGCTAGAAATCCAAAGTCGCCGAAAATCCCTCGAGGAGGAAACAGCCGCATGTCGACCGTCGCGGAGAAGGTCAAGAGCATCATTGTGGAGCAGCTCGGCGTGGAAGCCGACGAGGTGACGCCGGGGGCGAGCTTCACCGAGGATCTGGGCGCGGATTCGCTCGACATCGTCGAGCTGGTGATGGCGTTCGAGGAGGAGTTCGGGATCGAGATCCCGGACGAGGACGCGGAAAAGATCGGCCGCGTCAGCGAGGCCGTTTCGTACATCGAGCAGCACGCCGCCCCGAAGAACTGAGGCCGGGCGCCCGCTGCCGCGGGCCGTCGCCTCGCCGTCCTGGGACCAGATGAGCAGAAGCGATCGTCGGCGCGTCGCCGTGACCGGGGTGGGGCTGGTGTCGCCGCTCGGCATCGGCACGCGCGAGACCTGGGAGGCGCTGCTCGCCGGCCGGAGCGGCGTCGGGCCGATCACCCGCTTCGACACCGCCGGCTACGAGACCACGATCGCCGGCGAGGTGAAGGGCTTCACGCCCGAGCGTTGGGTGGAGAAGAAAGAGGTCAAGAAGATGGACCTCTTCATCCACTACGCGCTCGCCGCCTCGCAGATGGCGCTCGACGACTCGGGTTTCGCCGTCAGCGACGACAACGCCGAGCGCGTGGCGGTCGTCATCGGCTCCGGCATCGGCGGCTTCCCGATGATCGAGCGCGCCCACTCGACACTCCTCGAGCGCGGCCCCGGGCGCGTGTCGCCGTTCTTCATCCCCGGCGTCATCGTCAACCTCGCCGCCGGGCAGGTCTCGATCCGCACCGGCGCGCGCGGCCCGAACACGGCGCCGTGCACCGCCTGCACCACCGGCCTGCACGCCGTCGGCGACGCCTTCCGCCTGATCCAGCACGGCTACGCCGACGCGGCGCTCGCCGGCGGCAGCGAGGGCGCTATCACGCCGATCGCGGTGGCCGGCTTCTCGGTGATGGGTGCCCTGTCGCGCCGCAACCACGAGCCCGAACGCGCCTCGCGGCCGTGGGAGGCGGAGCGCGACGGCTTCGTCATGGGCGAGGGCGCCGGCATCCTGCTGCTCGAGGAGCTCGGGCAGGCCGAGCGGCGCGGCGCCGAAATCTACTGCGAGATCGTCGGCTACGGCATGAGCGCCGACGCCTACCACATGGCGGCGCCGCATCCGGAGGGCCGCGGCGCGGCGACGGTGATGCGCAACGCGCTCGCCGACGCCGAGCTGCCGGCCGAGTCGGTCGGCTACGTCAACGCCCACGGCACCTCGACCCCGCTCGGCGATCTCGCCGAAGTGAAAGCGGTGAAGGAGGTCTTCGGCGCGCACGCGCGGCGGCTCGCGATGTCGTCCACGAAGTCGTCGACCGGGCATCTGCTCGGTGCCGCGGGCGGCCTCGAGAGCGGCATCCTGGCCCTCGCCATCAAGCATCAGGTGCTGCCGGCGACGATCAACCTAGACCGGCCGGGCGAAGGCTGCGATCTCGACTTCGTGCCCTGGACGCCGCGCGAGACGTCGCTCGACGTCGCGCTCACCAACTCCTTCGGCTTCGGCGGCACCAACGGCGCCCTGCTCATGCGCCGCCTGCCCTGAGCGCGAGCCTCAGGGCGCGGCGGGCGCCCCGCTGAGCGCGAAGGCGAGGATCGGCGTGCCGTCGATCCGCTCCAGCAGATAGCCGTCGACCGCACTGGCCGCCGTCCGGCGCGGCCGGACCCAGGCGCGGAGCGCCTCCGAGATCGCGGCCGCCGGCCAAGCGGTGCCGGTCGCGATCTCGCGCCGGGTGCCGCGCCGCACGTCGACCAGCGAGAGGCGGACGATCCCCGGCTCCGCCGCGAGCTCGCTCACCACCGCGACCTCCTGCGTCGCCGTAAAGAGCGCCGCGATGCCGAGCAGCCGGTGGCCGGCGGACAGGAGCTCCCGCCGCTGGCGGCCGAGCGTGTCGAAGAAGGCGAGCTCGCCGCCGCCGTCCGCCGGCCCCCACAGGAAACCGTCGGCGAGGAAGCGGAGGTCGTCGACGCCAGCGCGCCCGCCCCTCCACTCGCGGCGCGCGAGCGGGCGGCAGTGCGAGCGCAGCGAGTGACAGAGCAGGAGCTCGAGCCGGCTGTTGTCGGCGGCGCGCGTCACCACGCCGACCGCGCCGGCGTCGAAGCGCCAGCGCAGCGCGCCCGGCGTTCCGAACGCTTCGGTCTCGAGGCGCCGCGGCGCGGGATCCTCGACTTCGACGACGGCGACGAAGAGGCGGCCCGCCGCGTCGCGCGCCGGGTAGGCGAGCATCCGGCCGTCGGGCGACCAGGCGAGCTCGCTGCCGACGGCGACGTCGCGGGTGAGCTGAAGCGCGCGGCGCGCGGCGAGCTCGAGCGCCCAGAGATTGCCGCTGCCGTCGAGGTAGGCGACGCGCTCGCCGTCCGGCGAGAGCCGGGCGGTCGCAGCGCCGCGGCCGGCGAGAGCCTCGAGCGGCGCGACTTCGCCGCTCGCCGGCGTCCACAGCACGGCGCGATCTTCGATCGCGAGGACGGCGCGCGCGCCGCCGGGAGCGATTCCGACCTCGATGTCGGTGCGCACGGTCTCGCGGCCAGCGGCTGCCGCCAGAAGGCTCCCGTCGAGCGTGCCGCGTACCGCTCCGGTCGCGCCGTCGACGAGGCGCACCGCGGTCACCGCCCGTGCTCGCCGCTCGACGGCTGCCAGCACCGTGCCGTCGAGGCTCCAGCGGTAGTCGGGCAGGGGGCGGGGGGGCGCGGCGATCGCCGGCCAGGCGAGCGCGGCGAGCAGGCAGCCCGCGCGCAGAGCGCGCCTGCCCGCGGGATCGCCGAGACCTCGAGATCGCAGCCGCACGCGTTCTCCCTGGCGCGGTGCTAGAGCTTGCCGTAGCTCGGGCCGCCGCCGCCCTCGGGCGGCACCCAGTCGATGATCTGGTACGGGTCGGCGATGTCGCAGGTCTTGCAGTGCACGCAGTTCGAGGCGTTGATCTGCAGCCGGCGGCCGGCCGGCACCGCGGCGTCCTCGACCATCTCGTAGACCGCCGCGGGGCAGAAGCGGGTGCACGGATTGGCGAACTCGCGCGCGCAGCGGCCGACGCAAATCGAAGTGTCGGCGACCAGCAAGTGCACCGGCTGGTCCTCTTCGTGCACGGTGCCGGAGTTGTAGACGTCGCCCAGGCGGTCGAAGGTGAGCTCGTTGTCGATCGCCACCGGCGGCTTGGGCTTGAGGTCGGCGCGATGCGCGTCGAGCCGCAGCAGGCGCTGGTGGCCGGCGACGTTGTGGAGCCGGTCGAAGAGGCCGAAACCGCGCCCGGTGAACGACATCAGCGCGGCGTTGACCATGCCGTCGAAGCCGCCGCGCTCGAACGCCTGGTGGAAGTTGCGGGTGCGGTGGAGCTCCTCGCGCACCCAGCTGCGCTCGACGCGGGCCGGGAAGTCGCGCCCGGCGGAGGCGAGCGGTCGCCCCTCTCTCGCGGCGTCGAAGATCGCCTCGGCGGCGAGCATGCCCGACTTCATCGCCAGGTGGATGCCCTTGAGCCGGGCGCCGTTGAGGAAGCCGCCCGTGTCGCCGAGCAGCGCGAAGCCGTCGCCGCCGAGCTGCGGCATCGCCCACCAGCCGCCCTCGGGGATCGCTTTGGCGCCGTAGTACGCCATCTTGCCGCCGGCGAGCAGCTCGCGGATGCGCGGGTGCGTCTTGAAGCGCTGGAACTCGAGGTGCGGATCGGTGTGCGGATTCTCGTAGTCGAGGCCGACGACGAGGCCGACGATCAGCAGGTCGTCCTGCATGCCGTAGACGAAGCCGCCGCCGAAGAGCTCGAAGCCGAGCGGCCAGCCCATGGTGTGGATGACGTCGCCCGGCTTCACGCGGCCGGCGGGCAGCTGCCAGACTTCCTTGAGACCGAGCGCGTAGACCTGCGGGTTCGCGTCGCGCGAGAGCGCGAGCCGGCGGTCGAGCTGCTTGGCGAGCGTGCCGCGCGGCCCCTCGCCGAGCAGCGTGATGCCGGCGCGGATCTCGACGCCGGGCTCGTAGTTGGCCTTCGGTCGGCCCTCCTTGTCGCGGCCGCGGTCGCCGGTGACGACGCCGACGACGCCTTCGCCGTCGAGCAGGATCTCGCGGCCGGGGAACTCGCAGAAGAGGTCGATGCCGAGCGCCTCGACTTCCTTGCCCAGCCACTTGACGAGCTTGCCGAGCGCGGCGACGTGGCAGCCGTGGTTGGCGAGTGTCGGCGGCACGAACGGCAGCTTCCAGGCGCCCTTTTCGCTCAGCCAGAGGATCTCCTCGCGGCCGACCTCGCCCTCGAGCGGCGCCTCCTGCCAACGCTCCGGGAAGAGCTCGCGCAGGGCGCGCGGATCGAGCACGGCGCCGGAGAGGGCGTGCGCGCCGAGCTCGGCGCCTTTCTCGAGCACGGCGATCGAGAGCTCGATCGGATGCGCGGCGTGCTTCCTGTTGTGCTCGGCGAGCAGGTGGCCGAGGTGAATGGCGCCGGCCAGGCTGGCCGGCCCGGCGCCGACGAAGAGGACGTCGAGGTCGAGGTTTTCGCGGGCCGGGCTCATCGTCGCGGGCTCGTGCGGGAGCGGCGGGGCGGCGAGCCCGGCCGAATGCGCGGCATCGTACCACCGGGCTCGCGCCGCGCCGCGCGCGCGAGACATCGCGCGAGCGCTCGGCTAGGCTCCCGCGGATGATCGGCCGGGCCTGCCGCCAGCTCGTCGCCTCGCTCTTGCTCCTCCTCGCGCCGGCCGCCCACTCGGCGGCGCCGCCGTTCGTTCCTTCCTCCTTCGAGTTCCTCGGCGAGCTGGCGCTCGAGCCAGGGGCGTTCTTCGTGGGCGAGCCGGTGGGCGGCCTCTCGGGGCTCGCCTGGGATGCCGCCGGCGAGCGCTTCCTCGCCCTCTCCGACGACCGCGGCGAGCGGGCGCCGAGCCGCTTCTACGCGCTGCGGCTCGATCTCGCGCAGATCGGCCAGCCGGGCGGCGTCGAGATCGTCGAGCGCGTGCGGCTCGGCGGCGCCGCGGGCGAAGGCTACGGTGTCGGCCGGATCGATCCCGAAGGCTTCGCGCGCGGGCCCGACGGCGCGCTCTATTTCGCCTCCGAGGGCGTCGCCCGCGATCGCGTCGCGCCGTTCGTGGCGCGGCTCGGCGCCGACGGGCGCGAGCTCGACCGCTTCGAGCTGCCGTCCCGCTTCCTGCCCGACGGCGGCGGCCGGCGCGGCGTGCGCGACAACCTCGGTTTCGAGAGCCTGGCGGTGACCCCCGACGGCCGCTTCCTCGTCGCTGGCCTCGAGAACGCCCTCGCCGGCGATGGCCCGGCGGCGGACGTCGGCGTCGCCAGCCCGAGCCGTCTGCTGGTCTGGGAGCTTGCCGCACGCGGCGCGCCGCGCGAGATCCGCTACGAGGTCGGCGCGGTGCGGCAGGCGCCGCCGACGGCCGATGCCTTCCGGGTCAACGGCCTGGTCGATCTCGCCGCGCTCGGCGACGACCGGCTGCTCGCCCTCGAGCGCGAGTTCGTGCAGGGCGTTGGCATGCGCGTCACGCTCTCGCTCGTCACGCTCGCGCCGCCGCTCGGCGCGCTGTCGGCGGCGCGGCCGGGGCGTGCGCGGCAGGAGCTCGTCGTCGACTTCGGGGAGCTCGGCGTCGAGCTGGACAACTTCGAGGGGATGAGCTTCGGCCCGGCGCTCGCCGACGGCCGGCGCGCCTTCGTCGTCGTCTCCGACGACAACTTCGCGCCGCTCCGCCAGCAGACGCGCTTCCTCGTCTTCGCCGTCGACGACGCGCCGGTGACGGTCGGTCGGATCCAGGGCGCCGGCCACCGCTCGCCGCTCGCCGGCCGCTGGGTGGTCGGCCTCGAAGGCGTGGTCACCGCCGTGGACGGCGGTGCGCGCTCTCCGGGTTTCTTCCTCGAGTCGCTCCTGCCCGACGGCGACGCGACGACCTCCGAAGGTGTGCGAGTCGAGTGGGCGGAGACGAAGCGCCTCGCGATCGGCGACCGCGTGCGCCTCCACGGCCGCGTCGTCGAGCGCCTGCCGGGCCCGCGCCAGCTGACGGTGACGACGCTGGTCGCGAGCTTCGTCGAGACGGTGGCGCGCGGCACCGAGTTGCCACCGGCACCGGTCATCGGCGGCGAGCTGCGGGTGCCGGGGCAGGTGGACGACGACGGCCTCGGGCGATTCGAGCCGGCGGGGGACGCGATCGATTTCTGGGAGAGCCTCGAGGGGATGCGCATCGTCGCCGACGGCCGCCGCGTCACTGGCCCGACGCTCGGCTACGACGAGCTCGTGCTGGCGCTCGACAGCGCCGAGAACGCGCCGCGCACCAGCGCCGGCGGCGACCTGCTGACGCCGGGCGCGCCGCGGCTCGATCGCGTCGCCGTCGCCGGCCGCCTGGTCGGCGGCCTGCCCCAACTGGCGGCGGGCAGCCGCCTCGCCCAGCCGGTCGAAGGCGTCGTCGATTACTCGTTCTCGAGCTACAAGATCCTCGCCACGCGGGAGATCGCCGTCGAGTCGAGCGCCGAGAGCTGCGACGCGCGCACCCGCTTCTGGCCCGATCCGGAGCGGCTGCGCGTGGCTGCTTTGAACGTCGAGAATTTCTCCCTCGCCGACTCGGCGGCGCGCTTCGCGCGCCTCGCCGAGGCGATCGTCACCCGTCTCGGCTCGCCCGAGGTCCTGGCCCTCGAGGAGGTGCAGGACGACAGCGGCCGCGCCGGCGGCGACGGCGTCGTCTCGGCACGCGGCACGCTCGACCGGCTGGTGGCCGAGATCGCCGCGCAGGGCGGGCCGGCGTACGCCTGGGCCCAGATCGATCCCGAGCTCGACCGCGAGGGCGGCGTTCCGGGTGGCAACATCCGCGTCGCGCTGCTCTACGATGGGGCGCGTCTGAGCCTGCCTCGCCGCGGCGAGGGCGGCGCTCGCGACGCGGTCGCCATCGCCGGCGGCGGCGGAGCGCCGCGCCTGGTGCCCAACCCGGCGCGCGTCGCGCCGCTCTCGCCGGCCTTCACGCTCGCCGCGGGCGAGGGGGTGCGGCGCTCGCTGGCGGTCGAGCTCGCGGTCGGCGGCGCGCCGTGGTTCTTCGTCGTCAACCACTGGTCGTCGAAGTGGGACGACTCGCGGGCGTTCGGCGCCGTGCAGCCGCCGGAGCGGCCGACCGGCGCCAAGCGGGAGGCGCAGGCGCGGGAGATCCGCGCCTTCGCCGACGAGTTGCTGGCGGCCGATCCGGCGGCGCGGCTGGTGGTGCTCGGCGACCTCAACGACCCGCCATGGGCGCCGTCGATCGAGCACCTGTCGCGGCCGCCGCTCGTCAACCTCGCCGCCGCGGTGCCCGCGGCCGAGCAATACAGCTACAACTTCGAGGGCACGGCGCAGCTCATCGACCACCTCGTCGTCTCGCCGGCGCTCGCCCGCGGCGCCGAGGCCGAGATCGTGCACTTGAACTCCGACTGCCCGGAGGATCTGCGCACGAGCGACCACGACGCCGTGGTGGCGAGCCTGCCCCTCTCGCCGCCCTGAGTCGCGCCCCCCCGGCGATACACTCGCGCCGCATGCCGCGCATCCGCATCCTGCCCGACGACCTGGTGTCGCAGATCGCCGCCGGCGAGGTGGTGGAGCGGCCGGCGTCGGTGGTCAAGGAGCTGGTCGAGAACGCCCTCGACGCCGGCGCGACGCGGGTCGAGATCGAGCTCGAGGGCGGCGGCGCGCGCCGCATCCGCGTCGCCGACGACGGCGCCGGCATGGACGCGGACGATGCCCTGCTCGCCTTCGACCGCCACGCGACCTCGAAGATCGCCGCCTTCCCCGACCTCGAGCGCGTCGCCACGCTCGGCTTCCGCGGCGAGGCGCTGGCCTCGATCGCCGCCGTCTCGAGAGTCGAGCTCGCCACCGCGACGAGCCCCGGCGACGGCGTGCGGGTGCGCCTCGAGGGCCTCCGCGTGCTCGGGCGCGAGCCGGCGACGCGCGCCCGCGGCACGACGGTCGAGGTGCGCTCGCTCTTTTGGAACGTGCCGGCGCGGCGGAAGTTCTTGAAGACGCACGCGACCGAGCTGCGCCGCGCCGTCGAGGTGGTCGAGGGCTACTCCCTGGCGCGCCCGGAGGTCGGCTTCACGGTGCGTCACGAGGGGCGCGTGCTGCTCGACGCGCCGGCGCTCGCCGACGACGCCCGCGGCCTGCGCGCGCGCATCGAGCAGGTCTTCGGCCCCGGGCTCGACCGCGAGCTCGAGGAGATCCCCGACGAGGTGGCCCGGGCGCTCGCTCCCGGCGTGCGCGGGTTGGTCGGCTCGCCGGCCACCGCGCGGCGCGGCCGGCGCAGCTTCGTCTTCGTCAACCGCCGGCTCGTCCGCGACCGCGCCGTGCTGGCGGCGTTCTACCGCGCCGTGCGCGAGGAGTGGCGCAGCGACGACTTCCCGGCGCTCTTCCTCTTCCTCGACCTCCCCCCCGAGCAGGTCGACGTCAACGTCCACCCGCAGAAGAACGAGGTGCGCTTCCGCGACTCGGGCTACGTGGGGCGCGTCGGCCAGGTGCTGCGCGCGGCTCTCGGCCGTGCCCGCGGCGAGGAGCTCGCGCCCCTGAGCGCGCCGGCCGCCGGCGCGCCCGCGGCGGGCACGCTCGGATGGGAGAGCATGGGGGGGCGCCGGTCGCCCGGCATCGCCGACGAAGTGCGAGAGCCGAGCGACGGAGCGCCGCCGGCGCTCGCCGCGCGCATCGCAGTGGCGGGGCTGGCGCCGCTCGAGCGGGCGGCGATCCCGCTCTCCGGGCGCTCGGGCGCGGTGCGGCCGTTCCGGCTGCTCGGTCAGTACAAGGGGACGATCATCCTGCTCGAGGGGCCGGACGGGCTCTACCTGCTCGACCAGCACGTGGCGCACGAGCGGGTGCTCTACGAGCGCCTGCGGCGCGAGCTCGAGGCCGAACGGCCGGCGGCGCAGCGGCTGGTGGCGCCGCTCCTCGTCGAGCTCTCGCGCGGCGAAACGATGAAGCTCGCCGAGCTCGCGCCGGCGCTCGGCGAGCTCGGCTTCGAGCTCGACGAGCTCTCGGGCGGCACGCTGGCGCTCACCGCGGCGCCGGCGTCGCTCGCTCCCGAGGAGGCGCGGCGGCTGCTCGCGGTGCTGGCCACCGACGCCGAGGCGACGCCGGAGAACCTGCGGCGCCGGCTGCTCGACGACTTCGCGGCGGCGACGGCCTGCAAGGCGGCGATCAAGATGCACCAGCCGCTCGCAGCGGAGAAGCTCGAGGCGCTCGTCTCCGAGCTCTTCCGCGCCGAGAACCCCTACGCCTGCCCGCACGGCCGGCCGGTGGTGCTGACCCTCACCGACGCCGACCTCGAACGGCGCTTCGGGCGGCGATGAGAGGAGCCGACGAGGCGGCGGCGCTCGCGGCGAGCCTCGGCGCCGCGCTCGGCCATCGCTTCGCCGACCCGGCGCTGGCGCTCCTGGCGCTCACCCACCGCTCCTATGCCAACGAGCGCGGCCTCGCCGCGCACAACGAGCGGCTCGAGTTCCTCGGCGACGCGGTGCTCGGCCTGCTCGCCGCCGAGTGGCTCTTCCGCCGCTACCCGGAGCGCCCCGAGGGGGAGCTCTCGCGCGCCAAGTCGACGCTGGTGAGCGCCGGCGCGCTCGCCGGCTGGGCCGAGCGGATCGAGCTCGGCGCGCTCCTCCGGCTGGGCGTCGGCGAGAGCCGCTCGGGCGGCAGCCGCAAGGCGTCGCTGCTCGCCGACGCCTGCGAAGCGGCGCTCGGCGCGGTCTACCTGGACGGCGGCGTCGACGCCGCGCGCCGCGCCGTCGAGCCGTTCCTCGACTGGGCGGAGAGCGCGCACGAGACCGCGCGCCGCGACGCCAAGACCGAGCTGCAGGAGCGGTTGCAGGCCGCCGGCCGCGCGCTGCCCGCCTACGTGATCGTCGAGGAGTCGGGCCCGGATCACGACAAGTGGTTCGCCTGCGAGGTCGCGCTCGACGGCGAGCCGCTCGGCCGCGGCACCGGGCGCAGCAAGAAGGAGGCGCACCAGCGCGCCGCAGCGGCGGCGCTGGCCCGGCTCGACCCGGCGTCGGCGCCCGAGGCGGCACCGGCGGGCGATCTCGACCGCGGCGAGTGCTAGAGTCTTGGGCGCTCAGTTTTCCCAGTCGCCGCGCATGGCCAACTTCGATTCGTCGTCGCTCCCGACGCCGCGCGTGCGCACGTTCGCGATGCGTTTCGCGACGGCGCCGCTCGGGTGGGCGCCGATCGCGCTCTTCGCGCTCGCCTATCTGCTCGGCGCCGAGCTCGGCCGGCGGCTGTCGTTTCCCGCCATGGGTTTCTCGATCTTCTGGCCGCCGGCGGCGATCTACCTCGCGGCGCTCGTCATCCGTCCGCGGCGGGACTGGCTCGTGCTGGCGCTCGCCGGCGTGCTGCCGGCGACGCTCGTCTTCTACGCGCTGCGCGAGCAGTCGCTCGTCCTCGCGGCCGCCGTCTTCCTCGCCAACACGGCGTCGGCGCTGTTCGGCGCCGAGCTGCTGCTGCGCAGCGGTCGCCTCACCGATCTCTTCCGCAGCGCGCGCACGTGCGTGCGAACCTTCGGGCTGCTGCTCGCGACGACGGTACCGGGCGCGCTCGTCGGCTCTGCGGCGCTCACCGCTTTCGGCCACCCGAGCTCCTTCGGGCGGGCGGCGGCCGTGTGGTGGGCGTCGGGCACGCTGGGCCTCTTCGTCCTCGTGCCGCCGATCGTCGTCGCGCGCGAGGAGCGCGAGCCGCTGACGCGGAGCCAGCTGATCGAGGCCGGGCTGGCCTGCGCGTCGCTGCTCGCGGTCGCCACCCTGATCTTCTGGCGCGAGCCCGGGCTGCGCACCCTGGAGAGATTTCCTTACTGGGTGCTCCCGTTCCTCGTCTGGATCGCGATCCGCTTCGGTCGCCGCGGCACGGGTCTGGCCGCTTTCCTCCTGGCGGTCGTCGCAACGTACGGCACGACGCGCGGGTGGGGACCGTTCGCCGTTGTCGCAAGGGAATCGTCGCGCGCGCTCGTGCTGCAGTCCTACCTCATCATCTTCACCACCGCGGCGGTCGCCATGGCGGCGAGCGTCCGTTCGCGAGAGAGCACCGCCGTTGCGCTCGAGAGCGAGCGCGCCCGCCTGCAGGCGGCGCTCGCCGAGATCCGCACCCTGCGCGGCATGATCCCGATCTGCTCGCGCTGCCGCAAGCTGCAGAGCGACACCGGCACCTGGCAGGTGCTCGAGAAGTACCTTTCCGAGCACACCGACGCGCAGCTCAGCCACGGGCTCTGCCCGGACTGCAGTCAGGAGCTCTTCCCCGAGCTCGATCACGACGCCTCGGCCTGAGCCCGAATCGCGCCATTGCTAGAATCTCGCGCTCGCATGCGCGACCCCATCTCGATCCGGCATCTCCGCGGCCACGCGGGCGAGCCCGTCACCCTGCGCGGCTGGGTGGTGGGCAAGCGCTCGAGCGGCAAGATCCACTTCGTGCAGTTCCGCGACGGCTCGGGGGTGGTGCAGGCGGTCGCCTCGCGCGCCGACGTCGACGAGCGCGCCTGGAGCGAGCTCGAGCGCGCCACTCAGGAATCGACGGTGACGCTCACCGGCGTCGTGCGCGAAGACCGGCGCGCCCCCTCCGGCGTCGAGATCGGGCTCACCGACTTCCGCGTCGACCACCTGAGCGAAGACTTTCCGATCACGCCCAAGGAGCACGGCACCGCCTTCCTGATGCAGAACCGCCACCTGTGGATCCGCTCGACCCGGCAGCGGGCGGCGCTGCGCATCCGCTCGGAGGTGGAGCAGGGGATCCACGACTTCTTCCACGCGCGCGACTACGTGCGCATCGACTCGCCGATCCTGACTCCGGCGGCGTGCGAGGGGACGTCGACGCTCTTCGAGACCGACTACTTCGGCGACAAGGCGTTCCTCACCCAGTCGGGGCAGCTCTACCTCGAGCCGGCGATCTCGGCCTTCGGCAAGGTTTACTGCTTCGGGCCGACCTTCCGCGCCGAGAAGTCGAAGACGCGGCGCCACCTGATGGAGTTCTGGATGGTCGAGCCCGAGGTGGCGTTCCTCGAGTTCGACGGACTGTGCGAGCTGGCGGAGGAGTTCGTCGTCGCGCTCGTCGCCCGCGTCCTCGACCGCTGCGCCGAGGACCTGAAGGCGCTCGAGCGCGACACCGCGCCGCTCGAGCGCGTGGTTGGCCCCTTCCCGCGCATCACCTACGGCGCGGCGGTCGAGAAGCTCAACGCCAAGGGCAACCCGATCGCCTGGGGCGACGACTTCGGCGCCGGCGAGGAGACGCTGATCTCGCAGGAGTTCGACCGGCCGGTGATGGTGAGCCGCTTCCCGGCCGCGTTTAAGGCGTTCTACATGCAGCCCGATCCGGAGAACCCGAGAGTCGTGCTCGGCCTCGACATGATCGCCCCCGAGGGCTACGGCGAAATCATCGGCGGCTCGCAGCGCATCCACGAACACGACCTGCTGCTCGAACGGCTGCGCGCCCACGACCTGCCGCTCGCGGCCTTCCAGTGGTACCTCGATGTGCGCAAGTACGGCACCTGCCCGCACTCCGGCTTCGGCATGGGCCTCGAGCGCTTCGTCGCCTGGATGGGCAAGCTCGAGCACCTGCGCGAGACGATTCCCTACCCGCGCCTGCTCTACAAGATCTACCCATGAACTGCGGTTGTGCCGCGACGCGGCGTAAAAACTTTGCCATTCTTGCCGCTTTGCGGTAAATTATTGCCGCAGCGCGGAAGAGAGGCCGCGACCGCTCTTCCGTAGACTCGCAGGGCGCCGGCGAGGGGAGGTCGCGATGGCCGAGAACGTCCGCCACGTCAGCGAGGAGGAGGCGCGCAAGGTCGCCGAGGCCTCGCGCGAGAAGGAATGGAAGAGCCCGAGCTTCCTGAAAGAGCTCTTCCTCGGCAACTTCCGCCTCGACCTCGTCCACCCCTACCCGCGGGTGGAGGAGGACCGTCCCGAGTTCGCCGCCTTCTACCGCGCCTTCCGCGAGTTCCTGAAGCACGAGGTCGATCCGGTCGCCATCGACGAGAGCGGCGAGTACCCCGAGCACGTCGTCGACGGCCTGCGCAAGCTCGGCGCCTTCGGGCTCAAGATCCCCAAGCAGTACGGCGGCCTCGGCTTCAACATGCTGGAGTACTCGAAGCTGATGGAGCTCTTGGGCTCGGTCGACGGCAATGTCGAGGCGCTGCTCTCGGCGCACCAGTCGATCGGCGTGCCGACGCCGCTGCTCTACTTCGGCAGCGAGGAGCAGAAGCGCCGCTTCCTACCGCGCTGCGCGGCGGGCGAGATTTCGGGCTTCGCCCTGACCGAGCCCGACGTCGGCTCCGATCCGGCGCGCCTCGCCACCACCGCGGTGCTCGCGGAGGACGGCCGGCACTACGTGCTCAACGGCACCAAGCTCTGGTGCACCAACGGCACCATCGCCAAGCTGCTGGTGGTGATGGCGCGCGACCCGCTGACGAAGAAGATCTCGGCCTTCGTCGTCGAGTGCGACGCGCCGGGCGTCCGGGTCGAGCGCCGCTGCCACTTCATGGGCATGCGGGCGCTGGCCAACGCCGTGCTCTCGTTCACCGACGTGCGCGTGCCGGTCGAGAACCGCATCGGCGACGAGGGCAGAGGCCTGCGTATCGCGCTCACCACCTTGAATACCGGCCGGCTCGCCATCCCCGCCGGCATGGTCGGTGCCAGCAAGCTCTGCCTCGAGATCTGCCGCAAGTGGGCGGGTGAGCGCGTGCAGTGGGGGCGCCCGATCGGCAAGCACGAAGCGATCTCGCACAAGCTGGCGGAGATGGCGTCGACGACCTTCGCCGAGGAGTCGATGACCGAGCTCTCCTGCCAGATGGCCGACCGCGGCGGCTACGACATCCGGCTCGAGGCGGCGGCGGCGAAGCTGTGGAACACCGAGAAGACCTGGCAGATCGTCGACGACACGATGCAGATCCGCGGCGGCCGCGGCTACGAGACGGCGCGCTCGCTGGCGGCGCGCGGCGACGAGCCGATCCCGGTCGAGCTCATCTTCCGCGACTGTCGGATCAACCGCATCTTCGAGGGCTCGAGCGAGATCATGCGCCTCTTCATCGCGCGCGAGGCGGTCGACAAGCACCTCGACGTGGCGGGCGACATCATCGATCGCGAGAAGTCGGCCGGCGCCAGGGCGCGCGCGCTCGCGCGCGCCGCGCTCTTCTACCTCGGGTGGTACCCGACCCGCTGGCTGGGCTGGGGGCGCTGGCCGCGCTACGCCGAGTTCGGCCCGCTCGCCGGGCATCTGCGCTTCGTCGATCGCAAGGCGCGCCAGCTGGCGCGCCAGGTCCTCCACGGCATGCTCGTGCACCGGGCGAAGCTGCAATTCAAGCAGGGCTTTCTCTTCCGCCTGGTGGACATCACCTGCGAGCTCTTCGCGATGAGCGCGGCGATCTCGCGCGCCCACGCGCTGGCGCGCGGCGGCAAGCCGGAAGGCGCGCGTGCCGTCGAGCTCGCCGACCTCTTCTGCCGCGGCTCGCGCCGCGCCGTCGAGCGGCTCTTCGGCGAGCTCTGGCGCAACGACGACGCGCGCAAGTACCGCAGCGGGGTGAGCGTGCTCGACGGCCGCTACGCCTTCCTGCACGAGGGCACGATCGGGCTCGCCGAGCACCGGTCGGCGAGCCTCGCCGGCGCCGCCGAGCGCGCCGAGCCGGCGGGCGTGCCCGCGACGACGGCGTGAGGGCGCTCATCCCCGCGCCGGGCGACGATCCCTCGCCCCGCGTCGGCGACCGGCCGGAGCCGGTCGCGGCGCGGGGCGAAGTCGTTCTGGCGGTGCGCGCCACGGCGCTCAACCGCGCCGATCTCCTCCAGTTGCGCGGGCTCTATCCGCCGCTGGCGGGGGAGAGCGAGGTGCCGGGGCTGGAGGCGGCGGGAGAGATCGTCGCGCTCGGCGAGGGCGTCGCCGGCTGGCGGGTCGGCGATCGCGCCGCGGCGCTCCTCGCCGGGGGCGGTCACGCCGAGCGCGTGGCGGTGCCGGCGGGGCAGCTGCTGGCGATTCCCGGCGACTGGAGCTGCGAGGAGGCGGCGGCGCTGCCGGAGGCGGCGATCACCTCGTGGGTCAACCTCGTCGACGAGGGCGGACTGCGGGCCGGCGAGAGCGTGCTCGTGGCCGGGGCGACTTCGGGTGTCGGGACGTTCGCGGTGCCGCTCGGCAAGGCGCTCGGCGCGCGCGTGCTCGCCGCCGGCCGCGATCGCGAGCGGCTGGCCGTGGCGCGCGAGCTCGGCGCCGACGCGCTCCTCGAGCTCGGTCCAGCGCTGCCGGAAGCGGCGCGGGCGGCGACCGGCGGGCGCGGCGTCGAGCTCGTCCTCGATCTCGTCGGCGGCGTGCATCTCGCCGAGCATCTCGCGGCGCTCGCGCCGTGCGGGCGGCTGGTGCTCGTCGGGCTCATGGCCGGCGCCACGGCGACGCTCGATCTCGCCGCCGTGCTGCGGCGGCGGCTCGTCATCCGCGGCTCGGTGCTGCGCTCGCGGAGCCGCGACGAGAAGGCGCGGCTCGTCGCCGCCTTCCTCGCCTTCGCCGGGCCGCTCCTCGCGCGGCGAGAGCTCGTGCCGCGGATCGACCGCGTCTTCGCGTTCGACGAGATCGCTGCGGCTTACGACTATCTCGCTCGCGGCCGTCCGCTCGGCAAGGTCGTCGTTCGCGTCGGCTGAGCCGTTACTCCTTCCAGCCGAGAATCTCGTCCACCGCCACGCGGCTCACCGCGTGATACCCCGGCCGCGCCTTGGCATAGAGCGCCTTGCCTCGGGCGAGGCCGGCCGGCGTCTTGGCGAGCTCTTCGTAGAGAGGCTTCAAGAACTTGCGCCGGCCGACGGTGGTGAGGAAGCGCTCGAGCGCCGGATCGGCCGGCTCGTACTGGGCGGCGATGGCGTGCCCGAGCCAGGCGGCGAGGACCTCGGAGTTGCCGCTGCGCGTGAATCCGAAGGTCGCGTCGAGGTCGGCCATGCTGGCGAGCGGCAGCCCGGAGCCGAGGCGCTCGAGGAAGCGCTGCCACTGCTGGGTGACCCAGCCGGCGGTGGCGAGGTCGGCGGCCGGCGTCCCGGTCAGGAAGCGGTTGACCTCGCGGTCGACCTGGTCGAAGGCGGGCGAGACGGCGGCGTGGGCGTTGGGCGGGATCCCCGGACCGTAGACCCAGCCCGTGACGTCCACCCGGCCCGCCGCCTCGGGGCGCTCGTCGAGCAGGTTGGCGCTCACGGAGTCGACGAAGCCGCGCGAGGTCATGGTGCGAAAGGCGTGCTCGTCGAAGTACTGGCGCAGGAAGCGGTCCCAGGTTTGGCGCCCGACCGCGTCCTCGAGCGTGTGCAGGAGCAACGCCCCCTTGTCGTAGACGATCTCCGCGACGTAGCCCTCGGGATCGCGCCCGCCCAGGTCGCCGTAGAGCCATGTCGAGCGCGCGCCGGAGCCCTCCTCGGCGACCGCCTTCTCGATCTCGCGCCGCGAGAGCAGCTGCAGCATTGCCGCGTAGTCGGCGCCGTAGACCGCCTCCATGATGCGGTTCTCGATGTAGCTGGTGAAGCCCTCGTTCAGCCAGAAGTCGTTCCAGGTGGCGTTGGTGACGAGGTTGCCCGACCACGAGTGGGCGAGCTCGTGGGCGACGAGCGCGACGAGCGACTTGTCGCCGGCGAGGATGGTGGGGGTGGCGAAGGTGAGCCGCGGGTTCTCCATGCCGCCGTACGGGAACGACGGCGGCAGGATGAGCAGGTCATAGCGCCCCCAGCGGTACGGTCCGTAGAGCCGCTCGGCGGCGGTGATCATCGCCTCGGTGTCGGCGAGCTCCCACGCCGCCGGCTCGACCACCGAAGGCTCGGCGTAGACGCCGCTCCTCCTGCCGAGCTCGCGGAACTCGAGGTCGCCGACGGCGAGCGCCAGCAAGTAGCTCGGGATCGGCTGCTTCATCTCGAAGCGGTAGACGCCGTCGGGCCGTTTCTGGCGCGGGTTGGTGGCGCTCATCACCGCCACGAGCTCGGGCGAGGTGCGGATCGTCGCGCGGTAGGTCGCCCGCGCGCCGGGGCTGTCCTGGCACGGCACCCAAGTGCGCGCCAGGATCGGCTGCGACTGGGTGAAGAGGAACGGGTGTCGGCCGCCCGCGGTTTGCGCCGGATCGAGCCACTGCAGCGCCGCGGCGTCGGGCCGGGTGCGGTAGTCGACGTGCACGACGCGCGTCTCGGGCCCGAGTGGCACCGAGAGGGCGCGGCCGAGGAGCGGGATCTCGGTGCTCAGCCGGTGGGCCACCGGCTCGGGGGCGCCGTCGAGGCGCACGGCGACGATGTCGAGGCCGTTCGTATCGAGCCAGAGCTGCTCGGCGCCCGGCGCGCGGCGCTCGACGGTGAGGCTGGCGGTGCCGGCGAGCGTCTTGGCGGCGAAGTCGACGGTCAAGTCGAGGTCGAGGTGGGTGACCGCCACCTCGTCGGGGCGCGAGAGCGAATGGGGATCGCTGAATTCCTGCGCGGCGCCCGAGAGGGCGACCAAGGCGAGTGCGACGGCGACGGTCAGCGGACGACGGTTCATGCGGGCGATCCTTTCTCCAACGTTCACTCCGCCGACAGCGGCTGGCACGGGGCTAGCCTTGAGTCACCTGCAGGATTAAGCTGACGCCTCCATGCCCAGGCGGATCATACCGGTGGCCTCCGGCAAGGGGGGCGTCGGCAAGACGACGTTCGCCGTCAATTTCGCGCTCGCCCTCTCCCGCCGCGCGCCCACCGTCCTGGTCGACCTCGACACCGCCACCTCTTCGGTGCGCGGCTCGCTGGCGGTGCCGGTCGCCAAGGACCTCTATCACTTCCACCGTCACGGCGAGAAGCTCGCCGATTGCGTCACCCGGCTCGACGCGAGTGTCGATCCCGACGGGCGCTACGGCCAGTTCGGCTTCGTCGCCGCGCCGCGCCACTACCTCGAGGAGCTGGCCAACCCCGACGCCGCGCTGCGCCGGCGCCTCGCCGCCGAGATCAACGCGATGCCGGCGGACTACGTCGTCCTCGACCTGCGCGCCGGGATCGACCCGGCGGTGGCGGATTTCCTCCCCTACACGAACAGCGGCGTGCTCGTCTTCACCCCCGAGCTGCCGCAGGCGACGGCCGCCGCCGCCGACATCGTCAAGGCGATCGTCTTCCGCACGCTGCGCGCCATCTTCGCGCCGGAGTCGCAGGTCTGGGCGCTCCCCGGCGTCGGGGCGGCGCGCGATCTGGTGCCCGATCTCCTCGCCCGCGCCGAGGACTGTTACGACGACTCGGTGCCGAATCTCGACGCCTTCCTCGCCGCGCTCGGCGCGCTGCTCGACGACGGCGCGCTGGTCGACGCGTTGCGCTCGCTCTTCGCCGATTTCCGCGTCCACTACGTGCTCAATCAGTTCGACGGGGTGGAGAAGGCGCACGAGCGGGCGGTCGCCCCCTTCGTGCGCAACCTCGCCGAGCAGGTCTCGACGCTTCTCGACCTGACGCAGCTCGGCTGGATCGTGCAGGACGCGGAGCTGCACCGCGCGAACTGCTCGGGCCGGTCGTACCTGCTCGGCCCCGAGGCGCGGCCGCCGGCAGCCGAGCGCCCCGCCAAGCCGGCGCGCGACGTCTTCGCCGAGCTCGACTCGCTGCGCTCGGCCGCCCTCGGCCTCGACCGCCGAGTGGGTCAGCGCACGGCTGCGGTGCGCGCCGCGACGGCGGGCGCGGAGGCGGGAGTGGACGCGCTCCTGGGAGAACAACTCGCCAGCCTGCGTACGATGTTCTCGGACCGCCGAAAGGACAGCGTGCGCGAGAACTTCAACTACTGCGTCTACCGGGCGCTCAATCTGATGCAGCCGCCGCGGCTGCCGACGGAGCTCGGCATGACGCAGATCGCCCCGCCGGAGCAGCTCGTCAGGTGGCTGCTGCGGCGCATGCCGGGGCTGCAGCCGGCGACGGCGTGAGCGCGCTGCTGCCTGCCGGCGCCGAGATCGAGCGCGCCGCCGAGCTCGTCTACGCGGTGATGCCGCCGACGCCGCAGTACGCCTGGTCTTTGCTCGGCGAGCGACTCGCCGCCGAGGTCTGGGTCAAGCACGAGAATCACACGCCGGTGGGCTCGTTCAAGCTGCGCGGCGGGCTGGTCTATCTCGCCGCCCTCGCCGCCGGCGCGAATCGACTGCGCGGCGTCATCG
>DASWJT010000038.1:0-75308 GCA_036397015.1 Thermoanaerobaculia bacterium
CAGGTCGACTTCGGCGTGCGCGCCGGCGCCTACCTCGAAGACGCCGACCCGTTCGTCGGTCTCGAGCTGCTGACGCGCATGGGCAGCAGCGAATGGTTCTTCAATCCCAACCTCGAGTTCGTCTTCGCCGACGAGCGCGACAGGATCTCGGCCAACTTCGATTTCCACTACGACTTCCGCAAGGGCGAGGACTACTACCTGTGGGCGGGAGCGGGCCCGGCGGTGATCAACACCGAGGGCGTCGGCGGGCGCGACGACGAGACCGACGCCGGCCTCAACCTGCTGGGCGGCGTCGGCTGGCGCGTCGAGGGCATGACGCCCTACGCCCAGCTCAAGGTGGTGCTCTCCGACGACTCCGAGCTGGTCGCCGCGGTCGGCGTCCGCTTCTGAGCCGCCCGCGCTGACGCGGCCGCTCGGCCGCCGCCGCGCCTCTAGAATGGCGCGGCATGGAACAGGACGCATCGATCCTCGAGCTCGCGGTGCGCGTGCTGGCCACGGCGGCGGCGGCGGTGCTCGTCTGCGTGCGGCTGCGCATCCCGTCGGTCGCCGGCCTGCTGGTGGCCGGGGCGCTCGCCGGGCCGTCGGGCTTCGGCTGGGTGACCGAGCTCGAGGCGGTCGAGCGCGTCGCCGAGATCGGCGTCGTGCTGCTGCTCTTCGTCATCGGGCTCGAGGTCTCCCGCGAGCGCTTGCGCGAGCTCGGTCGCTGGCTGGCCGTGGGCGGTCCTCTGCAAGTCGGGATCACCGCGGTGGCAGCGGGGGGCGCGGCGGTCGCCGCCGGCGTGGCTCCGGGCGCCGCGCTGCTCGTCGGCTGCGTGGTGTCGGTGTCGAGCACGGCGCTGGTGCTCAAGCTCTACGGCGACCGCGACGATCTCGACTCGCTGCACGGCCGGGCGGCGCTCGGCATCCTGCTCTTCCAGGACCTGGTGGTCGTGCCGATGATGGTCGTCGTGCCGGCGCTCGGCGGCGGCGCGAACGGAATCGGGGCCGGATTCCTCGGCCGGCTCGCGGCCGGCCTCGCGGCGCTCGGGCTGGCGGTGCTGCTCGGGCGGGTGCTGCTGCCCCGGCTGCTCGCCCTCGCGGCCCGCGGCCGCAGCCGCGAGGCGTTCCTGCTCGGCGCGGTCGTGCTCTGCATCGGCACGGCCTGGCTCACCGAGCGGCTCGGCCTGTCGGCGGCGCTCGGCGCCTTCGTCGCCGGCTTCCTGCTCGCCGACTCGGAGTACGCCTACCAGGCGCTGGCCGAGGTCGTGCCGCTGCGCGAGCTCTTCGCCAGCGTCTTCTTCGTCGCCATCGGCATGCTGGTCGACCTGTCGTTCGTCGTCCGCCATCCGCTGGCGACCGTGGCGGCGACGCTCGCGGTGATCACCCTCAAGGCGCTCGTCGCGGGCATGGCCGTGGCGGCGCTCGGCGTGCCGCGCCGCACCGCGATCGTGGCGGGGCTCGGCCTGGCGCAGATCGGAGAGTTCTCGTTCGTGCTGCTCGAGCTCGGCCGCGCGCACGGCGTGGTGTCGGGCGAGCCGTATCAGCTCCTGCTCGCCACCTCGGCGCTGTCGATGCTGGCGACGCCGGCGCTGGTGCTGCTCGCGCCCCACCTCGCCGACCGGCTCGCCGGGAGCGCGTCGCGCGACGAGGCGGCGGGGCCAGCGGCTCCGGCTCCGCCGCAGGTGCTGATCGTCGGCTACGGCGCCAACGGCGAGATCCTCTCGCGCATCCTCCACGAGACGAGCATCCGCTACCGCATCGTCGACGCCGACGCCGAGCGCGTCAAGCGGGCGCTCGCCGCCGGCGAGCCGGTGATCTTCGGCGACGCCACGCGGCCGGAGATCCTGGCGCACGCCGGCGTCGCGCACGTGCGCCTCGCCGTGATCGCGATCTCCGACCCGCGGGCGGTGATCAACGTGGTGCGCTCGATTCGCCGCCTGGGCACCCAGGCGAAGATCCTGGTGCGCACGCGCCGGCTGCGCGAGGTCGAATCGATCGAGCGCGCGGGCGCCGATCGCGTCGTCGCCGAGGAGTACGAGAGCGCCATCGCCATCTACACCTGGGCGCTCGAGGAGCTCCACGTCCCGCGCAACGTGATCGCCGCCCAGACGAGTGTGCTGCGCGGCGAGGACTACCGCATGCTGCGCGGCGGCCGGGTGCCGGCGGGCGTGTCGCGCGCGGTCGCCGAGGCGCTCGCCGCCGGCACGACCGACGTCTTCCGCCTGACCGACGGCTGCCCGGCGATCGGCAAGGACCTGCGCGAGCTCGATCTGCGACGGCGCTCCGGCGCCACGGTGCTCGCTGTCGTGCGCGACGAGACGCCGTTCGTCACACCGCCGGCGGACTTCCGCCTCGAGCCCGGCGACGAGCTCGTGCTGATCGGCGCCCACGCGGAGATCGAGCGCGCCTTCGCCGTGCTCGAGGCGCAGGAATGAGCTCGGCGCGGCCGGGGCGCGCGTTGCGCGGGTTCAGTGACGAACCGGCTCGCCGATCCTGCCGACGAGCTCGGTCATGCGATGCTCGAGATCGGCGGCGGTTCGCGCCTCGCAGACCAGCCGCAGCAACGGCTCGGTGTTCGACGGCCGGACGTTGAACCACCAGTCCTCGTACTGCACCGTGATGCCGTCGAGCCAATCGATCTCGCCGTTCGAGTAGGCGGCCTCGAGCTCCTTCATCTTCGCCGTCTTGTCCGCCACCTCGAAGTTGGTCTCCGGGCTCTTGGCGTAGCGCTCGAGCGGCGCGACGACCGCGGAGAGCGGCTGGCCCGTATGCCACAGCAGGTTGAGGATCTCGATGACGGCGAGAATGGCGCAGTCGGCGTAGAAGTTGTCGCGGAAGTAGTAGTGACCGGCGAGCTCGCCGCCGAAGAGCCCGTGCTTGGCGCGCAGCGTCGCCTTCATGAACGAATGACCGACCCGCTCGCGCACCGGGATGCCGCCCTTCTCGGTGACGTACTCGGCGACGGCGCGCGACGAGCGCAGGTCGTAGAGCACGTGCAGGCCGGGCTCGCGGGAGAGCAGCTCGCCGGCGATGAGCGCCGTCGTCAGGTCGCTGCCGATCGGGCGTCCCAGCTCGTCGACGAAGGCGGCACGGTCGAAGTCGCCATCGCAGGCGACGCCGAGGTCGGCGCCGACCTCGAGAACCTTCTGCTGCAGGTCGCGCAGATTCTCGAGCTCGAGCGGATTCGCCTCGTGGTTGGGAAACGAGCCGTCGAGCTCGAAGTAGAGCGGCACGAGCTCGATCCCCATCGACTCGAACAGCGGCAGATCGATGGTGCCCATGCCATTGGCGGCATCCACCACCACGCGCAGGGCGTGGGCGCCCGGCGGTCGCCTGAGGAACGAGCGCACGTGGCGCCGGTAGTCGGCGAAGACGTCGGCGGTGCGCAGCGAGCCGCGGCGAGTCGACGTCGGCAGCTCGCCGGAGGCGACGAGCTGCTCGAGCAGAGGGATGCCGTGATCGCCGGAGACCGGCCGCGCCTCGTGTTTCGAGAACTTGAGGCCGTTGTACTGCGCCGGGTTGTGCGAGGCGGTGACCTGCACGCCGCCGGCGGTGCCGAGGCGGCCGATGGCGAAGTAGTTCATCGGCGTGGTGGCGAGGCCGATGTCGAGGACGTCGAGGCCGGCCGCGGTCAGCCCGTCGACGAGCGCCTCGGCGAGCGGCACCGACGACGGCCGCATGTCGCGCGACACCACCACGCGCTCGCCGCCGTGGGCGAGGTCGGCGTCGTCGAGCACGGCGCGGAACGCCCGCCCGATCTTGCGCGCCATCGTCTCGTCGATCTCCGACGGATAAATGCCGCGCACGTCGTACGCCTTGAAGATGCCGGCCATGCCCTCTCCTCCCGCTCCGTGAGCGGTGTGGAGAGGCTATCAGCGGCGCGGCGGATGGACCACGCGGAGCGACGCCTCAGAGGTCGACGCTCAAGCTCGCCGCGAGGCCGTAGAGCTCGATCGTGCTCTCGTCGAGCGTGTCGAGCGCGGCGCCGGCCACCACTCCCGGCGGCACCGAGACGTCCCACCAGCGGGAGGCGAAGGCGCCGAGGCCGACCGCGAAGCGTCCGCCGAGCCGTATCCGCCAGGCGAGGCGCAGCTCGGTGATCGGGATCGTCTCGCTCTTCGTCGTGCGGAAGCGCGTCGAGGAGATCTCGGCGATCGGCGCGTCGACCTCGCGGCTCGGGGGACCGACGAACTCGCGCGCTTGGCTCGAGAGCTCGACGTCGCCGGTGACGACGGATTGGCCGAGAAAGCCCGTGAAGCGGTGCCGGCCGCGCTCGCGATCGCCCGCGAGACCGACGAGAGGTCCGTGCATGCGGTCGTAGTTCGACGCGGCGTCGAGGCGCAAGCCGCCCGTCTCCTCGATGCCGGCGACGGCCCGGTAGTCGTTGTCGAAGTCTGCGGTCTTCAGGCCGACGAGCCAGCGCAGCTCGCCGCGTGGGCCCGAGGCGAGGGCGCGCGAGGCGTACAGGTCGAGCGTCCAGAGCTCGACCGTGGTGTCCTCGAGCCGTTCGTAGTAAAGCCGTTCGGCGGGGTCGTCGGAGACCACCTGACCGCCGCCGACGAGGAACGTCCGACTGCCGCCGGCCGTCGCGGCGCCGATGCGGGGGCCGGCGTCCTGGCTGGTGCGGTGGATGAGGAAGTCGAGTCCGTACGACCAGCGCCCGCGCCCGTAGCGGATCTCGGCCCGGTAGCCGAGGGCCGATTCCGTTTCGAGGTCGAGCGTCGACTCGCTGGCCGCCCCGGCGGCATCTGTGGCGCGGTCGGTGAGCACGTGGCGGTCGTGCCCGGCGAGCTCGAGCTGGACGGCCTCGACCGCGACGGCCCAGCCGTCGTCGGCCGCCGAGGCGGCCGGCAGGAGTGCGGCGGCGAGGAGGGCCGGCGCGGCGCGCGCGAAGCCCGGGAGAAGATGGCGGACAACCGGATGGGCCGACGCACCCCGCGGCAGGACGGATCGCGGCGAGTCTCGCATCGGGCGCTCCTTTCGGGCGGCGGCACGGAGTGGCCGAGCGTCCGGGCCATGGCCGCCGCACGCAGACGGCCCGGGCGAGAGGCTCCCTCGTGCGATTGGACGCCGCGCCCGCGAAAACCCTTCGTCGCCGGTTAGTCGGCGGGCGCGTCGTGGCGCACGACGCGGCCGCCGAGCAGGACGAAGATCGGGTTCCGGAGTCGCGAGAGGTCGGCGAGCGGGTCGCCGGGGACGGCGACGAGATCGGCGAGCTTGCCTGGTGCGATCGTCCCGATGCGGTCCTCCCAGCCGAGGAGCTCGGCGCCCACGCGCGTCGCCGCCTGGAGCGCCTGCATCGGCGTCATGCCGGCGCGGTGGAGCGCCTCGATCTCGCCGGCGTTGATCGCCGGATCGTAGCCGCCGAAATCCGAGCCGGCGGCGATCTTCACCCCGGCGCGTATCGCTTTGCCGACCCACTCGTAGTGCTGGTCGCGGTACTTCTTCGAGAGCTCGATCATCTTGTCCTGGTAGCCGGTGGGCGAGCCCTGCTCGATGTAGTAGTCGCCGATGTAGAGGGTCGGCACCAGGTAGACGCCGTGCTCGACGAGCAGGCGGATCGCCTCGTCGTCGAGGAAGGTGCCGTGCTCGATCGAGCGCACGCCGGCGCGGATGGCGAGCTTGATGCCGGCCGTGGCGTGGGCGTGCGCCATCACCGGCACGCCGTGGCGCGCCGCCTCCTCGACGGCCATCCGCACCTCCTCCGCGGAGTAGTGGACGTCCTCCGGGCGGTCGCCCGCCGACATGAAGGCGCCGCTGACCAGGAGCTTGATCCAGTCGGAGCCGCGCTTGATCTCCTCGCGCACCGCCTTTCGCATCGCCTCGACGCCGTCGACGACGAGGCCGTCGGCGGCGACGTGGACTTCGGGGGCGAGGAAGTTGATGTCGCCGCCGCCGCCGGTGATCGACAGGTAGTGCCCGGCGCCGGTCAACCGCGGGCCGACGAAGAGCCCCCGGTCGATCGCCCGGCGCACGTCGAGGTGGGCGTAGAAGACGTCGGCGTCGCCGGCGATCCGGATCGTCGTCCAGCCGGCGCGCAGGTTCTCCTGCACGGCTTTGAGGCCGCGCAGCGCCTTGAACGCCGAGGAGTCGCGCAGGTGGGCGACCTGGTAGTCGTCGCTGACGATGAGCGGATGCGAGTGGGCGTCGACGAGGCCAGGCACCAGCGTCGCGTCGCCGAGGTCGAGGACGGTGAGCCCGTCGGCGAGCAGCTCCGGCCCGCCGACGGCAAGGATGCGCTCGCCCTCGATCACCACGACGGCATCGGTCCGGGCGCGGTCGGCGACGCCGTCGACGAGCCGCGCGGCGCGCAGCGCGACGCGCGCCGGCGGCTCGGCGTTCTCCGCGGCGCTCGCGCCCGAGAGGCAGAGCGCGATTCCGACGAGCCACGACGCGGCAGCGATTCGACGCATGGGAGCCTCCAGCGAGTCGAGAGCCGCGAGTCTACCGAGATGCCGCCGCGACCGACCGGAGCGCGCTTCAGGCGCGGGCGATCGTGAAATCGAGCGCGAAGCCGTCGACGTCGGTCGCGGCGAGCTCGGTGGCGTCGCCGCCGGCGGCCTCCCAGGAAACGGTGAGCGTCTCGCCGGCGATCCAGTCGCGGTGCGCGGCGATCGTCGCCTCGAGCTCGGGGTGGGCGCGGTAAGTGACGCGGATGCGGTCGGCGTAATCGAGCCCGGCCTCCTTGCGCGCCGTCTGCAGGCGGTTGACGACCTCGCGGGCGCGCCCTTCGGCGACGAGCTCGGGCGTGAGCGCGGTGTCGAGCACGACGAGGAGCTCGCGGTCGCCGGCGGTCGCCATGCCCTCCTTCTCGATCAGCCGCACTTCGAGCTCGGACGGCGCGAGCGCGATCCGTTCGCCGCCGGCCTCGACCTCGATCCGGCCGTCGCGCTCGAGCGCCGCGGCGAGCGCGTCGCCGTCGTCGGCGGCGAGCGCCGCCTGCACCGCCTTCATCTTCGGCCCCAGCCGCTTGCCGAGGACGCGGAAGTTGGGCCGCACCTCGTGGCGGACGAACTCGCCCCGCCTCTCGGCCCAGCGCAGCTCCTTGACGTTGACCTCGTCGAGAATCAGGTCGCGGACCCGCTCGATGTGACCCCGAATCTCGACGCCGAATACCTCCGGAGCAAAGACAAGGCTCATTGAAGGGAGGGGCTGCCGAGTCTTCAGGTTGTGACTCGCGCGGGCGGCTCGAGCGAGGCCCACGACCCGCTGGGCCAGCGACATCGCCTGCACGAGCCGCAGCGTTTCGCTCTTGTCGATCTCGCCCAGCTGGTCGAGCCAATTCTTCCTCACCGGCCAGGGCTCCAGGTGCACGCTCTCGGGCGCGGACGGATCCTGGCTGCGCACGAGGTGCTCGTGGAGCTTCTCCGCCACGAACGGCGTGAAGGGTGCGATCAGGCGGGCGAGCGTGGTCAGGACTTCATAGAGGGTCTGATAGGCCGCCTCCTTGCCGGCGGCCTCGTCCTCGGCGGCGGACCAGAAGCGCTCGCGGCTGCGTCGGATGTACCAGTTCGTAAGGTCGTCGAGGAAGGCCTCGAGTCGCCGGGCAGCCGGCGCGATGGCATAGCTTTCGAGGTGGAGCGTGACTTGCTCGATCTCGTCGTCGAGCCGATTCAGGATCCAGCGGTCGAGGTCGCGCCTTTCCCCTAAATGGAGGTCTTTCGTCTTCCCCGGGCGCCAGCCGTCGAGGTTGGCGTAGATGGTGAAGAACGAGAGCGCGTTCCACAGCGGCAGGAGGAAGCTCTGCGCTGCCTCGCGCGCGAGCCGCGCCGAGAAGCGCGAGGTCTGCTCGGGATCGTTGACGTAGAAGTACCAGCGCAGCGCGTCGGCGCCCGTCTCCGCCACCACCGTCATTGGATCGACGACGTTGCCGAGGCGCTTCGACATCTTGCGGCCGGCCTCGTCGTTGACGTGGCCGAGCACGATGCAACTCTCGAACGCCACCGAGTCGAAGAGCGCCACGGCGAGCACGTGCAGGGTGTAGAACCAACCGCGCGTCTGGTCGATCGCCTCGGAGATGAAGTTCGCGGGGAAGCCGCGGAGCTCGGCCTGGGCGGCGTCGGGATTGAAGCCGGGCAAGGGAGCGCCGAGATAGTGATGCTGGGCGAACGGCATGGCGCCCGAGTCGAACCAGGCGTCGATGACGTCTTCGACCCGCCGGAAGGTGCCGCCCGAGCAGGCGTAGCACGGCCAGGTGATGCCGTCGATGCCGGGCCGATGGGGATCGAACTGCGCGCGGTCGTAGGGATCGGCCGGGCGCGGAACGCCGGCGGTGGCGAACAGGTCGTCGAAGGAGTCGGGCACGAAGGTCTGCGGGCAGCCGTCGCACTTCCAGATCGGCAGCGGCGTGCCCCAGTAGCGGCGCCGGGAGAGCGCCCAGTCGACGACGCCCTCGAGCCAGTTGCCGAAGCGGGCGAGACCGATCGCTGCGGGGCGCCAACGAATCGTGCGGTTCTTCTCGACCAGAGCGTCGCGGATCGCCGTCGTGCGCACGAACCACGACTCGGTGGCGTATTGAAGCAGCGGCGTGTCGCAGCGCCAACAGAAGGGATAGCTGTGGCGGTAGCTCTCGCTGTGCAGGAGCAGCCCGCGCCGGCGCAGGTCGCGGATCACCTCCTTGTCGGCGTCCTTGAACCACATCCCGCGGAGGTCGCCGAGCCCGTCGCGCGCCGCCACCCTGCCGTTGGGCTCGATGGAGCGAAACATCGGCAGGCCGTGGGCGAGCCCGGTCTGATGGTCGTCGGCGCCGAAGGCGGGCGCGATGTGGACGAGCCCGGTGCCGTCGCTCGCGGTGACGAAGGCGGCCGGAATCACCGGCCAGCCGGCTTCGTCCGACGGCGCCGGGTCGAACGACTTCACGCTCGCCGGCGAGTCGGCCGGGGCGGTGCGGTAAGGCCGGTCGTAGCGCAGGCCGGCGAGGTCGGCGCCGCGGAGCTCGGCGAGGGCGGGGAGCGAGCGCAGGTCGAGGCGCTCGCGGCGCTCTCCGGCGACGCGCTCGAAGGGGATCTCCGCCTCGATCGCGTCGGCGATGAGCACTGTCGCACCCTCGCGCTCCGGGTGGGCGACGATGCGGTACACCATCTCGGGATGGACTGCCATGCCGGCATGGCCCGGCATCGTCCACGGCGTCGTCGTCCAGGCGAGGAGATGGAGCCCGTCGGCGGTCACCAGCTCGCCGCCGGCGACCGTCTTCAGGCGCTGGCCCGGGCGCACCGGGAAGAGCACCCAGATCGAGGGGTCGTCGACCTCCTTGTAGTTCTGCGCCACCTCGTGCGAGGAGAGCGTCGTGCCACAGCGCGCGCAGAAGGGTTGGCTCTTGTGCCCCTCGTAGAGCAGCTTCTTCTCGTACAACGTCTTGAGCGCCCACCACACCGACTCGACGTAGCGGTTCGAGTAGGTGAAGTAGGCGTCGTCGAGGTCGAGCCAGTAGCCGAAGCGCTCGGTCATCTCGCGCCACTGCCGCTCGTAGGTCCCCACCGAGTCGAGGCAGGCGCGGTTGAAGGCGGCGATCGAGGCGGCGCGGTCGCCGGGGACGAGCTGCTCGATGTCGCGCTTGCCGGTGAGCCCGAGCCGCTTCTCGACCTCGATCTCGACCGCCAGGCCGTGGGTGTCCCAGCCCGCCTTGCGCGCGACGTGGCGGCCGCGCATCGTCTGGAAGCGCGGGAAGAGGTCCTTGACCACGCGGGTCAGTACGTGGCCGACGTGCGGCGTGTTGTTGGCCGTCGGCGGTCCTTCGAAGAAGACGAACGGCTCGCCGCTCGCCGTCCGCGCCAGAGACTTCCTGAAGATGTCCTTCTCCCGCCACTCGCGCAGCACCTCCTGCTCGAGGCCGGGGAAGGGATAGCCCGACGCGACGGGGGGAAACTTCGCCCGGCTCATGCCGGCGGCAGGGCGTCGGCGAATCGGGTGACGAGCGCCGCCACCTCGGCAGGCGCCTCGGCGTGCGGCAGGGCGCCGGCGGGCTCGACGATCTCGAGCTCGGCCTCGGGCAGCGCGCGCAGCCAGAGATCGGCGGATTCGACCGCGGGGTGGCGCGAGCGGCGGCCCCAGAGGAGCATCGTGGGCAGCTCGAGGCGCTCGAGCGCCCTGCCGACGCGGTGGTTCAGATAGCCGGAGAGGTAGGCGGCGAGCGCGGCGCGGCTGCCGTCCTCGTGGGCGTTCTTCCAGTAGTGGTCGACGAGCGGCGGATCGACGCGGCCGGCGTCGGCGTAGACCTCCTCGCGCAGGTGGTGCTCGATGCCGTGCCGGCTCGAGTAGACGTTGAGCGCGGAGGTGCCCACGACCGGCAGCTTGAGCAGCCGGTGGATGACCGCGTCCTTGAGGTCGGGCTCGTCGCTGCCGAGGTCGATGCCGAGCGGCGTGACGAGCACGAGGCCACGCACGAGCTCGGGGCGGTCGATCGCGACCTGGGCGGCGTAGGCGCCGGCCAGCCCGGCGGCGACGACCACCGCTCGACGGCGCACGAGGTCGATCAAGAAGTCGATCAGGAAGTCGATGTAGAGCTCGGCGTCGTAGTCGAGGGCCGGCCGGTCGGAGCGGCCCCAGCCCGGCAGGTCGGGGGCGAAGACCTGGTAGCGCTCGCCGAGCGTCTGCGCCAGATCGCGCCATTCGATCGAATCGTGGCCGGGCCCGAAGGAGTGCAACAGCACGAGCGGCGGGTCGCCCTCGCCGAGGCGCTGGAAGGCGACGTCGCCGAGCTCCCAGGCGTAGCGATGGCGACGCCCCCAGCTCGCCGCCGACAGGCGGCGCGCCTGTTTGGCGATGGCGGCGTTGAACAGGGCGGGCACGCCGATGGCGGCGCCACCGACGACGAGACCCCGCAGGATGCGCCGGCGCCGGCGCCGGCGCTGCTCCTCCTCCGACGTCCAGGCCGTCATGCGCGGAAGCCTAGCAAAGGGCCCGCGGCTCCGCGGTCTCGGCCGGCGGTAAGATCGGGCGCGTCGCCCATGGCCATCCTGCCCATCGTTCGCCTCGGACATCCGGCGCTGCGCACGCCGGCGGAGCCCCTTCCCCCCGAGCGGCTGGCCAGCCCCGAGGTCGCGCGGCTCGTCGACGACCTGGTGGAGACGATGCGCGCCGCCGACGGCGTCGGCCTGGCGGCATCGCAGGTGGGCGCCGGGTTGCAGCTGTTCGTCTACGAGGCGGCCGACGCCGAGGCGCCCGGCGGGGGCATCCCGCTGCGCGTCGTGGTCAACCCGATGATCGAGCCGCACGCCGGCGAGCTGGTCTACGACTGGGAGGGCTGCCTGTCGATCCCCGACCTGCGCGGGCTGGTGCCGCGGCATCCGGAGGTTCGGGTGCGCGGCCTCGATCGCCGCGGCGAGCCGCTCGATTACGTCGCGCACGGCTTCGAGGCGCGCATCGTCCAGCACGAGTTCGACCATCTCAACGGCGTCGTCTTCCTCGACCGCATGCGCGACCTCAGGTCGCTCGCCTTCTACGACGAGTGGGAGTCGTACCTGCGCGAGAAGGGTGCCTCGCACGACAGCGGCCGGCCCGAGTAGGCGTCGGGTCGAGCTCCGGCTCTTGTGGGCCGGATGCGCCAGTCGCTCGGCCCGCGGATGCCGGCGCTCGAGCCGCTCGGCCGGGCGCGCGCCGGCCGTCGACTGCCCCGACGACCGCGGCCGAGCCGCGGGGGCGTGACACCACTTTCGAGCGAGCTGCGATCCGGTTATCATGGCCGGCCATCGTGAGCGGCCAGCCGCGTTACGGCGGCCGGCACGATCCGGATTCGGAGGCATGAGCGTGGCCAAGACGAGCGCGAAGAAGAGTCGGTCGGCGCGACGGCCGGCGAAGCAAGCGAAGAAGGCGAAGAAGTCCTCCGCGGGCCGGAGCTCGGGCAGCGGCGCGCGCGGACGCGCGGCGGCCGGCAAGAAAGCGCGGCCGGCCGCCAAGCCGAAAGCGGCCAAGCGGCCGACGCCGCGGAAGCGCAGTCGGAAACCGGCGCCGAAGCGCGCGAAGTCGAGACCGGCGGCGCGGGCCGAGGTCTCCCGCGCCAAGCCGCGGCCAGCGCCGGCGAAGCGCGCTGCGCACGCGAAGCCGCGTCCTGCGGCCGGCCGGGCCGCGCCTCCGGCGCGCGTCAAGAAACCGCTCTCCGCTCGCGTCTCGGCGCGCGCCGCGAAGGCGAGCCGCCGCGCCGCGACGCTCGCGGTTGCCGTGGTGCCGCCGCCCGTGCCTGCTCCGGCCGCGGCGGCGAGCCCGGCGCCGGCCAAGCCGACACCGAGCGTCAAGCCGCTGCGCATCCGCGCCCACTCGCCGCCTTCGGCGGCGTATCGAGCGGCGATGTCGGCGCGGGAGCCGATCGACGCCCAGGCGGTGCTGGCGAAGCTGCGCGCCAAGAAAGAGGAGATCCTGGCCCTCTACCTCTCGGATCTCAAGTCGGGCCAGGAGTCCAATGACAGCCCGACCGAGGACATCGTCGATCGCGCCAACAACGCCTACAGCCGGGAGCTCAACTTCTCGATCTCCGACGCCGAGCGCGCCTTGATGCTGCAAGTCGACGCCGCCATCGAGCGCGTCGAGAGCGGTACCTACGGCAACTGCGCCAATTGCGGCGATCCGATCGCCCGGCCGCGGCTCGCAGCGGTGCCCTGGGCACGCTACTGCATCTCGTGCCAGGAGCTGCTCGAGATGGGGCTCCTCGCGGAGGCCTGAGCGGGCGCGCCAAGCCGCGTTCGGCTGACGTCACCATGCGACTGCGCTCGTTCTTCGGCCTCCTGCTCGCCGTCGGCGCGGCGTTCGTCGCTGCCTATCACGTGCGTCTGAACGGGGCGCTGCTCGACCAGCGCTTCCGGCTCGGCGAAGAGATCTCGATCCCGCTCTGGGGAGCGATTCTCGGCGCTTTCCTCGCCGGCTTCCTGCCCGTCGCCGCGGTGCTCGTCGTCGACACCCTGCGCCACGAGCTGGCGCTGCGCCGCGAGCGCCGCGAGCGCCGCGAGCAGGAGAGCCGGGAGGCGACCCACCGCCGCGCCGTCGACCACACCGCCGACGGCCAGCTCGTGCGCGCTGCCAACGAGCTCGAGGCGTTTCTCGCCGCCAGCCCGGGAGATTTCGACGGCCTCCTGCGCTACGGAGCGATCCTGCGCGAGCTCGGTCGCGCCGGCGAGGCGGTGGAGGTGCATCGTCGCGCCTCGCGCCTCTTTCCGAGCTCGGTCGCCGTGCTCTACGAGCTGGCAGAGGACTACGCGGCGCTCGGCGACGTCGAAGTGGCGCGCGAGACGCTCGGCCGCATCGTGCGCGAGGTGGCGGGAGGCGGGCTCGAGGTGCTGCGCCGGCGCCGCGCCGACGCCGTCGGCCAGCGCGACTGGGCCGAGGCCGCCAAGCTGCACGAGAGGATCACCGCCATCCTGAGCGAAGCGGGCGAGACGCGGGCCCTGACCCGTGACGCCGGACTGACGCTCGGCCTCGAGTATCAGCGCGGCGTCCTACTGCTCGAGGAGGAGCGCAGCGGCGAGGCGGCCGAGCTGTTTCGCCGCCTGCTCGCCCACGAGCCGCGCTTCCTGCCGGCGCGGATCATGCTCGGCGAGGCCGAGCTCCTCGCCGAGCGCCCGGACGAGGCGATCGCCACCTGGCGCGCCGGCTACCTCGAGACCGGCAGCCCGGTCTTCCTGCAGCGCATCGAGGATCACTTCATCGAGCGCGAAGAGCCGCTGGCGGCCCTCGAGACCCTGCGCGCGCTGATCCACGCCGTCGACAACGACCTCTTGCCGCGCTTCTTCCTCGGCCGACTCTACTACCGGCTCGAGATGCTCGACGAGGCGCGGCGGACGCTCGCCGGCCTCGGCGACCGCATCCGCTCTTCGCCGACCTACCACTTCCTGCTCGGCACGATCGAGCAGCGGCAGGGCGACCTCGAGGCGACAGTCGCGGCGTTCTCCGATTGCCTGCGCGAGCTCGGCCTGGGGCACGCCGAGTACGTCTGCCGCGTCTGCCACGAGCGCACCTCGGATTGGCAGGACTTCTGCGCCCGCTGCCGCTCGTGGAACTCCGTCGAGCTCGACTTCGAGGAGGAGCGGCTGTCCGCCGAGGAGCTGGGCGTGCAGCCGGCGCCAGTGTGGGGCGTCTACGAGGACTCCGGCGAGTTCGTTGTCGCTTCGCTGCCGACGGTGCCGGAGACCTGAGCGGTGGAGCCGCTTCTCGCCGCCGCGCGCGCCGGCGAGCTGCCGGCGCTCGTGGTGGTGCACGGCGACCGCGCGCTGGCCGCGCCGCTCGCCGAGCGGGTGCTCGCCGCGCTCGGCGAGCTGTGGGGCGTCGCTCCCCGCGTCCACCGCTTCGAGGCGAGCGTCGCCGATCTCGTCGCTGACTTGCGCACGCTGTCGCTGTTCGAGCCCGGCAAGATCGTCGCCGTCCACGACAGCGGGCTGATCTCCGATCGTGCCGCGGCCGCCGCTCTGCTCGCGGCGGCGAGGGAGGCGCTGCCGTGGAGCGGCGACGCCGAGGATCTCGACGGCGCCGCGCGCGCCGCGGCCCTCCGCCTGCTCCAGGTCTGCCGGCTGCACGACATCGATCCCGCCGCCGCGGCGCCCGAGGCGGTGCTGAGCCAGCTCCCGGCGGCGCTCTTCGGCGACGAGCGCGGCACGGCCGAAGAGGCGCGCCGCGAGCTCGCACCGCTGCTCGCCGCGGCGGTCGCGGCCGGCCTGCGCGGCGCCGGCGAGGACGAGCTGACGCTGCTCGGCGACCTCCTGCGCGACGGTCTGCCGGAGCGCCACCTGCTGGTGCTCGTCGAGAGCGCGATCGACGCCGGGCATCCGCTCGTCGCCGCGCTCGCCGGCCGCGGCGCGCTCGTCGACGCCGGCCGGCTCGCCATGCCGAAGGGAGAGCGCATCGCCGGGCTCGCGGCGCTCGTCGCCGAGCTCGAGCGGGAGACGGGGGCTCGCCTGCGCGCCGACGCCGCGCGCGAGCTCGCGAAGCGGACGCTGCGCGCGGAGGACATCCGCCGCGGCGGCGCTTCCGGCGCCGTCGATGCCGACTCCGCGGCGCGCTTCGCCGCCGAGTATCGCAAGCTCGCTTCACTCGCCGCCGAGGGCGTCGTCGATCTCGCGATGGTCGTCGCCAACGTCGAGGACCGCGGCGAGGAGAACGTCTTCGACATCCTCGATGCGCTCGGCGCCGGCCGGGCGGGCGAGGCGCTCGGCAAGATCGGTCGCCGGCTCGCCGGGGCGGACGACCGTGTGCTCGAGCGGCTCTCGCTGTTCGGGCTGCTCGCCGGCCACGCGCGCAAGCTGGTGGCCGTGGCGGGCGCCGTCGCCGCGACGGGCACGCGGGCCGACGAGAGCTCCTTCCCGCGTTTCAGGGAGCGGCTGGCGCAACGGCTCCAGGGCGAGCTCGAAGGCGTGCCGGCCAATCCGCTCAAGGGCATGCACGCCTTCCCGTTGCACCGGCTCTATCTCGCGGCGGCGCGCTTCCCGCCGGAGAGGCTCGCGGCGTTGCCGGCGCTGACTCTCGAGACCGAGCGCCGGCTGAAGGGCGACAGCGGCGATCCGGACGCGGCGCTCGCGGCCTTCGCGATCGCGCTCGCCGGCGAGATCAGCTCCGCCCCGGCCGGGCGCGCGGGAAGCCGTGCTCGAGCCGCAGGCGGCGGAAGGTCGTGAGCAGTCGCTCGCTCGCCGCCGCGTCGAGATCGTCGCGCCGGCCGTAGAGGCGCCGGTAGACGGGCGCCAGAGCGGGGAACTCGCGCCCGAGCCAGGCGAAGAAGTGGGCGCGCACCGCCGCGCCGCGCAGAAAGAGCGGGTTGGCGGTGACGTGCAGCGCGCCCGCCGCGCGCGCCGCTGCCATCAGCGGGCCGAGCACCTCCTCGCCGTCGTTGATTCCCGGCAGCACCGGCATGCAGTTGACGCGCGTCGCGAGGCCGGCTTCGGCGAGCTCCGCCAGCGCGCGCAGCCGCGCCGCCGGCGTCGGCGCTCCGCGCTCCATGCGGCGCGAGAGCTGCGCATCGACGCTGGTGAGCGTGACGTGCACTTCGACGGCGTGGCGGCGGTCGAGCTCGACGAGCAGGTCGAGGTCGCGCAGGACGAGCGGCGACTTGGTGGTGATCGCGAGCGTCAGGCCCTCGGCGTCGCGGAAGACTTCGAGCAGCGAGCGCGTCACGCCGTAGTGCCGCTCGGCCGGCTGGTAGGGATCGGTCGCCGTGCCGAGGGCGATCGTCTGGCCGCGCAGGTCGTGCCGGCGCAGCTGGCGCCGCAGGCTCTGGGCGGCGCGGCGCTTGACGAAGATGCGGGTCTCGAAGCTCTCGGGATCGTCGAGGTCGAGGAAGCGATGGGTGGAGCGCGCGTAGCAGTAGGCGCAGCCGAGCTCGCAGCCGCGGTACGGGTTGATCGTCCAGTCGAAGGGGAGCCGGGGGCTCTCGGTGCGGTTGAGGACGTCGCGCGCGACGAGATCGAAGTGCTCGACCTCGGCGCGGCGGCGCAGCGGCAGCGCCGAGGGATCGGCGCGGCCCGCCAGGGGCAGCTCGGGAAAGAGGGGGAGGGTTGCGGAGGCGCTCATTTACGCCTTGTTTACGCTATCGCGGCGAATCTGTCAAGCGCCCACTCGGCGGCCGCCTCTACAATCCGGCCGCAATGCCGGAGCTGCCCGAGGTCGAGGTGCTGAGACGGAGCCTCGAGCCGCGCCTCGTCGGGCGCCGGATCGAGCGCGTCGAGGTGCTTTCGCCGGCCCTGCGCGAGCCGCTCGACCGGCGGCGGCTGCGTTCGCTGGCCGGGCGCCGCATCGTCGCTCTGCGGCGGCGGGGCAAGTACCTGTGGATCGACTGCGAGGGCGGGCGGACGCTCGTCGTTCACCTCGGCATGAGCGGGCGCTTGACGCTCGTCCCGGCACGCACGCCGCGGGAGACGCACGAGCACCTGGCGCTCCGCCTCGACCGCGGCGGCCGGCTGCGCCTGCGCGATCCGCGCCGGTTCGGCGTCGCCTTCGTGGCGGCGACGCGGAGGCTCGAGAGCGATCCGCGCTTTCTGCGCCTGGGCCGCGAGCCGCTCGGCGCGCCGCTCACCGGCGCCGACCTCGAGCTCCTCGCGATTGGCCGGCACGGCCCGGTCAAGAGCTTCCTGATGGACGCCGGGCGGATCGTCGGCGTCGGCAACATCTACGCCAGCGAGGCGCTCCATCGCGCGCGGATCCGGCCCGACCGCTCGGTGGCGAGGCTCTCGGCGGCGAGCTGGGAGCGGCTGGCGCGGGCCGTTGTCGCCGTGCTCGAAGCCGCGATCCGCGAGGGCGGCACGACTCTCAACGACTTCACCGACGGCGCCGGCAACGACGGCGAGTTCCAGATCTCGCTCGCCGTCTACGGCCGCGAAGGCGAGCCCTGTCCGCACTGCGGCGGCCGGGTGCGGCGGATCGTGCAGAGCGGGCGCAGCAGCTTTTTCTGCCCGCGCTGTCAGCGCTGAGCGCAGCGGCACGCCGGCGCTCCGCGGCCCCGCCACTGGCCCTCGCCGCGCCGCATTGCATAGGATCCGGTGCACCATGAGCATCGTGGCGCTGGGGGTGGCCGGCGGGACCGGCTCCGGCAAGACGACGGTCGCCGAGGCGATCTTGTCGACGGTCGGCCGCGAGCGGATCGCGTTCCTGGCGCAGGACAACTACTACCGCGACGTCGAGTGGGGCGGCCCGGAGGCGATCGCCGCCCACAACTTCGATCACCCGAACGCCGTCGACAGCGAGCTCATGGTCGAGCACCTCGAACGGTTGAAGAGAGGCCGGCCGATCGACCTGCCGGTCTACGACTTCGTGCGCCACCGGCGCACGGATCGCGTCCGGCGCATCGAGCCGCGACCGGTCGTGCTCGTCGAGGGCATCCTGCTCTTCGCCGAGCCCGCAGTGCGTGACCTGCTCGACTTCAAGATCTACGTCGATACCGACCCCGACGTGCGCCTGGTGCGGCGCATCCGCCGCGACATGAGCGAGCGCGGCCGCAGCGTCGCCGACGTGCTGTGCCAGTACATGACCACCGTGCGGCCGATGCACCTCGAGTTCGTCGAGCCGTCGAAGCGGTGGGCGGACGTCATCGTCCCCGAGGGCGGCGAGAACCACGTCGCCCTGGCGATGGTCGTGGCGAGGATCGAGCAGCTGCTCGCCGGCGCCCGGGCCGGCGTGCCGGTCGGCTAGCCGCTCCCTTCGTCGTCGGGCAGGCGCGATTTGAGAAAGGCGAGATCGGCGGGATCGATCTCGACGAATTCGACGCCGACCTCGCGGCGCGATCCGGCCGGCAGCGTGTAGACGACGCGCGCCCGCGACGAAATCGCCCGGCCGTCGAGCGAGAGCAGGAGCTCGACCGTATCGCCCTCGGCGAGCACCGCGTCGGTGACGAAGCCACAGCCACCGAAGCCGAGCGAGACGGTCTTGGCGAAGCCGCCGTCTCGCTCGGCGCGCGACGAGCTCACCAAGGCGACGTGCGCGGAAGCGATCCGGGGGAAACGACGCTTGTCGGAATGGTCATCGCTCACGCTGCGCCTCCTCGCGCCAACGCTGTGCTCGCGGATTCTGCGGCGACGATTGTAGCGGCCCCGCCGAGGCGCGCCAAGCTCGTGGCGGCAATCGCCCGCGGCCGGGCGCCCCGGAGCACCGGTTGCCGCTCAGAAGCTCCAGATCACCGGGATGAGCAGGCTGGCGACGACCCAGAAGAGCAGGTTGAGCGGGATGCCGGCGAGCAGGAAGTCGCGATAGCGGTAGTTGCCGGCGCCGTAGACCATCGCCGTCGTCTGGTAGCCGACCGGAGTCACGAAGCCGTTCGAGGCGGCGTAGGCGACCGCCATCAGGAACGGCTTCGGGTCGACGCCGAGCGCCGCCGCGGTCGACATCGCCACCGGCACCATGAGCACGGCGGTCGCGGCGTTGGAGAGGATCTCGGTGGTGATCATCGTCGCCAGGTAGAGCAGCGACAGCGTCAGCCACGGCCCGGCGTCGCCGCCGCGCTCGGCGAGCCAGGTGCCGAAGGCCGAGGCGATCCCGACGCGCTCGACGGCGATGCCGAGCGGGATCGTCGCCGCCAGCAGGAAGTAGACGGACCAGTGGATCGAGCGGTAGATCCGCTGCACCCGAACGGTGCGGCTGGCGAAGAGGACGACGACGCCGAGGAAGGCGGCCTTCAGGATGTCGACGTCGAAGACGGTGGCGGCGACGACGACGGCGACCAGCGTCGAGACGTGCAGCCACCAGCGGCGATGTAGGCGCAGGTGCAGGTCCATTTCCTGCAGCGCCAGGAAGTCGTCGCTCTGCAGCGTCTGCTCGACCGTGCGCCGCGGGCCGAAGACGAGCAGCACGTCCCAGCGTCGCAGCGGGATCAGCGCCAGTTTCTCGCGGATGAGCTCGCCGGCCCTCGCCAGCGCCAGCACGAAGGCACCGAAGCGGCGGCGGAAGTCGATTTCCTTGAGCGACAGGCCCTCGAGCGTCGAAGTCGGCGAGATCTGGATCTCGATGAGCACGTTGTCGCGGTCGGCGAGCTCGCGGTCGGTGAGCTTGGTGTCGGAGAGCAGGAGCAGCCCGAGCTGCTCCTTGCAGGCGACGATGTCCTCCATCGTCCCGCGCACGATCAGGATGTCGTCCGCCGCGATCGGCGTCGAACGGATCTGGTACGAGATGCGGGCGTTGCCGCGCAGGATCTCGAGCACGTTGAGGTGAAAGCGGTCGCTCACCCGCTCTTCGAGCACGGTGCGGCCGACCAGGCGGCTCCCGGCCGGCACTTTGACCTCGGTGAGGTAGGGCGCCAACTGGTACTTGGTGGTCAGGCTCGTGGTGTCGCCGCGGTCGGGGAGGAAGCGCAGGATGAGCAGCGAGTAGAGCAGGCCGAGGACCACGAAGACGAGGCCGAGAGGCAGGAACTCGAACATGCGGAACGGCGGCACTCCCCGCGCTCCGGCGAGCGACGAGACCAGGATGTTGGTCGAGGTGCCGATCAGCGTGCAAGTGCCGCCGACGATCGCGGCGTAGTTGATCGGCAGCAGGTAGCGCGACGGGCTCAGCCGCTGCAGCTTGGCGATCTGCACCGCGACGGGAATGAAGATCGCCACCGCGGCGGTGTTGTTGATGAACATCGACAGGCCGCCGGCGGCGAGGAAGAGCAGCCCCACGGCGAGCCGGTACGAGCCTAGCGCCGCGCCCGAGACGAGGTGGCCGATGCGCGAGACAATGCCGCTCTCGGCGACCGACTCGGAGAGCACCATCATCATCAGCACGGTGAGCACCGCCGAATCGCCGAAGCCGGACATCGCTTCGGCCAGGCCGAGCACGCCGGACGCCAGCAGCGTGGCGAGGACGACCAGGCCGACGACCTCGACCGGCAGCCATTCGAGCGCCGAGGCGACGAGCATGAAGGCGAGCAGGAGCAGGACGAGGGCAGTCATTTCGGAAGGGGGAGCCGGTGCGGAGTTTACGTTACGATCCCGCCGTGCCCCGTTGGACTCTCGAGGTGGCCGCGACGTTCGAGGCCGCTCACCGCCTCTACTCGTGGCGCGGAGCGCCCGAGCCGTCGCACGGGCACAGCTGGCGGGTGGTGGCCCGGCTCGAGACCGCCGCGCTCGGCGAGGAAGGGATGGCCTACGACTTCGTCGACGTGCGCGAGGCGCTCGTCGCGGTGGCCTCGCGGCTCGACCACCGCGACGTCAACTCGGTGCCGCCCTTCGACCGCGACAGCCCGACCACCGAGCGCATCGCGCGCTGGTTCTTCGAGGAGCTCGCCGCGCTCCTGCCCGAGGCGCCCCTCGCCGCCGTCACGGTGAGCGAGGGAGCGGGCGCGAGCGCCACCTATTGGCCCTGAACGGAGGACGTTCCACGATGCCACGGACCCTGGTCGTCGGATGCCTGTCGTTCGCCGTCGCCCTCTTTGCCGCGGCCTGCGGCGCGGGTCGCACGCCGGTCGGCAGCCTCGAGGTCTCGCCGTCGGCGATCGAGCTCGCCTGGCCACAGTTCGTCGACGTGCGCGTTCGGCTGCGCGCCGAGCGGGCGCTGCCGGAAGGAGCGCGGCGGCCGATCGTCTTTCTCCACCTGCTCGACGAGCCCGGCTCGGTCGTCCGCACCTTCGATCACGGTCTGCCCGGAGAGTGGGCCGTGGGGCACGAGTTCGACTACTCGGTGCGCGTCCTGCTCTCGGCGCTCGCCGAGCCGCTGCCCGCCGGCGAGTACCTGCTCTCGGTCGGCCTTTACGCGCCCGATCACGGTCGCTTCGCCCTGCGCACCGATGCCGACGAGGTGGCCAAGCTCGAGTACCTGGTGGCGCCGGTCGCGGTGCCGGCGACCGACACCTCGGCGCCGCGGGCGCGCTTCTCCGACGGCTGGCTGCCTCCCGAGCCGGGAGCCGACCGCCAGATCCTGGCCCGCCGCTCGCTCGTCGGTGGGACGGCCGGCACGGTCGAGTTCGGGCCGCTCGCCGGCCCCGGCACGCTGCTCGTGCGCGTCGAGATCCCGGAGGAGACGCGCGACCGGGCGCGCGTCGAGCTCGCGGCGGGCGAGAGCCAACCCAAGCTGCGCGTCGCCTCCTCCTGCGGCGGCGAGCAGGTCGAAGTCAGCGGTGCCGGCGGCTTCGACCTCGACTTCGCGGTTTCGGAGGCGACGGCGGCCTGCGAGCTCGTCTTCGCGCCGAACTTCCAGATCCGCTGGCGGAATCGCGCCGAGGCGACGTCGGCGCGCCTGGCGGTGCTCGCCTGGCGGCCGGGCTCGAGTGGCGCGCCACCGCCCTGAACCGCTGCTGCGGCCGCTCCAGGGGCGATACTTGGAGCGCCTGTTGCCGCCGCGCGGCGCGCTCGCCGTCGAGATCGAGCGCGCCGCCGAGCGCCACGGCTGGCGGGTGGTCGCGCCGGCGGTGGCGCGACTCTGGGAGGCCCTCGCCACGCGCGAGCCGGGGGGGCGCATCGTCGAGGTCGGCTGCGGCGTCGGCTACGGCACCCTACACCTGGCGCGCGGCGCGGCCGCGGGAGCGCTCGTCGCGATCGACGACGACGCGGCGGCGCTCGCTCGCGCGCGCGACCATCTCGGGCGCGCCGGCGTCGGCGAGCGCGTCGAGCTCGTCGCGGGCGGCATCGGCGAGGTGGCGGAGCGCCTCGCCGGCCCGTTCGATCTCGCCGTCGTCGACGCCGCGCGCAGCGAGCCGCGCCGGGCGCTCGACCTGCTGCTCCCGCTCCTGCGCGTGGGCGGCACGATCGCCTTCGCCGGCCTGCTCGCCGACGGCCGCATCGCCGACCCCGCGCGGCGCGACGACCCGGATCCGCGGGCCGCGGCGATCGAGCATTTCAACCCCTATCTCACCATCCACCCGCAGCTCGCCGCGGTGCTGCTGCCGGTCGGCGACGGCGTCGGCATCGCGGTCAAGCGGCGTCCGACGATGCGCGAGCTGGGCGGACCGTTCTGAGCGGTCGCCGGCCTCAGTACTTCATCGAACAGCCGTAGGGGCGGGTCGAGGCGGGGTCGGGCCGCTCGCCGGCGGCGAGGGCGCGCAGCGCGCTGTCGACGTAGTTGACGCTCTCGCCCCGGCCGCGAGGATCGTCGTCGATCGCGCCGGCGTAGGCGAGCTTCCCCTGCGCGTCGATGACGAAGAGGTGGGGGGTGGACTTGGCGCCGTAGGCGCGTCCGGTCTCGCCCGAGGGGTCCTCGAGGATCCGGAAGGTCGTCCCGTTGCCGGCGTGGAACGCCTTCTGCGCGGCGGGCGGCATGTAGTCGCCGTGCTTCGGATTGGTGCTGTTGATGCCGACGAAGACGACGTCCGAATAGCGCTCGGAGAGCGTCTGCACGGTTTTCGCCTGCGAGTGGCGGCGGGAGAACGGGCAGTTCGGGTTGACGAACTCGACGACCACCGTCTTGCCGGCGAGATCGGAGAGCGCGAGCTCGGCGCCGTCGAGATCGGTGAGCCGGAACGCCGGCGCCGGCTGCCCGATCGCGGGCTCGGCGAGCGACGGCCCGGCGCAGCCGAGCAGGACGAGGGCGGCGAGCGAGACACGGGAAGCGATGCGAGACAAGGCCATGAGACCCTCCTAGGTCGACGAGGCGGATTCGGCGGCGGCAGCGCGGCGGTTCCGCCGATGCAGGAAGAAGGCGACGAGCGCCACGACGCCGAGCGCGAGCAGCCAACGCACCGGCGCGCCGAGCGCCGCGGACGAAGATGGGCGTGCGAGCTCGAGCGTCCCCGCGAGCGCCAGCGGGCTGCCGTCGAGCTCGAAGCCGGTGGCGGTCCACTCGAAGGCGAGCCGCTCGGGCAGCGTCCGCGTCTCGTCGAGCGGCCGCAGATGGACGAGGAACCTGCCGTCGCCGCGAAAGGCCGGGCGTTCGATGGCGACGAGCGCATGCGGGGCGAAGAAGAGGTCGGGCGCGCGCGCCGCGAGGCCGCGGGCGGCGAGCGCCAGCTCGAGGTCGAGCTCGGGACCGCTCGCGCGGCGGAGCTCACCCCGGGCGCGGCCGCCCGCGAGCTCGCCGACCGGCAGCGGCAGCCTCTCGCGCCAGCCGTCGACGAGGGCCACCGTCTCGCCGTCGACCGCGGCCGCGGCGGCGAGCGGCAGAGCAAGCTCGAGCCGCGCGTCGTAGGGGATGCACTGCTCGGCGCAGACCAGGTAGTCGAGAGCGAGAACGAGGCGGGCGGGGCTCTCGGCGTCACCGTCGAGCCGCGCGGCGAGCGGGTAGGCGACCTCCCGCTCGTAGCCGAAGGCGACGAGGCCGCCCGGCAGGTCGAAGCGCTGCGGAGCCGGATAGAGCAGCTCGACGCCGGCGAGCGGGCCCGCCTCGAGCTCGACCGCGGGCGGATAGCCGGCGTCGCCGGCGTTGCGCCAGTAGACGTGCCAGCCCGGCGCGAGCCGGAACTCGATGCCGAGGCCGGCGTCGTCGCCGGGCGCTGCGACGCTCCAGCGCGAGACGAGTCGCACCTTGCTCTGCTCGGTCTCGACCCATGGCCCGCTCGCCGCGGCGGCGGGAAGTGCGACGAGCAGGAGAGCGAGCCACGAAAGCCTCGGAGATCGTCGCATCGGTCGCCCTTTCATACGGGAACGAGGCTACCGCGGTTCAGGCGCGGGCTGCCGCGGGAGGCGGGCTAGACTTTCTGCGCCATGCGCCGCCGCACGCTGCGAATCGCCGCCGCCGCCGTCCTCGCCGCCCTGCTCGCCCTCGTCGCGGCGGCGGTGGCGATCGCGCGTAGCGGCCGTCCGCAGCGGCAGGGAACGGCGCCGCTCGCCGGCCTCGCCGCGCCGGTCGAGGTCCGCTTCGACCAGGCGGGCGTGCCCGCCGTTCGCGCGGGGTCGGCCGCCGACGCGATGGCGGCGCTCGGCTGGGTGCACGCCAACGACCGGCTCTTCCAGATGGAGGTGACGCGGCGGGCGGCGGGGGGACGGCTCGCCGAGCTCTTCGGCGAGCGGGCGCTCGAGTTCGACCGCCGCGTGCGCCGTCTCGGCTTCGGCGACGGCGCCGCCCGGCTGCTCGCCGCCGCGTCGCCGCAGACCCGGGAGCTGCTCGCCGCCTATGCCGCGGGCGTCAACGCCTGGCTCGCCGCGCGCGGCGGCGACTTGCCGCCGGAGCTGCGGCTGCTGCGCCGCCGGCCGGAGCCGTGGCGGCCAGAGGACTCGGTGGCCGTGATCAATGTCATGGCGCGCACGCTCTCGCCGGTCGTCGATCCGCCGGAGCACGAGCTCTTCCGGCTGCTCGCGGCGTTCGGTCCCGAGCGGGCTCGCGAGCTGGCGCTCGATCCGCGCTCGACGATCTTCGACGAGGTCGTCGCGCTCGCGCGCGCCGTCGCGCGCCCTGCCGCCGAGCTCGGCGAGCGCGCCGAGGGCGCCGGGCTGGGCAGCAACAACTGGGCGGTGGCGGCGAGCCGCAGCGCCACCGACTCGCCGCTGCTCGCCAACGACCCGCACCTCGCTCTCGGCCTGCCCAACGTCTGGTACCAAGCGCGGATCGTGGCGCCGGACTACGACGCCGCGGGCATGACGCTGCCGGGCGCGCCGGCGGTCGTGCTCGGCCGCGGGCCGCGCGTTGCCTGGGCGTGTACCAATCTCTACCTCGACGACGTCGACGTCTTCGTCGAGAGGCTCGACGAGCGCGGCGAGCGCGTCGCGCGCGCCGGCGGCTGGGCGCCGATCGCGGTCGAGCGGCAGACGATCCGGGCCGGCGATCGCGCCGTCGAGGTCGAAGTGCGGCGCACCGACCGCGGCTACCTGCTGCCCGCCGATGCCGAGCGCGGGCTGCCGGCGCGCAGCGTGGCGTGGACCGGCTGGCAGCCGGCGGACCAGCTCGCGGCCTTCGTCGCCCTGGCGCGCGCCGCGACGGCCGCGGAGATTCGCGAGGTCGTGGCGCCGTACGTCTTCCCGGCGCAGAATCTGGTCGTCGCCACGGCCGGCGGCGAGATCCTGTGGACGCCGCTCGGCCGCGGACCGCGCCGGGTCGGCTGGGACGGCCGCTTTCCGGCGCCGGCCTGGCGCGCCGACGTCGGCTGGGACGGCCTCGTGCCGAGCGAGGAAAACCCGGTGCTGATCGACCCGCCCTCGGGCGAGATCGCCACCGCCAACAGCGTGCTGCCGGTCGAGCGGCCAGCGTGGTTCGGCGAGGACTTCGACACGCCGTTCCGGCTCGACCGCATCCGCGAGCGGCTTGCCTCGCGGCGCGACTGGACGGTCGCCGAGCTCGTCGCCCTGCAGACGGACGACGTCTCGCGCTGGGCTCGGCTCGTCGTCGCGAATCTCGGCGACGGCTACACCGGCGACGCCGCGGCGGCGGCCGCCGCGTTCGCCGCCTGGGACGGCCGCATGGCCGCGAGCGGCCCGGCGGCGCTCTTCGCCTTGGTCGAGCGCGAGCTGCAGCGCGCCATCTTCGACGACGAGGCCGAGCGGGCGGGCGTGCCGCGCTTCGCCACGCGCAAGCGCCTGCTGGCGCTGCTCGAGGGGCGGATGAGCGCCGCCTGGTTCGACGACGTGGGCACGGACGCGGTCGAGGACCGCCACGCCATCCTCCAGCGCGCGCTCGCCGCCGCCTGGCGCGCGGGCGTCGCGCGCTGGGGCGAGCGCGTCGGCGAGTGGCCCTACGCGAGCTTGCGTCGCCTCGTGCTCGACCACCCGCTGGGAGGTCTGCCCGGGATCGGCCGCTGGCTCAATCGCGGCCCGTTCGCGGTGCCCGGATCGGCGACCACGATCCTCGCCTTCGGCGGCCCCTGGCGCGGCGACGCGATCGAGGTCACCTACGGCCCGTCGATGCGCTTCGCGACCGACGCCGCCGACCCCGAGTCGACCCTCGCCATCCTCCCCGGCGGCCAGTCGGGCCATCCGTTCGACCGCCACTATGACGACCAGCTCGCCGACTTCCTCGCCGGTCGCGCCCGCGACGTCGCCTGGAGCGAAGCCGAGATCGCCCGCGCGACCGTCTCGACCCTGCGGCTGGAACCGGCGTCCGGCGAGCGCGCGCGATGAGCGCCGGCGCGGCCGCCGGCGGCCTCCGGCACCTGAGCTACACTCGCGCGCAATCCGATTCGGACGGATGGGGGAGGGGACCCGTGAACCGATTCCGTTTCGTCGTCGCAGTCGCCGTCGTCGTGGGGGTTGTCGCCGTGCCGTCGCTCGCCCGCGCGGGGGAGCCGGTGTGGGGCAAGGAGATGGTCGAGGGGAAGGACTTTCCGCTCCCCTTCGGGGTGAGCGCGGTCTACTTCACGCAGGATCAGGACTACGTCGTCGACAAGCTCACGCTCGGCGTGCCGGGGTTGCCTCTGATCCTGACCGGGCAGCTGAAGATCGAGAACTCGATCGACGAGGTCAACGCCAAGCTCGACGCCTGGTTGCTGCCGTGGCTCAACGTCTTCGCCATCGCCGGCCAGCTCGACGGCGAGACGACCGTCAACCTGGGCGCCGTCCAGCAGCTGCTGCAGTTGCCCTTCGGCTCGATCCGCATCGACTACGACGGCGAGGTCTACGGCGTCGGCGCGGTGCTCGCCGGCGGCAGCGAGCGGTTCTTCGGCTCGCTGACCACGATCGCCACCGAGACCAGCCTTTCCGGCGATTTCGAGTCTGACGCCTCGGCCTTCGTCGTCACGCCGCGCCTCGGCGTGCACAACCGGCGCGGCGCCCTCTACGTCGGCTCGATGTACCAGGCGGCCGACGAGAAGCACGAGGGGACGATCGCGCTGCCGCTCGGTCCGCCGGGGGCGCCGGTGATTCAAGTGCCGTTCGAGGTCGAGCTGTCGCAGAAGGACGACTGGAACTGGCTCGTCGGCGGCACGGCGGCGCTCGGCGAGCGCTGGACGCTCCAGGTCGAGGGCGGATTCGGAGACCGTGACCACGTCGACGTCGAGATCGGCTTCCGCTTCTGAGATCCCGGGCGGGCTCGGCAGGTGCGCGCGGCGCCGCGCGCGCCTGAGGCGGGCGGCGCTGCTCGCGCTGCTCCTGCCGGCGGCGCCGCTCGCCGGCTACGAAAGCGACCAGTACTCGCACCGGCTCGAGCCGATTGCCGACGCGGCGCCGGAGCTCAACCGCGTCACCAACGAGGCGCTGGCCGAGATCGCCTCCCGCTGGCGGGGGCCGGAGGACCACGGCCATTTCGCCTTCGAGGTCTACCGCGAGCTCGGTGGGCTGCACTGGGTCGACCGCATCGAGCGCTACGCGATGAGGTCGGAGGCGATCGAGAAGCTGCCGCAGTACCGCTGGCGGAGCGTCTTCCGCGGCGCGCCGATCTGGGCGACGCGGGTCAACTTCGTCTTCGGCGTCGGCGCGACGATCCGCATCGGCGATGCGCTCGTCGGCTCCGACAAGCTCGGCCACTTCGTCTCGCAGGGGCTCAAGTACTTCCGCAGCCACCTCGCCGGCTGGCGCGAGGAGCGCATCGCCTGGCGCGGCGAGTTCAACGAGCGCTGGCTCTTCGGTCAGCTGACGACGAGCGTCTACTCGAACGCCGACCTGGTCGCCAACTGGGAGGGCTACCGCTTCTATCGCAGCCTGTTCGAGGACGGCGCCGTCGCCGGCGAGCCGGCGATCGTGCGCTTCGCCGCCGGCCGCGCCGCCGTCGCACGGCCGTTCGACTGGCGCGACCACGTCAACGATTACTGGGACGAGGCGCTCAACCCGTCGCATCTGAGCCCGGCGCTGGCGAAGTACCTAGCCGCCAAGCTGCCCGAGCTCTGTCCCGACTACGCCCGCCGGCCGCAGGCCTTCGTGCCCGACGACGAGACGGCGCTCGCTGCGCGCTACGCCGCGATCGGCATCCGGCCGCGGCCGGAGTTCCGGCTCGATCGCGTCTGCGACGGCGCCCCGACGCGCACGGCCGGCTACGGCGGGGCGGGCACGGATCGCGGCAACTGACCAGCGGCGGTCAGAGCAGGCGGCGCCGGCGCACGTTCTTGCGCGGCTTCTGCTCGACGTAGGGCTCGACGCCGGGCGTCGTGCAGCGCGCCAGCGACTCGCCCAGGGCCGCCTCGATGTCGCGGATCATCTCCTTCTCGAGCCAGGTGGCGATCGTCGAGACGAGGCCGGTCATGTTGCCGCGTGCCGTGCGCCCGGCGCGGTGCACGTAGTCCTCGACCGTTTCGGGCATGTCGAAGTTGATGACGTGGCGGATGACCGGGATGTCGAGACCGCGCGCCGCGACGTCGGTCGCGATCAGAATGCGATGGTGCCCCTCGCGGAAGCCGGCGAGCGCCTTCATGCGCTCGGTCTGCGAGAGATCGGAATGGATGCGCTCGACCGGGTGCCCGGCGCGCTGGAAGATGCGGAAGAGCCACTCGGCGTCCGAGCGCCGGCGCACGAAGACGAGCGTCGGGCCGAGCTCCTGGTTGACCAGCGAGAGGATCGCCGGGCGCTTGTTGTCGACATCGACGAGGTAGAGCCGGTGGGTGATACCGCTCGCCGCCATGCCCGGCGGCGTGATGTCGATGCGCACCGGATCGACGAGGAAGTGGTGCGCCAGTCGTGCGATCTCGGGCGGCATGGTGGCCGAGAACATCATCGTGTGGCGCTTCGCCGGCAGTCGCTCGAGCACCGCGCGGATCTGCGGCATGAAGCCGAGATCGAGCATGTGGTCGGCCTCGTCGAGCACCAGCTCCTCGACGCGGTCGAGCTTCACCGTGCCGCGCTCGGCGTGGTCGAGCAGGCGCCCGGGCGTCGCCACGACGATGTCGGGCTGCTTGCCGAGCTCGTCCATCTGGCGGCGGATGTTGAGGCCGCCGACCAGGCAGACGGCGCGCAGCCGGTGCGAGGCGCCGAAGTAGTCGAGAAACGACTTGGTTTGCTGCGTGATCTCGCGGGTCGGCGAGAGAATGAGGGCCCGCGGGTAGCCCCTGGGATCGCCCAGCCGCTGCACGAGCGGCAGGGCGAAGGCGGCGGTCTTGCCCGAGCCGGTCTCGGCCAAGCCGACGACGTCGCGCCCGGCGAGGGCATCGGGGATGATCGCGGCCTGGATCGGCGTCGGATGGGTCCAGCCCATCTCGGCGACCGCGGTGCGCAGCTCCGGGGCGAGCGAGAGCTCGTCGAAGCTGCGGTCGGTTTCCGGGACGGGGTGTTGGGGCAGGGAGACGTCGGGCATTCGCGGCGCATTCTATGTGCAACCGCGGCGCCGCCGCGTGGCATTGACGCTCGCCGCATCCGCAGACGTCAGTAGCCGCTGCAGGTTCCGTCGGCCTTCTTGATGCAGATCTCGGGATCGCAGGCGATCGTTTCGTCCTCCGTCTCGACCGCGACCGTGTACTTGAAAACGTAATCCTGGCCGTTGAAGGTCTCCTTGCTCTCGCTCGAATCGCCCATTGATTGCGTCTCGCCGATCTGCGGCAGATCGAGCATCCCGGGATGCGTCTGGCCAGCTTCCGCGGTCGCCTTCACCTTGCTCTTGTCGGAATCGCCGCGGGCGTAGAAGAAGCGGACCTTCTTCGGACCCTTGACTCCCGCCGGGGCGTCTTTCGCGACGATCCAGAGCTTCTTCGGCGAGACGTGACAGTCGCCGTCGTCGGCGACGCTGATGACGACGACCGCCGGCGAGCTGTTCGGCTTCTTCGCCAAGGCCGGACCGGCTGCGACGGCGGTGGCTGCGGCGAGCAGGCACAACGAGACGAATCCGCGCATCTCCCTCCTCCTTCTCCCCCTTCGGGTGTCGGACTGCGGCGCCACACTACCAGCCGCGTCGGCGGTGTGCCGCCGTCAGCTCTCGGGAGCCTCTCGAGCGTCGTCGAACAGCACGCTCTGGGCCGGCTCGGCGTCGTCTTCGGCGCCGAAGCCGGAGAGCCCGACGCCGGCCAGCCGGTAGCGCGTCGCCGCGGGCAGCTCGACGCGTGCCGCGAGCTCGCGGGCGAGCGCCGCGAGCTCGGCGGCGGAGGCGGGAGGCCCGGGCGGCGTCAGCCGCCGGGTGAGGACGCGGAACTCGGCCGTCTTCAGCTTGAGCGTCACCGTGCGGCCGAGCTTGCCCTGGCGCTCGGCGGCGGTCCAGACGCGCTCCGCGGCGAGGTCGAGGGCCGGGCCGAGCTCGTCGAGGGCGAGATCCTCCGGGAAGGTGTCCTCCGCCGAGATCGACTTCACCTCCTGGCGCGGCTCCACCGGACTCTCGTCGATGCCGCGCGCGAGCTCCCAGAGCCGCGGCCCGACGCGGCCGAAGCGCCGCTCGAGCTCGCGCGGCTCGCGCGCGCGCAGGTCGCCGACGGTGCGGATCCCCAGCGACTCGAGCGCCCCGGCGGTCGCCTTGCCGACGCCGGGGAGCTTGCCGACCGGGAGCGGGGTGAGGAACGCCTCGGCCTCCTCGGGGCGGATGACGAAGAGGCCGTCGGGCTTCTTCCAGTCGGACGCGATCTTGGCCAGGAACTTGTTCGGCGCCACGCCGGCCGAGGCGGTGAGCGCGGTCTCGGCGCGGATTTCGGCGCGGATCACTTTCGCGGTCTCGGTGGCGGAGGGGAGACCGGTCTTCTCGGCGGTGACGTCCAAGTAGGCCTCGTCGAGTGAGAGCGGCTCGACCAAGTCGGAGTGGCGGTGGAAGATCGCCCGGATCTGCCGCGAGACCTCGCGATAGCGCGTGAAGTCGGGCGGCACGAAGAGCGCGTCGGGGCAGAGCCGCGCCGCCCGCAGCGCCGGCATCGCCGAGCGGATGCCGAACTTCCTCGCTTCGTACGAGGCGGCGCAGACCACCGATCGGGCGCCCTTCCAGGCCACGACCACCGGCTTGCCGCGCAGCTCGGGAGCGTCGCGCTGCTCGACCGAGGCGTAGAAGGCGTCCATGTCGACGTGGACGATCTTGCGCACTAGCCCTCCGGTCGCAATGGCTTGACGCTGATCGATTTCCACCGCGCGAGCGTGACCTCGCCGGGGGGCTGGCCGCGGCGCTTCGAGACGTCCTCGCCGCGGGCCACGTGGACGGCGACGCGGCCGGCGCTCCGCGCCTTCGAATAGCCGGCGGCGAGGCCGGCGGCGAACTCGGCGGTGGCCCGGGGCAGGCGGTCGAGCCGGTCGGGGTTGCGCACGACCACGTGCGAGCCCGAGTCGGCGGCGAGGTGGAACCAGAAGTCGTGGGGGGCGCAGAGGTGGAGGGAGAGCTCGTCGTTGTCGTCGGCCGACTTGCCGACGAGGACGGTGAAGCCATCGGGCGAGACGAAGCGCCGGGCGACCTTGCGGCCGTGCCAGATCCCCTGCTCGGGGTCGGAGAGGGGCGGCTCGCGGCGTCCGTTCATGGGATGCCACGGAGGTTACAACGCCGGGCTGCTAGACTCCCTCGACTTTCCGGCGCGCCCCTCCCGGGCGCCCCGGCTGCGGCGGCGCCGCGGCCGACCGACGCGAAGGAAGACGAGCCTTGATGCGACGCATGCTGATCAACGCGCAGAGCCGGGAAGAGGTGCGCATCGCCGTCCTCGACGACTCGACGCTCGAGAACTACCAGGTGGAGGTGGCGGAGGCCGGCCTCACCCGCGGCAACATCTACCGCGGCGTGATCGCCAACCTCCAGCCCGCCCTGGATGCCGCGTTCGTCGACTACGGCGCGGCGAAGAACGGCTTCCTGACGCTGCAGGACGTCGTCCCCGAAGCGCGCTACAAGGAGCCCAAGGGCGCCGGCCGGCCGCGCATCGACGAGGTCCTCGAAAAATCGAAGCCGATCGTGGTGCAGGTCGAGCGCGATCCCGAGGGCCAGAAGGGCGCAATCCTCACCACCAACCTCTCGTTCGCCGGCCGCTACCTGGTGCTCACCCCCTTCGACGCGACGCGCGGCATCTCGCGGAAGGTCGAGGACGAAGAGACCCGCGCGGGCCTGCGCGAGCTGGTGCACAAGCTCGAGCTGCCGGAGGGCTGCGGCGTCATCGTGCGCACCAACGCCCTCGACCAGACCCGCGCCGAGCTCCATCGCGACCTGGCGGCGCTCCTGCGCGTGTGGAAACGCGTGCAGCAGGAGGCGGTGACCGGCAAGGGCGCCAAGCTCCTCTACAGCGACCAGGACATCCTGCTCCGCGCCCTGCGCGACCACCTCGACGGCTCGGTCGAGGAGGTGATCGTCGACGACGACGACGCCTTCGAGCGCGCCCAGGAGTACATGGGCGCCTTCATGCCGCGCTCGAAGACGCAGCTGGTGCGCTGGGCGGAGCGCGCGCCGCTGTTTTCGAAATTCGGCGTCGAGTCGCAGATCGAGCGCATCTTCGGCCGCACCGTGGCGCTGCCCTCGGGCGGCGCCATCGTCATCGACCCGACCGAGGCGCTGACCGCGATCGACGTCAACTCGGGCAAGAGCTCGGGCGGCGGCAGCCACGAGGAGATGGCGCTGCGCACCAACCTCGAGGCGGCGCGCGAGGCGGTCCGGCAGCTCCGCCTGCGCGACCTCGGCGGCTTGGTGGTGGTCGACTTCATCGACCTCAGGAGCCAGAAGAACCGCCGCCTGGTCGAGAAGGAGGTCAAGGAGGGGTTGAAGGCCGACAAGGCGCGCTCGTCGGTCGGCCGCATCTCCGGCAACGGCCTGCTCGAGATCAACCGGCAGAAGATCCAGCGCTCGTTGCCGGCGCGCGCGCACCGCCCCTGCCCGACCTGCTCGGGCACCGGGCGGGTGCCTTCGATCGAGATGATCGGCCTGAACTTGCTGCGCCGCATCGAGGGGCGCGCCGCCACGGGGCGGCTCAAGAAAGCCCGGGTCGAGCTCCACCACGAGCTCGCCGAGGCGATCCAGAACGGCCGGCGCCGGGAGCTCGCCCGGCTCGAGGAGGAGTTCGGCATCGAGATCGAGATCGTCGCCTCCCACCGCCTGCTCGGTCCCGAGGAGCAGATCGAGTGGCGCGACCGCCCGAGCGTCGCCGCTCCGCCGCCGCTCCGGCCCCTCGATCCGGTGGCGCGCCGGCAGCCGGCGCCGAGCGCGCCGGTGGTCTTCGAGATCGCTCCCGTCGAAGAGGCCGGCGACGGGGACGAGGAGCCGGCGGCAGGCGAGGCGGCGGAGCGCAACGGCAAGCGGCGCCGCCGGCGCGGCGGCCGCCGCCGCAAGCGGCGCAACGGCGAGGCCGGCGAGGCAGCGGCGGCGGCCGCGCCGGCGGGGACCGCGGCGCGCCCCGACGGCGAAGCCGACGAGGCCGAGGGCGAAACCGCTGGCACCGAGGGCGCCGTGCGGCGGGGCCGCCGCCGGCGCGGCGGCCGCCGCCGGCGGGGGCGCGGCAAGGGCGACGGCGAGCCGGAGGCGAGCGCCGCGACGCCGGCCGAGCCGCCCGCCGCGGCGGCGTCGCCCGGCGGCGAGTCGTAGCCGCACGCCCGGCCGCCGACCGAAACGTCTCCCGCGGGACCCCTCTTCGCGCGGTCCTCCCTCGCTGGCGCGACTTCCCGCAGCCGTTATCCTTGCCGCGACAGGAGTCGGCATGAGACCGCCGCACGAGGACGACAGCGATCGCAGCGAGACCGCCGAGTGGCTCGAAGCCCTCGACGACGTCCTCGCCGCGCGCGGCGAGGCGCGAGCCCGCTTCCTGCTCGAGCGGCTGCTCGATCACGCCTACCGGCGGACGGTGCCGCTGCCCTCGCCGACGACGCCCTACGTCAATACCATCCCGGCGCACGAGCAGCCGCCGTTCCCGGGCGACCGCCGCCTCGAGCGCCGGATCAAGAGCCTGGTGCGCTGGAACGCGATGGCGATGGTGGTGCGCGCCAACCGTCGCCACGACGGCATCGGCGGCCACATCGCCACCTACCAGTCGGCGGCGACGCTCTACGAGGTCGGCTTCAACCACTTCTTCCGCGGCCGCGGCGAGAGCGGCTTCGGCGGCGACCTCGTCTACTTCCAGGGCCACGCCTCGCCGGGAATCTACGCGCGCGCCTTCCTCGAAGGGCGGCTCGGCGAGCGGCAGCTCCTCAACTTCCGGCGCGAGCTCGAGCCCGGCGGCGGCCTGTCGTCGTATCCGCACCCGTGGCTGATGCCCGAGCTGTGGGAGTTTCCGACCGTGTCGATGGGCCTCGGTCCGATCTCGGCGATCTACCAGGCGCGCTTCCTGCGTTACCTCGAGAACCGCGGCCTCGTCGCGCCGTCGGACCGCAAGGTGTGGGCGTTCCTCGGCGACGGCGAGACCGACGAGCCCGAGTCGCTCGGCTCGCTCACCCTCGCCTCGCGCGAGCAGCTCGACAACCTGGTCTTCGTCGTCAACTGCAACTTGCAGCGGCTCGACGGCCCGGTGCGCGGCAACGGCAAGATCATCCAGGAGCTCGAAGCCGCCTTCCGCGGCGCCGGCTGGAACGTGCTCAAAGTGATCTGGGGCTCGTCGTGGGACCCGCTGCTCGAGCGCGACAGCGACGGCTGGCTGGTGCGGGTGATGAACGAGACGGTCGACGGCGAATACCAGAAGTACTCGGTCGAAGGCGGCGCCTATATCCGCGAGCACTTCTTCGGCCGCTACCCCGAGCTCGCGGCGATGGTCGCCGACATCCCCGACGAGAAGATGCCCTACCTCCGGCGCGGCGGCCACGATCCCGAGAAGGTCTACGCCGCCTACGACCTGGCGATGCGGACCACGGGCCAGCCGACCGTCATCCTCGCCAAGACGATCAAGGGCTACGGCCTCGGCCAGGCGGGCGAGGGCAAGAACATCACCCACCAGGCGAAGAAGCTCGACCTGGACGACGTACGCGAGTTCCGCGACCGCTTCGAGATCCCGGTCGCCGACGACGAGCTCGAGGAGCTGCCCTTCGTGCGGCCGGCGGAGGGGAGCGAGGAGCTCGAGTATCTGCTCGACCGCCGCCGGGCGCTCGGCGGCTTCCTGCCGGCGCGCCGGATCAGCGTCGGCCCGCTCGCGACGCCCCGGCGCGACGCCTTCGCCGAGTTCCTGGGCGGCGTCGCGCGCGAGGTGTCGACGACGATGGCATTCGTGCAGATCCTGCGCATGCTCTTGAAGCACGAGGAGATCGGCGAGCGCATCGTGCCGATCGTCCCCGACGAGGCGCGCACCTTCGGCATGGAGTCGCTCTTCCGCCAGTTCGCGATCTACTCCTCCGTCGGCCAGCTCTACGAGCCGGTCGACGCGGCGACGCTGCTCCTCTACAAGGAGGCGAGAGACGGCCAGATCCTCGAGGAGGGGATCACCGAAGCGGGCTCGATGTGCTCGGCCACCGCCGCCGGCACCGCCTACGCCACGCACGGGATCGACATGATCCCATTCTTCATCTACTACTCGATGTTCGGTTTCCAGCGCATCGGCGACCTCATCTGGGCCTTCGGCGACCAGCGCGGGCGCGGCTTCCTCCTCGGCGCCACCGCCGGGCGCACGACTCTGAACGGCGAGGGGCTGCAGCACGAGGACGGCCACAGCCACGTGCTCGCCTCGACGGTGCCGAACCTGGTCGCCTACGACCCGGCGTTCGCCTTCGAGCTCGCCCTCGTCGTCGAGGACGGCCTGCGGCGGATGTACCGCGAGCGCGAGGACGTCTTCTACTACGTCACGCTCTACAACGAGAACTACGTCCAGCCCGCCATGCCCGAGGGCGCCGCCGAGGGCGTGCTCGCCGGCCTCTATCGCTTCCAGCGCTCGCCGCTCGGCGAGTCGAGCCCGCGCGTGCAGCTCGTCGGCTCGGGACCGCTCGTGCGCGAGGCGGTGCGCGCTCAGGAGCTCCTCGGCGATCGCTGGGGCGTCGCCGCCGACGTGTGGAGCGCGACGTCGTACAGCGAGCTGCGGCGCGAGGCGCTCGCCTGCGAGCGCTGGAACCACCTGCACCCCGACGCGGAGCCGCGCGTTCCGTACGTCACGCAGGCGCTCGCCGACGCTCCCGGGCCGGTCGTCGCGGTCACCGATTTCATGAAGATCGTCCCCGACCAGATCGCGCGCTGGGTGCCGCAGGGGCTCACGCCGCTCGGCACCGACGGCTACGGCCGGAGCGAGACGCGCGCCGCGCTGCGCCGTTTCTTCGAGATCGACGCCGAGTCGATCGCCCTGGTGGCCCTGCACGAGCTCGCCCGGCGCGGCGAGGTGCCGGCCGACCTCCCGGCGCGCGCCCGCGGCGAGCTCGGCCTCGACCCCGAGAAGCCCGACCCGGCGCGCAGCTGAGCGCTCCCCCGCCAGCCGCCCGTCGAATGGACAAAGGGTGGCGAGAGGCCTAGGCTTCGCGCAGCCTGTCGTCGGGAAAGGGGCCAACGATGCGCTCGAGAACGCTCGGGATTCTGTGCGGGCTGCCCGCCGTGGTCGTACTGCAGCTCGGGTGCGCCGCCGCGCCGCCGCCACCGCCTCCTCCACCGCCTCCGCCGCCCGCCGCGAGCGAGGACTGCGCCGCGGCGGCGACGATCCTGTACTGGGTAGAGGCGGGCCAACACAAGGCGGTGGTACGCGGCAACTCGCCGTTCCCGTCGGAGGAGAAGAACCTGTTCTTCGAGGCGGGCGCGCTCACTCCCGGGCAGTCGGGCATCTGCTGGATCTTCGTGCCGCTCGATTCGACCAGCACCGCCGAGCTCCAGTGGGTGCACATCAAAGACTTCGGCCAGCCGATCGTCGTCGGCAACGGCCAGTTCGATCCCAAGGCCGTGCGCGAGAATCGCCAGACGTACAACCAGGATCCACCGTTCCAGTCGATCGAGTACCCGGCCGGATCGGGGCAGATGATCGACGGAGCCCGCGTGACCTACAAGGTCTGGATCAAGCTCAGCGGCGGGACCGCGCCCTTCGAAGCCGATCCCGACATCGTCATCCAGAAGCCGGGCGGCTGAGCGGCGTCGGGTTACGAGCCGCCCGAGCGTGCGCCGCGCTCAGGGGCGGCTGTTGCCTACCAGGGCATCGAACTCGGGCAGGCCGCGCAGGGCGCCGAGCTCGTCCTCGCTCGCCAGGGTAGAGGCGGTAAAGCCGAGAGCAACCGCAGCGCGCAGTCGCTCGATCGCCTGCTGCGGCCGGTCGCAGAGGGCGGGCGCCCGGGCCAGGTCGTGGAGGAGCTGCGCCGAGCGGGAGAGCTCGCTTTCCAGCGCGTCGGCGGCGGCGAGCGCCTCCGTGCAGCGGCCGGCGCGCGCCAGATAGAGCACGCGCTGCACCTTGAGATCGGTATCGCCGGGAGCTACCGCGAGCTGCTCGTCGACCAGCCGCAGCGCTTGCGCGTATTGGGTGCGCGCTTCCTCCGTCCTGCCCAGGCGAAACAGCGTGTCCGCCAGGTTGCGGCGCCAGCGCGCATCGCGCGGCGCCAGCCGGATCGCTTGCCGGTAGGAGCGCTCCGCCTCGGCGAAACGGCCCTTGAAGAAGTAGAGCGTGCCGAGGTTGCTCGCCGACGTGGCCTCGGCGAATGGGCTCGAAATCGCCTCGTAGGCGACGAGCGCCGAGTCGATCTTGTCCTCGAAATAGAGCAGCGCGGCGAGGTTCTCGGCCGGCATCGTCGCGCCCGCCGGTGCCAGGTCGGCGGCGCGCTCGAACGCCTTGCGCGCCCCCGAATAGTTGCCAGCGCGAGTTCGCGCCGCGCCCAGAGAGTTCCAGTGCTGCCAGAAGGCTGGGCGCGCCGCGACGGCGGCGAGCAGGTGCTCCTCGGCCTTCGCCGTGTCGCCGGCCGTCTCCCAGGCCTCGGCGAGGAGCTCGTGCACCTCGTCGGCCGCGCGTCCGCCGGCGGCGAACGGCTCGAGGAGCCCAATGGCATCGCGCGGCCGGCCTGCCAGAATGTCCAGCCGCGCTACCGCCAGGGCGGTCTCGGGCAGCCGGCGATCGAGCGCGAAGCCGCGCCGCGCGTGCCGCTCGGCGCGCTCGAGCAGCGCCGAGTCGCGCTCCTGCCCCCAGGCGCCGGTCAGTGCCTGCGCGGCGCCGGCGTGGGCGAGCGCGAACTCGGGATCGAGCTCGGTTGCGCGCTCGAAGAGTCCGGCTGCGATGCGGCTCGATTGCGGATCCTCGAGGTCGTCGAGGGCGCTGCGCGCGCGCAGGTAGAAGTCGAACGCCACCGCCGAGCCGGTCGGATCGCGAGCCAGGCGCTCGCGGTCGGCGGGGCTCAAAGGCACCGAGAGCGCTGCGGCGGCGCTCTCGGTGAGCTGCGCCGCCAGGCGCGGCAGCGCTTCGACCGGTGCGACGAAGGCGCGCGACCAGATGACGCGGCCGGTCGAGCCGTCGGTGATCGTGGCATCGAGGACCATGCCGCGAACATCCTCGCGCAGCGTCGCTTCGAGCACCGCGCCGACGCCGAGCTCGCGCGCGACCTCGCGCGCGCTGGCCGGGCCGTGCCGGTACTTGCGCGTCTCGCTCTGCCCGGCCACCGACATCCCTGGCACCGCGGCGAGCTGACCGACGATCGACGAGCCGAGCCCTTCGGCGACGTAGTCGAGCTGCGGATCGCCGGTGGCATTGGCGAACGGCAGCACGGCGAGCTGCTGGAGCGAAACCGCAGGCGCGGTCGCGGATGACGGCGGTGCGTTGCGCCAGCGGGGCAGCACGAGCAATCCGGCAGCGACGAACAGGCCGAGGAGCGTGCCGACGACGAGCGCCGCGCGCGGTGAGCGGCGGCCGCGCTCGACGGCGCGGGAGAGCTCGAGCGAGAGCGCCGAGATGCGCGAGACCGAGGTGCGCTGCTGCTCGTGGTCGCGCGCCATTTCGTCGAGCGCGTGGAGCACGTCTCTGGCCGAAGCGGGGCGGTCGGCGGGCTCCTTGGCGAGCAGGCGATCGACGAGCGCCGCGTAGCGCGGCGAGCAGCCGACGGCGCCGGGGTCGAGCTGCTCCGGGGGATCGCTGAGCACCGCGCGCAGGAGCGCCATGGTGGTCTCGCCGCGGAACGGCCGCTTGCCGGTGACCATCTCGTAGAGCATCACGCCGAAGGCGAAGAGGTCGGCGCGCGCGTCCGCCGGCTGCCCCGCCGCCTGCTCCGGCGCCATATAGGGCAGGGTGCCGAGGACCACCCCTTCGCGCGTCGCGAGCGCGGTCACCTCGTCGGCCGAAGGCGCCCGCGACTCGAGGAAGCGCGCGAGGCCGAAATCGAGGATCTTGACCAGGCCCTCGGGCGTCAGCCGGACGTTGGCCGGCTTCAAGTCGCGGTGCACGATGCCGGCGGCGTGCGCCGCGGCGAGGCCGGCGGCGATCTGGCGCCCGATGCGCAGCGCTTCGACCGGCGGCAGCGCGCCCTTGTGCAGCCGCGTCCGCAGGTCGCTCCCGGGGACGTACTCGAGCACCAGGTAGGGAAGCCGCGCCGGCTTCGGCTCGCCCCAGCCGCCGCTCGTCGGCGCGACCTGGGGAAGGTCGATCTCGGTCTCGCCGACGTCGAGCACGGTGGCGATGTTGGGGTGGGCGAGCGCCGCCTCGGCGCGCGCCTCGCGCAGGAAGCGGGCGCGGCGGCCGGAGTCGAGCGACGCCGCGCCGGAGAGGAACTTGATCGCCACGATGCGCTCGAGCCGAGGATCGCGGGCGCGGTAAACGATCCCCATCCCGCCCTCGCCGATCGGCTCGAGAAGCTCGTAGTGACCGACCCGGATGGGCTCCGTCAAGATCCCGTCTCCCCTCGCTGCGTTCGCGGCGTCGCGGTCCCCCGCCATCTTAGAACGGCCGTATCGCGGCGGCGCGCCGGGCCCGCGTGCGGCCGCGTAGGATGCGCGGGCCGTGGCCGATCGCCTCGCCTCCCCGGATCGCCTCTCGCGCGCCGCCGCGCCGCTCCCGGTGCCCGGCCGCACGGGCGCGTGGCGATGAGAGCCGACCTGCGAGACGGACCCGGCGTCTGGTTTCCGCCGCCCTTCGTCTACGCCGCCTGCGCCGCGCTCGCCTGGTGGCTCGACCGCCGCTGGCCGCTGCGCCCGCCGGAGTCGCTGCACGGCGCGCTCGACACGCTCGGCGCGCTCCTCGTCGCCACCGGACTGGCGCTCGATCTCTCGTCGCTCGCCCTGTTCTGGCTCGAGCGCACGAGCGCGCTGCCGTTCCGCCCCGCGACCTCGTTCGTCGCCCGCGGCGCCTACCGCTTCACGCGCAATCCGATGTACCTGGGGCTGACGCTGCTGGTGGCGGGGCTCGGCCTGCTCGTCGAGCGGCTCGGGCTGGTGGCGGCCGGCCTCGCGGCGGCGATCGTCATCGATCGCTTCGTCATCCCGCGCGAGGAGCGCCACCTCGAGACCCGCTTCGGCGAGACTTACCGGGACTACAAGCGGCGCGTGCGGCGCTGGCTCTGAGGGCCGCGGTCTACTCGGCGTGCTCGCGGGTCTTGTGGAAGTGGATCCGCGGCCAGTCCTCCTCGGCGATTTTCAGCCGATAGGGGTTGGCGGCGAGGAAGACCAGGGCGCCCGACCAGTCGTCGGCGAGAGTGCCCTGATGGGCGGCCTCGAAGCGCTCGAGCTCGCGGCGGTCGTCGGCCTCGATCCAGCGCGCGGTGTGGAGCGTCGTCGACTGGAAAGTGACCGTCAGCTCGTACTCGGTGCGGATGCGGTCGGCGAGGACGTCGAACTGGAGCGGGCCGGCGACGCCGACGATCCACTCGCCGCCGACGCGCGTCTTGAACACCTGCGCCGCGCCCTCCTCGGCGAGGTGGGTGAGCGCCTTGCCCAGGTGCTTGGCCTTGAGCGGATCGTCGGCGCGCAACTTCTGCAGCAGCTCGGGCGCGAACGACGGGATGCCGAGAAAATGCAGCGGTTCGCCCTCGGTGAGCGCGTCGCCGATGCGGAGCTGGCCGTGGTTGGGAAGGCCGACGATGTCGCCCGGATAGGCCTCCTCGGTGATCTCGCGCTCGCGGGCGAGGAACATCACCGGCGTGTGGACGTTGAGCGTCTTGCCCGAGCGCGGGTGGAAGAGCTTCATGCCGCGCTCGAACCTCCCGGAGCAGATGCGCGCGAAGGCGACGCGGTCGCGGTGCTTGGGGTCCATGTTCGCCTGGATCTTGAAGACGAACGCCGAGACCGCCTCCTCGGTCGGCTCGATCGCCCGTTCGGCCGTCCGCTGCGGCCGTGGGCTGGGGGCGAAGCGAGCGAGTCCGGCGAGCAGCTCGCGCACGCCGAAGCTGTGCAGGGCGGAGCCGAAGAAGACGGGCGTCAGATGCCCCTGGCGATAGACGTCGACCTCGAACGGCGGGCAGAGCGAGGCGACGAGATGCGCCTCCTCGCGCAGCTGGGCGACGGTGCCCGCCGGCAGGTGGCGCTCGAGCTCGGGATCGCTCGGCCCGGCGAAGCGGATCGGCTCGATCAGGCGGCTGCCCTGGCCGCGGTCGAAGAGCAGCAGCTCCTGGGCGAGCAGGTCGTAGCATCCGCGAAACGAGCTCCCCATGCCGACCGGCCAGTTGGCCGGCGTGACGTGGAGCTGCAGGTCGCGCTCGATCTCGTCCATGAGCTCGAACGGGTCGCGCCCCTCGCGGTCGAGCTTGTTGACGAAGGTCACGATCGGCACGTCGCGCAAGCGGCAGACCTCGAAGAGCTTCCGCGTCTGCGCCTCGATCCCCTTGGCGGCGTCGATCACCATCACCGCCGAGTCGACCGCGGTCAACGTGCGGTAGGTGTCCTCGGAGAAATCCTGGTGGCCGGGGGTGTCGAGCAGGTTGAAGGTGCGGTCGCCCCACTCGAAAGTCATCACCGAGGCGGTCACCGAGATGCCGCGCTCCTGCTCGACTCTCATCCAGTCCGAGCGCGCCCGCCGGAGCTCGCCCTTGGCCTTCACCGCGCCGGCGAGCTGAATCGCGCCGCCGTAGAGCAGCAGCTTCTCGGTCAGCGTCGTCTTGCCGGCGTCGGGGTGGCTGATGATGGCGAAGGTGCGCCGGCGGGCGACCTCGGCCGCGAGAGTGGTCATCGTGCGTTTCTCGGGATCGACCGGCGGCGCCGTGCGGCGGCCCTTCGATGCGGCGTTAGCCTAGCAGAGAGGGCCTCCGCTGACCGTCTCGCCGCGGCGTCGAGCGGCGGAGACGAGGTGGGAAGCCGCGCGGGCGGCGAATGCCGCCCGCGCGGCGAACGCCGGAGGCGTCAGTAACGCGCGCTGATCCTGACGTACCACTGGCCGCCGTTGAGGCCGAACGGCGACGTCAGCGAGTCGACCACCCCCAGGAACTGCAAAACCGGGTCCTGCTCGGCGTCCGGACGCTCGTCGAAGATGTTCTCGCCGCCGATCGCGAGCTCGTAGTTCTCGAAGATCTGGAACTGGATCTCGGCATCGACGAGGACCTTCGAACCGTAGGACGACACGTCGCTGGCGTCCCCCGCGCTGAACAGGCCACCGGTGGACTTCCAGCCGTCGTATCGGCTGGCGCGGACGAAGCCCGCGACCATCTCCCCGGTGTCGTAGCCGACCGTGAGGTTGGTGCGGTTCTCGGGCACCTGGTTCTCCAAGTCGAAGACCCGCGAGGCGTTGATCGTGTTCGCGGCCACGCGAACGACGTCTTGTTCGTTGTAGTTGTGCCGGAGATCTACGGTCAGCAGCCCGCCGCCCACGTCGAAGAAACTGGTGACCGCCAGATCGACGCCAGTGACCTCGCTGTCGAAGGCGTTGCTGAAGAAGTTGGCGATGCTGCCCACGAGGAGCCCGGGATTGACGACCCCCGCGGCGGTCAGGCGGGGCAGGTCCGCGACGGTGATGGTGTTGTTCACCAGCGCCAGCCGGTCGTCGATCTCGATCTGGTAGTAGTCGAGTGTGATGGAGGTCCGCTGGGTCGGCTTGGAGACGAGGCCGATCGTGAACGCGGTCGAATCCTCGGGCTCGAGCGGGATGGCGCCCAGCGCGAGAGCGACGGGATGATCGACGGGGTAGACACCGCTCGGGATCAGGTTGCCGCTCGCGTCGGCGCTGGTCGTGACGTTCAGAGTGTGAAGCTGCCCCGGCGTCGGGGCCCGGAAATTGGTATTGGCGGTCCCTCTCACGGCGAACTGATCGGTGAAGTCGAAGCGAGCGGAGAGCTTCCAGTCGAAGGTCGAGCCGAACGCGTCGTAGTCCTCGAAGCGCGCCGCCAAGCCACTTGAGAAGCGGTCGGTGAGGTTGGCCTCGAGGTCGACATAGCCGGCGTAGCTCTCGCTCGAGAAGCTGCCGGCCGACTCGACCGGGAAGCCCTGGAAGCCGTCGGAGCCGACGCCGAAGATCGCCGCGGTCGGACCGTTCACCCGGGAAGCGACGTCCCCGGCGCCGATCTTGTAGGTCTCGTCGCGGTATTCGAGGCCGAAGGCGAAGTTGAGCGGCGAGGCCAGCGCATCGACCTCGACCGGCAGCACGAAATCGAGGTTGACGCTCGTCTCTTCCTGGGTCAGGGTGCCGGGCCGGAATGACGTCGGCGAGAGCCGACCCAAGCTCGGGTTGATGCTCTCCGAGAGGGTGTAGTCGACCTCGTTCTCCGCGAACCGGCCCCGGATGTCCCAGCGCAGATTCCCGGCCGTCGTGCCCCGGGCTCCGAACACTCCGGCGAAGTCGGTCATCTCGGCCCCGAAGTTCGGGTTGTAGCCGCCGGGGAAGAGCGTGAAGATGGGGTTGCGCAGCACGAAGCCGCTCGGGCTCGAGGCATCCGGCACCAGGTAGTCGGCGGGGTTCAGGCCCTGCGCCACGATGCTGTCGACCAGCGATTGCGGGGCCGGATCGGGCAGGAAATCTTCGTTCCGGTCCTGCTGCAAGGTCGTGCGGGCGGTGAACTCGTGCTCGGGGTCGAGCACCGGTCCGCGGTAGAAGAAGTCGGAGACGGTCTCGTTGTCGCCGTAGCTCGCATGGCCATAGATCTCGACGTCGTCGCTGAGTGGGATCCCGGCGTTGACGAAAAACTTGTAGGCTTCCACTTCGGGATCTCCCCAGCGCTGCCCGAGGCCACCCAAGGGTGTCTGGTCCGCGCCGACGACGCTGGCGACGAACGCCGCGTCGGGGCGCGCCTGGCCGCGCGAGGTCTTGTCCGAGTTCGTGTATTCGGCGGACGCATTGACGAAGCCCTCGGCGCCCAGGCCGAAGCCTCCGTTGACGCTCACCGTCGTCCGCTCGCCGTCGTTGTCGAAATACTCGCCGGACTGCACCGAGGCGGACCACCCCGTTCGGGCGTCCTTCAGGATCACGTTGACCACGCCGGCGAGGGCGTCGGATCCGTACTGGGCGGAAGCGCCGTCGCGCAGGACCTCGATCCGCTCGATGGCGGCGGACGGCAAGGTGGAGAAGTCCACCGCCTGGGCGCCCTGGTTGACGGTGCCGAGCGGCGCCAGCTGCAAGTTGACCAAGGCCGAGCGATGACGCCGGGTGCCGTTGACCAGCACCAGGGTGTGGTCGGGCGAGAGGTTGCGCAGCGTCACCGGGCGGATGAACGAAGTGCCGTCCGCGATCGGGAAGCGTTGGGTGTTGAACGAAGGCGCGACCCTGCTGAGAGCGTCAGTGAGATCCGGCGTCGCCTGCTCGGAGAGGAGCTCGAACGGCAGGACGTCGACGGGCGAGAGGGTCTCGGTGGGCTCGACGCCCAGCTTGCGGGTCCCGGTGGCGGTGACCACGATCTCTTCGCCGAACGGCTTCTCGGGCTCCTCTGCGGCCGGCTCCGACGCGGGCTCCTGGGTGGTGGAGGCCGGTTCGGCGGGCGGCTCCTCACCTTGGGCGAGAGCCGGCGGCGGAGCGATCACCGCGATCGCCAGCAGGGCGGCAAGCGCGAACGCGAGCCAGCGGCGAATGCGAGCGTCTGCGTCGGGACGATCGTGCGGCGCGATGGCGATGCTCATGGTTTCCCCCTCCGGGTCGGCAATCGATGGGCGGCGCCGGCGGAAGCCGGTTGCCTGGGCCCGCGAAATCAAAGATCCGACGATGTTGGGCGAGGATTGTACTCCTGCGGCGCAGCGGGAGGAAGTCTGGAGCGGTGGTCCGGCCTCTCAGCGCTCCTGGCAGTCGAGGAGCGCCTCGTTCTCGATCACCCACTCGTAGTCGCCGCTGCACAGGTCGATGCCGACGACGACGCAGTCGTCGCCGTCCTCGTCGACCAGGCGGACGTCGTAGACCTGACAGGGGATGTCGGAGAGCGTGAAGTGGTCGCCCGGCCCGATCGTCTCGTCGTCGAGCTGGTCGGGTCCCCAGTCGAGCGCCTGCGTCGGCGAGAGGTAGAGCTCGTAAATCGCCCAGCGCGTCTGGTTGACGATCTCGATGGTGGCGGTGTCGCTCTCGGCGTTCGCGGCGGTCGAGGTCGCGGCGATCGCGCCGGCCAGGAGAACCCCAAGGCGGCGGAGCGCCGCGCGACGAGCTCGGGCCGACGGGGCGGCGCTCACGGTCTCGCCTTCCGCGATCCCTCAGACCCCGGCGACGCGCTCGACGAGCGAGCGGTGGCCCTGCAGCGCGACGCGCTGGAGGTAGGGGGCGAGGCCGCGGCGGCCGCCGAGCTCGGCGCCGCCGCCGGCGCGGCCCGGGCCGCCGTGCTGCGACTGCGGGAAGCAGGCGCCGGAGCCGGCCCCCTCCGAACCGTCGGAGCCGAGGTAGAGCCGGCCGGTCGTCGAGCCGCCGGCGGCGAGGAAGGCGCGCACCCACGTGTCGTCGTTCGAATAAACGGAGGTGACGAGGGTGCCCTCGGCGAGGGCGACGATGGCCGCCGCCTGTGCCGCCGAGCCGTCGAAGGGGAGCAGCGTCGCCACCGGGCCGAACACCTCGCGGTAGTGCACCGGCGTCCTCTCGCGCGGCGTCTCCGAGCGCAGCAGCGTCGGGCCGACGAAGTAGCCCTTGCCCGCCGGCGCACCGACGCCGTCGATCCGCCGCCCCGTGCCGTGCACGAGGTCGGTGGTGGCGAGCAGCTCGGCGATGCCGTCGAGGGCGTCGCGCAGCTGGTCGGCGGTGGCGAGCGGGCCCATGCGCACCGACTCGTCGGCCGGGTTGCCGGTGGTCGTCCCGGCGAGCCGCGCGACGAGGGCCTCGGTCGCCGCGCCGGCGAGCGCCGGCGGGAGGAGGATCCGCCGCACCGCGGTGCACTTCTGGCCGGCCTTCTGCGTCACCTCGCGGGCCACGTCGGCGACGAACAGCGCGAAGGCCGGCGAGCCGGGCGCGACGTCGGGGGCGAGCACGGCGGCGTTGAGCGAGTCGGCCTCGACGTTGACGTGGACGCTCGCGGCGAGGAGATTGCGCTTCGCGCGCAGCGCGAGCGCGGTCGAGGCCGAGCCGGTGAAGGCGAAGACGTCCTGCGCGCCGAGGCGGTCCAGGAGATCGCCGGTCGCGCCGACGACGAGCTGCAGCGCCCCCGCCGGCAGCAGGCCCGACTCGATCACGATCTCCACCAGGCGATGCGCGGTGAGGGCCGTCGCGGTCGCCGGCTTGGTGACGACCGGCATGCCGGCGAGGAAGGCGCAGGCGAACTTCTCGGCGAAGCCCCAGGCCGGGAAGTTGAAGGCGTTGATGTGCACGGCGACGCCCTGCTTCGGCACCTCGACGTGCTGCGACCAGAACGCTTCGGTCTTGACCAGCTGGTCTCCCGCGCCGTCGAGGAGGAAGCGGCGGTCGCCGAGCGCGAGTCCGAGGTTGCCGTAGACGGCCAGCGCTCCGCCGCCGCCGTCGACGTCGAACGAGCCGTCGCCGGCGGTCGTGCCGTTGTTCGTCCGCGACAGCGCGAGCAGCTCGCCGCGATGCTCGCGCAGCTTCTTGGCGACGGCCTTCAGGATTTCGCCGCGCTGGCCGAAGGTGAGCTCGCGCAGCGCTGGTCCGCCGCTCCGGCGCGCCCACTCGAGCGCGCCGGCGAAGTCGGCGCCGGTCGACGACGCCTGCGCCACCGGCTCTTCGGTCGAGGGGTCGACGAGGACGTGGAAGTCGCGCTCGGCCGTGTGCCAGCGGCCGGCGAGGTAGCTGGTCAGGTTCTTCATCGTCGGCATCCCCGGGGTCGCGGTTGGCAGCGAGGTGGTCCGGCGGAGCCGGAGCGAGCGGCGATCGTATCAAGCGCTCCGCGGCCGCTTGCCGCGGGGCGGCGCGGCGGCACCCGGATGGTAGGCTCCGAAGCGAGTTGGATCCGTCCTGACGGAGGTTTCCCGATGCCGTATCGATTCCCTCAGGAGGCCGTGCTGCGCGACGGCCGGCGCGTCCTCCTGCGACCGTTCACGCGCAAGGACGTGCAGGCGCTGCACGAGTTCTTCCTGCGCATCCCGGAGGAGAACCGCCGCTTCGCCTGGGACCGGGTGAGCGACCGCAAGACGATCGAGCGCTGGGGGCGCGAGCTCGACTACGAGAAGGCCTTCCCGCTGCTCGCCAGCCACGGCGGCAGGATCGTCGCCGACGCGACGCTCCACCGGCGCGACCGTGGGCCGCTCAGGCTGGTCGGGCGCGTCAAGTGGATGATCGATCCCGAGTGGCGGGGCGTCGGCCTGGGTTCGCTCCTCGTCAACCACTTCATCGACTCGGCGCGGGCCATCGGCCTGAAGCACCTGAACTGCATGCTGATCTCGGACCTCGAATCCGAAGCCATCCGCGTCCTCGCCGAGCTCGGCTTCCGCCAGCTCGAGGTGCCCGGTTACGGCACCGACCCCGACGGTACCGCGCACGACATGACGCTCCTGGTCCTCAAGCTCTGAGCGCCGCACTCCGACGGCGATCTTCGAGAACCAACGCTCCCTCGCCCGCTGGCGCGCCGCCGCGATCGCTCTCGCGGCGGTGGCGCTCGGCTGCGTCGCGCTCGCCCTCTGGGCGCTCGCCGCGCTCCGCCGCGAGCCGGTGGCGATCGAGGTCGAGGGCGCGCCCGCGGTGCGCGAGCCGCTGCCCGATCGCCTCGACCTGACACCGGCGACGTTCGAGGCGCTCCCGGGCTGGGGCGACGACGCGGTCGCCGAGGCGCTCCCCGCGCTGCGCGCCTCGTGCGCGGTGGGCCCCAAGGGCGCCGGCGGCACGCTCGCCGTCGCCGGCCCCGCCGCGGCGTGGCGCGGGCTCTGCGCGCGCCTGACCGCGATCCCGCCGGGCGACGACGCGGCGCTGCGCGTTGTCGTCGAGCGCGAGCTCGCTCCCGTCGCCCTGTCGAATCGCGGCGAGCGCGTGGGATTGCTGACCGGCTACTACGAGCCCGAGCTGCGCGGCAGCCGGCGGCGAACGCGCGAGTTCCGCCATCCGCTCCACCTCGCGCCGCGCGATCAGCAGGTGATCAACCTCGGCGAGTTCAAGCAGGATCTCGCCGGGCGCAAGATCACCGGCCTCGTGCGCGGCGGGCGCTTTCGGCCGTACTGGAATCGCGCCGAGATCGAGGCCGGCGCTCTGCGCGGCCGCGAGCTCGAGTTCCTCTGGGTCGACGATCCGGTGGCGCTGTTCTTCCTCCACATCCAGGGCTCGGGGCGCGTCGTGCTCCCCGACGGCACCCTGGTGCGCGTCGGTTACGCGAGCCAGAACGGCCACGACTACACCGCGATCGGCCGCGTGCTGGTCGAGATGGGGGAGATGGAGCTCGCGGCGGTGTCGCTGCAGTCGATCCGGGCCTGGCTGCGCGCGTACCCGGAGCGCGCCGACGAGGTGATGAACCGCAACCGCTCCTACGTCTTCTTCCGCGTGCTGCCGGGCCGGGCGCCGGTCGGCGCGCAGGGGGTCGAGCTCACCGCCGGCCGCTCGCTGGCGGTCGACGACGACTTCCTCCCCTACGGCGTGCCGCTGTGGATCGAGTCGACCCTCCCCGCCGTCCCCGAGCTCGGCCGCCCGGAGCAGCCGCTGCGCCGCTTCGTCGTCGCCCAGGACACCGGCGGCGCCATCCGCGGCCCGGTGCGCGCCGACCTCTTCCTCGGCCCCGGCCGCGAAGCCGAGGAGATCGCCGGCCGCATGAAGCAGCCGCTGCGCGCGTGGCTGCTCCTGCCGCGCGGCGCGGGCGAGACGCGCTGAGCCGCCGAGCGGGGCTGCGCCTCACCAGGCGAGGATCAGCCCGACCGAAGCCTGTCCCTGCGTCAGGTCGTCGCCGTAGCAGCGGTCGTCGTAGCGGTAGAAGCCGTCGTCGCGGCAGGAGTCTCTCCGGCGGTCGTCGTAGCTGCCCAGGTCGGTGAAGAAGCCGCGCCCTTCGAAGCGCAGGCCGACGTGGTCGGAAAAGAGGACCTTGACGCCGCCGCCGACCGAGAGCGAGAAGCGATCTTCGCTCGCGGCGCCGGCGAGGTCCGGATCGAGGTTCGTCCCGCCGAGGCTGGCGACGAAGAACGGCGTGACCCGCTCGTGCCCCCACTGCCAGAGGAGACCGACGTGGTAGTAGGTGATGTCGATGTCGGCGACGCTCGAGGAGTCGCCGAAGAGCCCCTGATCGAAGCGCAGCTCGGTCGGCTGCCGGTTGGCGAGCAGCTCGAGCTGGATCTGCGAAGAGAGAGGAATGTCGAGCGTGATCCCGTAGGCGGTGCCGTTGTCGACGTCGAGGTCGGTTTCGAAGAAATCGCTGTCGTCGCCGGAGATCGTGCCGCCCCAGCGATGGGAGACGGTGGGGGTGAGCTCGAAGCGGTAGAGCGAGGACTGGGCCTGGACCGCGGCCGGCGCGAGCGCCAGCGCGAGCGCGAATGCGAGCGGGGATCGACTCATGGTCGGGAATCTCCTGAGGGCGCCGCCGCGCCGTGCGGCGGATCCATCGTGGAAGGCGAGCAAGACGGATACCAGGGGGGCGCTTCCCGTCCGCCGGGGTGGTGCCCCGCTCGCCCCAGCGGGCGGCGCTAGACGCGCAGGTGATCCGCCCGCCAGTCGCGGACGCGCCGCTTGATCTCGTCCTTCGCGGTCAGCTTCTCGTCGAGGACCTGGCGGGTGAGCTCGGGGAGCTCGGCGTCGGAGGCGAAGCGGAGAGCGACGAGCTGGTCGACCGAGAGCTCGCCGATGCGCGCCCGGAGGCCCTGTGGCAGCAGGCGCTCGAGGCGCAGGCGCTCCTCGAGGCGGATCACCCGGTTCTGCACGACGAGGGCGTTGGTGCGCTCGTACCAGTGGGTGCCGAAGAGCGAAACGGCGAAGACGGCGAGCAGCGCGGCGTGCCAGCTCGGGTGCGTCACCGCGTTGGCGACCGCGAAGACGATGGCGAGCGCGATGCCGGCGCCGGCGGCGAGGTAGGGCCGCGGCAGGCGGCGGACGTGGTTCGAGTAGGTCTGCGGCGTCGGGTCGGACATCGTTCTCCTCCAGCTCTCTCGGGGCGCGCGGGCCGGTATCATCGCACCTTCACGACGCGGGAGGACTTCCGATGCCGACTTTCGTGTCCGAGCTCGAGCCGCGCGCGCTCTGGTCCCACTTCGATTCCATTCTCGCCACGCCGCGGCCCTCGAAAAAGGAGGGGGCGATGCGCGAGCTGGTGCTCGGCATTGCGCGCGGGCGCGGGCTCGAGACGCGCGTCGACGACTTCGGCAACGTCGTCGTCGTCGTGCCGGCGACAGCGGGGCGCGAGGCGGCGCAGACGGTGGTCCTGCAGAGCCACCTCGACATGGTGTGCGAGAAGAACTCCGGCGTCGACTTCGACTTCGACACCGACCCGATCTTGCCGCGGCGCGACGGCGACTGGCTCTACGCCACCGGCACCACGCTCGGCTCCGACAACGGCATCGGCGTCGCCGCCATGCTGGCGCTGGCGAGCGAGGGGGGGCTCGCGCACGGCCCGCTCGAGCTGCTCTTCACCGTCGAGGAGGAGATCGGCTTGAACGGCGCCGGCGCGCTCGACTCGGCGCTCGTCACCGGCCGCATTCTGCTCAACCTCGACACCGAGGAGGAGCGCGCGCTCTACGTCGGCTGCGCCGGCGGTGCCGGCAGCGAGATCCGCATGCCGCTCGACGCCATGTTCGGCGCCGAGGGGCGCGTCGCGCTGCGCGTCGCGGTCGGCGGCCTGAAGGGCGGGCACTCGGGGGTCGACATCCACTTGCAGCGCGGCAATGCCAACCGCATCCTCGCCCGTGCTCTCTGGGCGCTGCTGCCGGAGTTCGCCTGCGAAGTCTTCTCCTTCTCGGGCGGCAACCTCACCAACGCCATTCCGCGCGAGGCGGTCGCCGCGGTGCGCATCGCGCGCGACGACCGCGCGGCGTTCGAGGCGGCGCTCGCGGCGCAGCTCGCCGCGGCGCGCGACGAGCTCGCCACGGTCGACGGCGGCCTGAGCTGGAAGATCGAGGAGACGAGCGACCCCGCCGAGGTCTGGTCCGATGCCGCCAGCGCGCGCGCGCTGGCGCTGCTCGCCGGCCTGCCGCACGGCGTGCTGCGGATGAGCGACGACATCCCGGCCCTGGTCGAGACCTCGACCAACCTGGCGCGCGTGCGCACCGACGGCGGGACTTTGTGCATCGCGATCAGCAACCGCAGCTCGGTCGCCTCGGCGCTCGCCGCCGCGCAGCGGCGGACGGCCGCTTTCGCCGAGCTCGCCGGCGCCGAGGTCGTCGTCGAGGAGGGCTATCCGGGCTGGAAGCCGAACCTCGACTCGCCGGTGCTCGCCGTCCTCCGGCGCGCGCACGAGCGCGAGCTGGGCTCCGCTCCGGCGATCCAGGCGATCCACGCCGGGCTCGAGTGCGGCGTCCTCGGCGAGAAGCTCCCCGGCTGCGACATGGTCTCGTTCGGGCCGCAGATCGAGTTCCCGCACTCGCCCGACGAGCGCGTCCTGATCCCCTCGGTCGAGCGCTTCTGGCGGCTGCTGGGCGCGGCGCTCGTGGAGCTCGCCGCGTGAGCCGCCGGCGGGCGGCGGCCGCGGTCTTCGCCGCCGCTCTCGCCGTCTTTCTCGTCTCGCCGGTCCGTCAGGTCTCGGACTCGTACTATTCGCTGCTCGTCGCCGAGCAGCTGGTGACGCGGGGCACCCTCGACCTCGCCGAGCACTTCCACGGCGAGCTGCCGCCCGAGCGCTTTCCCGGCAACCGCCGCGACGGCCTGCCCTACCACGTGAAGCGCTACGGCGAGCGGATCCTCTACGAGTTTCCGCTCGGTGCGCCGCTCCTCGCCACGCCGTGGATGGCGGTGGCGCACGCGCTCGATCTCGGCGTCGTCGGCGCCGACGGCCGCTACGACCGCGACCGCGAGCGGCGGCACCAGCGGCTCCTCGCCGCGCTGCTCGCGGCGCTCCTCGTCGCCGGAGCCTTCGCCGCCGCCGACCGCCTGCTGCCGCGGCGCGCGGCGCTCGCGACGATCGCGGCGCTGGCGCTGGCGACGCCGGTGTGGAGCACCGCCTCGCGCGCCCTCTGGTCGCACACCGCCGAGCTCGCCCTGCTCGGTCTCGCTCTGCCGCTCGTCGCCGCGCGGGCGCGGGGCGCGGCGACGGGCGGCCTGCGCCTCGGCCTGCTCGCCGCCGGCGCCTACGTCTGCCGGCCGACGGCGGCGCTCGTCATCCTCCTCGTCGCTTTCTGGCTCGCGCGCGCGGAGCGGCGGGCGGCGGCCCGCTTCGCGCTCGGCGCTGGAGCCGTCCTCGCTGCGTTCGTCGCCCTCTCGTGGGCGGTGTGGGAGTCGTGGCTGCCGCCCTATTACCTCGCGGCGCGGCTCGCGGTGCCGCCCGCGGAGGCGATCGCCGGAGTCCTCGTCTCGCCCGGCCGCGGCCTGTTCGTCTACGAGCCGGCGCTGGCCGTGGCGCTCGCCTTCGGCGCCGCCCGCTGGCGGTCGCTCGCCGAGCGACCGCTCTTCACGCTCGGCGCCAGCGGGCTAGCAGTGCACGCGGCGGTCGTCGCGTCGTTTCCGCACTGGTGGGGCGGGCACGGCTACGGGCCGCGGCTCTTCACCGAGACGGTCTTCTTTCAGGCCCTGATCGCGGCGAGCGTCGCGGCGACGCTCGTCCGCGAGGGCCCGCGGGCGGGCGCCTGGCGACGCGCGCTCGCGGCGCTGGCCGTGCTCGGTGCCGTAATCCACGGCGCCGGGGCGCTGTCGAACCAGAGCAATCGCTGGAACTGGAGTCCGCGCGAAGTCGATCTGCATCCCGAGCGACTCTGGGACTGGCGCGACCCGCAGCTGCTCGCTTGGGCGAACCGCGAGCCGCGGCGGAGCGCTACGATCGAGGAGCCGGCCGAGGCGGCGGCGCCGAGCGAGCCGGAGACGCCGCGCGAGCGGCGCCAGCGGCGACGGGCGAAGCGGAACGCGGGGGCGCAACAGCCGCCGCCATAGAGGAGGGACGGCATGGTCGAGCGTCGCGACGAGAGCCGGGGAGTGGATCGGCGCAGCGTGCTGGCGGGCGGCGCAGCGGCCGCGGCGAGCGCGGCGCTCGGAGGCATCGGCGGTGCGGCGACGGGCGGCACGACGGCCGCCGGCGCGCCGGGGCACGGCGAGTTCGAGCTCGCCGAGCGCAGCCTCGCCGATCTGGCGAGAGGCCTCGAGCTCCGGCGCTGGAGCTCCGAGCAGCTGGTCGAGCTCTACCTCGAGCGCATCGCGGCCGTGGATCGCGGGCCCGAAGGCACCAACGCCATCGCCGAGCTCAACCCGGACGCGCCCGCCATCGCCGCCGAGCGCGACCGCGAGCGGCGCGCCGGCCGCGTGCGCGGGCCGCTGCACGGGATTCCGATCGTGGTCAAGGACAACATCGACACCGGCGACCGCATGCGCACCACCGCCGGCTCGCTGGCGCTCGCCGAGTCGATCGCGGCGCGCGACGCGCACGTCGTCGAGCGGCTGCGCGAGGCGGGCGCGGTGTTGCTCGCCAAGACGAACCTCTCGGAGTGGGCGAACATCCGCTCCTCGCATTCGACCTCGGGCTGGAGCGGCCGCGGCGGCCAGGTGCGCAACCCCTACGCGCTCGACCGCAATCCCTGCGGTTCGTCCTCGGGCTCGGGCGTGGCGCCGTCGACGAGCCTCGCCGCCGCCGCCGTCGGCACCGAGACCGACGGCTCGGTGATCTGTCCGGCGGCAATGTGCGGCATCGCCGGCCTGAAGCCGACCGTCGGTCTGGTCTCGCGCATTGGCATCGTCCCGATCGCGCACAGCCAGGACACCGCCGGGCCGATGGCGCGCAGCGTCGACGACGTGGCAATCCTTCTCGGCGCCATGACCGGCACCGACCTGCGCGACCCGGCGACGGCGGCGAGCGCCGATCGTCGCGAGGGCGACTACCGGCGCAGCTTCGGTCCGGACGCCCTGCGCGGCGCGCGGCTCGGCATCGTGCGCGACTACTTCGGCTGGCACGAGGAGATCACCCGTCAGTTCCCCGCCGTCCTCGATGCGCTGCGCGAGCTCGGCGCCGAGCTCGTCGATCCGGTCGAGCTGCCGCACCGGCGCGAGCTCGGGCAGGCGGAGTGGGAGGTGCTGCTCTACGAGCTCAAGCACGACCTCAACCTCTACCTCGCCGGACTGCCCGATGGCGATCAACCCCGCACCCTCGCCGAGCTCATCGAGTGGAATCGCCTGCACGCCGAGCTCGAGATGCCGTGGTTCGGGCAGGACAGCTTCGAGGAGGCCGAGGCGAAGGGGCCGCTCACCGATCGCAAGTACGAGGAGGCGCTCGCCAACTGCCGGCGCCTCGCGCGCGACGAGCTGCTCGACCCGCTCTTCGGCGGCGAGAAGCCGCTCGACGCGCTGGTGAGCCCGACGACCGGACCCGCCTTCCTCGTCGACTGGGTCAACGGCGATGCCTACGGCGGCTCGATCACCGGACCGGCGGCGGTCGCGGGCTATCCGCACCTCACGGTGCCGGCCGGCTTCGTGCACGGCCTGCCGTGGGGGCTGTCATGGCTCGGCCCGGCGTGGAGCGAGGCCCGGCTCCTCGCCTACGGCGACGCCTTCGAGCGCGCGACCGGCGCCCGCCGGCCGCCGCGCTTCCTGCCGACGCTGCCACTCGCCGGTTGAGCGGCGGCGTGCCGCGCTCGCGGGCTCTCAGCCGGCGAAGCGGTCGCGGATTTCGGCGCGCCGGAGGAAGGTCCAGGTGAGGGCGCCAAGCACGGTGCCGATCGGCACGAAGAGGCAGAGCCCGAGCGCCGCGGCGCGCGCGACGCCGAGCCGCCGGCGCGTGGCGAGGCAGCGGCCGCCCCAGACCGCGAGCGCCGCGCCGAGGAAGCCGACGAGGACGAAGCCGACGGCCGCCGCCGTCGCGAGCGCGGACGGCTGGCCGGGCGGCTGCAGGCTGCTCGCCTGCGCCAGCTCGTGGGCGACGAGGACCCAGGAGACGGGGACGAGCGAGAGCATCGCCCACAGCGCGCCGACGGCGTAGTGCGCCATGGCGAGGAAATCGAGGGAGTCCGCGGGATCGCGCGGCGGGGGCGCGCTCATCGCGCGCGCGGGGCGGCGAGAAGCGCTTCGGCGGCGAGCAGGCCGGGCGCCGGGTTGACGCCGCCGCCGCCGTGGCTGCCGCTGCCGCCGAGCCACAAGCCGGGCACGGGGGTCCGATACCTCGCCGCGCTCGGCGTCGGGCGCATCACCAGCATCTGGTCGAGCGCCGGCTCGCCGTGGTGGAGCTGGCCGCCGGTGAGCGCGAACTCGCGCGCGAGATCGGCGGGGGAGAGGACCTGCGCCGCCACGATGCGGGAGGCGAGCCGCGGCGCGAGCGGCGCCAGGCGTTCGAGCACGGCGTCGAGGAGCTCGGCGTTGCGGCGACCGTCCCAGCCGCCCGCGAGATCGACCGGCGCGTACGAGACGAGGATCGAGACGACGTGGTGACCGCTCGGCGCCAGGCTCGCGTCGTGGACGGTCGGCACGCGGATCTCGAGGTGCGGCCGCGGCGAGATCTGCCGGTACTTGACGGCGTCGAAGGCGCGTTCGAGCTCGTCGACGTGGCCGCCGCCGACGCGGATCGCCGCGAAGCGCTCGCCGCGGCGCGCCGCGATCTCGAGCTCTCCGGAGAGCGCGAGGTGGACCTTCGCCGCCGTGCCGCGCATGCGGATGCGGCGGAACTCGTTCTCGATGCCGATCGGCAGCGCACCGGGCTCGACGAGATCGAGGAACGCCCGCTTCGGGTCGCTGGTGGCGACGACGTGCGCGGCGTCGAGGCGCTCGCCGCCGGCGAGCTCGACGCCGGCGGCGCGGCCGCCGTCGAGCCGGATGCGCGCGACCTCCGCTCCACTGCGCAGCTCGGCGCCGGCGGCGCGGGCAGCGCGCTCGAGCGCGGCGACGAGCGCCGGCGGGCCGCCGGCCACCGGCCGTCCCGGCGCCGCCTCGTGCAGGATCAGGTTGGTGTTGGTGCCCGCCGACCACGGCCCGGCCCAGGTGGCGGCCACCGCCGGCGCCGCCAGCCCCGCGACGAGGAGCGGCGAGCGGAAGCGCTCGTTCAGGAAGTCGGCGACGCACATCGGAGCCACGCGCAGGAGCTCGAGCAGCTCCCGGCGCCCGAGCTTCCAGGCGCCGAGCGCGAGCCGCGCGAGCTCGCGGTAGTCGCCGAGCGCGGCGGGCGTGAGGGACGGCGGCGGCGAGGTCACGATCTGCTCGACGAGCGGCGCCAGGCGAGCGAAGAAGGCGCGATAGGCGCTGTACGCCTCGGCGTCGGCGTCGAGCTCGCCCGCCGCGCGCGCCGGGTCGCGGTCGAGGAGGATGCCGCGGCCCCCCTCCTCGGCGAGGTAGACCGGCGCCGGCTCGGTGAAGGTGAGCCCGTGCGCCGCGAGGCCGAGCCGCTCGGCGACCGCCGGCGAGACGAGCCCCTCGTCGAAGAGGATGCCCGGCGCCCGGTAGCCGGGATGGAACTCGATCGCCGCCGAGAGCCCGCCGAACGCCGCGCGGCGCTCGAGGACGATGACGCTGCGCCCGGCGGCGGCGAGGCGCGCGGCGGCGGCGAGACCGTTCGGCCCGCCTCCGACGATGGCGACGTCGTAGCTCAAAGTCGGCGTCCTCAGACCGCGCGCGCGGCGAGCATGGCGCGCGCGCAGAGCGCACCCGGCGCGCCCATGATGCCGCCGCCGGGATGGGTGCCCGAGGCGCACATCCAGAGGCGGCGGATCGGCGTCCGGTAGCGGCTCCAGCCCGCCACGGGCCGCAGGAAGGCGAGCTGCTCGAGCGACAGCTCGCCGTGGAAGATGTTCCCCTCGGTCAAACCGTAGACCTGCTCCAAGTCCCAGGGCGTCAGTACCTGGCGGTGGAGGATGCGCTCCTTCAGGTTCGGCAGGTACTCGCAGAGGGTGTCGACGACGGCGTCGCCGAACGCCTCGCGCCGGCTCGGCCACGCCTCGGGGCCCTCGGCGAGCCGGTACGGCGCGTACTGGACGAAGATCGACATCACGTGCTTGCCGGGCGGCGCCACCGTCGGGTCGGTCAGCGACGGGATGACGATGTCCATGAACGGCTGCTGCGAGAAACGGCCGTATTTGGCGTCGTCGTAGGCGCGCTCGAGGTATTCGATCGACGGCGCGATGGTGATGTCGCCCCGCAGGTGCGGCCCCGTGCCGGGCAGGCAGGCGAACTCGGGCAGCGCGTCGAGCGCCAGGTTGACCTTGCCCGAGGAGCCGCGCAGCTTGAAGCGTTCGATCTGGCGGGCGAACTCGGGGTCGAGGTGCTCCTTGCCGACCAGTTTCAAGAACGTGCGATGCGGATCGACGCCCGAGATCACCGCCTTGGCGCGGATCTCCTCGCCGCTCTCGAGCACGACGCCGGTCGCCTTGCCGCCTTTCATCAGCAGCTGGTCCACCGGCGCTTCGGTGCGGATCTCGACCCCCAGCGCCTCGGCCGAGCGGGCGATCGCGTCGGCGATGGCGCCGGTGCCGCCCTTGGGCAGGCCCCAGGCGCGATACGAGCCGTCGATGTCGCCCATGTAGTGGTGGAGGAGAACGTAGGCGGTTCCCGGTGAGCGCACGCCGAGAAAGGTGCCGATGATCCCCGACACCGACATCGGCGCGATCAGCCGCTCGCTCTCGAACCACTCGGAGAGGAAGTCGACCGCCGACATCGTCATCATCTTGAGATTGCCGACGAGCCACTCCTCGCCCTGGCCACGCAGGTGCTTGGCGAACTTGGTCAGGCGCGCGAGCTCGAACGGCGAGCGCGACACCGGATTCGGCGCCGGGCCGTCGATCATCGGCTTCACCAGGCGGCCGAGCTCGGCCATCTTCTGGCCGAACTGCTTGTAGACCTCGGCGTCGTGCTTCGAGAACTGGGCGATCGAGCGCTTCGAGCGCTCGGGGTCGGAGTCGCGCAGCAGGTACCGCCCGTCGGGGTACGGCGTGAACGTCTCCTCGAGAGGCAGCACCTCGTAGCCGTAGCGCGGCAGCTCGAGGTCGCGGATGATCCACGGCCGGAGCAGGCTCACGACGTACGAGCAGCAGGAGTACTTGAAGCCGGGGTAGATCTCCTCGGTGGTCGTCGCGCCGCCGACGACGTGGCGGCGCTCGACGACGAGCACCTTGCGCCCCGCCTTGGCGAGGTAGGCGGCGCAGACCAGACCGTTGTGGCCGGCGCCGACCACCACAGCGTCGTAGCGCTTCGTCACGGCTTGCGCTTCCTCTCGGGGTCGAAGAACGGCGTCTCGACCACCGTCGCCGGCACCCGCCGGCGCTCGAACTCGACGGTGTGCTCCATCTCGAGGACGGAGCCGGCCTCGGCGTACGCCGCCTCCACCGAAGCGAGAGCGATGTACTTCTTGAGAATCGGCGACCAGGTGTGGCTCGTCACCTTGCCCACCTGGCGCTCGTCGGCATAGGCGGGCAGCCCCTCGCGGCTCGCGCGCGGCGGCAGGTTGGGGGGCAGCGAGTAGCTCTCGTAGAGCGCCTCGAGCGCCTCCCACGACACCTCGAGGCCGACGAGCGCCCAGGCCGAGCCGCGCGCCTTCTCGGCGGCGAGGGCGTCGCGGCCGATGAACGGTCCGCGGTCGAGATGCACCGTCCAGCCGAGGCCGAGCTCGTAGGGCGTCGACTTTCTCGCCTCGAGCACGACCTTGGGGGCGCTGAAGTAGTCGACGCCGAGCAGCACGAAGCCGGCCTCGATGCGCGCCATGTCGAGAGCGTCGAGCCCGGCGGGAGTGATGCCGTGCGGCGCGCCCGCCGACACCAGCGCGTCCCACAGGCGCAGCGCGCCGCCGCGCTCGACCCACACCTCGTAGCCGAGATCTCCCGTGTAGCCGGTGCGGCTGATCCAGACGTCGAGGCCGTCGATCCGCGCCGTGACGACGCCGAAGAAGCGGAGGGCGTCGAGGTCGGCGTCGCTCGCCGCCCGCAGCACGTCGCGCGAGGTCGGCCCCTGGAGCGCCAGCGCGGCGAGCCGCGCCGAGGAATCCTCGAGGGTGACGCGCAGGCCGCGGGCGAGCGTCTGCAGCCAGTGCAGCGTCGGGTCGGCGGCGGTGACGCGAAAATGATCCTCGTCGAGGCGCGCAATGGTGCCGTCGTCGATCACCTTGCCGGCGTCGTCGCACCAGCAGCTGTAGCCGACGCGGCCGACGGCGAGCTTGGCGACGTCGCGCACCATCATGCGCGAAAGGAGCCGGACGGCGTCCGGCCCGCGCACCTCGTACTTGTAGAGCGGCGAGACGTCGAGCAGCCCCGCCGATTCGCGGAAGGCGAAGTACTCGCGGTCGTGCGTCGTGTCGAAACTGCAGACGGCGGCGTAGCCCGACCAGTCCTTCCAGCGATAGCTCGTGCACAGATGCCGCGTGCGCTCGTGGAAGGGGGAGGGAATCGGCATGCGCGCGGATTGTGTCTCGGAGTGGCAATCAGCATAGCATCGCGCGACGGCGACGCGGCTCGCGACGCCCCATCGAGACCCGCAGGAGACGACGATGAGCGAACGCACCGCGCACGGCCAGCGCACGCTGAGCGGCGAGTCCTTCACCTCCGAGGAGATCTTCCGCGAGGAGGGCGAGCGGATCTTCCGCCGCCACTGGCTCGCCGCCGGGCATGTGGCGCAGCTGGCGGCGCCGGGCAGCTATTTTCTCTTCGAGCTCGGCGGCGAGAGCGTGATCATCGTGCGCGGCGACGACGGCGTCGTGCGCGCCCATCACAACCTCTGCCGTCACCGCGGCAGCCGGCTCTGCGACGAGGCGCAGGGCGAGCTCGGCCGGGCGATCCAGTGCCCGTACCACGCCTGGACCTACGGGCTCGACGGCGCCCTGCGCGCCGCCCCCAACATGCAGGGCGTCGCCGGCTTCGAGCGCGCCGAGCACGGCCTGCGGCCGTGCGCCGTCGCCGAGTGGGAGGGCCTCGTCTTCGTCCACCTCGGCGAGGCGCCCGGTCCGATCGAGAGCGCGGTCGAGCCGCTCGCCGGCCGGGTCGAGCGCTGGCGGCTGCGCGAGCTCGCGCGCGTGCACCGGACGCACTACGAGGTCGCGGCCAACTGGAAGCTCTTCTTCCACAACTACAACGAGTGCTACCACTGCCCGAACGCGCACCCGCATCTGAACAGGCTGACGCCGTACAAGAACACCGCGAACGATCTCGCCGAGGGCGCCGTGCTCGGCGGGCCGATGTGGATGACTGACGCCGACGGTTCGATGACGATGGGCGGCGAGCGCTGCGCGCCGCTCCTGCCCGGGCTCGACGAGGCCGACCGCGGACAAGTCTTGTACTACACGCTCTTCCCGTCGATGTTCCTCTCGCTGCACCCCGACTACGTGCTCGTCCATCGCGCCGTGCCGCTCTCCCGCGTCGCGACGCGCATCGTCTGCGACTGGTACTTCCATCCCGAGGCGGTGGCCGCGCCGGGCTTCGATCCGCAGCCGGCGATCGAGTTCTGGGATCTGACCAACCGCCAGGACTGGGAGCTCTGCGCCAACACCCACCGGGGGGTGACCTCGGCGGCGTACGTCCCGGGACCGTACTCCGAGCTCGAGAGCCAGCTCGCCGCCTTCGACCGCGAGTACCTGCGGGCGATGGGGCGTCCCGCACGCCCCGCGATCGTCGCCGCGAGCTGAGCGCGCGGGCCGCCCGCGGGGGTGGCGCGGCGGCGGCCGCGCCGCTCTAGCCTCGGAGCATGTTCCGCAAGATCCTCGTTCCGGTCGACTTCACGCCCAAGAACGAGCGCGCGCTGCGGCAGGCGCGCGAGCTCGCGGCACTGACCTCGGGCGAGATCACGCTCGTGCACGTCGTCGAGACGCTCGAGGACGAGATCGACGCCGACCTCGCGGGCTTCTACCGCCGGCTCGAGGCCAAGGCGGAGGAGAAGATGGCGGCGAGCCTGGCGGCGCTGGGCGAAGGCGACTTCTCGCAGCGCTCGGCCATCGTCCTCGGCCACCGCGCGCGGGCGATCACCGACTACGCCGAGCACGAGAGAATCGACGTCATTGTCCTCTCCTCGCACCGCGTCGACCCCGACCAGCCGGGCCACGACTGGATGACGATCAGCTACAAGATCGCCATCCTCGCCCGCTGCCCGGTGCTGCTGGTCAAGTAGACGAAGCGCCGCTCACGGGACGACGAACGGAATTTGCCCGGCGGCAGTGGGGCTGAGCTGCAACAGCGTCCTGAGCAATGCTCGGTCGCCCTTTGGCGAGACCGTCACGTCCAGGTAGGAGTCGCCCAGCATCTCGCGCCAGCGCAGCAGCTCGCGGCGGCGGGACGGCGAGGAGCTCGCGGCGAGGGTGAGATCGACGAGGGCGTAGACCCGTTCGAGCGAGCTGCGGCGACGTTGGCGGTCGGCTTCGCTGACGAGCTTCGTGGCGCGGTGGAGCTCGTTGGCGATCATCAGGATCTGCTGCGTGAAGTCGAACTCCGCCCAGCGTGCTGCCGACAGTCCCGCGCGTTGCCGCCTGCTCACGCCGCGTCCTCACCGCGCTCCGGGTAGCGATAGCCGCCGACGAAGCGGATCTCCGCGCGCACAGTCCTCGTCACAGCCGGTCGGTGGCGCGGACGAAGCTTGCCAGGTCGTCGCGGTACTTGCGCAGCGAGGGCTCGTGCAGGTACATCATGTGGCCGGCCTCGTAGAGCTCGAGGCGGATCCGCTGGCGCGCCGCGGGCGCGATGTCGAGGTGCTCGAGGTCGTGGCGGGTGGCGAGGTAGGGCGTCGCCAGGTCGTAGTAGCCCTGCTGCACCAGCACGTGCAATCCCGGGTTCATCGTCATCGCGTGCGCGAGGTCGGGGCGCAGGTTGGCCCACGGCACTTCCCAATCGCGCGCGTCGGGCGGGCGGTGGTCCCACTTCCAGTCGACGCCGAAGTTGGAGACGACGTACCTCTCGTCGTCGCCGAAGTCGAGCTCGCGGTGCAGGTAGTCGAAAAACGCCGCCGTGAACGCCGGCCCGATGGCGGGGAAGAACGGGTCGTAGTCCATCGTCTCGGAGAGCGGGTTGACCGAGGGGCCGATGAAGCGCGAGTCGATGCGGCCGGCGATCAGGCGCTCGGTGCGCTTGAGCTCCTGCAGGAACTGCGGATGGCTGACGCGCAGGTCGGCCTCCAGCCAGTACTCGGGGCGCGTCCCGGTGTAGGCGGCGAGCTTCGCCGCGACGCGCTGCTTTCGCTCCGCGTCGATCGTGTAGCCCGCGAGCAGCGCCGGGGCGTACTCGTCGTAGGCGAAGCGCGCCACCTCGTCGACGAACGCCGCCAGGCTGGCGGGCTTCTCGGCGAGCGCGCCGTGGTACCAGGCGGTGGCGGCGAGGGTCGGCAGGTAGAGCACGTGCGGCAGATCGATCTCGGCGCCGTCGACGCCCGAGCCCATGTCGAGAAACGGCGACACCAGCACCAGGCCGTTGAAGTTCATTCCGTGCTTGCTCTGCAGGTGCCAGACGAGCCCGGCCGAGCGGATGCCGCCGTAGCTCTCGCCGAGGATGTATTTCGGCGACGCCCAGCGCCCGTTGACGGTGACGTACTTGCGGATGAAGGCGCCGACCGACTCGATGTCGGGGTCGACGCCCCAGAAGTCCGCCCCCTTGGCCTCGCCGAGCGGCTTCGAGAAGCCGGTGCCGACCGGATCGATCATCACGATGTCGGTGACGTCGAGGACGCTGTAGGCGTTGTCGACCAGCTCCGCCGGCGGCGGCGGCGCGAAGCCGGGGTCGTTCACCACGGCGCGGCGCGGGCCGAGGATGCCCATGTGCAGCCAGATCGACGACGAGCCGGGGCCGCCGTTGAAGGCGAAGAGCACCGGGCGCTTGGCGAGGTCGGCGACGCCGTTCCGCGTGTACGCCGTGTAGCCGAAGCGGGCGCGCGGCTTGCCCTCGGCGTCGTCGAGGATGAGCCAGCCGACGGTCGCCGTGTAGTCGACCGCCGTGCCGTCGATGCGCACCGTGTGCCGGGTGAGCGAAGATTTCGGCTCCGGCTTCTCGGCCTCCGCCTTCTCGGCGGGTTTCGTGTCGTCGGCGCGCGCCGCGGGCGCGGCGACGAGCAGCGCGGCACAGAGGATCAGCGGCGTCGATTCGCTTCGCATCGTCTCTCTCTCCTCTCGCGCCGCGCGCGGCAGGCGGCGCATCCCGATGGAAGGCGAAAACGTAGCACACGCGGGCGTCGGCGCGGCGCGCCGACCGGCGGTCGGCGGCGGCCGCGTGCCACAATGCCGCGCGTGGCCGAGCGTCGAGCGCTGTCGTCCTATCTCCCCGCCGGCCCGGTCGCCTCCGACGAGCTCCTGACCCGCTTCCTCGACTGGTGCGCGCAGGCCGGCTTCGAGCTCTATCCGGCGCAGGAGGAGGCGCTGCTCGAGCTGTGGGCCGGCAAGCACGTCGTGCTTTCGACGCCGACCGGCTCGGGCAAGTCGCTCGTCGCGCTGGGGCTCCACTTCAAGGCCATGGCCGAAGGGCGGACGTCGTACTACACGAGCCCGATCAAGGCGCTCGCCTCGGAGAAGTTCTTCGCGCTCTGCGACGAGCTCGGCGCCGAGCGCGTGGGGATGATGACCGGCGACGCGTCGATCAATCCCGAGGCGGCGGTCCTCTGCTGCACCGCCGAGGTGCTCGCCAACATGGCGCTGCGCTCGGGTCCGCTCCTCGACGCGCCCGAGGTGGTGATGGACGAGTTCCACTACTACTCGGATCCCGAGCGCGGCTGGGCGTGGCAGGTGCCGCTGGTGACGCTGCCCGGGACGCGCTTCCTCCTCATGTCGGCGACGCTCGGCGACATGACCGCGATCGGCCGCAAGCTCGCGGCGGCGACCGGGCGCGCCGTCGCCCGCGTTTCCTCGGCGGTGCGGCCGGTGCCGCTCGACTACGAGTGGCGCGAGACGCCGCTCCACGAGACGATCGACGGGCTGCTGCGGCGCCAGCTCGCCCCGGTCTACGTCGTCTCGTTCACGCAGCGCGAGTGCGCCGAGCTGGCGCAGGCGCTGACCTCGACTCCGCTCACCAGCCGCGAGGAGCGCGAGGCGCTGCGCGCGGGCGTCGCTGGCTTCCGCTTCGACACGCCCTACGGCAAGGAGATCCGGCGCTACGTCACCTTCGGGGTCGGCCTCCACCACGCCGGGCTGCTGCCCAAGTACCGGCTGCTCGTCGAGCAGCTCTCGCAGCAGGGGCTGCTCAAGGTCGTCTGCGGCACAGACACGCTGGGGGTCGGCGTCAACATCCCGATCCGCACCGTCGTCTTCACCAAGCTCGCCAAGTACGACGGCGAAAAGATCACGCTGCTCAAGGTGCGCGACTTCCAGCAGATCGCCGGCCGCGCCGGCCGCAAGGGGTTCGACGACCGCGGCCTGGTGGTGGCGCAGGCGCCCGAGCACGTGATCGCCAAGCGCGCCGCCGAGCGGCGATCTCAGAAAGGGGGCAAGCGGGGAGGCGCCGCGTTCAAGCCGCGCCCGGGCGAAGTGGTGTGGAGCGAGGAGACCTTCCGCCGCCTGATCGAGTCGCCGCCCGAGACGCTGCGCTCGCGCTTCCACGTCACCCACGGCATGGTGCTGCAGCTGCTGCAGCGCGACGCCGAGGTCGACGACCCGGCGCGCCGCAACTTCGCCTCGCTGCGCGAGATGATCGCGGCCTGCCACGACGAGGAGGGGGCGAAGCGCCGCCACCTCGCGCGCGCCGCGGTGCTCGTCCGTTCGCTGGCGCGCGCCGGCATCCTCGAGACGAAGCGCGACACGGTGCGCGATTACCGCTGGGTGGTCGTCTCCGCGGATCTCCAGTTCGACTTCTCGCTCTACCACGCCCTCTCGCTCTTCCTGGTCGAGACGGCCGCCGAGCTCGATCCGCAGTCCGCGATCTACGTCGGCGATCTCCTCACTGTCGTCGAGTCGGTGCTCGAGGACCCGCACGTCATCCTGCGCAAGCAGGCCGACCGCGAGAAGGGGCGCCTCGTCGCCGAGATGAAGGCCGACGGGATCGGCTACGACGAGCGCATGGAGCGGCTCGAACAGGTGACGCACCCCAAGCCGCTCGCCGACTGGCTGGCCGGCCACTACGACCGCTTCGTGCGACTCCACCCCTGGGTGGGCGGCCACGACGTGTCGCCGAAGTCGATCGGGCGCGAGATGGTCGAGACCTTCGCGGCGTTCGACGACTACGTCCGGCTCTACCAGCTCGAGCGCAGCGAGGGGGTGCTCCTGCGCTACCTGTCGCAGCTCTACCGCACGCTCGAGGCGAACGTCCCCGACCTGCAGAAGACCGAGCCGGTCGAGGACGCCATCGCCTTCCTGCGCACGACCATCGAGCTCACCGACTCGTCGCTGCTCGAGGAGTGGGAGAGCCTGCTCCACCCCGAGCTCCTCACCAAGCGCCGGGAGGAGCGCGAGCGCGTCGTCGAGGCGCTGTGGGTGCGCGAGCTGGTCGAGAGCCCGCGGGCGCTCGCGGCGCGGGTGCGCTCCGAGATGCACCTGCTGGTCCACGCCCTGGCGCAGCGCGACTGGGAGGAGGCGGCCGAGCGCGTCGTCGCGACCGCCGACGGTTCCTGGGACGCCGACCGCTTCGCGCGCGAGATGGCGCCCTTCTACGGCGAGCACGCCGAGCTGCTCGACACGCCCGAGGCCCGCCGCCACCAGTGGACGCGAATCGAGCCCGCCGGCGATTGCCAATGGGCGGTGACCCGCACCCTCCTCGACGCCGAGGGCGACAACGACTGGGGTCTGCGCGCCGCCGTCGACCTGCGCGGCGCCACCGCCGTCGACCAACCGCTGCTGCGATTGGAGTGGATCGGAAAGTGACGCCGCGCGGGACGAAGCGGTCCGGGCGCGATGCCCGGACGCGCCGGTAACCTTGCCGTCCCTCGCCCGTACATCTTCCGAACACGGCGGCCGGCCGTGCCGCACGAGAGGGGGGACTCGGTGACGTCGATGTGGACTGCGAGGAACCGGACTGCGACCGCTTTCCTGCTCGCCCTCGTCGCGGCCAGCCCGGCCGCGGCCATCGTGCCGGCCGACAACGGACCGGCGATCGCGATCGCGCGCGCCGCGGGCGCGATCGGCGTCGACGGCGAGCTCGGCGACGCCGGCTGGCAGGGGGCTCAACCGATCGACAGCTGGTGGGAGACCAACCCGGGCGACTCGATCCCGGTGCCGGAGGGGCTCGCCAGCGTCGCCTGGATGGCCTACGACGACGAGTTCCTCTACGCCGCCTTCCGTTTCGACGATCCGGAGCCGCGAGCGGTCTCCTCCCAGCTCGGCGACCACGACCAGATCGGCGGCGGCAAGATCAGCGACTACGGCGGCATCATCCTCGACCCGCGTGGCGACGGCAAGGTCGCTCAGATGTTCCTCGCCAACGCGAGCGGCGTGCAGTACGACGCCATCTCGAGCGACGCCTCGGGCGAGGACAGCTCGCCCGACTTCTTCTGGGAGTCGGCGGCGAAAAAGACCGACCGCGGCTGGCAGCTCGAGATGCGGATCCCCTTCTCGTCGATCCGCTATCCCGACTCCGACCCCGAGCACTGGGGGATCCTGCTCTACCGCAACCGCCCACGCGAATTCCGCTACCAGTACTTCACCTCGAAGCTGCCGCGCGACCGCAACTGCTTCATCTGCAGCGTGCGCGAGCTCGAGGGGCTCTCCGGGCTGCCGGCGGGGAGCCACTGGGTGGCGGCGCCCTTCGTTTCCGCGTCGCAGCTCGAGCGGCCGAGCGACGGCCCGGGCTCGCCGCTGCAGAGCGAGGGCACGGAGGCCACCGGCGGCCTCGACTTCAAGTGGCTCCCGAATCCGAACACGGTGATCGACGCGACGCTCCACCCCGACTTCTCGCAGATCGAGTCCGACACGGCGCAGATCACCGCCAACGAGCGCTTCGCCCTCTTCAACCCCGAGCGCCGGCCGTTTTTCCTCGAGAGCGTCGACCTGTTCTCGACGACGCTGCAGGCGGTCTACACGCGCACCGTCACCGATCCGCGCTGGGGCGCCCGCGCCACCGGCGGCGGCGAGCGGACGAAGTACACCTTCCTCGTCGGCGAGGACGAGGGCGGCGGCCTGGTCGTCGTCCCCGGCTCGAACTCCTCGCAGTTCGCGCCGCAGGACTTCGGCTCGAAGGTCGCCCTCGGGCGGGTGCGCCACGAGCTCGGCAAGGCGTTCGTCAGCTTCCTCTACTCCGGACGCGAGGTCGACGGGGGCGGGCACAACCGCGTCGCCGGCCCCGACTTCGAGTGGCGCCCGAACGGCCGCAACACGATCACCGGCCAGTTCCTGTGGAGCGACAGCGAGACGCCGGACCGGCCCGAGCTCGCCGAGGAGTGGGACGGCCGCGAGCTCTCCGGCCACGCTCTCGACCTGTGGTGGAGCCGCTCGGACGGCAAATGGGACCATTTCGTCGAGATCAAGGACATTGCCGAGGAGTTCCGCGCCGACAACGGCTTCATCCCGCAGGTCGGCGTCAGCGCCGCCTACGCCGAGGGGGGATACACCTGGCGCTTCGAGGAAGGCGCGGTGCGCCGATTTCGGCTGTTCACCTACTGGAAGTACAAGGAGGACCAGGACGGGCTGCTGCTCGAGCGCTTCCTGGTGCCCGGCTTCGGCATGGACGCGCTGTGGAACTCGTTCGTGCGCGTCGAATTCGCGCAGGAGGATCTGCGGGCGATCGACCGCGTCTTCGAGCGGCGGCAGGTCCGGCCGACGCTCGAGCTCAGGCCGGGGAAGGTGTTCGCCTACTTCTACGTCTCGGGCGCCTTCGGCGACGAGATCGACTTCGCCAACGACCGGCTGGGCGACGGCACGACGGTCAACGTCTCGGCGGAGTTCACCCCCGGCGACCACCTCCGGCTGTCGCCGCTCTACGGCCGCCGCACGCTCGACGTCACTGCCGCGAGCGGCCTCTCGGGCCGCCTGGTGACGGCCGAGATCGCGCGCCTCAAGGCCACCTGGACCTTCAACTCGCGCGCCTGGATCCGGCTGATCGGGCAGTGGATCGCGACCGAGCGGCGGCCGGAGCTGTGGACGTTCCCGGTCGAGCGCGAGTCGGAAGACCTCGCCGGCTCGGCGGTCTTCGCCTACAAGCTCAACTGGCAGACGCTGATCTACGTCGGCTACGCCGACAGCCGTACGCTCGACGAGCGCTACGAGCTGCAGCCCGCCGACCGCCAGGCCTTCTTCAAGATCTCCTACGCCTTCCGCGGCTGAGCTGCCTCGCTGCGCCTCACGGTGGACGGCCGGGCTCCGGCCTTGCCGGGGCTGGGTGTTGCGAGCTTTGCTAAGGTTCCTTTTCAGCCACCGTTCGGTGCGCTTCGTCGTGAATTCGGAGGCTCGCATGTCTCGATTCGTCCGTGGCTCGCTCGTCTCTCTCGCCCTCCTGCTGGCGCTCGCGCTCGCCGCGCCCGCTCTCGCCGACGACGGGCACCCGCACGGGCCGGTGCTGGCGACGGACGGCGATCCGTATCCGCGCGCCGAGGCCGCGGCGGCGCCGGAGGACGAGGCGAAGACCGCCGACGAGGCGGAGGGCGAGGAGAAGAAGGACGACGAGAAGAAGGACGACGAGAAGAAGTGGTCGGTCGAGGAGCCCGAGGGGGACTGGGGCTGGAAGGACGCTCCGATCGACGTCGACGAGGGGACGTGGATGACGGTCGACGTGGCGCCGGACGGGCGCGAGATCGTCTTCGACCTCTTGGGCGACCTCTACACGCTGCCGATCGCGGGGGGCGAGGCGAAGGCGGTCACCTCGGGCGTCGCCTGGGACGAGCAGCCGCGCTACTCGCCCGACGGCAAGTCGATCGCCTTCACCTCCGACCGCGGCGGCGGCGACAACATCTGGACGATCGACCGGGACGGGTCGGATCCGAAGCAGGTGACGAAGGAGAAGTACCGGCTCTTGAACAGCCCCGCCTGGTCGCCCGACGGCGAGTGGATCGCGGCACGCAAGCACTTCACCAAATTCCGCTCCGCCGGCGCCGGCGAGATCTGGCTCTACCACCGCACCGGCGGCGACGGGCTGCAGCTCACCGAGAAGCCGAACGACCAGAAGGACCTCGGCGAGCCGGCGTTCTCGCCCGACGGCCGCTCCGTCTACTTCAGCCAGGACACGACGCCGGGCGACTTCTTCGAGTACAACAAGGATTCGAACGGACAGATCTACACGATCCGCCGCCTCGACCGCGAGACGGGCGAGATCGTCGACTGGGTGACCGGCCCCGGCGGCGCCATCCGGCCGACGCCCTCGCCCGACGGCAAGCGCCTGGCGTACATCCGCCGCGTGCGTTTCCAGTCGACGCTCTTCGTGCAGGACGTCGCCTCGGGCGCCGAGCGGCCCGTCTACTCCGCGCTCGACCGCGACCTGCAGGAGGCGTGGGCGATCCACGGCGTCTACCCCGGGATGAGCTGGACGCCCGACGGCAAGTCGATCGTCGTCTGGGCGGGGGGCAAGATCCGCCGCATCGACGCCGACTCCGGCGCCGTCGCCACGATTCCGTTCCGGGTGAAGTCGACGCGCAAGGTGGCGCGGGCGCTGCGCTACCCGCTCCGCGTCGCGCCCGAGACGTTCCGCCCGACGATGCTGCGCGGCGTCGAGGTGGCGCCCGACGGCAAGAGCATCGTCTTCGAGACGCTCGGCAAGCTGTGGATCCGGCCGCTGCCGAACGGCACCGCGCGGCGCCTGACGAAGCAGGAGAGCCACATGGAAGCGTTCCCGGCCTACTCGCGCGACGGCAAGTGGATCGCTTACGCGACCTTCGACGACCAGGAGCTCGGCGCGATCCGCCTCGTCGCCGCGGCGGGCGGCGAGGGGCGGGCGCTGACGAGCGAGCGCGGGCACTATTTCGAGCCGGCCTTCTCGCCCGACGGCAAGACGGTCGTCTATCGCAAGGGGCGCGGCAACTGGCTGCGCTCGCGCGAGTGGGGGAGGGATCCCGGCGTCTACGCCGTGGTGGCGGCCGGAGGCCGCCCGACCCAGGTCACCAGGGACGGCGAGGCGCCGCACTTCGGCGCCGAGCCGAATCGCGTCTACGTGCTGCGCCAGGGCGACGAGGACAAGCGGACGCTCGCCTCGGTCGAGCTCGACGGCTCGGACGAGCGCACCCACGCCAGCTCCGAGGCGGCGGTCGAGCTCCGCGTCTCGCCGGACGGCAGATGGCTCGCCTTCGCCGAGCGCTACAAGGTGCTGGTGACGCCGTTCGTGGCGACCGGCAAGAGCGTCGACGTCGGCCCCAAGGCCGACGCCGTGCCGCTCGCCAAGGTGGCCCGCGACGCCGGCGACAACCTGCGCTGGGCGGGCGACTCGCGGCGGCTGCACTGGTCGCTCGGGCCGCAGCTGATGACGCGCGACCTCGCCGACTCGTTCGCCTTCCTCGCCGGCGCGCCCGAGAAGCTCCCCGAGGCGACCTCCCAGGGGATCGACCTCTCCTTCGACGTCCCGTACGGCAAGCCGGCCGGCACGCTCGCGCTGGTCGGCGGCCGGGTGATCCCGATGCGTGGCGACGAGGTGATCGAGGACGGCGTCGTGGTCGTCGCCGGCAACCGCATCGCGGCGGTCGGCCGCCGCGGCGAGGTGACCGTCCCCGCCGGCGCGAAGACGATCGACGTCGCCGGCAAGACGGTCATCCCCGGCCTCGTCGACGCCCACTGGCACGGCTCGTTCGGCTCCGAGCAGTGGATCCCGGAGGAGAGCTGGGAGATGTTCGCCAACCTCTCCTACGGCGTCACCACGGCGCACGACCCGTCGAACGACAGCCGCGAGGTCTTCGCCGCCGCCGATCTGCAGAAGGCCGGCAAGATCGTGGCGCCGCGCGTCTACTCGACCGGCACGATCCTCTACGGGGCGATGGGCTCCTACCGCGCCGAGGTCGATTCGCTCGACGACGCCCGCTCGCACCTCCGGCGCATGAAGGCCCTCGGCGCGATCTCGGTCAAGAGCTACAACCAGCCGCGGCGCGAGCAGCGCCAGCAGGTGCTCACCGCGGCGCGCGAGCTCGGCATGCTGGTCGTGCCCGAGGGGGGCTCGCTCTTCCCGCACAACCTGACGATGGTCGTCGACGGCCACACCGGCGTCGAGCACTCGATTCCGGTCGGCGCGATCTACGACGACGTCGAGCAGCTGTGGAGCGCCACCGCGGTCGGCTACACGCCGACCCTCGGCGTCGCCTACGGCGGCCTCGACGGCGAGCACTACTGGTACGCGCACACCAACGTCTGGGAGGAGCAGCCGCTCGCGAGCTTCGTGCCGCGCCCGCTCCTCGACGCGCGCTCGCGGCGGCGCGAGAAGGCGCCCGACGAAGAATGGAACCACTTGAACCAGGCGCGAGTGGCGAAGGCGCTCTTCGACGCCGGCGTCGCGGTCCAGCTCGGCGCCCACGGCCAGCGCGAGGGACTGGCGGCGCACTGGGAGCTGTGGAGCTTCGTCCAGGGCGGCATGACGCCGCACCAGGCGCTGCGCGCCGGCACCCTCGCGGGCGCCGTCTACCTCGGCATGGAGAAAGATCTCGGCTCGATCGAAGCCGGCAAGCTCGCCGACTTGATCGTCCTCGACGCGAACCCGCTCGCCGACATCCGCGACTCGACGAAGCTGCGCTACGTGATGGCCAACGGCCGCCTCTACGACCCGCTGACGATGAACGAGGTCGCGCCGAATCCCAGGCAGCGGTCGAAGTTCTGGTGGGAGTAGCCGGCCCGAATTTCCCTTCGATGAATGCTTTTCTGCATCTGGCGGTACGATCCCGGCATGGATCTCGAAGCGCTTCCCGGCGGCGAGCTGGTGGCCAAGGGCCTCGCCGACCGTGCGGCTGGACGGGAGACGGCGGAGTCGCTGCTCGTCGAGGTGGCGGCGACGAAACTGCGCCGGCTCGGCTTCGACGTCACGACGCAGTCGGACGAGCCCGCCGAGCTTCGGCTCTACCAGTGGCTCGCGCGCCAGGACCCGCGCCGCGCCCATTCGCGCTACAACGCGCTCCTCAGACAGCTGGCGAGCTTCGGGCGCGCCGCGCGATGCGCCCGGTAGTCGATCGCGAACGGCTCGAGCGTTTTCTCGTCGAGCTCGGAAGACGGGCGGAGGCGCCCGCGCGCGTCTATCTCGTCGGCGGCGCCAGCGCGATCCTCCACGGCTTCCGCGAGGCGACGATCGACGTCGACCTGGTGATCGAGCCGGCCGACTCTCCCCTCCTCAGGAGCTTTCCCGAGATCAAGGAGGCGCTGGCGATCAATCTCGAGCTCGCCTCGCCGCTCGACTTCTTGCCCGAGCTCCCCGGGTGGCGAGACCGCAGCCGCTTCCTGCGCCAAGAAGGGAAGGTGGCGATCTTCGAGTTCGATCTCTACGCGCAGGCGCTGGCGAAGATCGAGCGCGGCTACGACCGCGATCTCGCCGACGTGCGTCAGATGCTCACTCGAGGCCTCGTCGAGCCGACGAAGGTGCGCGAGCTCTTCGCCGCCATCGAGCCCGAGCTCTTCCGCTTCCCGGCAATCGACGCGAAGGCTCTGCGCGAAGACGTCGAGCGCGTTCTCGCCGACGCCTGAGGCACCCGCCGCACGGCGCCGGGAGTCCGGTCCGTCTTTCCCTTTACTGGAAAGTCTCTGTCTTTGAATCTGCGCTTGCGCTGCCGCCGCCGGCCGCCGGCGGCAGCGGCACGCCGAGGGCGTCGGCGATGGCGCGCAGGAGCTCGGCTTCGGCGGGGTCGAGGCGGCCGTCGTGGGCGGCGGCTGCCGCCGTGGCGTCGAGCAGCGCGCGCTTCCAGGGCAGCGCCACGCGCTCCAGCCGGTCGAGTGCGTCGCCGAGCCGCTCGACGGTGTGCTCCGCCGGCGCCACGAGCCGCGCCTCGACGCCGCGCTTGGCGAGCAGCGCCGCGCCGGCGACGAACGCCGCCTCGACCTCTTCCGGCGCGCGATGCGTCGCGCGCGCGACGGCCGAGAGCAGTTGCGAGGTCTCCGGAATCCTGCCGGCGAGCGAGTAGGTGTCCACGCGCGCCGGGCGCGCCGCTCCGAAGTGGGGCGCCAGGTGGCGCGAGAGCGCCTTCTCGAGCACGAGCTCGAAGAGCGAGAGGCGCGCGTCGGCCTCGACGAGCGCCCGCACCAGGGCGCGAAACGCCGTGTACTGCTCGGCCGAGAGCCCGCGCAGCGCCGGCAGCGCTAGGTCGACGAGCGGCAGGCGGAGCGCGTCTCGCTCGGCGGGCAGGGACTCGTCGACCCGCCGCGCCCAGGCGGCGAAATCGGGCTCGGAGTGCGCGTCGAGACGGGCGAGCTGGCGCGCGCGGACCTCCGGCGCGGAATCGAGCAGCAGCGCCGCGACGACCGCCTGCGCCCCGAGCGGCTCGCGCGCCAACTGCCGGATGCCGACGGGGATCGAAGCGAGCAGCGCCCGCGCGCGCTCGAGGTGCTCCCGTCGCACCGCGCCGGCGCGCGCCGCGAGCTCGCCGGCCGCCACCGCCGCGGCGGCGACGGCGATCGCGCGCTGGAGCGCCGGCGCCCCGCCCGCGGAGTCTCCCGACGGGCGTGCCGGCGCGCGCTCCTCGTCGAGCGGCGCGAGCTCGGGGTAGCGGCCGTCGAAGCTCGGATCGATGCGCCGGATCCGCTCGGCGAGCGGCGGATGGGTGGAGAGCGCCGCGAGCCAGCGCGGGGCGAGGCCGTCGGCGAAATAGAAGTGACTCGCCTCTTCGGCGTGGCGGGCGGCGAGCCGCGAGCCGCCCCCGGCGGCGCCGATCTTCTTGAGGGCGCCGCCGATTCCGCCGGGGTCGCGCGTGAACTGCACCGCCGCGGCGTCGGCGAGGAATTCGCGCTGGCGCGAGACGCCGGCCTTGATCAGCCTCCCGAAGAGGACGCCAATCCAGCCGATGAGGTAGAGCGCCAGGCCGAAGAGGACGATCGCACCGCCCCCCTTCTTGCCGCGGCGCGAGCCGCCACCGGAGCCGCGCGTGCCGCGCAGGATCATCTCGCCGACGAAGGCGATGACCAGGATGCCGTGCAGCAGCCCGACGAGGCGGAGGTTCAATCTCATGTCGCCGTTGAGCAGGTGCGAGAACTCGTGCGCCACGACGCCCTGGAGCTCCTGGCGGTCGAGGCGCGCGAGGGCGCCGCGGGTGACGCCGACGACAGCGTCGGATGGGGAGAAGCCGGCGGCGAAGGCGTTGATGCGCAGCTCCTCGTCCAGGAGATAAACCGTCGGCACCGGCGCGCCCGAGGCGAGCGCCATCTCCTCGACGACGTTGAGGAGGCGGCGCTCGTCGAGGTCGCTCGTCGCCGGATCGAGCCGTCGGCCGCCCACGAGCTCGGCGAGCGCCGCACCGCCGCGGCGGAGCATCGCCATCTTGAACAGGCTCCCGGCGACGACGACGAGCAGCACGGCGGCGGCGACCGCCGCGAAGCGTCCCGGGTCCCAGAGCCCGGGGGCCTCTTCGCGGCCCGACTTCACGGCGACGCCAAAGAGAAGCACCGTCGCCGCGAAGTAGACGGCGACGACGATCGCCGCGACGGCGACCGCGAAGAGGACGACGAGGCGGCGGGTGCGCCGCCGCGCCGCGTCCTGCTCGGCGAAGAAGTCCACGGCGCGCGGGGGCCCGGCTCTAGGTGAAGGAGACCTTGGGCGCGGCGCGTTCGGCGGGCGCCTCGACTTCGAAGAGCTGGGCGGGCTCGAACTTGAAGTTCCGGGCGATCAGGTTGTCCGGGAAGACTTCGGTGGCGGTGTTGTAGGTCATCACCGCGTCGTTGTAGGCCTGGCGGGCGAACGCGACTTTGTTCTCGGTGGTCGCGAGCTCTTCCTGCAGGGCCATCATGTTCTGGTTGGCCTTGAGGTCGGGGTAGGCCTCGACGAGGGCGAAGAGCCGCCCGAGCGCGCCGGTGAGCGCGCCCTCGGCGCCGGCCAGTCCGCGCACCGCCCCGGCGTCGGCCGGATTCGCCGCCGCCTTGGCCTCGGCGCTCGCCGCCGCGTTGCGTGCCGCCGTCACCGCCTCGAGGGTGGTCCGCTCGTGGGCCATGTAGCCCTTGGCGGTTTCGACCAGGTTCGGGATCAGGTCGTACCGTCGCTTGAGCTGCACGTCGATCTGCGCGAACGCGTTCTTGAACCGGTTCCTGAGCCCCACCAGCCGGTTGTAGATCCCGACGATCCACACCACCAGCACCACCACCAGCCCCAGCCCGATCAGCACACCCATCGCCCACCTCCTCTCGCCTGCG
>DASWJT010000039.1:0-2124 GCA_036397015.1 Thermoanaerobaculia bacterium
TCCGGAGGTGCCGGTCGAGCTCGAGGCGATCGTCTTCAAGTGCCTGGAGAAGGAGCGCGCCCTGCGCTACCAGACGGCCGCGGACGTGCGCACCGACCTCAAACGCCTGATGCGCGACACGCAGTCGGGCTCGGCGGTGCGCACGGCGAGCCAGTCGGTCGCGGAGCCGGCCCCGCCGCCGGCGCGGCGCCGCCTCGCCGTCGCCGCGCTGGTCGCGGTCGCCGCCCTGGCCATCGCCGCCGCGGCCTTCTGGCTTGGCCGCGAGCGCGCCGCCGCGCCGGCGGGCGGCGCCGAGGGCGAAAGGCGGATCGCGGTGCTGCCGTTCGAGAACCTGGGACCGCCAGAGGACGCCTACTTCGCCGAAGGGATGGCCGACGAGCTGCAGAGCCGGCTGGCCGCGCTGCCGGACCTGGCGGTGATCGCCCGCGGCTCGACGCTCGAGTACCGCGAGACGACCAAGCGGCCGGAAACGATCGCCCGCGAGCTTGGCGTCGACTATCTGCTCACGGCCACTGTGCGGTGGCAGAAGACGGAAGGCACGAGCCGCATCCGCGTCACGCCGTCGCTCGTCGAAATCGGCGACGAGGGGGCGCCAGTGACGCGCTGGCAGGAGGCGTTCGACGCCGAGCTCGCCGACGTCTTCGAGGTACAGGGGCGGATCGCCACCGAGGTGGCGCACGCCCTCGAGATGGCGCTCGGAGCCGACGACACCGGGCGTCTCGCGGCGAGCCCGACATCGGACCTCACCGCCTATGACGCCTTTCTCCGCGGGCGCCAGCTCTACGACGGCGGCTGGGACGCGGCGACTCACCGCGAGGCGGCGGCGCAGCTCGAAGACGCCGTGGCGCTCGATCCGGAATTCGCTCTCGCCTGGGCCCACCTCGCCATCTCGCGCTCGATGGTCTTCTCGAACGGCGGGCGCGCCCCCGAAGCCCGTGAAGGCGCCCGCGTTGCCGCCGAGCGAGCGCTCGAGCTGGCACCGATTCTCCCCGAGGCGCACTGGGCGATGGCCGTCTACTTCCGCCTCGTGCGCGGCGATCCGGAGGCGGCCCTCGAGGTGCTGCACCGCGGCCTGCGGGTGGCGCCGGACGACATCGACCTGGTGCGCAACGTCGGTCTCGCCGAGCTCGAGCGCGGGCGTGCCCGCGAGGCACTCGCGCCGCTGCGCCGCGCCGAGCTCCTCGATCCGCGCTCGTGGCCGAACCGGCTCGCGCTCGCCTACACGCTGCTCCGGCTGCACCGATCGCGCGAGGCGCGCGAGGCGGCGAAACGTGGCCTGGCGCTCAGCCCGGCGACCTTCGACCTGGTGCAGGCGCTCGTCGATTCGCACCTCCAGGAGGGGGACCTCGCGGCGGCGCACGCCGTGCTCGCGGCGCTACCGTCGCAGATCGATCCGCCCGCGCTGGTGGCGTATTTCGCGAGTGGTGGGCGCGGCTGGGCGCTGACGCCGCCGCAGCGCGACTTGCTGCTGCGGCTGGAACCCGGCGCGTTCGGCGGAGATCGCACCGCCTGGGCGAGCGCGCTGGCGGCCGAGCACTGGCTGCGCGGCGCGCACGAGGCGGCGCGGGGTCTCGCCGCCGAGGCCGCCGCCGGCTTCGCGGCCGAGCTCGAGGAGTTCCCCGAGGAAGCCATTCTCCACGCCGAGCTGGCGACCGCGCTGGCGATTCTCGGCCGCGGCGACGAGGCGGCCCTCGCCGGCGAGCGGGCGGTCGCGCTGGCGCCCCCGCAGACTGACGGCCTGCGCGCCAACGAGGCGCTGCACGCCCTGACGCTCGTCCAAGTCCGGCTCGGCCGGCGCGAGGCGGCGGCCGCGGCCCTCGAGCGGCTGCTCGCGTCGCCCTACGTGATCACCCCGGGCTGGCTGCGGATCGATCCCAATTTCGCGCCGCTGCGCGGCGACCCGCACTTCGAGCAGCTGGCGGCAGCCACGCACTGATCCGCGCCGGTCGGCGTCAGAGCGTCTTGCGCTGCTTGCGGCGCACCACGAACTGCAGGCGGACGCCGCCGAAGGCGACGATGTCGCCGTCCTTGAGGCGGGTGGTCGAGGCGGGCCGGTCGTTGACCGTGGTGCCGTTGGTCGAGGCGAGGTCCTTGATCGAGTACTGGTCGAGGCCGAGGATGTCG
>DASWJT010000040.1:0-3630 GCA_036397015.1 Thermoanaerobaculia bacterium
TACGAGATGCTGGTCGGCCGCTCGCTGTTCGCCGGTGACACGGTGACCGACACGCTCGCCGGCGTGCTCAAGACCGAGATCGACTTCTCGAAGTTGCCGGCGGAGACCCCGGCGGCGATCCGGCGCCTGCTGCGCCGCTGCCTCGAGCGGAATCCGAAGAACCGGTTGCACGACATCGGCGACGCGCGGCTCGAGATCGACGCGGCGCTGGGCGGCGCGGAGGTCGAAATCAGCGGCGAAAGCGCGGCGCCGGACGGCCGTAGTCGCCGCGGACTGATGCTCGCGGGCGTTCTGATTGGGGTTGCCGCCGGAGTCCTGATCGGCGTCCTCGCAGCGCGGCGGGAGGACCCGGCGCCGAGCCAGCCGCCGCTGAGGCTCGCGCTGGCTCCACCCGCCGAGATCACCGGCTTCCGCAGCTCGCCCCGGATCTCCCCGGACGGCCGCTCGATCGCCTACTTCGCCGACGGCCGGCTCTGGATCCAGGAGCTCGACGGATTGACTCCGCGCCAGGTGCCGAAGAGCGAGGGCGCCGGAGTGCTGACTTGGTCCCCGGACGGCAGCTCACTGGCCTTCACGGTCCATTCGCAGCTCCTGCGCATGCTGCCGAACGGCGACGTGGCCCAGATTGCGACCCTGAAGGACTCCATCTCTTCGAATTCCGGAGGCATCGCCTGGACCGACGACGACGCGATCGTCTTCACCACCGGGAGTAGCGAGCTGTTCACCGTCCCCGCCGCGGGGGGCTCGCCGCGCGTCCTGCTGGAGCCCGACAAGGCGCACGAGTCGGATTTCCACCAGCCGATCGCCCTCCCCGGCGGGCGCGGAGTCGCCTTCATCGTCCACCGCACGCCCGAGGGGGTCAGAGCGATCGACCTCCTGGTTCAGGGCCAGCGGCGCAGGCTCTACCAGGACGACGAGCGAGGCTCGTTCGATGCCCTGGCCTGGTCGGAGAGCGGCCATCTGCTGATCGCCGACGGCGGCTCCAACAACGGAGTCTGGGCGGTGCCGCTCGATCCTCGCGACCTCCGGCCCGCGGGCCCGGCGTTTCTGGTCGCGGCGAACGCGAGCTCGCCCTCGGTTTCGCGCGACGGCACGCTCCTGCTCTCCAACTTCGCCAACACCGGCAGTCATCAGCTGGTCGTGGTCGACCGGAACGGCGAGCGCCTCGCCGCGATCGGCGAGCCGATGCGGCACGCCGACCAGGCCGCCTTCTCGCCGGACGGCAAGCGGATCGCGTACTGTGAGTTCGAGTCCGAGGCGGCGAGCGTCCGGGTCTACGATCTCGAGCGGGACTCACGCAACCGGCTCTGGTCGGGCGTGGATTGCGGCGGGGTCGCGCGTGGTTTCGCCTGGTCGGGCGACGGCGAGCGGTTGGCGATCAGCGACGGCAAGACCGGAGCGATCCGGATCCGGCGCACCGACGGTTCGGACCAGGAGTCGAAGCTGACCGATGGGGCGCAGCCGGACCTGAGTCGCGACGGCAAGTTGCTCCTGTTCACGCGGACCGCCGAAAAGACGACGCAGGACATCTGGTACCTTCCGCTCGGCGGCGGCGATCCCGTTCCGTTTCTCGCCACCGAGGCGAGCGAGCAGCAGCCGCACCTTTCGCCCGATCGGCGCTTTCTGGCCTACGTCTCCGACGAGACCGGGCACAGGGAGGTTCTCCTGCGCCCGTTCCCGAGCGGAGCGGGCCGCTGGCAGGTATCGACCTCGGGGGGCGACATGCCGCGCTGGTCCGCCGACGGCAGGCGCCTCTTCTTCGTCCAGGGCGACGGCCAGGTGATGGAGGTCGAGATCGATCTGCGCGGCACGCCGGTGCTCTCCGATCCCCGGCCCCTCTTCTCCTCGGTGGCTCTTCGCCTGGGTCCCGCGCACGGCTACGATCCGGCGCCCGACGGCAACGGCTTCGTCACCGTCGAGCTCGGCTCGGCCTCCGGCAGCGGCGGCGACCTGACCCTGATCCGGCCGTGGCCGGGCCAGGAAACCGCGAAGTAGGAAGAGGCGGAGAACGTCCGCGATGATCGGCACGAGAATCGGCCCCTACGAGGTCACTTCGAAGCTCGGCGAAGGCGGCATGGGCGAGGTGTACCGGGCCACCGACACCAAGCTCAGGCGCGACGTCGCGATCAAGGTCCTGCCAGCCGCTTTCACCGAGGACAAAGAGCGCCTCCAGAGATTCGAGCGCGAGGCCCAGCTCCTCGCTCAACTCCACCATCCGAACATCGCTTCCATCTTCGGTATGGAGGAGAGCGACGGCACGAAAGCCCTCGTCATGGAGCTCGTCGAAGGCCCGACCCTCGCCGAAAGGCTGGAGGCCGGAGCCTTACCCTTCAATGAAAGCCTTTCCGTCTCTTTGCAGATCGCTCAGGCGCTCGAGGAAGCTCACGAGAAGGGGATCGTCCATCGCGACTTGAAGCCTCAAAACGTAAAAGCTTCCATCGAAGGGAAAGTCAAAGTCCTCGACTTCGGACTGGCGAAGGCGATGGATCCGACCGCGGGTTCCCCGGCTTCTGCCGCGGACATGGCGCGCTCGCCGACGTTGATGCAGTCGCCGACGTTGACCGCGGTGCACGGCACGCAGTTGGGAGTCATTCTCGGCACCGCTGCGTACATGGCGCCGGAGCAGGCGAAGGGGCTGCCGATCGACAAGCGCGCGGATATCTGGGCGTTCGGCGTCGTCGTGTACGAAATGCTGGTCGGGCGTTCGTTGTTCGCGGGCGACACGGTGACCGACACGCTGGCTGGCGTGCTCAAGACCGAGATCGACTTCGCGAAGCTGCCGCCGACGACGCCGTCGGCGATCCGCCGGCTGCTCCGTCGCTGTCTCGAGCGAAATCCGAAAAATCGCCTCCACGACATCGCCGACGCGCGCATCGTGATCGACGACGTGCTGGCCGGACGCCACGAGGAGCCTCCGGCCGGCGGCGCGCGCGCCGCCGAGAGTCGCGCGAACCTCCCCGCGCGCTCGCTCGCGCTCGTCGCGGTCGCGGTCGCCATGGGGGCCGCCGGCGGCTGGCTCCTGCGCCCGGATGCGACCGCGACGACGCCGGCGGCGGGATCCCGGTTCGCGCTCGCGCTCCCGGAGGGGTACGTGCTGTCGGCGGCCGACTCGCCGCAGCTCGCGCTCTCCCGCGACGGCCGACTGCAGGCCGCCGCCGTGGTCGGCGCGGGCGGCACGTCGCAGATCCTCCTGCGCGAGAGCGACGCGTTCGAGCCGTGGCTGCTGGCCGGCACCGAGGGCGCCCTCTCGCCCTTCTTCTCTCCCGACGGCGCTTGGGTCGGCTTCTTCCGCGACGACCAGCTGATGAAGGTGCCGGTCGCCGGCGGGCCGCCGGTGCGACTGGCGACCATCGAGAGCGGTCACCGCGGCGGAACGTGGAGCGCCGACGGCTTCATCTACTTCGCGGCATCGTTCGCCGAGGCGCTGTCGCGTGTCGCGGAGAGCGGCGGCAAGGTGGAGCCGGCGACGACGCTCGACCTCGCGCGCGGCGAGCGCACTCACCGCTGGCCCGAGGCGTTGCCGGGCGGCGAGGCCGTCCTCTTCACCTGCGACACCCTGACCTCGACCGAGTACTACGACGATGCCCGCATCGAAGCGGTGCGGCCGGCCACCGGCGAGCGCAAGGTGCT
>DASWJT010000041.1:0-31596 GCA_036397015.1 Thermoanaerobaculia bacterium
ACGACGCCTCGCCTATTCCAGCGATCGACCCCGCGACCGCTCTCGCGTGGCTCGAGTTGGTGGAATAGCGGGCGCGAGCGGGGCGCGAGCGGAGTGCCAGCCGATTCGCGGCGGCCCCGCGGGAGGGTGCCAGCCGCTTCGCGTCACAAGGCATTGACAGTGCTGAGCTTGTGCGGCACCTCACGAGCGGCACGGTCTGCCTGATGGCTCTGGACGCAAGCACAGGGACTCAGGGCACCCGCGGCGGCAAGGTACCAGCCGATTCGCAATGCAAGACGTTGACAGGACTCGACTTGAAAGGTCGGGACTGGCACCGTGCATGGCACGCGGTGGGGTGGTAGGCGCCGAGCCGCGCCGGGAAGGCGGGAGAGTCGAGCGCCGGGCCTTGCGCAGGTCATCCGAGATACGTACAATCTCGCTCGGAGCGTACGTATGAGCAAGCTGACCCTGAGCGTCGACGAACGGGTGGTGGCCCGCGCCAAGAAGTTCGCGGCGCGGCGCGGGACGTCGGTCTCTCGCCTCGTCGAGCGCTATCTCGAGCTCGTCTCGCGGCCGCCTTCGGTGCCGGACGACGCCCCGGTGCTGCGCCGTCTCCGCGGCTCGCTCGCCGGCGCCGATCCGGAGTCGTACCGCCGTCACTTGACGCGCAAGTACCGTTGAAGCACCTTCTCCTCGACGTCGATGTGGTGCTCGACGTGCTGCTCGACCGGCGCCCGCACGTCGGCGCGGCGAGCGCGCTCTGGGCGGCCGGCGAGCGCGGCGCCTGTCGGCTTTCGCTCTCCGCGCACGCGGTGACCACGATCTTCTACCTCGCCTCGCGGCAGCGCGACGCGAACAGCGCCCGCGCGGCGGTCGAAGCGCTGCTCGCGGTCTTCACCGTGGCCACGGTCGACGAGATCGTGCTCCGCCGCGCCGCGACGCTCGAGATGCCCGACTTCGAGGACGCGGTGACCGCCGCGGCGGCGGAGCGCGCCGGCTGCGACGCCGTCGTCACGCGCAACCTCGCCGACTACGACGCCTCGCCTATTCCAGCGATCGACCCCGCGACCGCTCTCGCGTGGCTCGAGTTGGTGGAATAGCGGGCGCGAGCGGGGCGCGAGCGGAGTGCCAGCCGATTCGCGGCGGCCCAGTTTCAGTGGATCGCGAAGCGGGTGGTACCTGTTCAACCTGTTCACCTGTTCGGCCCCAGCATCTTGCCGCTTCGACGCTCGGCGCCGGCGCGAACGGCCCCGGCATTGCAATGAGCCCAGTGGGAAGGCAGTCCACTCTGGGAGTCATGCCATGAAAAGCACCATTAGCCCCGTACTTTCAGGCGCTTGGGCGCTCGCACTCGCGACGCTGCTGGTGTCCCCTTCTTTCGCGGAAGCGCGTCCTCGCCAGGGGACATCGAAAGGACAGGAGCCGACGGTCAGCCAGAGCGGCTCCAGCGCCCGCTCGGGAGGGGCGTACGCGAAGCAGCGCTCCCACCGCGGCGCACCGGCCCGGTCGGCCCGGGTGCAGCGCGATCGCGGAAAGTCGAGCGCCGCGCGGAGCCAGGTGACGACGCCACGGAGCGTTCAGTCGCGGCAGCGCGGGAGTCACAGCGCGCCGCAACAGCGCAGCTGGTCGCGCCCGCAACCCGAACCGCGCCAATCGGTCTCCCGCAGTCCGTCGCAGGTTCGCCCCACGCCGTCTCGAGCGCTGCCGCGGGATGTCGGACAGCGCGCGCGCGGCCAGGTCGTCGAGCGCCAGCGGCAGGACAACCGGAACGCCTGGCGGCCCACGCCGCGAACCCAGCAGCCCGCTGACATCGGCCGCGACACGAGCCGCGACACCGGCCGCTTCTCCGGCCGCGAGACGAGCCGCGAGACGAGCCGCTACTCCGGCCGCGACACGAGCCTCAACTCGAGCCGCGACATCGCGACCTACAACGATCGCAACCGGCAACAGGACGGCCGGTATCGCGGTCAAGACGGCGGGCAAGTCGGCGAGCAGTACCGCGGTCGAGACGGCGGCAGCTCCTACGAACGCTACGATCGGCAGTACAGCGGGCACCGCACACAGCAGTTCGAAGGCCGCGTGCGGCGCCTGGAGCGCGGCGACGGCGGCTACCGCGTCTGGCTCGACCACGGCAATCACTGCTTCTGGATCCCGGAGGCCCGGTTCCGGCTCTGGCCGATTCGCATCGGTTTCTCGGTCAGCTTCGGCGGCTTCTGGAATCCGGCGGGCTACTACAACATCTACGACTACGGCTCGTACTACTACGGCGGCTCGCACTACGGCGGCAGGCCGTACTACGGCAGCTCGTCCTACGGCGGCTCGTATTACGGCGGCAGGCCGTACTACGGCGGTTCGTACAACGCTTCGAGCTACCTGCAAGGCTACGTGGACCGCTTCGACTACGCGGCCGGTACGATGGTCGTGCGCGACGACAGCTCCGGCAGATACGCCACCGTGCTGATGCGCGGCGACGATCCGCAGTTCGGCTACCTGCAGCCCGGCGACTGGGTCTCGCTCTCCGGCGTCTGGACGCGGAGCGGCTACTTCGAGGCCTATCGGATCGAAGACCTTACACAGCGCTAGAGCGCGCCTCCGGTGGCCAAGCAACGAGCGCGGCGCAGCCATCGCCGCGCTCGTTGGCGGCATGGATTCGGGCGACGCGCGAGCCTCAGCGCCGCTCTGACCGGGAGGGTGCCAGCCGCTACGCGTTGCGAGGCATGGACAGTGCTGAGTTTGCGCGGAGCGACGCCAGTGTCACTGCTGCCTGTCGCCACCGAACGCGAGCTCAGTTGGGAAGAGTACGAGGGTCTAAGGTCGCAATTAGCGATCTTAGAGAGCGGTCGAGGAGAGGTACCAGCCGATTCGAAGTGCAAGACTTTGACAGGACTGGGCTTGGAAGATCGGGACGGGCACCGTTCAGGGCGCCCGACTGAGAGGTAAGCGCCGAGCTGTGTGGGGTGGGCGTCGAAGGCGGGCGCCGGGCCTTGCGCGAGCGGATAGAGCTACGTACAATTCATCTCGGAGTGTACGTATGAGCAAGCTGACCCTGAGCGTCGACGAACGGGTGGTGGCCCGCGCCAAGAAGTTCGCCGCGCGGCGCGGCACGTCGGTCTCTCGCCTCGTCGAGCGCTATCTCGAGCTCGTCTCGCGGCCGCCTTCGGTGCCAGACGACGCCCCGGTGCTGCGCCGTCTCCGCGGCTCGCTCGCCGGCGCCGATCCGGAGTCGTACCGCCGTCACTTGACGCGCAAGTACCGTTGAAGCACCTTCTCCTCGACGTCGACGTGGTGCTCGACGTGCTGCTCGACCGTCGCCCGCACGTCGGCGTGGCGGGCGCCTTGTGGGCGGCCGGCGAGCGCGGCGCCTGCCGGCTCTCGCTCTCCGCGCACGCGGTGACCACGATCTTCTACCTCGCCTCGCGGCAGCGCGACGCGAAGAGCGCCCGCGCGGCGGTCGAAGCGCTGCTCGCGGTCTTCACCGTGGCCACGGTCGACGAGAAGGTGCTCCGGCGCGCCGCGACGCTCGAGATGCCCGATTTCGAAGATGCGGTCACCGCCGCGGCCGCGGAGCGCGCCGGCTGCGACGCCGTCGTCACGCGCAACCTCGCCGACTACGACGCCTCGCCGCTCTCGGCAATCGATCCCGCGACCGCGCTCGCGTGGCTCGAGGTGGGAGAGTAGGGGCCCGGCTGGTTCACCCACCAGAAGCGCATCGCAGGGCACGCGCCGAGGATACTCCCGAGCCTGTGCGGCCGGAAGGCCCGAGCGGTCGGCGAGTCGATGGTCCGAGCGAAGCCAAGAACGGAAGGCCGGATCGCGTCTCGGGTGGATCGTGGCGACCCGTGCGAGCGCTGAGATCGCTTCCGGGCTCGAGCAACCTGATGGTGGGCGATTCCGCGCCGCGGCGAAGGATCGGTTTCGGAGAGTGAGACGACCGGCGTGCCGGCAGCAGCAAGGCCTGACGGAGGACTTTCGTACGGCTCGGTTTCCCGCCGATTCTGCTGCGCGGCGGACGACCTACCGGACCTACGTCACCAGACCCGCACCCGCTCCTCTGGCGCGAGATAGAGCTTCTGGCCGGGGCGGACGTCGAACGCTTCGTTCCAGGGGGCGAGGTTGCGGACGGTGAGGGCGCGTAGGGCGGCGGGGGAGTGGGCGTCGGTGAGGAGCTGGGTGCGGAGAGCTTGAGGGCGGATCTTGGAGCGCCAGGTCTGGGCGAAGGCGAGGAAGAAGCGCTGGTCGCCGGTGAAGCCCTGGGCGGAGGGGCCCTCCTCGCCGCCGTTCGCGGCGCGGTAGGCGTCGTAGGCGGCGGCGAGGCCGGCGAGGTCGGAAGTGTTCTCCGACAGCGTCACCTCGCCGTTGACGTGGAGACCGGGCAGCGGCTCGTAGGCGCTGTATTGCGCGGCGAGCTCGGCGCCGGCGGCGCGGAAGCGCGCGAGATCCTCCGGCGTCCACCAGTTCGCCAGCCGGCCTTCGGCGTCGAAGGCCGCGCCCAGATCGTCGAAGCTGTGCACGATCTCGTGCCCGATCACCGCGCCGATGGCGCCGTAGTTCTGCGCCGCGTCGGCCGCGGCGTCGAAATACGGCGGCTGCAGGATCGCAGCGGGGAAGTTGAGCGCGTTCTGCAGCGGGATGTTCATCGCGTTGACCGTCTGCGGCAGCATCCACCAGCGCTTCTTGTCCACCGGCCGGTCGAGCTCGGCGAGCTCGGCGCGGTAGTCGAAGAGCTGCGAACGCTGCCGGTTGCCGAAGGCGTCGTCGCGCGCGACGACGAGCCCGCCGGAATCGCGCCAGGAGTCGGGATAGCCGACGCCGACCTCGAGCGTGTCGAGCTTCGCCTTGGCCTTGGCGCGAGTCACCGGCGACATCCACTCCAGAGAGTCGATGCGCAGACGGAACGCCGCGACGATGTCGGCGACCATCGCCCGCGCCGCCGCCTTCGCCTCCGGCGGGAAGTGGCGCTCCACGTAGAGCCGGCCGACCGCCCAGCCGAGGGCCTCGTTCGTCGCGTCGACGGCGCGTTTCCAGCGCTCGCGCTGCGCGGTGACGCCGGTCAGCGCCCGGGAGTGGAAGGCGAAGGCCTCCTCGTCGAAGGCGCGCGGCAGACAGCTCGCGTCGCGGTCGATGGCGTGGAAGGCGAGGTCGTCGCGCCAGAGCGCGAGCGGCTGCGACTCGACGAGCCGCGCGATGCCGGCGATCGCCGCCGGCTGCCAGGCGAAGAGGTCGGCACGGCCCGCGAGCCCGGCGGCGTCGAAGAAGGCCGCCCAATCGAGCCCCGGAGCGCGCTCGGCGAAGCTCGCGAGCGGCCACCGGTTGTGCGCCTTCTCGACGTCGTACGAGTCGGCCCGGCTGGCGTGCACTGCGGCGATCGCCGCCTCGAGCTCGTAGATGCGCGCGGCGCGCTCCTCGGCGCGAGCGAAACCGCCGAGAGCGAGGATCGCCGCCACGTGGCGGCGGAAGTCGGCCTGCAGCGCCGTGCTGCGCTCGTCGCTCGCGAGGTAGAAGTCGCGGTCCGGCATGTCGAGGCCGCCCTGCAGCAGGTAGGCGGCATTGCGGCTCGGCTCGTCGAGGTCGGGCGAGACCCAGAGGCCGAAGAGACGCTCGGTGCGGATATCGCCCCAGTTGAGCGGATCGACGTCGGCGCGCATCTGGCCCCCGAGGAAGCGGGCGAGCTCGGTCTTGTCGGCGAGCGCGGCGATGGCGGCGAGCTCGGGCGCGAGCGGCGCGGCGCCGCGCGCCTCGATCGCCGCCTCGTCGAGGAAGGCGGCATAGTACTCGCCGACGAGCGCTGCCTCGCCGCCGCCGCCGGCCTCGCCGGCGCCCCGGATGAGCTCGGCGGTGCGCCGGCGGACCTCGTCGCCGAGGATGGAGAAGTTTCCGAGCGAGGAGCGGTCGGGCGGAATCTCGGTCGTCGCGATCCAGGCGCCGTTGGCGAAGAGGAAGAAGTCGTCCCCCGGCACGACGGCGCGATCGATCGCCGCGACGTCGAGGCCGGGCCCCTGGGCGGCAGGCGCCGCGGCCTGCAGCGCGCCGACGGCGAGAAGCGCGGCGAGGGGGAGACGCGGGACGAAGGATCCGAGCGATCGCATGGCGGCGGGCTCCCTGGCGGAGGCGAGTCCCGGCTCGACACCGGAAGCTCGAATCGTGCTCTCGGGGCCGAGGTTACGGCACGACCGCCCGGCGAGGAAACTGGTGGCGGCGCACGGCCCGAGCAAAGCGCCGGCCGAAGGATACTTGACATATGAAATATCTCTGTGTAGACTTTCCCCGTGACGAAGAAGAGCCGAGGCTCGGCAGCGACACCAGCGGCGCCCGCACGGCGCGCCGCGAATCCGCGCAAGGAGGCGGTGATCGCGGTGGTGCGGGCGGCCGACCGGCTGCGCCGCAGATTCACCGCCGTGCTCGAGCCGCACGACCTGACCGTGCAGCAGTACAACGTCTTGCGCATCCTGCGCGGCGCGCTCCCCGACCCGCTGCCGACGATGGAGATCGCCGAGCGGATGATGGAGAAGACGCCCGCGATCACCGGCCTGCTCGACCGGCTCGAGTCGAAGCGGCTCGTCGCGCGAGAGCGCCAGAGCGACGACCGCCGGTGCGTGCGCTGCTCGATCACGCCGGCGGGCCGCGAGCTGCTCGCCGCCCTCGACGGGCCGATCGACCGCGCCGACGCCGAGGCGCTGGCGGGGCTCGACGGCGAGGAGATCCGGCGCTTGACGAGGCTCCTCGCCCTCGTCGCCCGGGAGTGAGTTATTTTCGCCAGATATTTCACTGGTGAAATTTCAATAGGAGAAATGAAATGGCACACGCAACGACCCATCCCGTCCCAACCTGGGCGCCGGTTCCGTCCGTTTCGCGCGGTCTCCCGCGCGCCCTGCACGCGCTCGTCCGCACCGACGCCGATGTCGCGCCGCTCGTGCTGCGCCTGACGCTCGGGCTCGTCATGTTCCCGCACGGCGCGCAGAAGCTGCTCGGCTGGTTCGGCGGCTACGGCTTCGCCGGCACCATGGGATTCCTCACCGGTCCCGCCGGCCTCCCGTACGTCGTCGCGCTGCTCGTCGTCGTCGCCGAGTTCTTCGGCGCGATCGCCCTCGTGACCGGGCTCCTCGGCCGCGTCGCGGCGCTCGGCATCGGCGCGGTGATGACGGGAGCGATCCTCACCGTCCATTTCGCGAACGGCTTCTTCATGAATTGGACCGGCGGGCAGGCGGGCGAAGGCTACGAGTACCACCTGCTCGTGCTCGGCATGGTGCTGGCGTTGCTCGTCAAGGGGAGCGGCGCGCTCTCGCTCGACCGGCTGCTGACCAGGCACAGCGAGGCCTGAGAGCAGCGCCGCGCCTCCCGGCATCACTTCCGATCGTCGATCAGCCGCTTGCCCAGCACCAGCTGGTAGCTCGAGACTCTCGGCGCGTCGAGGCGCGGGTCGCGGTCGTGGGGGCCGGCCAGGGTCTGTCGCCAGGTGTAGATCGGCGAGAAGGTGTCCTTGACGTCGTCGACCAGCTGGGCGAACGCGCCGCTCATCTCGTAGCGGGTCGCGTCCTCTTCGCGCTCCCACAGGGTGATCGAGAGGCAGGCGCCGTCTTCCCCGCGTTCCTCGGCCAGCAGGCCGCCGCGGAAGCCGGGCTGGGCGCGCAGCGTCGGCAGAATGTGGTTCGAGTAGGCGCTGACGAACTCGCCGATGCGGTCGGGGGCGACGCGCACCGAGACGAAGCGGACGAAGGCGGTGTCGAGCTCACGGCCGAGCCGGCCGGCGATGCCGTCACCGGCGTCGATGACGAAGCCGTCGGGAGGGATCTCGCGGATCTCGGCGTCGGTGAGCCCGCCCGAGTCCTTGCCGAGACGCACTTTCCACTCCGTGCCGCTCGCCAGCATCGGCTCGGCTTCGCCCAGCAGCTCGTGGTAGAGGCCGCTGCGCTCGTAGGCGGCGGCGGCTCCGGCGTTGCGCCAGATGGTGAGCGAGCGGTGGTCCTCGCTGCGCCACGGCGTCAGCAGGCCGGCGAAGACGCAGCCCTGCATGGCGGAGAGGGCGGGGATCACGCGCGCGCGATACCAGTCGGCGAACGCCCCCTCTTGGCCCTCGCGAACTCGCAGTCGGACGAAGCGCACGAACATCGTTGCCGCCCCTCGCCCGAAGCGTACCGCGAAGGGGTGCGAAGGGGCGCCAGCCGATTCGCCGACGCGTCCGGGTTCGGCCTGGGACGCTGGCGCCGCCCGGCGGCTACTTCTGCAGGCCCGAGGGATCGTCCGCCGGATTGACGTAGACGATGGCGAACGGTGCGATGCCGTGGATCTGGATCTCCGTCGGCCCCTCGCTCCACGCGTAGTGGTGCATCAGGCTGGGCAGCGAGACGTAGCCGCCGGCCCCGAGCACGTCGCCCGCCGCCGGGTCGAACGTGTCGCCGGCGGCGACGTGCAGCGTGCCCGAGAGGACGGTGACGTGCTCGGCCGCCGGATGCCAGTGCGGCTGGATCTTGTAGCCGGCGGGCATGCGCACGCGCACGACGTAGAAGCCGTCGCCGCCGGGGTCGCCCTGCACCACCGCGAGCTCGGCGCCGGCCGGGAACTGGGGCGGAACGGGTCCCCAGCTGAGCTGGTCGGGCTGGGCGACGAGGTGATGAGGCGCGGCCGGCGGCTGGGCCGCGAGAGCCGCGCCGAGAAGGGCGGCGGCGAACGGCACGACGGTGAAGGCGAGCGCTCTCTTCGTCATTTTTCCTCCTAGCGGAGCGATGCGAGCTCGACTATAGGTCCGCGACGCCGAGCCGGCAATGGAGGCGGGAGCCGGAACGCGAGGGGCACGCTGCGACTCCGCTAGTGTCGGCGTCGTGCCTCCCGCCGTGCCGCCCGCCGTCCCCGAGTCGTCGCTCGCCGAGCTCGTTCGCGGCCACGGCGATTTCTATCGTGGCTTCGCCGGTGAGATCTCCCCACTCGCCCCGGAGGCCTTCTTCGCGCCGCAGGGCGATCGCTGGTCGCCGGCTGAACACGCTGACCACTTGGTGCGCAGCGTGCGGCCGCTCGTCCTGGGGCTGAAGCTGCCGAAGATCGCGCTCTGGCTCCGCTTCGGGCGCGGCCGCGGCTCGCGGCCGAACGCCGAGGTGATCGAGCGCTACCTCGCGCTGCTGGCGGCGGGCGGCCGGGCGCGCGGACGCTACGTGCCGGCGGTGGACCGCGAGGCGCCGTCGGCAGCGCGCCAGGAGCGGTCGCTGGCGAATCTCGCAGCGCTCGGCGACGAGCTCGCCGCGGCGCTCGGCCGCTGGCGCGACCGGCAGCTCGATCGCTACCGCCTGCCGCATCCGCTGCTCGGCGCGCTCACCGTGCGCGAGATGGTCGCCTGGTCGCTCTACCACGGTCGTCACCACCGCGCGCTGGTGCGCGAGCGGCTCGGCGAGGGCTGAGGGCGTCGGCACCTCGCCGAGGCGGAGCGGAGCTCTTGCGCCACGAGCGCCGATCGAGTTTTTTCTTTCGCTGCGGACGGCACGCGCGCGGTTTGTGTGCTACGGTGTTTCCGTAGGTCTCGGACAAGCCCGACATTCGACGTAGTCGTTCTTGCAGGCACCGTCGGCGGCCTCCGGGATTCGTGTCACCGCGCAAGGCAGGAAAGGACAGACACCATGAAGTTCGCGAGAAACGTGCAGTTCGAGATCAAGACGGGCCAGGGCGGAGAGTTCAGCCGCGTGTTGCACGCCGAAGTGCTCCCGCTCCTCAAGAAGCAGGCCGGTTTCAGCGAAGAGCTGACGCTGGTCAACGAGGACAAGGGCCTGGCGATCAGCGTGTGGAAGGATCGCGCCAGCGCCGACGCCTACGTCAAGGACACCTATCCGCAGGTGCTCGCGAAGCTCAATCCGATGCTGGTCGCGGCGCCGCGCGTCGACACCTACGACGTGACCGCCTCCGCGCTCGCCGTCTGAGCGTCCGCCGCACCTGATGCACCGCGGGGACCCCTGACGGGGTCCTCGTTTCTTTGGCGCCGGAAGTCGCCGGGCGATTCGCGTCGTCCCGGCGGTGGGCTCCGTAGCACCGTGAGCCGGCCCGCCGCAGCGCGGCGGTTGACCACGACTCGTGGATTCGCGCATCTCTCGCCCAGCAGGCTCGAGACGAGCACGTAGGTGCTGCGCACGACCGACGGCGGCACGATCTTCGTCCGAGGTGCTGCCGGGATGGACCGTGCGGCGGGGGTACACGCGCTCCGGCCGCGGCGGCTTCGACTACGATGAACGCGAGTCGCCGCCGGATCCCCTTGGCGGGCCGGAGGGCGGCGCGGGCGGCGGGCTGGCCGGTCATCGGGGCCGCACGGCGTCGCCGCCTCACCTGGGGGGATCGAAATGTACGTCGTGCGCGAGATCATGCACTGCAAGCCGGGCAAGGTGCGGCCGCTGGTCGAGAAGTTCCAGAAGATGGGCGAGGTGATGGAGAAGCTCGGCCTCTCGCGGCCGCGGGTGATGACCGACGTCAGCGGTCCGCGCTTCTGGACGCTGGTCGCGGAGTTCGAAGTCGAGAGCCTGGCGGCGTTCTTCGAGATGGACGACAAGGCGTTCGCCGACGCGGGCGCGGGCGAGATCATGGCCGGCTACCATGATCTCGTCGACCTCGGCCGGCGGGAGATCTACAAGCTCGAAGGCTGAGCGTGCTCGCCGGCGCGGAACGCCGCTCAGCTCGCGACGGCGGCCGGGAGCGCGGGCGCGGCGAGGCGGTACGCCTCTTCCGGGATCGTCGCCAGAGTGGAGCGGCGGAGCTTCGGGCCGAGGCCGAAGAACTCGGCGAAGCTCATGATCAGCGGCCGCCAGCGCTCGGGATCGATGCGGTGCGCGGTGCCGGCCAGGCGGATCGATTCGTCGACGTGCACGCGCGTCACGCGCACCTCGAGCGCGACGAGCTTGCCGCGGCGGTCGGGGTGCGCCGCCTCGAGCGGGTGGTGGCCGACGAGCACTGCCTCGAGCTGCACCGGGCACTCGGCGACGCGCGGCGGGGCGACGGAGTCGGCGGCGAGGGGCGTCAGCCCGGCGACGCCGAACTTGTCGCGCTCGTGGCGGTATCCCATGGCGCGCTTGTGCGGCGGCACCGGCGACGAGCCGGTGGTCTTCGCCAGCCGGTCGACGGCGTCGACCTGGGCGACCGAGGGGAGGTTGAGCACGCACTCGCCCTGGCGCAGCAGATTGGCCGGCGTCTGCGAGCGGGCGCCGAAGCCGAGCAGGCAGCTCCGCCCCAGCCACCACGCCGACGACATCGGCGCCAGGTTGGGCGAGCCGTCCTCGTTGAGCGTCGAGACCAGCACGACGGGCGTGCCGACGTAGAGGATGGCGGGATCGATCGTCGCGTGCATGAGAGGCCTCGCTCACGTTGCCGGGCGCGGCGCCGGTCGCAGCGCGTCGCCCGCGTTCGTGTCCCAGCGTAGGGCGTCTCGGGGCGCGGCGGCCACCGAAAAGTCGACGCCAAATCGCCGCCGCGGCAGCCGTTCTCAGCGGCGGACGACGAGCAGGCGGTCGACCGGCAGGTCGCGCAGCTCGACGCGCTCGCCGCCCGGGAAGAGGAGCTGGAGGCGCTCCACGCGGCGCGCCGGGCCGAGGCCGAAGTGGAGGCGGTCGTCGCTCGCCGAGACGTACGAGCCGCCGGCGACGCGGTGGCGCACCAGGCGCCGGCCGCCGGTCTCGACCGTGGCGAGGAGCGCTTGCGGCGCGTCGACGGCGAGCCAGCCCCCGGCGCGCTCGGATTCGTTGACCAGCAGCGTCGGCGGCGCGTCGACGTTCGAGACCACGAGGTCGAGGTCGCCGTCGCCGTCGACGTCGCCCGTGGCCGTGCCGCGGCTCGACTCGACGACCGCGAGCCCCGCGCCGGCCTCGTCGGTGACCTCCGTGAATCCCGCCTCGCCGCCGCGCAACAGGAGATTGCGCTGCCGGTAGGTGCCGCTCACCTCCGGCACCTCGTCGGCCTGCGGGTAGATGTGGCCGTTGGCGACGAACAGATCGAGGCGGCCGTCGAGATCGAAATCGGAGAGGCTGGCTCCCCAGGAGAGCGGCGCGTAGGTCGGCTCGACGAGCCCCAGGCTCTCCGTCGCGTCGGCGAAGAGCAGGTCGCCGAGGTTGCGGTAGAGCGTCGAGGCGTCGGTGTGGAAGTTGGTGACGAAGAGCTCGGCGAGCCCGTCCGCATCGAGGTCGCCGGCGGCGAGGCCCATGCCCGCCTGCGCGTTGCCGCGCCGGTCGAGGGCGGCGCCGCTCCACAGCCCGACCTCGCGGAACCGCCCGGCGCCGTCGTTCTCGTAGAGGTAGTTCGGATTCGAATCGTTGGCGACGTAGAGATCGAGGTCGCGGTCGCCGTCGAGGTCGAGCGCCGCGACGCCGAAGGAGTAGAAGAGCCCGGCGTCGGCGAGGCCGGCCTCGCGCGTGCGCTCGGCGAAGCGGCCGGCGCCGAGATTCTCGAAGTAGCGGTTGGCCTCCCCCTCGAGCCCGAACGGGCCGAGCATCACCTGGCGGCCGTGCCAGCGGAGCGCGGGCGCGGCGGCGAGGACCTCGTCGAGCGTGCAGTCGATGTAGGCGGCGACGTAGAGGTCCGCGTCGCCGTCGCCGTCGGCGTCGAAGAGGACGGCGCCGGTCGACCAGCCGTCGACCGAGGGAGCGTCGTCGCGGCGGGCGAAGGTGCCGTCGCCGCGGTTGAGGTAGAGCACGTCGCGCCCGAAGTTGGTGACGTAGAGATCGGGCTCGCCGTCGTCGTCGGCGTCGCCGACCGCGACGCCGGTGCCCCAGCCGTCGTCGTCGACGCCGCCGCGCGCGGCGACCTCGTCGAACGTCCCGTCGCCGCGGTTGGAATAGAGGGCGTTGCGGCCGCGCTCGACGACCTCGCGGCCGGCGAGGCGCCAGCCGTTGACGACGTAGACGTCGAGGTCGCCATCGCGGTCGAAATCGAAGAGCGCCATTCCCGAGCCTCCCGACTCGAGGATGTGCGGCTTCTCCGGGCGGCCGCACCAGACGGGCGCGACGAGCCCGGCCTCGGCGGCGCGGTCGACGAAGCGCAGCCCGTCTCCGGCCGCGTCCGCGGCCGGCGCGAGAGCCGCGCCGAGCGCGGCGAGCGCGAGCAGCCGGCGCCGGCTCGCCGGCCTCAATCGAACGCGAGCAGCTCGGCGCTCGTGCGCTCGAAGTCGGCCCACGCCGCGCGGCGGGCGTCGTCGGACGTCGCCTGGCGCATCGCGGCCGAGGCGGCGAGGAGCTTCTCTTTGGCCGCCCGCGTCACGATCACGTAGCCGGCCTCGAAGGCTCCTTGCTTCTCGCCTTCGGCGTTGAAGTGGTGGCCGCCCTCGAGCAGGCGCTTGCGCACGCCGCCGACCGCGTTGTCGCCCTCGTTGGCGAAGAGCGCGATCTCGCCGGCGGCGCCCTGCCAGTCGCCGCCCTTCATCCGCGCCTCCGCCGCGCCGCGGTGGGCGTCGAGCAGCGACGCCACCAGGCGGAGCTCGGCCCGGCGCACGGCGAGGATGGTGTCGGCGAGCGCGTCGTAGGCGGCGACGGTCGGCGGGGGAGTCTGCTGCGCGGCGACGGGGATGGCGAGACAGGCGACGGCGAGCATCGTGACGAAGCTCCGAATCCTCATCTTGCACTCTCCTTTCGGGAGTCCGAACGCAGCGATCCTAAGGAATTTCGCGCTCGCGCGCGGCGAAGCCGGCTCCGCAGCGCTGCGCTAACCTCCGCAAGATTCGACGGAGGCGGGCCACCGCACGCCCGTGCGCGGCGCTGCTTCGGGGAGGGACGAGAATGGAGCAACCGACGCAGGGCGACCGGCTGCGCGCCGAGGCGGCGGCGCTCGCGCCCGAGATCGCGGCGGCCCTCGGCGCGGCGATGGCCTCCGCCGACGCGCGCCCGGCGCTGCCGCCGGGGGCCGACGCGGCGCTCGCCGGGCTCGACGTGCCGCTGCCCGCGACCGGCGCCGGCAGCGCCGCGGCGCTCGGCCGGCTGCGCGAGCTGCTCGCGGCCGCGGGCGCCAACACCAACGGCCCGAGGTGCTTCCACTTCGTCATCGGCGGCTCGACGCCGGCGGCGCTCGGCGCCGATCTGCTGGCGACGATCCACGACGCGGTGACCTACACCTGGGTGACCTCGCCCGTCGGCGTCACCCTCGAGCTGCAGGCGCTCGCTTGGTTGAAGGAGCTCTTCGCTCTGCCGCGGAGCTGGTCCGGCATCATGGTGACGGGCGCGAGCATGGCGAACTTCGTCTCGCTCGCCGCGGCGCGCCAGTGGTGGGGCGAGCGCCACGGCGTCGACGTCTCGGCGCGCGGGCTCGCCGGTCTGCCGCCGCTGCCGGTGCTGAGCTCGGGGTACGTCCACGCCTCGACGCGCAAGGTGCTGGCGCTGCTCGGCTGCGGGCGCGACGCGGTCGTGCGCTGCTCGACCGACGACGTCGGCCGGCTCGATCTCGGCGTCCTCGAGCGCGAGCTCGAGCGGCTCGACGGCGCGCCCGCCGTGGTCGTCGTCAACGCCGGCGAAGTCAACAGCGGCGACTTCGATCCCATCGCGGAGGCAATCGAGCTCGCTCGCCGGCACGAGGCCTGGGTGCACGTCGACGGCGCCTTCGGCCTCTTCGCCCGCCTCTCGCCGCGCACCGCGCACCTCGCGCGCGGCGTCGAGCGCGCCGATTCGGTCACCGTCGATGGCCACAAGTGGCTCAACGTGCCGTACGACTCGGGCTTCGCCTTCGTGCGCGATCACGAGCTCTTGGTCAAGGCGTTCCGCTACACGGCCGACTACCTGCCGGCGCCCGACGATCCGCGCCCGACGCTCGGCGCCCTCGGCCCGGAGAGCTCGCGCCGGGCGCGCGGCTTCGCGGTATGGGCGACGCTCGCTGCGTACGGGCGCGAGGGGATCCGCGAGCTCGTCGAGCACGACCTCGACCTGGCGCAGCATCTCGCGCGCCGGGTCGACGCGGCGCCCGATCTCGAGCGCATGGCCGCGGTGCCGCTCAACATCGTCGCCTTTCGCTTCAATCCCGGCGGGCTGGGTGATGCGGAGCTCGACGAGCTCAACCGCCGGCTGGGCGAGGCGGTGCTCGCCGACGGGCGGTTCCTCGTCGGCACCTCGAAGCTCGGAGCGCGCACGATCTTCCGTCCGGCGTTCTCCAACTGGCGCACGCGCGAGAGCGACGTCGACGAGCTCGTCGCCGTCGTGCGCGAGCTCGGCGCGCGAGCGCGCTCGCTGCCCTGAACGGCCGCTCGCTGCGGGCGCCTTGCGCTCGCGCGCGCCGGGCGATCGAGGAGGCGCCGGCGGGCGAGGCGCGGTGGACGCGCGGGCGGCGATGCGACAGGATGCGGGTCGCATGGTGACGCTCTGGCTGCTCGCTCTCGCTGCCATCGGCGGGCTCTTCTATTGGATGCGCAGGTCGATGCGGAGCTCCGCCGGCAAGAAGCGGCTGGAGAGCGTGCGCCGCGAGGCGGCCGTGCGCTCGCGCGAGCAGGACCGGCTCGACTGCCTCGAGCTCGAGACGGCGCTCAGGAGTCGGCTCGCCTCCGACGACGAGTCGGTCGCCGCGAGGCCGGCACCGCCCGCCACCCGCTGAGCCCGCGTTGCGGCGGAGCCGCGAAACGAACCCGGAATCGTAGAATCGGCCGCAACCCCGCGATGACGAAGCGCGCGATCGCTCCGACACCCGACCGCTCGGCAGTCCGCTCGCGCCTCGCGCTGGCCGCGATGGTCGCCGTGCTCCCCGCCTGTGGCGGGTCGCCGGAGCCGTCGCTGCCCGCCGGCCGCGTCGCGCTCGCCGAGCTGGCGCCGCCGGGGCGGGCGATCGTCGAGACCACGGTGATCGACGTCGGCGATCCCGCGGCGCGGTCCCACCTCGAGAGCGGTTGGGGGCCCGACGAGACGGGCCAGGAGGGGAGCTTCGCCTGGACCGGCGGCGCGGCGGCGACGCTGCGCTTCGAGGTCGTCGATCGGCGGCGCACGACGATCGGCCTGCGCGGCTGGTCGTTTCCTTTCACCGACGGCGACGGGCAGCGGTTCGCCGTACGCCTGAACGGCGAGGCGCTCGACGAATTCGAGCTCGGCGTGCTGGCGAAGACCGTGCGGCTGCCGGTCGCGGCGCGCCGGCTCGTCGCCGGCGAGAACCGGCTCGAGCTGCGCCCCCGGCGCCACTACGAGGCCGAGGGGGAACGGCCGTGGGCGGCGGCCTGGGACGTCGTTCGCGTGCAGCCCGGCGAGCCCTCCGCGGCGCCGACGATCGGCACGGACGGAGAGATCGTGCTGCCCGCGCGCACCGCGTTCGCGTGGACGCTCGAGCTGCCGGCCGGCGCCTGGCTGGCGTGGGACGGCGTGGCGCGCGAGCGGGGAGCGTGGCTCGAGGTCGCGGTGCGCGGCGAGGCCGGGCCGGAGCGCGCCGAGCGCTTCGACGGAGCGGGACGGCACGCGCTCACCGCGGACACGGCCGACCTCGTCGAGGTGACCCTGCGTGCCCGCGGGGCGGGCGGCGCGGTGCGGCTCGCGGGCGCGCGGCTGCACCAGCCGTCGCCCGCCGCAGCGACCGCCGAGACTCGCGCCGCGGCGCCGCTCCTGCCGCCGCGGCCGAATCTCGTCCTCTACGTCGTCGACACGCTGCGCGCCGACCATCTCGGTTGCTACGGCTACGCGCTGCCGACCTCGCCGCGGCTCGACCGCTTCGCGCGCGAAGCGGTGCTCTGGCGCGAGGCGCGGGCGCAGAGCTCGTGGACCAAGCCGGCGATGGGCACGCTGCTCACCGGTCACTACCCGATCACGCACGGCGCCGAGCTGCGCTCGCGCAGATTGGCGCCCGAGCTCGAGACGCTGGGAGATCGGCTCGGCCGCGTCGGCTACCAGACCGCATTCCTCACCACCAACCCGACCGTTGCCGCACGCTTCGGCTTCGCTCGCGGCTTCGACGTCTACCGCTTCCTGAGCCGGGGCGAGGGCCGCGAGCGGCGGAGCTACCGCGCGCGCGAGGTGCATCGCGAGGTGGTCGAGTGGCTGGCGCAGCGCGATGCGACGCGGCCCTTCTTCCTCGTCGTCCACACTCTCGATCCGCACGATCCGTACCTTCCCGCCGAACCGTACAAGCAGCGCTTCGCACCCGACGTCGATCCGCAGGTGGCGGGCTACATCCGCAGCGCGGAGCTGGCCGCGCTCCCGCCGGCGGCGGCGCGCGAGCGAGCGCGGCAGATGCGGGCGCTCTACGACGCCGAGATCGCGCAGAACGACGAGAGCTTCGGCGCCCTCGTCGACGAGCTCGCGCGGCGCGACCTGCTCGCGCGCACCGCCGTCGTCTTCACTTCCGATCACGGCGAGGAGTTCTACGACCACGGCGCCTGGCGCCACGCCGAGACGCTCTACGAAGAGCTGCTGCGCGTGCCGCTGGTGGTGCGCCTGCCGGGCGGGGCGCTGGGCGGCACGGTGATCGAGGAGCCCGCCGACCAGATCGACGTCGCGCCGACGCTGCTCGCCCTCGCCGGTGTCGAGATCCCCGCCGCGCTGCCGGGCGGCAGCTGGTTGCCGGCGCTCGCCGGCGGCGCGCCGCCCGACCGCGAGTCGTTGGCCTGGCTCGAGCACCCGTCGCTGTCGCTCGAGTCGGCCGTGCGCGGCGGCTGGAAGCGGATCCGCAACCGCGGCGCCTGGCGCCTGCCGCTCGAGCGCGGCCCCGACGAGCTCTTCCATCTGGCGCGCGACCGCGGCGAGCGCGACGACCTGACGCGCACGCACGAGCTTCGCCGCCACTGGCTCGCCGGCCGGCTGGCGGCCGCCGCGGCGCGCCACGGTCGCGCCGCCGCCGCCCCCGACGTCGCGATCGATCCCGAGCTCCAGCGCGCGCTGGCGGCGCTCGGCTACCTCTGAGGCGCGGCGAGGGCATCGCCGAGCCGGCGCCCGAACCGATCGACCGAGCGCGCCACGGCACCGTGCCTCGCACGCGAGGGATTCCCGGTCGCGCGGCATCCAACGCGCAGGTGAACCGCTCGCGTCCCCCGCATGCCTGGACGCGGAAAGGACAGGCTGCCATGGAGAGAGTCGCGTATCGCATCCACCGTCTGGTCACCGCCGGGCTGCTCGTTCTCGGCGGCGGCGCTGCGACCGCCCTGGCGTCCGAGCCATGTGGCGATTTCGGCGAGTGCAAAGTGCTCGTCGAGATCAACGCCAGCGACGGCGACATCGGCTTCCACTTCCTGATGGACGGCGACGACCTCGAATCGGCGAGTCTTCGCGGACCGAAGGGCGTCAGGATCTTCGAGGATCGGGCACGAGGCCCGCTGCTCGAGCAGAAGCTGACGGAGACATTTGCCGAGAGCGCCGAGCCGCTCTGCTGGCACGACCCGGAGGCGGATCCAGACGAGGAGATCGTGACGCTGGAGCAGTTCCTCGCGCGGTGGGCGCCGGGCGCCTACACGTTCAACGGCGTCGGCGAGGACGGCGAAAAGTCGAACGGCACCACGTTCCTGACCCACCACCTGCCGGCGGCGCCCGCGGACGTCGACTTCGACGGCAGCGTGATCTCTTGGGCCGTGGGCGACGATCTCGGCCACTGCGCGTCGTTCGCGGAGCTCAACGCCCTCGTCGCGCACGGCGTGCTGCCGTCGCACCCGCAGGACGTGCCCGTCGTCGCCTGGGAGATCGTGCTCGAGCCCGACGTCGACGAGGGCGACCCGGTCGGCAAGCTCAAGCTCTCGCTCCGCGTGCCGGGCGACGTCTCGCCGATGGAGGTGACGGTGCCCGCCGACTACCTCGCTGCGCTCCCCGCCGATACGCCGGCGAAGATCGAGGTGGGCGCCATCGGCCACAACGACAACGCGACCTTCAGCGAAGAGGACGGCTTCTGCCTCAACGAAGACGACGGTTGCGACTGAGCCGCAGCGCCCCCGCGGCGCCGCGCGGTGGGTGATCGGCACGCGGTCGGAGTGCGCCGCGGCGGAACGGTGCGGCTTTGGCGCCGCGCTACGATCGCTCCATGGTGCGTGCGAGTGGGACGCGGCGCAGCGGCTGCCGGAGGGCTCTCACCGCGGTGGCGGTTGCCGGTGTCGCCGCTGCAGCCGCGGCGGCGGCGCCGACGGCGCCATCGGAGCTCGCGGCCGGCGAGCTGCACGCCGAGGTGGCGACGGCGGCCGATCCGGCGCGGACGTACGCGCTCTACCTGCCGAGCGCGCACGACGGCGAGCGCCGCTTGCCGGTGGTCTTTGCCTTCGACATGCGCGATGGCGCCGCCGACCTCGCCGCCGCGCTCGCGCCCGGGGCGGAGCGCTTCGGCTGGATCGTCGCCGCGCCGCACGGCAGCTCGAATCTCGATTCGACAGCCGCCAACGCGGCGCGGATGAGCGCCGTCTGGGCCGACGTCCTCGCCCGCTTTCCGGTCGACGAGCGGCGCGTCTACGCGCTCGGCTTCTCGGGCATGGCGCGCTTCGCCTGTCGGTTGGCCCAGACGGCGCCGGAGCGCATCGCCGGCGTCGTCGGCCTGCACGGCGGCTTCTCCGAGGAGGCGCCGCCGGCGCGCACGGGGGCCTTCCCCTTCTTCGGCGTCGTCGGCGAGCGCGACTTCACCTACTACGAGCTCGTCGACCTCGAGCCGCGGCTCGCCGCGCTCGGCATCCCGAGCCGCTTCACCTACTGGCCGGGGAGCCACGAGCGGCCGCCGGCCGAGGTCGCCGCGCGCGCTCTCGCCTGGTTCGAACTGCGCGCGATGGCGGGCGGGCTGCGGCCGGTCGACGCGGCGCTCGTCGCCGCGCTGTGGGGCGAGGGGCAGGCGCGGGCGCGCCAAGCCGAACGCGAGGAGCGCTGGCTCGCCGCGGAGCGCGAGTGGCGGGCGCTGGCCGAGGACTTCTCGCCTCTCGCCGACAGCGCGCCGGCGCGCCGGCGGCTCGCCGAGCTCGCGGCCGACGCGGCGGTGCGCGCCGAGCGCGAAGCAGAGGCGCGGCGACTGCGCCGGGACCGGCGCGCGCTCGAGCGCGTGCCCGGCCTGCTCGCCGGCGCTCCGGCACGGGCGACGCCGAGCGCGGTGGCCGACCTCGTCGCCGCGCTCGCCATCCCCGATCTCCGTCAGAAGCGCGCCGAGCATCCCGAGCGCGGAGAGCGCTTCGCGGCCGAGCGCGTGCTCTACGCGATCTACGTGCAGACCGGAATCTACGCGCCGCGGCGGCTCGCGGAGCGCGGCGAGATCGAGCGCGCCGTGCTTCTGCTCGAGGTCGCCGCCGCCATCGAGCCCGAGATTCCCCACGTCCGCTTCCGGCTCGCCGTCGCGCACGCCCGGCTCGGCGACGAGCGCGCCGCCCTCGCCACCCTCGAGCAGGCGATCGACCGCGGTTGGGACGACCGCGCCGCGATCGAGAACGAGCCGGCCTTCGCCGCGCTCGCGACGAGCGACGCATTTCGCACGCTCGTCGCACGCCTGCCGCCGGCGCCGTGAACGCGCCGGCGGCGGCAGGCCGCCGGCAGCCCATTTCGCCTCGATTCCCCGCGCGTCCGGCAACGACCGCGCCGCCGAGCTCGGCTCACCGTCGGGGCTGGAGAGCGAGAGCGAGGGGTCGGCAGGCGCTCGCGGCGCCGCGCGTCGTCAGCCGCCGCTTCTGGCAGTCGTCTTGCTCTGGAGAGGGGCGCACTCGGGGGAACCCGGCGACCGCGACCGCTCGACATTCCGGGACGGGCCCGATCGCGAGGCGGAGAGGCGGCGAGGTTCCTCGGATGCGGTAAAAGGAGGCAGCCGTGGAAAGAATTCGCTCGCGACGTCTCGCCTGGACCCTGATCGCAGGTCTGCTCCTCGCCCTGGCGCCCGCCGGCATGGCGGTGGCGCAGGAGGCCGAACAGGCCGCCGAGGAGCAGGAGATCTCGCTCACGGGCCAGCTCAGCGTCGACGACCTCGAGGGCACCTACGTGCTGATCGAAGCCGAGAGCGGCGATTCGGTCATCGTGCGGGGCTCGCAGGATCTCGCCAAGCACGTCGGAACGACGGTGAAGGTCACCGGCAAGTGGGCGGAGGACGACAAGGGCGTGAAGTACCTCGCCGTGTCGAAGATCGAGCGGGTCTGAGCGCGCTGCCGACTCAGCGCGGCGCGGCGGCAGCGGTCGATCCGCTCGCCGCCCGCCCGCCGTCGGCCGCAGGCGGGTCGCTGCCGGCCCAGTAGTCGGCGGCGTCCGCCGTCGTCAGCACGTAGTGGACGCCGCAGCCGTCGCGCTCGAGCCGGTAGGGGGCGCTCGTCTCTCCGGCCAGCTCGAGCCCGATGGTCAGCGATCCCTCCGTCGCCAGCGCGCGGGCGAGATCGCCCGGGCTCGGATAGCGAACGGCGCCGTAGACGAGCCACTCGGCATCGGCGTCGGCGGCGTGCACGACGTGCGTCTTGCCGACCAGCACGACGCGCACCGACTCGCTGGCGGCGGCGAGGGTCTCGGCCATCCGCTCCACGCGGCGGTCGCGCTCGGGCGGGTCGAGAGGACGCACCGGCACCTCGGCCGCGGCGAGCAGCGCGTCGAAGGCGGTGCGATTGAACTCGCGCGCCAGGCTCCAGCAACGATCGTCGCCCGGGGCGCAACCGCTGCGAAAGCCCTCGACGTAGAGCGCGACGTCGGTGCCGTCGGCGGCGAGGGCGTGGGCGAGATCGACGGCGAAGCGCTTGACCGGACCGACGCCGTGGCGCTCGCCGACGAAGACGTAGCGCACGCCTTCGGCGTGAACGCGGGCGACGACTTCGTCGAGCGTCGTCGGTTGCGGAGTCGCGCGGCAGCGACCGTCCGCCGCGGCCGGCAGGCCGACGACCAGTGAGAGCGCGAAGCTGGCGAGACGCATCTGCCGCGGAGCTCCTCCCTGCATGCCGCTCTCCCCGTCGCGTGCGCAACTCTCGCGCGCGCAACTCCCCGTGGGGGAGGCGGCGTCCCGTCGACCGCTGCTGCTCCGATTCGGTGACGTGCGGGCTGTATAGCATCGATTGCTGCCGGGCGAAACGGCCTCTTCCACACCCGACCGCCAGTCCCCCTTTCGGCTCCAGTCAGTAGTCGTCGAGGGGGAAGCGCCGCGTGGTGAGCCAGAGAAACGCGATGGCGAGCTGACGAGCGAGGATCGACCGCCGCGGCGCGTCGGGGGGAGCGGCTGGCCGCGTACGCTGGTGCGACATCCACTGTCGGCAGATGTCGCGGCGGGCGCGCAGCCGCTCCACGTCGAGCGCGCGCCCGCCGCGACGCCGGAGGCCGGGCACGTGGGCGATCGGCAGCAGCAGGCGGCAGAGCGCGAGCTGGAAGCGCACCAGTCGCCAGACCTCGTGCGGCGGGTAGTGCCGCTGCCAGAAGACGACGCTGCCCTCGTAGATGCGAAGCGCGTGCTCGTATGGCGACAGCGCGCGCTGACTCTGCCGGTGGAGATGATGCGTCACGAGGTGGTCGGCGCAGCCGAGCCCGTGCCCGGCGCGCCGGGCGCGCAGGCAGAGGTCGGTCTCCGCCTGGTAGAGAAAGTACGCGGTATCGAATCCCCCGAGCGCCTCCAATACTGCCCGCCGCGCGGCGAGGCAGCAGCCGCTCAGCCAGCCGATCCCCCGGCGGCGCAGACCGGGCAGGAGAGGCAGCATGCCTTCGCCGGGATAGAAGCGTCGCGGCGGAAACGGGGTATGCCGATCGCCCTCGAGGATGCGCGGAGTGGCGAAGGCGACGTCGGGCCGAGCGTCGAGGTAGGCGACGAGGCCGGCGAAGAGCCCGGCCGGCAGGCGCAAGTCGGCGTTGAGCAGCAGCACGTACTCGCCGCGGCAGTGAGACAGGTTGCGGTTGTGGCCGCCGCCGTAACCCAGATTCTCGGCGCTCGGTTCGAGCGAGCCGAGCGCTGCCGCCCGCAGCAGCGCGAGCGTGGCGTCGCGACTGCCGTTGTCGAGGAAATGCGCCTCCCAGGCGACGCCGCTCTGCCGCCGCAAGTCGTCGAGGAACTCCGGCAGGCAGCTCGCGTTGTCGAACGTGACGACGCTCGCCGAGAGCCGCGGCGCGGGAGCCGCCGACACCGCGTCCGAGATCACGCCGCGAGAAAGCTCGCCAGCGCGTGCGGCGGATCGGTGAAGCTGCAGCGCGCGAGCGCCGGGTGGCGCGCGAGGGCCGCGGCCGTCCGGCGGAAGTTGGCCGCGAAACGCGGCTGGGCGAAGTCGCCGGCGCGAAAGACGAGGACGAGCGGCGCTCGGGTCGGCCGGTCGAGCTCGGCGGCGAGGAACGGCCAGATCCTCGCCGAGGCGAGCGCGAGGTTCGGCGGCCAGCTCGCGCGCATCAGGTACGGCGGGCGACGTACGAGCCGCCAGACGGGAGGTGAGCAGGTGAGCGGAAGCATCCAGAGGTCGTCGGCGCGCAGCTCCCCGGCCAGCGGCCGCAGGTAGTCGCCGGGTGCCGGCCGCCACGGCTCGCGGGGGGCCCGACGAGTATCGGGCAGGCGCGTCGCGCCAGGGTCGTCGGCGAGCCGCGTCGCCGGCAGTCCGGGCTCGACCGTGAGGTCGAAGCGGAGACCTGCCTCGCGAATCCGCCGGACGGCGTCGTCGTCGAGCCAGCGGTCGCCGAACCGACACGCCATCGGCGGCTCTCCGAAGAGGCGCTCGAAGGCTGCCACCGACGTCGCGAGGCACTCCTGAGTCCACTCCGGTTCGCCGAAGGCGTTGCGCCAGTCGGCGCGGCGGGAATCGAAAGACCAGAGGTGGGGATGGATGCCGCAGGCGTCACCGTGCTCGGCGATCGAGCGCAGGAGCTCCGGGCATGCCTCGGCGACCCAGTCCGCGCGGCCCCAGGTGTCGCGGATCTGTGGGTCGAGGCGGAAGAACCAGTTGAAGACGACGCGCGTGTCGGTCGCGGCTTCCAGCTCGCGCCGCAACCGGGCGATGCAGGGGAGCGCGGCGCGCGTGCCCTCCCAGCCGCCTTCACCGGCCCTCGTACGGCGCAGGTCCGGCTCGATGTCGACGAGCAGCAGCACCGGGCGCCGAGGCACAGCGGTCAGCGCGCTCATCGCACCCGGCCGCCCGACATGCGAGCACTGCCCGACCCGGCGGGGGCGCCGCGACGGCTCATCCGCGCAGGTGCTCGCCGAGAAACTCCAGCGTGCGCTCCCAGGCGAGCTTCGCCGCCGCCTCGTCGTAGCGCGGCGTGGTGTCGTTGTGGAAGCCGTGCTGGGTGCCGGGATAGAAGTGGCGCGCGTAGTCGACCCCCGCCGCCTTCAACGCCGCTTCGAACTCGGGCCAGCTCTCGTTGATGCGCGGATCGACCTCGGCCGACTGGATCAGCAGCGCGGCGCGCACTCTCGCCACTTCGGCCGGAGCGGGCGCGCTGCCGTAGAAGGCGACGCCGGCGGCGAGCTCCGGCAGCCGCGTGGCGAGCCAGTTCGCCATGCCGCCGCCCCAGCAGAAGCCGACGGCGCCGACCCGGCCGCTGCACTCCGGCCGGCTCCGCAGCCATTCGAATCCGGCGACGAAGTCGGCGCGCGACTTGGCGGCGTCGAGCTCGGAGAAGCGGGCGCGAGCCGCGTCCTCGTCGCCCGGGTAGCCGCCGAGCGGGAAGAGGGCGTCGGGCGCGAACGACGCGAAGCCGGCGAGCGCGAAGCGGCGAGTGACGTCCTCGATGTGCGGGTTGAGGCCGCGGTTCTCGTGAATGACGAGCACGCCCGGGAGCTTGCCGGCGGCGTCCGCGGGCAGTACCCAGTAGCCGCCCATCTCGCCCGAGCCCGCGGGCGAGGCGTACTCGACGCGCTCGGCGCGCAGCCGGGCGTCGTCGGGCGGGATCGCCTGTGCCTCGGCGAATCTCGGCTGGAGCTCGTCGAGCAGCATGCCGGCAGTGACGCCGCCGACGGCGAACTTCGCCGCCCGGTCGAGGAAGCCGCGGCGGTCGAGGTCGCCGTGCACGTAAGCGTCGAAGAGGGCGAGCAGCTCCTGGTCGTAGTCGTGGGCGGTCTTGCGGATCATCGTCGGGTCCTCTCGCATGCGCCGAGATTACCGCGGCGGCTCAGCCGGGCGGAGAACCGGCGGGACGCCGGGCGGCACCGCCGAAGCGCACCAGCAGGCCGTCGGCGGCGCTCTCGATCGCCGGCACCGTCGGCGTGCGCAGATCGAAGATGACGCGCGTCACCGGGGTCGGGCTCGTGCGGTACTGCGACACCCGCACCCGCAGCAGGACCCCTTCGTCGACGTCGAGCTGGCCGAGCGGGCTGCGGTTGATCACGCCGTGCAGGTCGAGGACGAAGCGCTCGGGATTCTCCAGGCGGAAGCCGGTGTATTCGAAGGCGCCGTCGCCGGCGACGGCGAGGACGCCCGCGGCGAGCCGCGCGACCGACGTGAGCTCGCTGGCGACCGCGCGCAGCGGCGGCGCGGGGGCGGCGACCGGCGGCGCGGGCGCGGACGGCGCGACCACGTCGCGAACCGCCGGGGCGGCCTCCGCAGGTGAGGAAGGCGCTGGGGGTGAGGGGTCGGGAGCGGGCGGGGAGACGGGCTGGGGCGGCAATTCCACCACGATGCGCAGGGGCGTGCCGGCGGCGGCGACGAGCTCGAGCGGAGCCGGCGCGGGCGCCGCAGCGACCGGCAGGAGCGCCACCTCCGCGGCCGGCGCGACGGCCGGTGTCGGGGCGGCGGGCGCTTTCGCGACGGCGGCCTCGACCGGCGGTGCCGGCGCCGGCGGCGGTGGCTCACGACGTGGGCTCGGCGCCGGCGCGGCCGCGCGGCGTGGCGGAGCGGGAGCCGGGAAGGCGAGACCGGTCGGCACCAGCTCGAGGCGCAGCCGGCCGCCGTCGGCGGCGAGACGGTGATCGGCGGCGCCGCGGGTGACGACGACGATGCGCGTCACCGGCCGGCTCGGGACGCCGACGCTGGCGAGGCGGATCTCGGTGACGAGGCCGTCCGCAACGACGCGGCTGACCACGCCGAGGCCCGGCCGCGCGTTCGGCAGTTCGATGGCGAGGTGGCCCGCGGCGTCCCGGACGACGGTCCAGGTGAGCTCGCGATCGACTTCGATCTCGAGGCGCACTCCGGGAGCCGCGTCGACGAGCGCGATCCGTTCGATGACGGCGGTGCGCGGCGCCACGGCGCCGCGCGGCGCTGCCGCGGCCGCCGCCGGCAGGACGTGGGTCGAGACGAGAACGGCGCAGGCGAGCCGGAGTGCGAAATCTCTCGAGGTCGGGAATCGGCGCATCGCGGCGACGGCAGGTCCGGCGCCCGAGGATAGTCGATCGGTGACGACGCCGTCAGTCGCGCGCGCCGCCGCGCACGACGTCGATGGCGGGTCCGACGTTGTGGCCGAGACCGACCGCGATTCAGAGCGTGGCGACGAGGCGGATGCTGCCGGTCGGCTGCGGCGAGCCGCCGGCGGGCTCGTCGGTCACCGCCGTGGCGACGACTTCGCCGACCGCCGGGGCCAGGCTCACGCGATGGCTGGCTCGGCCGTCGGCGCCGGCGTCGAAGATGCCGGCCGGGATCTTGCGGTCGTCGGCGGTGATGAGCCAGAGCTCGTAGGTGCGCCCGCGCGGCAGCGGCGCGAGTGCGAAGGCGTAGAGCTGCCAGACGCGCCGCTCTTCGTCGCGTAGCAGGCGGCCCCATGCCTCGCTGTCGCCCGTCGACGCGAGCAGCGTCAGCTCGAGGCGCGGCGATTCGAGCAGCCGCACCGCCTGCATCGCGCCGCCGAGCTCGGCGCGCAGCCGCTCGATCGTGGTGCGCTGCGCGGCGAGCTCGTCGGCGAGCGCCGACTGCCGTTGGCCGAGCGGTACGACCACGACGACGAGCAGCGCAGCGGCGGCGAGCGCGGCGGCGGCGAGCGAACGGCCCCATTCGCGGCCGAGCGCCAACACCCTGCCGCCGGCCGGCGCGCCGCCGCGAGCGCGCGCCAGCAGGCGGTCGCGCACGCGGGCGGGTGGCGCCACCGGCGTCAGCGCCAGCGGCAGGTGTCCGACCACTGCGCGCGCCTCGGCGAGGTGCCCGGCACAGGCGGGGCAGCCACTCGCCAGGTGCGACTCGAGCGCGGCGCGCTCGTCGGCTTCGGCGGCGCCGAGCGCGTAGGCGAGCCACTCGTCGCGGCGGGTGTCGCAGCTCACGCCCGGGCTCCCGCGCCGTAGCGCTCGGCGAGCGACTCGCGCAGCCGCACGAGGCCCTGTCGGATCCACGACTTGACGGTCCCCAGCGGCGCGCCGAGGGCGGCGGCGACCTCGCTGTGGCTGAGCGCGCCATAGAAGGAGAGCTCGATCGCCCGGCGCTGCCGTGCGTCGAGATCGGCCAGCGCCCCGGCGACGTGTCGGCGCAGCTCGACATCGGCCGTGGCGGCGAACGGATCGCCGTCCGCCTCGCCGTGGAGCAGCTCGCGCACGTCGGACTGGCCGCCGTCGAGGATGCGGCTGCGCCGCCCCGCGGTGCGCAAGCGGTCGACGGCGCGGCTGCGCGCGAGGACGGTGAGGAATGCCCCCGGCGTGCCGCGCGACGGGTCGAAGCGCTCGGGGCTCTCCCAGAGCTGCCAGAAGACGTCGGAGACGACCTCCTCGGCGTCGGCGTCGCCGAGCATGCGCAGGCAGACTGCGTACACCGAGCCGGCGTGCCGGTCGTAGAGCGCCGCCAGGGCGTCGGCGTCGCGCGCGCCGAGGCGGCGCACGAGCTCGGCGTCGTCGTCGCCGGGCTTCGGCGCCGGACGCGCGGCGCCGGCGGCGAGTGCGGCGAGCGCCACCATCCAAACGGGAGGCGGCGGCGCCTCGACGAGGCGTGCCCAGAGCCAGGAATCCACCGCGGGATCCTACTCCCGCGCCGCGCGCCGGCTGTCGAAAGTGAGCGACGCCCACCAGGTGCGCCAATCGGCGTCGGCGTCGGCCTCTGCCTCGATCATGTGGACCGCGCCGACGAGCCAGAAGGCGGGTTCGTCGAGAGGGATCAGGGCGCGGCCGTCGGCGCCGGTGCGCGCCGCGACGGTGCGCTCGCCGTCGGCGCCCAGCCGGCGGGCGACGACCAGCGCCCCGCCGAGCGGCTCGCCACGGTGGAGAAGTCGCACCGGCAACGCCTCGCCGGCGAGCGCCGCCGGATCGCGCTCGGCGACGAGCTCGAGCGTCAGCCCGACGACGCGATCGAAGCCGGCGGCGGGGACCTCGGCCCCGGCCGGCCGCACCAGCGACTTCGCGCAGCGCGAGTAGCGCTCGCGGCCGGGCATCGCCGCTTCGCCGCGCGCGGCGCGCAGCTCGGCGACGCGCTCCAGCCCGTCGGCGAGCAGGTAGGCCTCGAAGCGCGGGGCGGCGAGCACGATGAGCGCGGTGTCGCTCTCGTAGGCGACGAGCTCGAGCTCGCCGGCGCTGCCGGCGCGGGCCAGGCCGGCGGGATCGGCGCCGGCCGCGCCGAGCACCGGCCGTTCGCCGTCCGCTCCGAGGGTGACGAAGCGGCGGATCCGGCTCTCGTCGCGCCGTACCGGGTGCGGATCGCCCAGGCCGTCGCCGACGCGCAGGGCGACCGCGAAGACGGCGCCGGACGCCGGGGCGGCGGGCCGGGTCTCGATCCACATCTCGTGCGCGGCCGTCGGCGGCGCGAAGAGAGCGGCGAGCGCGAGGAGCGCCGCGGCGCGATGGGGCATCGGAGATCTCCCGTCGAGCGGCGAGTTAAGCCGCTCTCGACCCGCCTACGTCACCACCAGGGCGCGCGGATGAGCTGATCTGCCCGCTGCAGTCGTGACGTAGGGGGAACGACGCGGCGCTCCGCCGCGATCGCGCTCCCGAACTGGAGGCACCACCATGCAACGGAATCTCGCGCAGTGGCTCGCCGCGGCGGCCGTCGTCGCGCTCACCATCCCGGCCTTCGCCGCCGATCACCTCGACGCCCCGGGCCTGACGTCGCCCGGAGGCGACACCCGGCTCGACATCAACGATGTCTTCGTCTTCCAATCGCCCGCCGACGGGAGTCGCGTCGTCTTCGTCGTCACCGTCAGCCCCGCCGCGGGCGTCATCGGCGAGACCACCTTCCATCCCGACGCGACCTACGCGCTGCGCATCGACGAGAACGGCGACGGCAAGGAAGACGAGGTCTTCCGCGTCACCTTCTCCGTGCCCGACGAGCTCGGCTCGCAGCTGCTGCGGGTGCGCCCGATGAAGGCGAATCGCGACGCCCGAGGCGCGACCGGCGAGGACGTCGCGCTCCCCGGCGGCGGGTTCTTCCGCGCCGGCCTGTTCGACGATCCCTTCTTCTTCGACCTGCACGCCTTCCTGGGCACCGGCGGCCGCAGCTTCTGCGACGGCGCGCAGCAGAACTTCTTCCTCGGCCTGAACACTCTCGCCATGGTGCTCGAGCTGCCGCGGGCGGGCTTCCCCTCGAATCAGCTCGGCGTCTGGTCGACCACCGAGCTCGACGGCGACCAGATCGACCGCATGGGCCGCCCGGCGATCAACACGGTCTTCATTCCCAACAATCCGTTCGAGCCGGCGGGCAGCGAGGCGTCGCTCAAGGCTTTCTTCAACGCCGGCAAGCCGAAGCACGACCCGCGCGACTTCCGTCCGGAGGTCGTCGATACGCTCGAGATCTTCTACGGCGCCGGGCACCCGACGGCGCAGGCGCTCGCCGACGTCCTGCTGCCGGACATCCTCACCGTCGACACCTCGACGGCGGCCGGATTCCTCAACGGCCGCCGTCTCGCCGACGACGTCATCGACGCCGAGCTCGCGCTGGTGACCAACGGGCTCGTCACCAGCGACTGCGCGGCGACCGACTCCGCGTTCCTCTCCGTCTTTCCGTACCTGGCGCCGGCCAACTGAGGCGGCGAAGAAAAACAGCGGGCCGGCGACGCGGGGGAGGAGGTTTGGGAAGCGCGAGCGTTCGGTCGCTCGTGCCGGGGATCCGCGTCGCCGGCCCGCTGGAGTTTTCCAACTCGCGAGCTCGACTTCTCTTGCCCCGCGAGGGGAGCAAGTCGCGTGCCTACTGCGCAAGTGCCATACGCGCGGCGCTCGCCGACGCGAGGCCGGGAAAGCGGGAAAGATTGGACCGCCGCCACGGCGGTCTCTCGCCTTCGCGCGGCCGCTCGCTCGGACCGCGGTGCGCTGGCGTCGCCGCCGGTGGCGGAGAAAGGCCGCCGCCGAGGGCCGCTCTCACGCGGCACGTGCCTTGCTCCTCGCCGCCGTGAACGGAGCGACTGCGGCTCCGCAACCGTCCTCGGAAAGGAGGGGAACCCTCATGAAGAAACTGTCTCCGAACGTGCTGCTCAGTCTCGTCGCCCTGCTCTCGCTGCTCGTACTCGGCGTCGCCATCGCGCAGCAGGACATGGGCAACTCGCCCGTCGCGGGCGCCACCTTCACGACCGGCATCGTGCGCTCGATCGGGCTCGACAGCGTGACGATCGAGAAAGACTCGGGCGAATCCGTGACCATGCTCCTCAACGCCGCGACCGTCGGCTCCGAGCACCTGGCGATCGGCAGCCGCGTGCGCATCGACTACCACGCCAACGAGTACGCCCAGGCGGTGGCCGACGTCGTCCAGGCCGGAGCCTCGGCGCAGGTCAAGGTCGCGAGCGAGCCGATCGTGGAGCCCGCGCCGATCGTGGAGGCCGCGCCGGCGCCCGTCGAGGAGCCGGAGGTGCCCGCGATCGCCGAGAGCCCCGTCGAGGAGGCTCTGCCGGCGACCGCCAGCGCGCTGCCGGCGCTCGCGCTCAGCGCTCTGCTGGCGCTCGGCGCCGCTGCCGTGCTGCGGATCGCGCGCTGAAGCAACCGCGCCGCCCCGCGTGACGCACCCGGCGCCGACACCTCGGCGCCGGGTGCATCGCGTCCCTCCACTTCTCTCGACGCTCCTCTCGCCTCCGGCGCCGAGGCTCGAGTCACGGCCGCCGCGCTCCGCGCGGCGGCTTGCCTCGCTCAGTCGTCCGGCGCCGGGCCGCTCTCGGCGAGCAGATCGTCGATGTCGAGGGGCTCGGTAACCATGGCGAGACGGCCGTCCGCGTCGCGCGGCCACTCCTCGGCAGCACGATCGCAGTAGAGCTCGACTCCGTTCTCGTCGGGGTCGCGCAGGTAGATCGCCTCCGAGACGCCGTGGTCGGCGGCGCCGTCGAGCGCGATGCCGGCGGCGAGCACGCGGCGCACGGCGTCGGCGAGGTCGGCGCGCGTCGGGTAGAGGATGGCGAGATGGTAGAGACCGGTCGCCCCGCGCGGCGGCGGCGCGCCGCCGCGGCTCTCCCAGACGTTGAGGCCGATGTGGTGGTGGTAGCCGCCGGCGGCGAGGAAGGCGCCGCCCGCACCGTAGCGCTGCGTCAGCGCGAAACCGAGGACGTCGCGGTAGAAGCCCACGGCGCGCTCGAGCTCGGCGACCTTGAGATGCACGTGCCCGATCCGGACGCGCGGATCGATCGGGCGGGCGAGGCCGTGCGGAGTCTCCATGACGGAGAGCCTAGAGCAGACTCGAGCCGGCGCCGAGCGCGACGCGCTACGATCGCGACGTGAGAGCCCTCAGGGCCGCTGCGGCGATTCTGGCCGTCCTCGCCGCCATCTACGTGTTGGGGGCGTTCTTCGTGGATCAACTCGGAAGCGGCGCGAGCGGCGCGGACCCCGCCGGCGTCCTCTTCACCGCGCCGCCGGGGTTCGAGGTCGACGAAGCGGGCGAGCTCTCGCGCCGCGACGCCGCGCGCCGGCTCGCCGACGCGCTCTCCGGCGAGGGCTCCGCAGTGCGGTCCGGGATCCATTTCTCGAGCGAGGGATTCGATCTCTACTGGCTCGTCGACCGCACCGATCCGGCGCGTCCGG
>DASWJT010000042.1:0-5238 GCA_036397015.1 Thermoanaerobaculia bacterium
TATTGACGTTAACGTCAACTAAGGCTAAGTTGCTCGTCGCCGGAGCGCTCCGGCGACGATGACCGCCCATCACGATCCCGCCCGCCTCTACGCGATCACCGAGCTCGCCGACGAGGTCGGCGCCACGCCCCGCGCCATCCGTTTCTACGAGGCGAAGGGGCTGCTGGCGCCGCAGCGCGCCGGCTCGACGCGCGTCTACACCTATCGCGACCGCGCACGGCTGCTCATCATCCTGCGCGGCAAGCGGCTCGGCTTCTCGCTCGCCCTGATCCAGAAGTACCTCGAGCTCTACGACGCCGACCCCAGCCGCAAGGTGCAGCTGCCGCACCTGCTGCGCGGCGCGCGCCAGCGCATCGCCGAGCTCGAGGCGCAGCGCGCCGATCTCGAAGTGACCCTCGACGAGCTGCGCGAGATCGAGCAGCTCACTCTCGACGCGATGCGCCAGATGGGAGTGCCGCCGCCGGCCGACGAAGCCCGAGCCCGGCGGAAGCCGGCGCGAGGGGGCGCCGGTGACGCCACGCAGACCTGACCACGAAGGAGCGCCAGACCATGAAGAACGTCGTCCTCGCCGGCTACGCCCGGTCCCCCTTCACCCCGGCCAAGAAGGGCGAGCTCGTCAAGGTGCGACCCGACGAGCTCGCTGCCCAGGTGGTGCGCGCGCTCGTCGAGCGCACCGGCGTCGAACCGGGCGACATCGAGGATCTCCTCCTCGGTTGCGCCTTCCCCGAGGGCGAGCAAGGATTCAACGTCGCGCGCCTCGTCGGCTTCCTCGCCGAGCTGCCGCTCGGCGTCGCCGGCGCGACGGTCAACCGCTTCTGCGGCTCGTCGATGCAAGCGATCCACATCGCCGCCGGCGCCATCCAGATGGACGCCGGCGAGGTCTTCCTCTGCGCCGGCGTCGAGTCGATGACGCGCATTCCGATGGGCGGCTTCAATCCGCTCCCCCACCCCGGCCTCTACGCGCGCTATCCGCAGGCGTTCGCCTCGATGGGCGAGACGGCGGAGAACCTGGCGAAGAAGTACGGCATCGCGCGCCGGCGGCAGGAGGAGTTCGCCCTCGCCTCGCAGCGCAAGACGGCCGCCGCGCAGGCGACCGGCAGGTTCGACGACGAGATCGTGCCGATCGCCTGGAGGGGCGGCACCGTGAAGCGCGACGGCTGCCCGCGGCCCGACACCACGCTCGCGGGCCTGGCCGAGCTCAAGCTCGCCTTCGACGAGAACGGCACGGTCACCGCCGGCACCTCGTCGCCTCTCACCGACGGCGCCGCGGGCGTGCTCGTCTGCTCCGAGGCTTACGCCGAGCGCAAGAACCTGAAGCCTCTGGCCCGCATCAAGAGCGTCGCCGTCTCCGGCTGCGCGCCCGAGCTGATGGGCATCGGCCCGGTGCTCGCGACGCGCAAGGCGCTCCAGCGCGCCGGCCTCGAGCTCGCCGACATCGACCTCGTCGAGCTCAACGAGGCGTTCGCCTCGCAGTCGCTCGCCTGCATCGACGAGCTCGGCCTCGATCCGGCCAAGGTCAACCTCGACGGCGGCGCGATCGCGCTCGGCCACCCTCTCGGCGCCTCCGGCGCGCGCATCACAGGCAAGGCGGCGGCGCTCCTCGCCCGCGAGGGCAAGCGCTACGCCCTCGCCACCCAGTGCATCGGCGGCGGACAGGGGATCGCCACGCTCCTCGAGGCGGACTGACCGTGGCCGCCATCGAGAGAGTCGGCGTGCTCGGCGCCGGCGTCATGGGCGCCGGCATCGCCGCGCACCTCGCCAACGCCGGCGTGCCGGTCGTGCTGCTCGACATCGTGCCCCCCGGAAGCGACTCCGCCGCGGATCGCGACGCGCTCGCCAAGGGCGGGATCGCCAAGGCGTTGAAGGCGAAGCCCGCGCCGTTCTTCACCGCGCAGCGCGCCAAGCTCGTCACCCCCGGCAACCTCGAGGACCACCTCGGCCTGCTCGCCGAGTGCGACTGGATCATCGAAGCGGTGGTCGAGCGCGTGGACGTCAAGCAGCAGGTCTACCGGGCGGTCGACGAAGTGCGCAAGCGGGGCTCGATCGTGTCGAGCAACACCTCGACGATTCCGCTCTCGAAGCTCATCGACGGCCTGCCAGAGACCTTCGCACGGGACTTCCTCGTCACCCATTTCTTCAACCCGCCACGCTACATGCGGCTGCTCGAGCTGGTCGCCGGGCCGACGACGCGGCGCGAGGCGGCCGCCGCCGTGCGCCAGTTCTGCGACGTGCGGCTCGGCAAGAGCGTCGTCGCGTGCAAGGACACCCCGGGCTTCATCGCCAACCGCATCGGCACTTTCTGGATCGAGGCGGCGACGCGCGAGGCGATCGCGCTCGGGCTCGGCGTCGAGGCCGCCGACGCCGTCGCCGGCAGACCGCTCGGCTTCCCCAAGACCGGTGTGTTCGGCCTCATGGACCTCGTCGGCCTCGACCTCGGTCCGCACATCGCGACGTCGCTGCTCGCCACCCTCCCGCCCGACGACGCTTACCGCGAGATCCACGAGGATCGCCCGCTGCTCCGCAGGATGATCGACGCGGGCTACACCGGCCGCAAGGGGAAGGGCGGCTTCTACCGGCTCGACACGAGCGGCAGCGAGAAGCGCAAGCAGGCGATCGATCTCTCGACCGGCGAGTATCGCGACAGCGTCAAGCCGCGATTGGCGAGCGTCGAGGCGGCGAGCAAGGGCGGGCCGCGAGCGCTGCTCGAGCACTCCGACGCGGGCGGCCGCTTCGCCTGGGCGATGCTCTCCCGCACGCTCGCCTACGCCGCCTCGCTGGTGCCCGCGATCGCCGACGACGTCGTCGCCGTCGACGAGGCGATGCGCACCGGCTACAACTGGCAGTGGGGACCGTTCGAGCTGCTCGACCGGATCGGTCCGGCGTGGTTCGCGGCGCGGCTGGCCGCCGAGGGGCGCGCAGTCCCGCCGCTCCTCGCCGCCGTCGGCGACGGCACCTTCTACCGCGTCGCGGGCGGCAGGCTGCAGGCCTTCTCGGTCGCCGGCGGCTACCGCGACGTCGAACGACCGGAGGGCGCGCTGCTGCTCGCCGACGTCAAGCGGGCGTCGAAGCCGGTCGCGAAGAGCTCGTCCGCCAGCCTCTGGGATCTGGGCGACGGCGTTCTCTGCCTCGAGTTCCACACCAAGATGAACGCCCTCGACGAGGGCGTCCTGCGCATGCTCGAGCGCGCGCAGGAGCTCGTCGACGGCGACCGCTTCGTCGCCCTCGTCATCTCGAACGACGGTGAGAACTTCTCGGTCGGCGCCAACATCGGCCTGGCGCTCTTCGCCGCCAACATCGCTCTCTGGCCGGCGATCGAGATGTCGGTGGCGCAGGGCCAGGAGACGTTCCAGCGCCTGAAGCGGGCGCCGTTCCCGGTGGTCGGCGCGCCGGCCGGCATGGCGCTCGGCGGCGGCTGCGAGATCCTGCTCCACTGCTCCGCCGTCCAGGCGCACGCCGAGACCTACATGGGCCTGGTCGAGGTCGGCGTCGGCGTCGTCCCCGGCTGGGGCGGCTGCAAGGAGCTGCTGCTGCGTTGGGCGACGGCGCCGAAGCGCCCGGGCGGGCCGATGCCGCCGGTGGCCCAGGCGTTCGAGACGATCTCGACCGCCAGGGTCTCGACCTCGGCCGAGGAGGCGCGCGAGCTGCTCTTCCTGCGGCCGGGCGACGCCATCACGATGAACCGCGACCGCCTGCTCGCCGACGCCAAGGCGAGAGCGCTCGCGCTGCTCGCCGCCGGCTATCGACCGCCCGAGCCGATCGAGGTTGCGCTGCCGGGCGCGAGCGGCCGCGCTGCGCTCGAGATGGCGGTCGCCGGCTTCCGCGCGAGCGGCCTCGCCACGGCGCACGACGTCGTCGTCGCCGGCCACCTCGCCCGCGTCTTGACCGGCGGCGACACCGACCTAACCGAGACAGTCGCCGAGAGCGACCTCTCGCGCCTCGAGCGCGAGGCGTTCCTCGCCCTCGTTCGCACGCCCGCCACTCTCGCCCGCATCGAGACGATGCTCGAAACCGGCAAGCCCCTCCGCAACTGATCGAGGAATCGACCATGCTCACCTACAAGGCGCCGCTGCGCGATCTCCGCTTCGCCTACTTCGAGCTCTTCGACGCCGCCGAGCTCGCCCGTCTGCCCGGCTTCGAAGAGGCGACCCCCGACCTGGTGATGGACATCGCCGGGGAGATGGGCCGCTTCGCCTCCGAGGTGCTGCAGCCGCTCAACGCCGTCGGCGACCGCGAGGGGCTGCGCTTCGAGGGCGGCCGCGTGACGATGCCGCCCGGCTTCGTCGACGCCTACCGCACCTATCGCGAGGGTGGCTGGACGGCGCTCATGGCCAAGCCCGAGTTCGGCGGCCAGGGCCTGCCCTACTACGTCGGCGACATGCTCACCGAGATCCTCTGCGCCGCCAACCTCTCGTTCTCGATGATGACGGCGCTCACCCAGGGCGCCTACGCGGCGTTTTTGAAGCACGCCACCGACGAGCTCAAGGCGCGCTTCCTGCCCAAGCTCGTCGACGGCACCTGGGCGGGCACCATGTGCCTGACCGAGCCGCAGGCCGGCACCGACTTGGGGCTCGTGCGCATGAGAGCGCTCCCGCAGGCGGACGGCTCCTACCGCCTGACCGGCAACAAGATCTTCATCTCCGCCGGCGAGCACGACCTGACCGAGAACATCGTCCACCTGGTGCTGGCGCGGCTGCCGGACGCGCCGGCGGGGATCCAGGGGATCAGCCTGTTCGTCATCCCCAAGCTGCGCGAGGAGGGCGGCCAGCTGGTTCCCAACGGCGTCACCTGCAGCGGCCTCGAGCACAAGATGGGGATCAAGGCGTCGTCGACGTGCTCGCTCGCTTTCGACGGCGCGACCGGGTGGCTCGTCGGCCGCCCCAACAAGGGCATGAAGGCGATGTTCACGATGATGAACGCGGCGCGGCTGCACGTCGGCATCCAGGGCCTGGCGCTCGCCGAGGCGGCGTACCAGGGCGCCGTCGCCTTCGCCCGCGAGCGCCTGCAGGGGCGCGCCCTCTCCGGCGCCAAGACGCCCGAGCTCGAGGCCGATCCGATCGTCGTCCACCCCGACGTGCGGCGCATGCTCCTCACCATGCGCGCCTTCACCGAGGGCGCCCGCGCGCTCACCGCCTGGGCGTCGCTCGCGATCGACCACGCCGAGGCCGATCCCGATCCCGCGCGCGCCGAGGCCGGCGACGACATGGCGTCGCTGCTGACGCCGATCGTCAAGGCGTTTCA
>DASWJT010000043.1:0-60000 GCA_036397015.1 Thermoanaerobaculia bacterium
CGGCAGCCGCCGCACATCGACGAGAGCTCGCACTCGCCGCAGCGGCCGCCGAGGTGGTCCCGGCGGCGGATCTTCTGGAAGAGCTCCGACGAGTCCCACAGCTCGCGCAGGCCGTGCTGGCGCAGGTTGCCGGCGAAGAGCGGCAGGTAGGGGCAGGGGGTGACGTCCCCGTTCGGACGGATGCCCATGTAGTGCGTGCCCGCCGGGCAGCCGCCCGCGCCGCCGGCGAAGGTCTTGGGGAACGGCGCCTCATCGCCGGCGGTGAGGAGCGTGCGCACGAAGTGCGGCGCGCACTTGGCGTTGACCAGCATCCGCGACGACCAGCGCCGCTGGATTGCGGCGAGCTCGGCGAGCACGCCGTCGTATTCGCCGCGGTCGAGGTCGCTGACGAAAGCGCCGCGGCCGCTCGGCACCAGGAAGTAGAGGTTCCAGACCTTGGCGCCGAGCTCGTCGTGGGCGAACTCGGCGATGGCGCCGAGCTCGCCGCGGTTGTGCGCGCCGACCGTCGTCTGGACGATGAACGGCAGCCCGACGCGGGTCAGGATCCTCGCCCCTTCGACCGTGTTGGCCCAGGCGCCGCGCACCCGCCGGAAGGCGTCGTGGCGCTCCGGGTCGAGCGCGTCGAGCGAGAGCGCGAGACCGCGCACGCCTTCGTCGCGGAGGATGCGCGCGAGGTTCTGGGTGATCTTGACGCCGTTCGTGCCGACGACGATCCACAGTCCCTTGCCGGCGCCGTAGCGGACGATCTCGACGATGTCGCGGCGCAGGAGCGGCTCGCCGCCGGTCAAGATCGTCACGCACTCGGGGGCGAAGGCGGCGATCTCGTCGACGACGCGGAAGCAGCCCTCGGTCGAGAGCTCGCTGCGGTCGGCGAATGCGGGCGAGTCGACCGCGGCCGGCCCGGCGTCGAGGTAGCAGTGCTCGCAGGCGAGGTTGCAGCGGTAGGTCAGGTTCCACGACACCACGTAGGGGCGCTCGAACGCGGCGCGAGCGGCGCTGCCGGCGCCGGCGGGCTCGGGGCCGGGCGGCATGCTCACATGCCGAAGCGCGCCCGCGCCGCCGCGAGCACCGCCTCGTCGATGACGCGGTGGCCCTGCTCGCGCGCCACCATCTCGACGCCGGCGCGCGCCATCGGGCGCACCATCTCGGGGATCGCCTCGAGCCGGGCGAGGGCCTCGGGCGTCCACGCGGGGCCGACCTCGACGGCCGGCGGATCGGCGGGGACGCCGATCGTCGAGCCTCCGAGCACGGCGGAGAACGGGCACTTCGCCGTGCCCGCCTCCGCTGCGGCCAGCTCGCCAGTGGGCGCCGCCGCGAGCGCCTTCGCCGCGGCCGGTCCGATGCGCACGCCGAGCGAGCGCACCATCTGCGTCTCCTGGGCGTTGGTCAGCATCGCCATCTCGTAGCCGCACTGCGGGCAGCTGTAGACCACCGAGAGCGATCCGGGCTCGCTCTCCTCGGTCGCCCGCAGGCGCATCGGGGTATCGCAAGGCACGCAGAGGAATTTCATCGGGACTCCTCGAGGCGGTTCATCAGTTCGGTGGCGACATCGCGCAGCGCCGCCAGCACGGGGCTCGCAGGGCCGTCGGAGGCAGCCATTTCCGTCACTGCGACGCCGCGGTCGCACAACCGGGCGAGCTCCGGGTCGAACGGAACTCGACCCAGGCAAGCGAGCCCGAGACTCGCGGTCTCCGAATCTTCTGGAAAGAGCGGACGGACGGTCGCGCAACCCGGGCAGGCGTAGCCGCTCATGTTCTCGACGTAGCCGAGCCGGCGGTTGGGCAGCGCGCGCAGCGCGTCGAGCGAGCGCGCCACGACGCCGCGGGCGAGCGCCGACGGCACGGTGACCAGCACCACGTCGGTCGCCGGTCCGAGGAAGTCGGCGAACTGCGCCGTGCGCTCCGGCCCCGGCGGCAGGTCGACGAGCAGCACGTCGAGCGGCCCCCAGTCGACGGCGGCGAGGAGCTCGGCGAGGCTCGCGAACTCGCGCGTCGCGCGCCAGACGTGCTGGTGGCCGGCCTCGGCCCCCGGCCAGGCGAGCGCGGCACCGTCGCCGAGCACGCTCCCCGCCGAGAGGATGCGTACGCCGTCGCGGCTCCGCGGCACGACGAGCCCGTTCTCCCCCGGCAGCGGCGGCGTGCCGCGCACGCCGCCGAGGAGCGCCTGGCTGGGACCGTTCAGGTCGGCGTCGAGGATGCCGACGCGGCGCCCCGCCGCCGAGAGCACCGCGGCGAGCTGGCGCGTGAGCGTGCTCTTGCCGACGCCGCCCTTGCCCGAGCCGATCGCCACCCGATGGCGCACCGACGCGAGGCGGCGCGCGATCGCCGCGCCGAGCTCGGCGATCTGACCGGCGACGTCCGAGCCGCCGTCGCCCGCGATCTGGGAGTAAGTGCGCATGAGCTGTCAGCTCGAGACTATGCCGCCTTCGCCTCGGTGGCGAAGAGCAGATGCTCGGGACCGGGCTCGAAAAAAAGCTCGGTGAGGAGGGCAGCGTCGAGCTCGGCAGGCGCGACGCGGGGCAACAGGAGCGGCGCGTCGCCGGCCTGCCTCTCGAGCTCGGTCAGCGAGACTCGCAGTCCCAGCCGGCCGAGCTCGCTGTCGGTGAAACCGGCGGCGAGGATCTCCCATCCGGAGGTTGGGGAGGTGCCGGGTCGAGAGAGCAGGCACGCCTCCAACCGCTCGGACGAATGGAATCCGAGGCCGAGAAGCTTTTCGCTCTGTTTCCGAAGCGACGGGAGGTCGCGCTGCCAACAGCGCGATCCATCCAGCAGGCCACTGTCGGTCGCTTCCTCCAGCGTGATGGAACCGACGGCCACCTGGGTTCGAGGATCGATCTCGCTGGTCGAGCCTCGAGGAGGTGCGGCGCCGGTGCGGCGCCAGTCGACGAGGCGGGTCTCGCTGCGCCAGTGGCAGGCGGTGAAGAGAGCCCTCGCCGGCGCGCGCTCGACCGGAACTTCGGCGACCAGCCGTGGCGGTCCGAGGATGGCGAGCTTCTGGCCGAGCGAGGTGAGCAGATGCCGGCCGTGGCCGCGGCGCCGATGCGCGGGGTGAACCCGGAGACCGTAGACCAGCGTCGCCTCGGCCCGCTTCGCCCCGAGCAGCACTCCCACCGGCTCGCGCCCTTCGAGCGCCACCATGCAGCTCGAGCACCAGAGATCGAGCTCGCGCACGAGCTCCTTGAACCCCGCGCGGTCGAGCGCCGGCGCATCGACGTCCTCCGGCCCGCGGCAGTGCTCGTAGGCCTCGACGAGCAGCGCCATGTCGTCCGTCCGGCAGAAGCGATAGGCGGTCACTCTTCGAGCTGCCGAGGTCCACCGGCGCGTCGCGCTTGGAGAGCCGAAGCCGAGCCGACTTCGTTGAGCGCCGGATTCTGCTCGACTGTGGCGCTCGAGGGGACGCCCTGAAAAGTGTCTCGCGGCTCCGGCGCGCGCGACTCCGCTGCGCCTCTCGCGGCGGCCTCGCTCTTGAGCATCTCCTCCATCAGCTGCCGGCCGATCGCGATCCCTTCCTCGACCAGGGCGAGCTGGATGGCGCGATCCCCGCGCTCGGCGGCGAGCGCCTCGATGCGCTCCTGCGTCCGGTTGCGCATGAAGCCCGACGGCACGCGCAGGATGCGCTCGACCGCCTCGCCGCTCCACGCGAAGGCGGAGAGCAGCGGCACGTTCTTCGCGTCGCGAGCGACGAGGTGCTTCTCGTCGTCCGCCGACGGGGCGCCCTGGCTTCCTGCCGCGAGCGGCTCCGGCGCCTCGTCGACCGACGCCGCGAGGACATCGCTCGCCGTCTGCACGACGCCGTCGGCGAGCGGCACGCCGGTCTCCTCCTCGACCACCTGCTGCGCCAGCTCGAGGGTGACCGTGGGGAGCTTGCGCAGGCGCGCCGTCTTCTCGATGCGCGCCTTGGCGCGGCGGCGCTTGTAGGCGTCCTGCAGAGTCCACAGGGCGCGCTTGGCGCTCTCGCTCCATTTGAGCTTGCGGCCGTCGTAGGTGACCTCCTCGGAGAGGGTGCCCTCGGCCCGGGCGATGCGCTCGAGCATGGCGCGGTCGATGCGCTCGAGCTCGGTGCCGCCGCAGACGCCGCAGCGCACGGCGTCGGGCTCGCTCGCCGCCACGCCGCAGCTCTTGCAGATCGCCACCGGCTGGCGCTCGGCGAGCTCGAGCGCCATGCGCTCGGCCAAGTGGAAGGTCATGTCGCGCGCCTGCTTCGGCATGAAGCGCTCCATCGCCTCGTCGATCACCGAGTTGGTGACCACGCTGTGGCCCTTCTCGAGCGCCAGGCGCAGGATGCCGGTGCGCGCGATGCCCTTGACCTGCGGCGGTACGCGCTCCATGCGCTTCTCGGCCTCGGGGGTCCACTTGATCGACTCCTCGGCGCGCAGGTCGACCTCGGGGTAGGCGAGCGCGGTCGAGAGCAGCACGTCGCACGGGCTCCGCCGCAGCAGGTTCTCGGCGTTCGAGCCCAGCCCGCGCTCCTCCGCCGGGCTGTGCACGCCGATGCGGCCGACGACGAGCAGCCACGGGTTGGTCTTTCGCGCGTGATCGAGGATCTTCTGGAAGGCCTTGCCGTCGAGGAGCGTCTTCTTGACTGCTCGCCCGGCGTCGAGTGCCATGCGCTCGGCGACGTCGAGGTGCGACTGGTAGATCTGCGCCAGCCCAGTGTCGATGATCTCCTCGTGCAGCTGGTTCTGCTCCTCGAAGCGAAAGACCTTGGCCGCCTTGTCGGAGAGCACGCCGACGATGCCGTGGAAGACCGAGTAGTGGAGGTAGGGATCGTAGACGCCGATGATCTCGACCTGCTTGCCGAAGCGCTCGGCGAGCGCGAGCGCCGTCCGCAGGGCGCCGAACGACTGCGGGCTGCCGTCGATGCCGACGAGGAGGGTGTCGCCCTCCGGCTCGTCGCGCTTCGGCAGGCGCTTGACCACCCAGACGTCGCGCTCGGCGGTGCGCGCCACGCGCTCGCAGACCGAGCCGATCTCGCTGTCTCTGACGCGGCCGAGGCCGAGGGCGCCGAGCACCACCAGGTCCGCGTCGCCGCCCGCGAGGTCGCGCACGATCTCGGCGTGGTGCTTGCCGTCGATCATGCGCGGCTCGAACTCGAGGCCGTGCTCGGCGCAGAGGTTCTGCATCTGGTCGAGGTAGCTCTCGGAGATGAGCTTCAAGCCGAGCGTGATCAGGCTGTCGTGGATCTTGCGCTGGCGCTCGAGCTCGACCTCATCGAGGTACTCCTCCGGCAGCGTGTACTCCATCTGCTTGAACCGGTAGTCGTGCATGCGGGCGGCGTAGACGTGGCAGCCCACGAGCTTCGACTCGAACGCCTCGGCGAGGGCGACGGCGCTGGTGATGGCGCGGTTCGAGTAGTCGGAGTTGTCGACCGGGACGTAGATCTTGCTATACATGGGCTTCCGCCTCCGTGCTCTGCGATTTCTGCCGCCGTCGCACCCAGGCGACCAGGCCGAGCTCGACGGCGAGCACGGCGAGCGCCGCGCGCAGCATCGGTCCGACCGGCGACGGAGTCGACTCCGGCATCGTGTACAAGGACTTCCACTGGGTCAAGCCGCGCCGGTTGCCGCGCTCGCGCGCCGTGCCGTCCCACACCGAGAAGGCGACCGGCACGTACTGCTCCGGCGCGAAGGTAACGGCGCCGCTGGCCTCGAGGTCGCGCTTGAGGATCACCCACCACTCGCCGCGGTCGTAGCCGGCGGCCGCCGCGACGTCCTCGCCCTCGACCGCGGCGAGGCTCGTCGCTCCGGCCGCGAGGTAGCGCTGGACGCGCTTCGCCGCCAGGTCGACGAACCAGAGGTCGACCGGATTCTGCGCGTCGCCGAAGAGGAAGTACGGTTTGCGGATGCCGCTCGGCAGCTGCACCGGCAGCTGGATCGCCACCGCGTCGGAGAACTCCGTGCCCGAGGTCGCCGCCGCCGTCGTCTCCCCCGCCGCCTCGCCCCAGAAGTCGTCGCCGGCCTCGGCGGCCGCCTCGGGCGCGGCAGCCTCGCCCCAGAAGTCGCCTCCCTCTTCCGCCGCCGCTGGCGCCGGCGGCGCGCCGCTCTCCTCCTCGGGCGGAATCCGCAGGTCGGGTGCGTTGCTGCCGCCCTCGTCGGCGCGCATGTCGTGCCAGGTGACCAGGAAGGCGATCTCGCGCCGGTTGTAGACGCCGCGCACGGTGAGGCCGTTCGCCGACGGGTGGAAGGCCCGCCCCGGCTCGCTGACCTGACCGACGAGCGAGAAGTGGGCCGGCGGCGCCGCGGCAAAAAGCTCGCGGCCGCGCTCGAGGTCGAGCTCCTCGCCGCTCCAGGCGACGCGCAGGAGCTCGCCGTAGCCCGGCTCGTCGCGCGGATCGAGGCTCGCGATGTAGTCGACGAGCTGCCAGCGCTCCTCGTCCGAGAGCGACTCGGCGAACGACGGCATCGGCGTGCCGTTCATGCCGGTGGTGAAGGTGCGGTAGATGTCCTCGCGCGTCGGCCCGCCGCGGAAGGTCCAGCGCTTGGTCAAGTCGGCGGGACGGATCGGCTCGCCCCAGTCGTCGGTGAGCCGGGGCGCCGACATGCCGTCGCCGCGTCCGAGCTCGCCGTGGCAGGCGCCGCAGCCGATGCGCTCGTAGACCTGGCGCCCCGCGGCGACCGATTCGGGCGTGGGCTTCGGCGCCCTGGGAATCTGGATCGGCGTCGGCCGGCGCGACGGGTCCGCGAAGTCGGGCGAGAAGCTCTTCACCGCGGCGACGAGCTCCTGGAGCTGGTCGTCCGAGAGATGGCTCCAGCCCGGCATCGACGTGTAGGGCATCCCCTGGCGGATCACGCGCTCGACGTCGGCGTCGGTGGGCAGCGCGCCGCTCGGCGTCGTGCGCACCTTGAACTTGCCGGCGGTCAAGTCGCGCGGGCGCGGCAGCACGCGCGCCGCCGCGATCCCCTTGCCGTCGCCGTTCGCGCCGTGGCACTGCGAGCAGAGCTTCTGGTAGAGCGCGCCGCCGGGGGCCGCGTCCTGGGCGCCGGCAAGCGCCGCGCCGGCGAGCGCGAGCGCCGCGGCGAGGCCGAGCGCGCGGCTCACTCGTGCACCCCCTCGCGCGCCCGCGGCTGCTGGTTCGAGAAGTCGTAGAGGAAGAGGACGACGTCCCACATCTCCTCCTCGGTGAGGAACTTCTCCCACGCCGGCATGGCGGTGTCCCAGGGTCCGCCCTCCTCCGGCAGGCCGGGGCCGCCCTTCGCGATGCGCCAGAAGAGGAACGACTCCTGGAGCAGCGCGATGGCGCCGGCGTCGGCGAAGTTGGTCGGGATCGGATTCAGGCCGCGCGCATACATGCCGTCGCCGCGCATCGCGTCGCCGTGACAGTAGAAGCAGTTCTCGAAGTAGATCCGCCGGCCGTTCGCGAGGTGCTCGCGGAAGGCGGCCGGGTCGCTCCGCTCGAGCGGCCGGAACGGATCGTCGAGGGTGACGAGATCGAAGCTCTTGCCGTGCACCGAGATCGCGTCGGGCGGCGCCGGGTGGATGGTGCGCCCGAAGGCCGGCGCCTGGAGCTCGACGCGCATCCCGCGCCAGACGGCGAACGCGGCGAGCGCCGGCAGCAGCGCGAGGACGGCATGGAGCCGTCGGCGGCTCGCCGGCTCGACGGCGAGGCGGACGAGCGGCGCGGTGAATGCCCGCAGCCGCTCGCCGCTCGAGGTGACGTAGGCCGCGATCGCGCCGGAGGCGATCGCCATGTAGAGCGTGATCACCGACTGCGGCACCCTCACCGTGAAGCCGAAGCGCACGAAGACCCAGATCGAGACCCAGGTGGCGAGCGTCCAGGCGAAGAGCCCGGTGCGGCGCCACTTGAGCGCCACCTGCACGGCGGCGAGGCCGAGCACCACCCACCAGACGACCGGGAGCGTCACTGCGGGGCCGCCCCTGCCGCGCCCTCGCCGCCCGCCTGGCCGGGCAGCGGCGTCTCCATCGTCACGGTCGTCGTCCCGCCGAGGCTCTGCAGATAGGCGATCACCGCCCGGATCTCGTCGTCGGTCAGGCCGATCGGCGGCCTGTTGATGACCGGCATGCCGGGGTTGAAGCCCTCGACGACGAAGGCGTCGGGCTGGTAGAGCGACTGCGCCAGGTACTCGACGTCGGAGAGGCCGGGCACGCGATTCCCCGCCCGGGCGCCGACCCCCTCGAGGTCGGGGAAGCGCAGCGCCCCCGACTTCCCCACCGTGTGGCAGGTGAAGCAGAGGCCTTTGCCCTCCATGATCTGGCGGCCGACGCGGCGCATCTCGTCCGGCCCCATCTCCTTCGAGAGCGCGATCTCGACCGGCGGGTGCACCTCTTTCTGCGGCACGAGCTGGCCGACGTAGGTGTAGAACGCCGTGGTGGCGAGCGTCAGGCCGGCGATCTTGACCACGACCGGGACCCTCATGATGCCTCGCTCCCCCAGTCCTTCTTGCCGCCGAGGCTGGCGAGCCAGAAGACGAAGCCGATGAGCAGGAAGAAGACGAGGACGGTGGCCGAGACCACTCTCGTCGCGTAGCCGAGCGTCGGCGTGAAGGCGTCGGGCGAGGTGTCGCGCACCACGCCGTAGACGTGCCAGTGCTGGCGCAGGCCCGAGCGTACGTAGCCCATCAGGCCCATCAGCCAGGTGAACGAGACGGCGATGAAGATGAGCACGTACTGCGAGATCGCCGGGATGCGGCCCCAGCGCGCCTCGCCCGTGGAGCGCGCGTGGCGGAACATGAAGACGTCGATCACCGTCACCGACACCATGGCGAGGAGGACCGAGAGCACTTGCGGCACCGAGAAGGCGATGCGCACCCTGGCTTCGACGAAGTAGCCGTAGACGCCGAGGAAAACGACGATCGAAGCGGCGACGAGAAAGATCGCGAGCTGCGCCCGGTTGCCGGCTCGCGCCCAGCTCACGGTGGCGATCTTGCCCGTCCGGCGGTAGAGCAGGAAGCTCAGGTAGGTGGTGAGGATGAGGATGTTGACCGCCGTGTTCTTGGCCGACATGACGCCCAAGAAGCCGAGCGCCGGGTGCGCCGAGCCGCCCATGGCGCGGATCTCGGCGACCGTCGAGAGAATCGAGCGCGGCGTCGCCCACACCGCGAAGCAGACCGCGATCAGGATCAGCAGGTACTTGATGTACTTCTGGAACTCGCCGGCGCCGGCGATGCGGCCCATGCCCAGCCACAAGTAGTAGTTGGCGGCGAGGAAGAGGTTGCCGATGAGGACCGCCTGGATGATGAACAGCCACGAGAAGGCCCCGCCCATCATCTGCAGGCCCATCGTCTGCGAGAAGGCGTAGATCTCCTTGGCCAGCCAATAGCCGGCGAACGGCAGCGGCAGGAAGGCGCAGATGGCGACGAAATTGCCGATGTAGCCCATCCAGTCGTAGTGGGCGCGGTCCTCGTCGCTCGTCGCGCCGAGAAACTTGAAGGCCGCGTACGCCGCCGCCACCGAGCCGCCGAAAGCGACGTTGGCGATCATGCGATGGACGTTGATCGGCATCCAGGTGAAGTTGGCGACCGCTTCCCAGGTGCTGATGAGCGCGCCGTGCTCGGAGACGCCGGCGGGCGAGGTCATGAAGGTGAGCCAAGCGTTGGCGATGAACATGATCGCCGTGCCGACCAGGTTGAGCCCGAGACCGAGCGCCAGGTGCACGCGCGGCGAGAACTTCCCCCAGCCGTAGTAGTAGGTGTAGAGGAAGAACGCCTCGAGGAAGAAGAGCAGCACGTAGGGCAGGAAGGTGAGCGAGAAGACGCTCACCAGGTAGCTGGTGAACCTCGGGTAGAGGATCACCAGCATGAAGGTGAGAGCGGCGCCGAAGGTCGCGGTGAGCGAGAACGACACCGACAGCAGCTTGGTGAACTCGTGCGCCAGCCGGTCGTAGCGCGGGTCTCTCTTGCGATAGCCGATGTACTCGATGATGAGGGCGAAGAGCGGCACGGCGAGCACGAAGGCGGCGAAGAGCAGGTGGAGCTGCGCCACCACCCAGATCGCGGTGCGGCTGCCGATCCGCGGGAACGGCCGGTAGTCGGCCTCGACGTAGGGCTTCTCGCGGTCGCTCTTTGCCTTCTCGGTGGCGATCTCGGCCAGCGCCTGCTCGCGCGGCGACGCCTCCTCGCCCGCCGCCGGCGAGGCGACCGGCGGGCGGTATTCGCGCCGCAGCAGCACGGTCGAGATCGCCACCGTCGCCGCGAAACCGGCGAGGGCGAGCAGGATGGCGAGCAGGGCCTTGCGTCTCACGGCGCCCCCGCACGCGCCGCGTCGCGCGCCGCGCGCCGCTGCTGCAGCTCGCGCACGTGCGCGACGATCGCCCAGCGGTCGGCGACCGGAATCGGATAGGCGTACGACGGCATCAGTCCGAAGCCGTTGGTCATGACGAGGAAGAAGTAGCCGTCGGGCGCCTGACGCAGGCGGTCCTGGTGGAACGAAGGCGTGCGCACCTGCGCGCGCTCGAAGAGCAGGCCCTTGCCGTCGCCGGTGCGGTCGTGGCAGACGGCGCAGTAGATCTCGTAGCGCCGCCGGCCGCGCTCGCGCAGGGCGTCGTCGACCGGCAGCGGGATCGTCGGCGCGAAGCCGACGGCCGGATCCATGCCCGTCCAGTAGACGCCGTCGCCGCGCAGCTCGCCGCGCGCCACCGTGCCCTCGACCGGCGGGCGCATCGATTTGCCGTCGTGGAAGAAGGTGCTCGCCGTCTGGGCGTCGACCCGCGGCGGATCGTCCATGGCGCGGCGGAGCTCGAGCGGCGGGCGGCGCGAGGCGCTGCCGCGCGGGCCGGCGAGCGCCACGGCGACCACCAGCAGGCCGCCGGCGTAGAGCCAGGAGCGAGGGAGCGCCGCCATCAGCCGGCCGCCACCAGATCAGGATGCGGATTGCGCAGGCGCTCGAGGTAGCTCGTGCGCGGCCTGGTGCCGAGCTCGCCGAGCAGGGCGTAGTTGCGGCGGCTCTTCTTGCGCTCGCGCACCCGGCTCGCCGGATCCGCGAGATCGCCGAAGACGATCGCCTGCGTCGGGCACGCCTGCTCGCAGGCGGTGCGCACGTCGCCGTCGGCGAGCGAACGCTCCGCCAGCTTGGCGTCGATCCGCGCCGCCTGGATGCGCTGCACGCAGTAGGTGCACTTCTCCATCACGCCGCGCGAGCGCACGGTGAGGTCGGGATTCGCCGCCATCCGGAGCAGCTCGGGCGTCGCCGAGGTGTAGTCGAAGAAGTTGAAGCGGCGCACCTTGTACGGGCAGTGGTTGGCGCAGGCGCGGCTGCCGACGCAGCGGTTGTAGATCATCGCGTTCAAGCCGTCCTCGGTGTGCTGCGTGGCGGCGACCGGACAGACCGTCTCGCACGGCGCGCTCTCGCAGTGCATGCAGGGGACCGGCTGGAAGCTCACCGCCGGCGCCTCGGGCGGCCCCGAGAAGTAGCGATCGACGCGCAGCCAGTGCATCTCGCGGCCGCGGCGTACCTCGGCGGCGCCGACGATCGGCACGTTGTTCTCGCTCTGGCAGGCGACGACGCAGGCGTTGCAGCCGGTGCAGACGTTGAGATCGATCGCCATCGCCCACTGCGGCCCGCCGGCGGCGGCGGGCGGCGCCTCCGCCGCGGCGCCTCCGGCCTCCCGCCGCCACGCGTCGAAGGTCGACTCGCGCACGAGGTCGCGCCCCTCCATCGCGCCGTGGTCCTGCGTCTGCGCGAGCGGCCGCCGCCCGCCGGTCGGCTCGAGCGCGGCGCCGGCGGCGAAGCCGAGCCCGGCGCTCGTGCGCAGTGGGTAGACGTCGACGCCGACTCCGCTGCCGACGCGGCCGGCGGCGCGGCGCCCGTAGCCGAGGTGGACGACGACCGTCTCCTCCGCCTGCCCCGGCACGATCCACGCCGGCAACTCGACGGCGGCCTCGCCACGGCGCAGGCGCACGACCTGCTCGTTGCCGACGCCCAGCCGCGCCGCGGTCGCCGGCGCGAGGAGCGCCGCGTTGCCCCAGGTCATCTTGGTCGCCGCGTCGGGGAGCTCCTGCAGCCAGCCGACGTTGGCGAAGCGGCCGTCGAAGACCGCCGGCGAGGGGCGGAAGACGAGCTCGAGAGGGCCCGCCTCCGGAGCCGGCCGCGCGGCGAGCCCGGCGAGGAGCCCGGCGGGCAGCGGCGCGAGCGCCGGGAGCTCGACCGGCGGCGCGCCGCTGCCCGCGAGCACTCCGTCGTGGAGCACGCGCTCGAAGGCGAGGGGATCGTCCACGGGCAGCAGTGCCGCCCAGGTCTCTCTCACCGCGGCGTGACCGCGCGTCTCGTCGCCGGTCGCCATCAGCTGCAGCAGCTCGCTCGCGCTGCGCCCGCCGAAGAGGGGCTCGATCAACGGCTGCACGACGCTCGCCGTGCCGTCAGCCGAGCGGCAGTCGCCCCACGCCTCGAGGAAGTGCGCCTCGGGCAGGTGCCAGTGCGCGCGCTCGGCGGTCTCGTCGACGGCGAGCCCGAGGTGGACGAGCGTTTCGACGCGGTCGAGCGCGCCCGCGAAGTCGAGATCGGCGGGCGCGTCGTAAACCGGATTGCCGCCGAGCACGACGAGCGTCGAGACCGCGCCGTCGCGCATCGCCGCGACCAGTGCGCCGAGCTCGGCCGTGCTCGGCGCGAGCACGTCGACCGGCTCGCGCAGGTGGACCGTCGTGCCGAGATTGCCGAGCGCGGCGTCGACAGCGAGCGCGAGGGCGTGGACCGCCGGCGGTTGGTCGCGACCGGCGACGATCGCGCCGCGCCCGCGGTGCGCGACCAGCTCGTCGGCCAGCGCGTCGATCCAGCGCGGCGACACGCCCGCCGGCGGCGCGGCGGCGAGGCCGCCCGGCAGGCCGGCGACGACGCCGCGCGCGGCGAGTGCCGCGGCGAGCGCCAGCGCGAAGGCGCCGACCGCGCCGCTCGCGAGCGGCAGGCGGTGGTCTGCCATTGCCCCGGTCGTCGTGAGGGCGCTCTCCACCACCCACAGGCGGTTCATCTCGCCGTCCGTCTCGGCCGAGTGGCGGCCGGCGGCGAAGCCGTGCGCGTGGCGCACCGCCTCGCTCTCGCCGAGCAGGAGGTCGGCGTCCAGGCAGACGATCGTGCGCGCCGCGGCGAGCTCGTAGGTCGGCCTGAGCGCGCGACCGGCGACGAGCGCGGCCCCGGCGAGGGCGTTCTCCTCGCCGATCGGCTCCCAGGTCGCCCTGAGGAGCGCCGGGAAGCGCACGCGCACGGCGGCGGCGAGCCGGAAGAGCGTCGGCGAGGACGACGGCAGCGCGAGGAGAGCGAGCCCGGCGCCGCCGGCGGCCAGGTGGCGCTCCTCGAGCGCCTTCCAGGCGGCGACGAAATCGGCCCATGTCGCGCGCTCGGCGGCGGCCGGCGGCGCGCGCCGCAGCACCTGCCGCGAGCGGTCGGGATCGTAGAGGCCGAGAATCGCGGCCTGCATCTGGGCGCTCGTCGCGCCGCGCGTCGCCGGGTGGAGCTCGTTGCCCTCGATTTTGGTCGGCCGCCCTTCGTGGCTCTCGACGACGAGGCCGTAAGCGCCGAGCCCGAACGGCATCGTCGTCGCGTAGCGCTTGGGGATGCCGGGAAGGAGCTCTTCGGGCGGGTTGACGAAGGGCACGATCTTCTCGACTGGCCGTCGGCACGCGGCGAGCCCGGCGAGCGAGAGCGTGGCGCCGAGCAGCTGCACGAGCGACCGGCGGTCGATGCCGGAGGTGAGCTCCGCCGCGCCGGGCGGGAACTCGCGTTCGAGATAGGCGCGCGCCTCCGCCGTCCCGCCGAGCTCCTCGAGGCTGCGCCAGGGCGCGCTCGGTGCGCTCGGTGCGCACGGTGCGCTCATCGATGGCATCCCGTGCAGCCGACGGGCGGCGCGAGGTGCTTCTCCTCCCGGATGCGCGCCGCGAGCTCGCGCTGGTTCGAGGGCGCGCGCCAGTCCATCGTCGTCAGCTCGTCGTCCGGCCGCAGGTACGGATCGGGGTCGCGATGGCAGTCGAGGCACCAGGTCTCGTCGAGCGGCCGCGCCTGCGTCACCACCTCCATCTCGTCGATGCGGCCGTGGCAGGTGGCGCAGCCGACGCCGGCGCGCAGGTGGGGGCGATGGTCGAAGAAGACGAAGCCGGGCAAGTCGTGCACCCGCACCCACTCGAGCGGCCGGCCCTTGGCCGCGCTCTCACGCACCGCGGCGAGCGCCGGCGAGTCGCGCCGGACGACGTGGTGACAGTTCATGCAGACGCGCGTCGGCGGCACGACCGCGGCGGGCGCGCGGTCGACCGTGGCGTGGCAGTAGAGGCAGTCGATGCCGAGCTCGCCGGCGTGGAGCTGGTGACTGTAAGCGACCGGCTGGACGGGCCGGTAGCCGACTTCGGTGTACGCGGGCGAGGCGTAGTACCAGGTGGCGCCGACGGCGAGCACCGCCACGGCGACGCTCCCCGCCGCGCGACCGAGCGGCAGCTCCTGGATCCGGCGCGGCAGGCGGGGCGTCACGCGCTAGTCGTCTCCGCGGTCGGCGGCGGGCCCGGCAGGCCGCGCGCGCGCGGTGGGTGCGGCTCGCTGCGCCGAGCGCGAGGTGTCGCGGTGGTGCGGGCGCGGCACTAGGCCCGGCCCTCACCCGTCGGCAGCCCGACTGACGCCTCGCGTTCGGTGCTCAACTCACCCCCCAGGACGAGCAGAGTTTCGGGATCTCGAGCGGACCGGCGCAGCCTACTCAACCGCTTTCCGAGCGGTCAAGACGCGCGGCGTCGAAGCGCGAGCGTGCCGCGTATACGATACGGCGGCCCGTGGCCGCCGCGACGCTCCGAGAATCCGTCCTCGCCGCCGGGGAGCGCGTCGGGCTCGTGCTCGTCAACCTGGGCACGCCCGCCGCGCCGCGCCCGCGCGAGGTGCGCCGCTACCTGCGCGAGTTCCTCTCCGATCCGCGCGTGCTCGACCTGCCGGCGTGGCGGCGCTTCCTCCTCCTCGAGCTCGTCATCCTGCCCCGCCGCGCGCGCGCCTCGGCGGCGGCCTATCGGAAGATCTGGACCGCCGAGGGCTCGCCGCTCCTCGTCCACGGCCGCGCGTTGGCCTCGAAGCTTCAGAAGAGGCTCGGCGACGGGGTGCGCGTCGAGCTCGCCATGCGCTACGGCGAGCCGTCGATTCCGGACGCGCTCGAGCGGCTCGACGCCGCCGGCGCGAGCCGCGTCGCCCTCTTGCCGCTCTATCCGCACTTCAGCGCCGCCGCCACCGGCTCGTCGATCGCGCACGCCTACCGGGCGGCGGCGGCGCGCTGGAACACGCCCTGCCTGCAGGTGATCCCGCCCTTCTTCACCCACCCCGCCTACCTCGACGCGCGCGCCGAGAGCGTGCGGCCGCTCCTCGCCGCCGAGCGGCCGGAGCGCGTCTACTTCACCTTCCACGGCATCCCGGAGCGGCAGCTGCGGCGCAGCGACCGCAGCGGCCACTGCCTCGCCCGCCCCGACTGCTGCGCCGCGATTACGGCCACGAACCGCGACTGCTACCGGGCGCAGTGCCTCGCCGTCGCGCGCGAGCTGCGCGCGCGGCTCGGCCTCGCCGAGAAGACCTCGCCCGTCTCCTTCCAGTCGCGCCTCGGCCGCACGCCGTGGCTGCGGCCGTACACCGACGAGCTGCTCGCCGCCGAGGCGCGCGGCGGCGTGCGCCGCGCCCTCGTCGTGCCCTCCTTCGTCGCCGACTGCCTCGAGACGCTCGAGGAGCTCGCGCTGCGCGGCGTCGAGACCTGGCGCGCGCACGGCGGCGACGTCCTCCGCATCGTGCCGCCGCTCAACGCCGACGACCGCTTCGTCGACGCGCTCGCCGCGATCGCCGGCGAGGGCTCGAGCTTCGTGGCCGCCGCCGCGGGCGCGCCGGATGCCGGTGGGAGGAGAGTGTCCTGAGCGCTCCGCCACGCATCGCCGTCGTCGGCGCCGGCCTCGGCGGGCTCGCCGCCGCGCACCGGCTCGTCGAGCTCGCCGCCGCGCGCCACCGGCCGCTCGACCTCGTCGTGGTGGAGGCGACCGATCGCGCCGGCGGCGTCGCGGGCACCGAGCTCCACGCGGGCACGCTCGTCGAGCGCGGCCCCGACAGCCTGGTCACCCACAAGCCGGCGGGGCTCGCGCTCTGCCGGCGTCTCGGGCTCGGCGAGCGGCTCGTGCCGCTACCCGCCGGCCGCATCGACGTCCTCCACCGCGGGCGGCTCGTGCCGGTGCCGGCGGGTTTCGCGCTGCTCGCGCCGACGCGGCTCGCGGCGCTCGCCGGCTCGCCGCTCCTCGGGTGGCGCGGCAAGCTGCGCGCCCTCGCCGAGCCCGCCGTCGCGCCGCGCGGCGAGGGCGGCGACGAGAGCGTCGCCGCCTTCGTCCGCCGCCGTTTCGGCAGCGAGCTGCTCGCACGGCTCGTCGAGCCGGTCGTCGGCGCCATCTACATGGCCGACGTCGAGCAGCTGAGCCTGCTCGCGACCTTCCCGCGTTTCGCTGCCCTCGAGCGCGAGCGCGGCAGCGTGCTGCGCGGCCTGCGCGCGGCGCGCACGGGCGCGCCGCGGCTGTCGCCGCCCGCCGTCGTCTCGCTCGCCGGCGGCTTCGGCCGGCTCGTCGAGGCACTGGTCGCGGCGTTGCCGCCCGGCGCGCTCGCGCTCGGCGCCGCGGTCGAGCGGCTCGCGCGCGACGGCGACTCGTGGACGCTCCGCCTCGCGGGCGGCCGCGCTCTCGCCGCCGACGCGGTCGTCCTCGCGACGCCGGCCCACGCTGCGGCGGGGATTCTGGCCGGCGTCGACGGCGAGCTCGCCCGCGAGCTGGCGGCGATCGACTACGGCTCCTGCGCCACGGTCCACGCCGCTTGGCCGCTCTCCGCCGTCGGCCAGCCGCCGCGCGGCCAGGGCTTCTTCGTCCCCGCCGGTGAACCGGGCGACGTCGTCGCCGCCACCTTCGTTCACGTCAAACACGCGGAGCGCGTGCCGGCCGGCTGGCTCGTCGCGCGCGTTTTCGCCGGCGGCGCGCTGCGACCCGCGGCGGCGCACCGGCGCGACGAAGAGCTCGTCGCTGCCGCGCAGGAGAGACTCGCGCCGCTCCTCGGCCTCGCCGCACCGCCGGCGTGGAGCCGTGTCGTCCGCCACCTCGATGCCCTGCCGCAGCTCGCGGTCGGCCACCTCTCACGGGTGGCTCGCGTTCGCGAACGGCTCGCCGCGCAGCCGGGGATCGCGCTCGCCGGCGGCCCGGTGGGCGCCTACGGCGTGCCCGACGCCGTCGCCGAGGGCGAGGGCGCGGCGGAGCGGATCGCGGAGTGGTTGACTGCGGTCGCCGAGCGGCGGGCGCCGCTCAGTGCGACCACGGCGCCGGCCACGGCGCTCCCGCGCCCAGCCATCCGCGCGTGACGTAGTCCGACATGATGAAGCCAAAGAGGATGAGCAGCCAGAGGACGGCGGCGACGAGGACCACGGGGATCATCCGCGTCGCGTAGCGCACGTGCATGAAGTAGAGGATGACGAGCGTCGCCTTGGTCACCGCGATGCCGAGCATCACGACGTTGTTGAGCGCGCCGAGGTCGAGATAGGCCACCGCGACCGTGATCGTGGTGAACGCCATCAGCGACATGAAAACGGCGACGTAGAGCCTGACCGGTACGACGTGGTGACCCGACATTCTGCGTGCGTCTCCTGGCTCAGTGGCGGCCGATCAGGTAGAGCAGCGGGAAGAGGAAGATCCAGACGATGTCGACGAAGTGCCAGTAGAGGCCGAAGCACTCGACCGGGTTGTAGTACCGGGCGCCGAACTCGCCCGTGCGCGCCCGCGCGAGGATCCACGCGAGCACCGCGACGCCGATCACCATGTGCAGCGCGTGCATGCCGGTCATCGCGAAGTAGAGGCTGAAGAAGAGCTCGGCGCGCCCGCCGATCGGCTCCGCGAAGTGGAACGCGGCGCCCGGGATCAGGTGGTGGTGCCACTTGGCGCTGTACTCGAAGTACTTGACGACGAGGAAGACGAGGCCCAGCGCACCGGTCGCCACCAGGTAGCCGACGAGCTGCCGTTGCTTGTCGGTCTGCGCCGAGTGCACCGCCATCGCCATGGTCAGCGAGCTGCCGATCAGCACCACCGTGTTGAAGCCGCCGAGCAGGATGTCGAGCTCGTGGCTGCCGGCGGCGAAGGCGGTGGGATCGCGCCAGCGGAACAGGAGGTAGGTGACGAAGAGGCCGCCGAAGAAGAGCATCTCCTGCGCCAGGAAGAACCACATCCCCAGTGTCGACGACTCCTTCTGCTGCTCGAGCGAGTCGAACTGGTGGGCGAGGGCGGATGGCTCGGCGTGCGACACGGTGCGGGTTCTCCGGAGCCGGTCAGTGGGTGCCCGCGGGCGGCGAGCCGGCGGCCCGCTGCTCGGCCGGCGTGACGTAGTCGTAGGCCTCGTGCTCGACCACCGGCGGCGTCTCGAAATTGAAGGTCGGCGGCGGCGAGGTCGTCTCCCACTCCAGCCCGCGCGCGCCCCACGGATTGGGGCCCGCGATCTTGCCCGCGCGCAACGACCACAGGAAGTAGACGACCGGCAGGATGAAGCCGACGCCGAGCACCGACGCCCCTGCGGTGGACAGCACGTTGAGCACCTGCCACTCCGCCGGGTAGGCGTGGTAGCGGCGCGGCATGCCCTGCATGCCGAGCAGGAACTGCGGGAAGAAGGTCAGGTTGAAGCCGACGAAGACCAGCCAGCCCGAGGTCTTGCCCCAGAACGGCGAGTACATCCGCCCCGTCATCTTCGGCCACCAGTAGTGCAGGCCGCCCAGGTAGCCCATGATCGTGCCGCCGACCATCACGTAGTGGAAGTGCGCGACGACGAAGTAGGTGTCGTGCACGTGCACGTCGAAGCCGAGGGTGGCGAGGAAGACGCCGGTCAGGCCGCCGATGACGAACAGGCCGATGAAGCCCATGGCGTAGAGCATTGGCATCTCGAGCGCCACCGCTCCCTTGTAGAGGGTGAAGGTCCAGTTGAAGACCTTGACCGCCGACGGAATGGCGACGAGCATGGTGAGCAGCGAGAAGACCACGCCGGCGTAGACCGACTGGCTGGAGACGTACATGTGGTGGCCCCAGACCAGGAACCCGAGAACGGCGATGCCGATCGAAGCGAAGGCGACGGCCTGGTAGCCGAAGATGCGCTTGCGGGCGAAGGCGGCGATCAGCTCCGAGATCACCGCCATCGACGGCAGGATCATGATGTAGACCGCCGGGTGCGAGTAGAACCAGAACAGGTGCTGGAAGAGGACGGGGTCGCCGCCCTTGGCGGCGTCGAAGAAGCCGAAGTGGAAAGCGCGCTCGAGCACCAGCATGACGAGCGTGATCGCCACCACCGGCGTGCCGAGCACCATCACCAGGCTGGTGGCGTACTGGCCCCAGACGAACAGCGGCAGGCGGAACCAGGTCATCCCGGGCGCCCGCATGCGGTGCACGGTGACCATGAAGTTGACGCCGGTCAAGATCGAGGCGAAGCCGTTGACGAAGACGCCGATGCCGACTGGCAGCACCGCCGAGGTCGAGTAGAGCGAGCTGTAGGGCGGGTAGAACGTCCACCCGGTGTCGACGCCGCCGGTCAAGAGGCCGTACATGGTGAGCAGGCCGCCGGTCATGAAGACGTACCACGACAGCAGATTGAGCTTGGGGAAAGCGACGTCCTTGGCGCCGATCATGATCGGCAGCGCGAAGTTGCCGAGCACTCCGGGGATCGCCGGGATGAGAAAGAAGAACACCATGAAGATGCCGTGCATGGTGAACATGTGGTTGTAGGTGTCGGGCGACATCAGGTCGCCCTGCGGCGTCAGCAGCTCGAGCCGCACCAGCATGGCGAAGGCCGAGCCCAAGAGGAAGAAGAAGCTGACGCCGAGCAGGTAGAGGATGCCGATCCGCTTGTGATCGAGCGTCAGCAGCCAGCTCCTGAGGCCGCTCGTGGCGTTCAGATAGTGCGTGGCGGGCAGCTGGTTCTCGGCGCTCATCGCATCACGCTCTCGGCGGGCGCCGCGACGTCCGCGGTCGACGGCGCCGGCAGGCTCTTCAGGTAGCCGATCAGCGCCAGGATCTCCTCCTCGCTGAGCTGACCGCGATAGGTCGACATCGCGGCGTCGAAGCCGGCGACCACCTTCGCCTCCGGATCGAGGAGCGACTCGCGCAGGTAGTTCTCGTCGGCGCGCACGGAGGCGCCGCTGGCGAGGAGCACCTCGCGGCCGTAGAGGCCGGCGAGAGCCGGCGCCGCCTCGCTGCCCGCGGCATGGCACTCCCGGCAGCCGAGCCGCGCGAAGACGCCGGCGCCCTGCTCGGCGAGCGTCGCCGCCACCGGCACGCTCGCCAGCCAGCGCTGGTACTCCTCGGGCTCCTGCACGGTGATCCAGCCGATCATGCGCGAATGCTCGGCGCCGCAGTACTCGGTGCAGAAGAGGTGATAGCGCCCGGGCTTGGTGGGCGTGAACCACATCGTCGTGTAGCGGCCCGGCAGGACGTCGGCCTTGACGCGGAAGGCGGGCACGAAGAAGCTGTGGATGACGTCCTCGGAGGTCATCAGGAGCTTCGTCGGCTGGCCCACCGGCAGGTGCAGCTCGTTGAGCTCGCGCTGCCCCGTCGGGTGCTGCGTCTTCCACATCCACTGCTTGCCGGTGACGTGGTACTCGACGGCGCCCGCCGGCGGCCGGTAGAGCCGGAAGTAGACCTTCGCCCCCCAGGCGAAGGTGAAGAGCACGACGACGAGCGGGATCACGGTCCACACGATCTCGAGCAGCGGCGACTCGTCGAACCGCGTGCCGACCTGGTCGGGGCTCCGGCGCCGGTACTTGAGCGCGAAGACGAGCACCAGAGCGGCGATGAGCACGGTGAAGAAGGCGGCCATGCCGACGAGCCAGAGCGTCAGCGCGTCGACCTCGTGGGCGAACGAAGAGGCCTGCTCGGGGAAGAAGGGCAGACGGAACGGCATGGTCAGGCGATCCCTCCGGCCGGCAGCCGCCTGTCGCGACGCTCGCGGCGCAGGGCGAAGAAGAGGAAGGCGCCGAGCGCGAGGACGGTCAGCGTCGCGCCGATGCGCAGGAGGACCATCGTCGCCGCGGTGTACTTGCCGAGCGCCGCGTCGTAGCGGAAGCAGACGAGCAGCGCCTTGTCGATGGCGCTGCCGATCGTGCCGTTCGACGACTCGACGAGCGCCAGCTTGAGGTCGCGCGGAGCGTAGTCGACGCCGTAGAGGTAGCGCGACAGCCGGCCGTCCGGCGTGGCGACGGCGAGGCCCGCGGCGTGCGCGTACTGGCCGCTCGCGGGATCGAGCGCGTAGCGGAAGCCGACCGCGTCGGCGAGCCGCGCGATCGGCTCCGGGTCGCCGGTCAGGAAGTGCCAGCCGCGGGCGGTGCCCTCGCGCCCGTAGTGCTCGAGCACGTCGCCGCGGCGCGCGGCCGCGGTCTCGGCGCTGTCGGTCGGATCGATCGAAACGAAAATGACCTGGAAGTCGCGGCCCGGCTCGAGGTCGAGCGGCTTCAAGCCGGAGGCGAGCCCGCGCTCGACGAGCGTGCACAGCACCGGACAGCGGTAGTAGACTAGCGCCAGCACCACCGGCCTCGTGCCGAACAGCTCGGCCAGGCGGACTTCGCCGCCCGCCTCGTCGCGGAAGACGAGCTCGAGCGGCAGCTCCGCGCCCAGGTTCTGGTCGAAGCCGACCCGCTCGACGAGCTGGCGCGCCGGCGTCGCGGCTTCGGCCGCCAGGCGATCGCGCTCGACGCGCTTGCCGGTCATGAACTGCGCCTCGGCCGCCGCGCCCGCGCCGAGCGCGACGAGGCCGCCGAGCGCCGCCGCACGGCAGCGGAAACCGAGCGCGCTCACGGCGACGCGACCTCGAGCGGCACGGTGAAGTCGGGCAGCGCGCCGTCGGCGGCGACGCGCTCGACGGCGACCTCGACCGGCACGCGCGCGACGCCTGCCGCGCGATCGACCCAGCCCCAGCCGTGGAGCTTCTCGTCCTCGACGCGGCGAAGGGCGGCGAGATCGCGCTCCGGCGTCGACTGCAGCCCCGGCCCCGGCACGGCTCGCGGGGTGCGCGCCTCGGCGATCGGCGATGGCGGCGCGTCGAGCTTGCGCTCGCCGCTCACCAGCAGCAGATAGAAACCCCAGCCGATGAGGAAGCCGGCGACGGTGATCACCGTCAGCCAGGCGCCGATTTTGCCGAGACGGCGGGAGTCGATCTCGTGATCGATCGGCGGCGTGCCGGGCGCGCGCTCACTCATGGCCGAGAGCCTCGGGCAGCGTCGGATCGTTGACCGGCAGGAGCGGGCGCTTGCCGAGCTCGCGCAGGAAGAGGAAGACGAACAGGCCGCCGAGGCCGACGACCGCCGCCGGGTCGATCCAGGAGAGCCCCAGCCCCTCGTGCACCAGGCTCGGGCGCGAGTGCCAGACGAGATCGACCCAGCGCATGAAGAGGACGAAGGCGGCGATCTTGGCGAGCAGCGCGGCGCGGCGCTTGACCGGGCGGTGGAGCAGGACGAGGAAGGGGAAGAAGAAGTGGAAGACGAGCAGCCCCGCCGCCACCCACGCCCAGCCGCCGTGGAAGCGCTCCTGGAACCACACCACCTCCTCGGGGAGGTTGCCCTGGTAGGCGATGATGAACTGCGAGATCCCGAGGTAGGTGAAGAACATGACGAAAGCGAAGAGCAGGGTGCCGAAGTCGTGGAAGCGCTTGCCCGAGAGCACCTCCACCAGCGCCTCGCGGCCGACCAGCGCGTTGGCCACCAGGATCAGGAAGGTGAGGGCGGCGATGGCGCTGCCGGAGAGGAAGATGGCGCCGAACAGGCTCGAGAACCAATGCGGGTCGAGCGACATCAGCCAGTCGAAGCCGAGGAAGCTCGTCGCCAGCACGAAGACGAGCAGCCCGACCGAGCTGATCTTCGACATCCCCTCGGCGCGCCCGCCGTCGCCCGCCGCGTCCTGCGCCGCCGAGCGCCGGGAGAGCAGATGGGCGTAAAGCGTGAAGATTGCCACGATGAGAACGAAGCGCCCGGTGAAGAACGGCACGTTCAAGTACGGCGCCTTGTGGTGCAGCAGGTGGTCGGCCTCGACCTTGGCGGGATCGGCCCACAGGAAGATCCGATCGAGGCCGAAAAAGAGCGGCACGGCGAGCAGCGCGACGTAGGGAATCGTGCGCGCCGCGGCCTCCATCGGCCGGCGCAGCACGATCCCCCAGCGGCCTCCCGAGAGGTGGTGGAGCAGGAGCAGGCCGAGGCAGCCGATCGCCACCGAGAACCAGAGCAGCCACGCCGAGAGATAGGCCGGGTAGAAGTGCGCCGGATCGCGCACCGACCCGGCGGCGGTCCACGCCACGCCGGCGGCGCCGACGGCGAGCGCCTTGCCGCCCATGCCGCGCAGCGCGGCGGGCAGGTCGAGCTCGCGCGGGGAGAGGCTGTGGGCGATCTCGCTCATCTCGTCTCCGCTCGCCGCCTCAGTGCGCCGCGCCGCCGTCGCCGTGAGCGGCCGGCGCCGCATCGAGGCGCGCCCGCTCTGCGGCGGTGAGCGCCGCGGCGTCGAAGTGCTGCGCCAGCTGCAGCGTGCGCACGTAGCCCGCGATCGCCCAGCGGTCCTCCGCCGGGATCTGCGCCGCGTAGCTCGGCATGACGCCGAAACCGTTGGTCATGATGAAGAAGAAGTAGGCGACCGGCGCCTGGCGCAGGCGGTCGACGTGGAACGACGACGGCTTCTTGTAGCCACGCGCGACCACCATGCCGGTGCCCTCGCCGGTGCGTCCGTGGCAGGGCGCGCAGAAGACCTCGAAGCGCTCGCGGCCGCGCACCAGGACCTCGCGGGTGACCGGCAGCGGCAGCTCGAGGAGCAGCGAGCCGTCGGCCGCCTGGCCGGTGTGGAGCGGCCCGTCGGCGCGCAGCTGGCCGCGGGCGACGGTGTGCGCCGGCAGCGGCCGGGCGCCCGAGCCGTCGGCGAAGAAGCGATTCTCGGCGAGCGGATCGATGCGCGGCTGGTCGTGCATGTCCTGCCGGCAGCCGGCGAGCGCCGCCGCGAACGCCAGGGCGGCGGCGAGGGCGGCGTGGCGATGCGGCGTGCGCTCAGCCCTCGACATCGTGGACCTCCACGGCGCCGGTCTCGGCGAGGAACGCCCGCGTCGCCGCGCGGTCGAACTTGGGATCGCCCGCCTCGAGGCAGAGGAAGAAGCCGTCGCGCGAGGCCTTGGCGCGGAAGCTCTCGACGTTGAAGACCGGGTGGTACGGCTCGGGGAAGCCGTTGAGCGCCAGCATGCCGAGGCCGGCCGAGAACGACGCCAGCAGCACGGTGGTCTCGAAGATGACCGGGATGAACGCCGGCCAGCTGTTGAGCGGCTTGCCGCCGATGTTGAGCGGATAGCCGACGGTCGACGTCCACACCGTCAGCGCCCAGCCGCCGAGCGCGCCGACGACGCCGCCGACCAGGCAGACGAGCGGCACGCGCGACGGCTGGTGGTCGCAGATCACCTCCGACAGCGCCTCGATCGGGAACGGCGTGAAGGCGTCCATCGAGCGGTAGCCGGCGGCGTGGGCGCGGTGCGCGGCGTCGAGCAGCGTCTGCGCCGAGCGGTACTCGGCGAGCAGGCCGTGGTAGGCCGCTTCCGTCGTCGCGCCGTGCATCTCAGTGTCCCGCATTCCCGTGGGCCGGTTGCTTGACGCGCGCTTCCGGCACCAGCGTCTTCATCTCGAAGATCGCGATCGCCGGCAGCACGCGCACGAAGAGGAACATCAGTGCCAGGAACAGCCCGATCGAGCCGAAAAAAGTCGAGAAGTCCCAGCGCGTCGGGTAGTACATGCCCCACGAGCCGGGCAGGAAGTCGCGGTGCAGGCTGGTCGGGATGATGACGAAGCGCTCGAACCACATGCCGAAGTTGACGAACATCGCCATGATCCACAGCGCCGCCGGGTTGTAGCGCATGCGCCTGAACCACAGCGGCTGCACCGCCAGGATGTTGCACAGGATGAGCGAGAACCAGATCCACTTGTAGGGACCGAAGATGCGGTTCTTCACCATGTACATCTCGTACAGGTTGCCCGAGTACCAGGCGGTGAAGAGCTCCATGACGTAGCCGTAGCCGACGATCAGGCCGGTCACCAGCATCACCTTGCCCATGTTGTCGAGGTGCTTCATGGTGATGAAGTCTTCGAGCCCGAAGAGCTTCCTGAGCGGGATGGCGAGCGTCAGCACCATGGCGAAGCCGGCGAAGACCGCGCCGGCGACGAAATAGGGCGGGAAGATCGTCGAGTGCCAGCCCGGTGTTTGTCCCGAAGCGAAGTCGAAGGACACCACCGAGTGAACGGAGAGGACGAGCGGCGTCGACAGACCGGCCAAGAGCAGGTAGGCCTGCTCGTAGTTGTGCCAGTGCCGCGCCGAGCCGCGCCAGCCGAGCGCCAGGAAGCCGTAGACCTTCTGCTGCCAGAGCCGCTTGGCGCGGTCGCGGAAGGTGGCGAGGTCGGGGATCAGCCCGATGTACCAGAAGAGAGCCGACACCGAGGCGTAGGTCGACACCGCGAAGACGTCCCAGATGAGCGGCGAGCGGAAGTTCGGCCACATCCCCATCGTGTTCGGGTAGGGCAGCAGCCAGTACGCCGCCAGCCACGGCCGGCCGGTGTGGAAGAGCGGATAGATCAGGGCGCAGGCGACGGCGAAGAGCGTCATCGCCTCGGCGAAGCGGTTGATCGAGGTGCGCCACTCCTGCCTGAGCAGCAGCAGGATCGCCGAGATCAGCGTGCCGGCGTGGCCGATGCCGATCCACCAGACGAAGTTGATGATGTCGAAGCCCCAGCCCACCGGCTGGTTGTTGCCCCAGATGCCGATGCCGGTGAAGACCAGCTTGGTGAGCGAGGCGAGCAGCATCATGGCGCCGCCGAAGGCGATCGCCATGGCGGCGTAGAACCACAGCGGCATCTTGCCGAAGACGACCGAGCTGATCTTGTCGGTGACGGTGGCGGTCGAGTGCCCCGGGGCGATCACCGGCGGATCGTGCGGGCCGCGCAGGCCGGAATCGGCGACGCTCATCCGGCGAGCTCCGGGTTGGGGTTGCGGACCAGCGCCAGGTAGGTGGTGCGCGGGCGCGTGCCGAGCTCGGCCAAGAGCGCGTAGTTGCGCGGATCGCGCTTCGCGCGGGCCACCGCCGAGTCGGCGTCGTTCTGGTCGCCGAAGACGATGGCGTGGGTCGGACAGGCCTGCTGGCAGGCGGTGACGATCTCGCCGTCGCGGAGCTTGCGTCCCTCGCGCTCGGCGCCGATGCGGGCGCGGCTGATCCGCTGCGTGCAGTAGGTGCACTTCTCCATCACGCCGCGGCTGCGCACGGTGACGTTCGGGTTGCGGCCGAGCTGGAGCTGCGGAGTGTCCCAGTCGGCGTAGAGCAGGAAGTTGAAGCGGCGCACCTTGTAGGGGCAGTTGTTCGAGCAGTACCGCGTGCCGACGCAGCGGTTGTAGACCATGTCGTTCAGGCCTTCGCTCGAATGCACCGTCGCCGCCACCGGGCAGACCGTCTCGCACGGCGCCTGCTCGCACTGCATGCAGGGGATCGGTTGCGAGACGATGGCCTCCGGCGCGTCGATGCCGCCTTGGAAGTAGCGGTCGACGCGGATCCAGTGCAGCTCGCGCCCGCTGCGCACCTGCTCCTTGCCGACCACCGGGATGTTGTTCTCGGCCTGGCAGGCGACGACGCAGGCGTTGCAGCCGTTGCAGGAGCTCAAGTCGATCGTCATCGCCCAGGCGGCGCCGTCGTAGGCGTAGCCGGGCGCGAACGAGGCGCCGGTGTCGAGGCCGGCGTGGTCGAAGCCGGTGACGAAGGCGGGATCGGCCTTGAACTCGTCGAGAGTGGCGCCGCGCACGACGTGGCGGCGCTCGGCCTCCTCGCTCTCCTCGGCGAGCCAGCTGTCGATCATGTAGTGGCCCTGCGTGCAGGCGAGCTCGTGCCGGCGGCCGGTGGGGACGAGATTCGCGCCAGTCTGGTTCCAGCGCGCCGTCGAGGTCTGCAGCGCGAAGGCGTCGACGCCGACGCCGTCGGCGACGCGGCCGCCGCGGCGGCGGCCGTAGCCCAGATGCAGCGTCGCCACCTCGTCGGCCTGGCCGGGCAAGATCCAGGCCGGCGCCGAGAGCCGGCGGCCGCCGACCTCGATCGCCACCACCTGCTCGTTGGCGAGGCCGAGCCGCTCGGCGGTGCGCGGCGAGACGAGGAGCGCGTTGTCCCAGGTCAGCTTGGTGATCGGCTTCGGCAGCTCCTGCAGCCAGCCGTTGTTGGCGAAGCGGCCGTCGAGCAGCGCCGGATCGGGCCGCAGCGCCAGCTCGACGCCCGCCGGCGCGGCGGGCGCCGCGAGCTCGACGAGGGCGGCCGCGACGTTGCCCGGCGCCGCCGCCACCGGCTCGAGCCCGCTCCCCGCCACGTAGCCGTCGTGCAGCGCTTGGCGGAACGCCTCGTCGGGCAGCTCCTGCCAGCGCTCGCGCAGCAGCTCGTAACCCGGCGTCTCGCCGCGGCCGGCGACCACCGCCAGCAGCTCGGCGAGCGACCTGCCGCCGTAGAGCGGCTCGATGAGCGGCTGGCGCAGGGTGACGGTGCCGTCGCCGGCGCGCCCGTCGCCCCACGCTTCGAGGTCGTGCGCCGCCGGCAGGTGCCAGTGGCAGAGCTCGGCGGTCTCGTCGGCGTAGAGGCCGTGGTGGAAGCGCAGCACGCCCTCGCGATTGAGCGCCGAGGCGAAGTCGAGATCGGCCGGTGCGTCGTAGGCGGGATTGACGCCCGAGACGACGAGCACTTCGACTCGGCCCTCGCGCAGGTCGCGCGCCAGCTCGGCGAGCGAGTCGACGGCCGGCACCGGGTCGGCGAGGAGCGGCTCGCTCACCAGAAGCGTCTCGCCGAAGCTGCCGAGCACGTCGTTGATCGCGTGCACCAGGGCGTGCGCCGCGGCCGGCAGCGTGTCGCCGGCGACCACCAGGCTGCGTCCGCGGTGGGCCGCGAGGTCGCGCGCCGCGGCGCGCGCCCAGCGCCGCGCCGGCTCGTCGAGGCCGGCGGGAGCGGCGGCGCCGGGCACGCCGACCTCCGCGGCCAGCGCCACGACGAGGGCGCCGAAGCGGCTCGGCGCCAGCGCCAGGCGGTGGTCCGCCATCGTCCCGGTCGGCGTCGGCGACGACTCGGCGGCGTAGAGCCGGTTCATCTCCGGCCGCTCCGGCGTCGGCCGGCGGCGCGCGGCGAACTCGGCCGCATGGCTCACGCTGCCCGGCCCGGCGGCGAGGAAGTCCGCTTCGAGCGCGACGACGACGTCGGCGAGCTCGACGCGGTAGCGCGTCGCCACCGGGCGGCCGAAAGCGAGACGCGCGCCGGCGTCGGCCTCGTCGCGGGCGAGCGGATCCCAGCGGTGCCACCGGGCGCGCGGGTAGCTGCCGAGGATCTCGGCGACGAGCGCCGCCTCGGTGGGCGAGCTCGTCGGGCCGGTCAGGAGCCGGAGCCCGGCGCCCTCGCGCTCGCCCACCTTGGCGAGCGCCGCGCCGAGCGCGCGCTGGAGGCCGGGCCACGACGAGATGCGGCCGAGATCGGTGACCGCCTGCGAGCGGTCGGGATCGTAGAGGCCGAGCACCGCCGCCTGCACGATCGCCGTCGAGGCGCCGGTCGCCGCCGGGTGGTCGGGGTTGCCCTCGAGCTTGGTCGGGCGTCCCTCGTGGCTCTCGGCGAGGACCGGCTCGCTCACGCCGGAGATCGAGATGGCGGTGGCGAAGTGGAGCGGCACGCCGGGGACGACCTCCTCCGGCTGCCGGACGTACGGCACGATGCGCTCGAGCGGCTGTCGCGTGCAGGCGGTCAGGCCGGCGAGGCCGAGCGACGCTGCGGCGAGCTGCAGGAAGTTGCGCCGCGAGACGTCGCTCGGCCACTCGGCGGCGAAGCGCGGGAACTCGCGGTGCAGCATCTCGTCGAACGCGGGGCTGGCGGCGACCTCTTCGAGGCTGCGCCAGTACTCCGGGCCGCGCCGCTCGGCGAGCCGCGCGCGCACGGCGGCGAGGTCGAGCTCGGCCGCCGCCGCCGGCGGCCGCTTCCACTCGGCGTGGCAGTCCCCGGAGTCGTCGAGGATGGGCAGCTTGGCGCGCGGATCGCTCATCGTCTCGCTAGCGGTGGCAGGTCGAGCAGCTGGTCTTCGACTGCACGTTGTAGAGCGCGGCGAGCTCGAGCTGGCGGCGTTCGAAGCCGGCGGGGGGCTGCCAGTCCATCTTGGTCACGTCCTCGCGGGCGCGGATGTTCTGGACCGGATCGCGGTGGCAGGCGAGGCACCACTCCATGGTGAGCGGCGCGTCCTGGTACATGAGCGGCATTTTGTCGACGCGCCCGTGGCAGCTCACGCAGGCGACACCCTTGGCGACGTGGATCGAGTGGTCGAAGTAGACGAAGCCGGGCAGGTCGTGGACGCGGTTCCACTTGAGCGGCTCGCCGGTCGCGAAGCTCGCGCGCACCGGCTCGAGCAGCGCGGCGTTGGTCCACAGCTGGTTGTGGCAGTTCATGCACGTCTGGGTCGGCGGGATCCCCGCCGACGGCGAGCGCTCGACCCCGGTGTGGCAGTAGCGGCAGTCGATGCCGATCTGGCCGACGTGGTGGTCGTGCGAGAACGGCACCGGCTGCTCGACGATCTCGCCCTGCCGCGTGACGTAGCCCGAGTGCGCCACCAGCCAGAGGCCGTAGCCGGCACCGGCCGCGAGCGCCGCGCCCACCAGGAAGCTGCTGCGAGCGAGGGCGTTTGCGCTACGGGGGAAGAGTTGCGCCATGTCGGCAAGTCTGAGCGTGGAACCGCGCGACGATACCGGACGGTTCGGCGGCGTCGCAAGAGGTCGTGAAACTTTTCACATGAGCGTCGGAGCCGTCAAGACCCGCGGTAAGATCGCGCGCCCGCCCGGCGGAGCCCCGCGATGAAGAAGCGCCTGGAACGCATCCACAGCCCGCAGCTCGAGCGCGGCATCAGCCTCTGGACGTACGGCCATTTCGGGCCGCCGTTGCTGGTCTTCCCCACCGCCGCCGGCATGGCGCACGAGTGGGAGGCGCAGGGGATGCTCGAGGCGCTGGCGCCGTGGATCGAGAGCGGCAAGCTCAAGCTCTACTGCACCGAATCGAACGTCGCCGAGGCGTGGACCCAGCGCGACACCGATCCGGCGTGGCGCATCCGCCGCCACGTCCTCTTCGAGCGCTTCGTGGTCGAGACGCTGGTGCCGCACATCCGTCTCGACTGCCGTTCGCCGGAGATCGGCATCGGCGCCGCCGGCGCCTCGCTCGGCGCCTTCTACGCCGCCAACGTCGCTCTGAAGCACCCCGAGATCTTTCGTTGGGCGCTCTGCCTCTCCGGCCGCTACGCGATGACGCACTTCACCGGCGGCTTCGCCGACTCCGAGGTCTACTTCAACAACCCGCTCGCTTACCTGCCCAACCTGAACGGCGACGCGCTCGAGCGGGTGAAGCGCAACACCCACCTGGTGCTCGTCTGCGGCCAGGGCGCCTACGAGGAGGGCTGCATCGAGGAGACCCAGGCCCTCGCCGACGTCTGCGCCGCCAAGGGGATCGCGCACGACCGCGACATCTGGGGCCCCGATGTCGCCCACCAGTGGGGCTGGTGGCAGCGCCAGGCCAAGTTCCACCTCGCCCGCCGCCTCGGCGCGGCCTGAGCCGCTTACTTCTTCTTGCGTTTCTGCTGCTGCGCCATCGGGTCGAACTTGATCTCCTGGTAGTCCGAGGGCGGGGCGTAGAAACCGGCCGGGGGGCTCTTCTGCTCCACCGACTCGAGCTCCTGCCAGCTCTTGAACGACTTGCCCATCACCGTGGTCGTGGTCTCGGAGCGCACCGGGAAGCCGTGGAGCTTCTCCGCCATCTCCTTCATCCACGAGCCGTTCGGCACCATCTCGGCCTGCGCCGCAGCGAGCGCCTTGTAGCGCGAGTAGTCGATCGGCATCTTGTCCGAGAGACACTGATCGCTCGCCATCTGCATCATCGCCATCGAGATGTCGACCTTCGAGTACCGGCAGGAGTAGCCGCCGAACTCCCCCGTGCGGTCGGTCGGGGTCACCGTCACCGACGCCGCCATCATCTTCATCATCTGGTCCATCATCGGCGCCATCTCGGGGCCGACGAGACTCTTGAAGTCGAACGGTAGGTCGATCGTCGAGTAGTTCTTCTCGAGGTGATTGACGACGTAGAGCTTCTTGTGGTCGAGATTCATGACGATCGAGCTGTCGCCCATGTCGTAGCGCGTCGCGCTGTCGCTGAACCAGTAGAGGTGCTCGTTGTCCTGGGCCGGTGTCTTCTGACCCATCATGACGACCTCGTCGGAGTGGTTGGCGAGCGTCAGCACGGTGTCGGCGGCGGCGGGGGCGGCGGCGAGCGCGACGGCGAGCGCGAGCGGGAGCGGGAGACGTTGCATCGATTTCCTCCGGAGAGTAGGTGGAGAAGGGACGGCCAGTATAGCGGCGCCCCGCGGCGGTTTCCGCGCGCCGCTCCACCGGGTCTAAAGTGTCGCCATGCGCCGCGCCCGCCGCCTCGCGCGCCGGATTCCACTCCTCGCCCTCATCCTTCTCGCGGCGCCGGCCTGCGGCCCGGCGCGGGCGATGCCGGCCGGCCCCGCTGTGCCGGCGGCCGCCGCGCCGCCCGGCTGGGCCGAAGTCGAGCGCCTGCTCGACGAGCAGAAGCTCGCCGCCGCCGCCGAGGCGCTCGACCGGTTCGAGGCGGCGGCGCGCGAGCGCGGCGACGACGCCGAACTGGCGCGAGCTCTCGTCCGCCGCACGCAGGTGGCGGTGGCCCTCGGCGGCTACGCGACCGCCGTCGAGGCGCTGCGCGCCCGCGAGTGGCCCGAGGAGCCGCTCGCCCGCGCCGCGGTCGAGCTCTACGACGCCTTCGCCCTCGGCGCCTACCTCGACCAGTCCGGCTGGGAGATCGCCCAGCGCGAGCGCGTCGTCTCGGGCGGCGAGCTCGACCTCGCTCTCGCCACCTCCGACCAGCTCGCCGCCGAGATCGACCGCGCCTTCGCCCGCGTCTGGACGCGGGGAGAGCGACTGGGCGAGGTCGCCGCCGACGACTTCCCGTACCTCGAGCCGAACGACTATCCCGCCGGTATCCGGCCGACGCTGCGCGACGCGGTCGGCTACCTGTGGGCAGAGCAGCTCGCCGCGACCTCGCGCTGGTCGCCGGCGGAGCTCGAAGAGCTCTGGAAGCTCGACCTCGCGGCGCTCGTCGACGGCACGGCGGTCGAGCCGACGGCCGAGCGGCTCGGCGACGCGTCGTTCCACCCGCTCGCCCGGCTCGCCTCGCTCCTCGGCGAGCTCGAGCGCTGGCACCGCGCGCGGGGCGATTCCGGCGCCGCGCTCGAGGCCCGGCTCGAGCGGCTTCGCCTCCTCTTCGACGCGTTCGATGCCGAGGAGGATCGCGCGCGCATCCGCGCCGCCCTCGCCGCATCGCTCCCCGAGTTCCGGCGCGCGCCGTGGTGGGCGATGGGGATGGCCCGGCTCGCCTCCCTCTGGCGCCAGAGCGACGAGCCGGAGGCGCTCGTTCGGGCGCGCGAGATTGCGCGCGAGGGCGAGGCGGCCTTCCCCGGCTCGCCCGGCGCGCTCGCCTGCCGCCGCGAGCGCGAGGAGATCGAGGCGTCGGCCTTCGAGCTCGAGGCGATGGCGATCGACGCCGCCGAGCGCCGCTCGCTCGCGGTGCGCCATCGCAATCTGGCGCGGCTCCATCTGCGCGCCTACCGGCTCCCCGGCGAGCGGTTCGAGGAGACGCCGGTGCGCTGGCGCGGCTGGAGCGAAGAGCGCATCCGACCCCTGCTGCGCGGCCAGCCCCTGGCCGAATGGACCGTCGAGCTGCCCGCGACTGCGGATTTCCGCGATCACCGGACGTACGTCACTCCGCCCCTCGCCGCGCGCGGCCGCTACCTCGTCGTCGCCTCCGCCGAGCCGGGCTTCGCTCGCCGCGGCAACCGGCTGCAGGCGGTCGAGCTGGCGATCTCCGACATCGTCTTGCTGACCGAGACGACCGGCGACGGGCGGCTCGCCCTGCGCGCGCTCTCCGGAGCGGGCGGCGCGCCACTCGCCGGCGTCGACGTCCTCCTCTACGCCTCCGAGTGGGAGCGGCTGCCGCGCCTCGTCGAGCGCCGCGCAACCGACGCGGCGGGCTTCGTCGAGCTCGCGCCGCAGAGCGAGAGGCGCCGGAGCGGTGGCTTCGCCGTCGTCGTGCGCGATCTAGAGGACGAGGTCGTCTGGCAGGCGGGCCATGGGCCGTGGGCTTCGGGCGCCGAGCGCGAGCCCATCCTCGACGCGCTCCTCTTCACCGACCGCGCGATCTACCGCCCAGGCCAGACTCTCTACTGGAAGGCGCTCCTCTACGAGAGTCCGGACGACGACGGCGAGCCGCGCGCCGCTGCCGGACGCGCGGTCACCGTGCGTCTCCTCGATGCGAGCAACGAGCGCATCGTCGAGCGCACGGTGACCGCCAACGACTTCGGCACGGCCTCCGGCACGTTCGAGATCCCCACGGGACGGTTGCTCGGCAACTGGTGGGTCGAGATCGCGGACCAGGCGAGGGCAACGATCGCCGTCGAGGAGTACAAGCGGCCGACCTTCGAGGTCACGCTCGCACCGCCCGCGGGCGAGCCGCGCTTGAACCGGCCGGTCGAGCTCGCCGGCGAGGCGCGCTACTACTTCGGCCTGCCGGTCGCCGCCGGCCGCGTCGCCTGGCGCGTCGTGCGCGAGCCGCTCTGGCAGTGGGGCTGGCGCGGCTTCGGCCCGATCTGGGAGCCGCCGCCGCCACGCACGATCGCCTCGGGCGCGGCCGAGCTCGACGCCGATGGCCGCTTCTCCGTCCGCTTCACCGCCGCGGCCGACGAGCGCGGGATCGACGACTGCGGCTGCTTCCGCTACCGGATCGAGGCCGAGGTCACCGACGAAGGGGGCGAGACGCGCGCCGGCTCGCTCGCGCTCTCGCTCGGCCGCGTCGCGGTGCGCCTCGCGCTCGCCGGCGCGCCACCGCTCCTCGTCGCCGGCGGGGCGAGCGCGCTCGAGCTGCGCCGCGAGGATCTCGACGGCGCGCCGCGCGCCGGCGAGACGGCGTGGCGCCTCGTCGAGCTCCTCCAGCCCGAGCGCGCGGCGCTTCCCGCGGACGTGCCCGAACCGGTGGATCCCGAGCGCGAGCGCTTCGCGACCCCCGGCGACCGCCTGCGGCCGCGCTGGGCCGAGGCCCCGGCGAGCGAAGAGCTCCTCGCCGGCTGGCGCGCCGGCCGCGAGGTCGCCCGCGGCGCGCTCCGCCACGGCGAGGACGGGCGCGCGGCGCTCGCCCTGCCCGTGCTCGCTCCCGGCGCCTACCGCCTCGTCGCCGAGACGCGCGACCGCCACGGCGAAGCGGCGCGGCTCGAGCACGCCCTCGTCGCCGCGCCGCCGCCGGGCTCCGGCGCCGCGCGGCTCGCGCTGCCGCTCGAGCTGCGCTTCACGGCGCCCGCCGTCGAGATCGGCGGCACCGCGCGGCTCTTCGTCCACTCGGGGCTCCCCGGCCAGACGGTCGTCGTCGAGATCGCGCGGCGTGGCCGCGTCGTCGATCGCCGCACCCTCGTCGCCGGCCGCGACGCGCCGTGGATCGAGCTCCCGGTCGGCGCTGCCGACCGCGGCGGGCTCGGCGCGCGCGCGACGCTCGTCGCCGACCACCAGGTGGTCGCCCGGCAGGCGTCGGTCGAGGTGCCGTGGAGCGACAAGGAGCTCACCGTCGAGCTGGCGAGCTTCCGCGATCGGATGGAGCCTGGGGCGAGCGAGACCTTCCGCGTCCTCGTCAAGGGGCCCGACGGCGCGCCGCTCGGCGCCGGCGCCGCCGAGCTCCTCGCCTCGATGTACGACCGCAGCCTCGATCTCTTCCGTCCGCACTCGGCGCCGCTCGGCGACGCGATCTGGCCGCTCCGGGGCGCCCCCGAGCCGCTCCAGCACGCGCTCGGCAGCCGCGGCCCGGTGTGGGGGGAGGAGGAGCGCTGGCAGCGCTTCACCGAGCCGCCGTCGTACTCGGCCGACGGCTTCGTCGCGATCGACCCCTACGGCGTCGGCGGGCCCGGTGTCGGCGGGCAGCGTGTGATGACGATGCGCGCCGAGGCGATGACCCCCGCTCCGGCCGCCAAGAGCGCCGACGCCGTCCAGGAGCAGATCGCCTCCGTGACCGCTGAATCGCCGCTCCTCGACGAGCCGTCCGCACCGGCCGTCACGCTGCGCACCGACTTCGCCGAGACCGCCTTCTGGCGCCCGCACCTGGTGACGGACGCCGACGGCGCCGCCGCGATCGAGTTTCGCGTTCCCGACTCGCTCACCTCGTGGAAGCTGTGGATCTCGGCGTGGACGCGCGAGCTCGCCTCGGGCTATCTCGAGCGCGAGGTCGAGACGGCGAAGGAGCTCATGGTGCGCCCCTACCTGCCGCGCTTCCTGCGCGAGGGCGACCGCGCCGAGATCCGCGTCGCGGTGAACAACGCAGCGGCGCGCGAGCTCGCCGGCGAGGTGCGCTTCGCGGTGGTCGATCCCGCGAGCGGCGAGGACCTCTCGGCCACTCTCGGCCTGCCCGCGGGCGGCGGCACGGCGCCGTTTCGCGTCGGGCCCGGCGGCGGCGCCGAGGTCGCCTTCCCGCTCGTCGCGCCGCGCGGCGTGCGGCCGCTCGCGGTGCGCGTCGAGGCGCGCGCCGGCGGCCTCGCCGACGGCGAGCTGCGCGCGCTGCCGCTCCTCCCCTCGCGCCTGCGGCTCGTCCAGTCGCGCTTCGCCGCGCTCGGCGGCGGCGAGCGACGCGAGCTCGTCTTCGACGACATGAGAACGGACGATCCGACGCGGATCGACGAGCAGCTCGTCGTCACCGTCGATGCCCAGCTCCTCCACGGCGTGCTCGCCGCGCTTCCCTATCTCGTCGACTACCCGTACGAATGCACCGAGCAGACGATGAACCGCTTCGCCGCGACGGCGATCCTCGACGCGCTCTTCGCCGGCCACCCGTCGGTTGCCGCGGCGGCGAAGGCGCTCGCCGCGCGCGAGACGCGCTGGGAGCGCTTCGACATCGCCGACCCCAACCGCCGCCTGGCGCTCGAGGAGACGCCGTGGCGGCGCGAGGCCCGCGGCGGAACCGATTCCGAGAGCGGCGAGGACCCGGCGCTCCTGCGCGTGCTCGATCCGGCGGTGGCGCGCGCCGTGCGCGCCGAGGCGCTCGCCCAGCTCGAGCAGGCGCAGCTCCCCTCCGGCGCCTTCCCCTGGTTCCCCGGCGGACCGCCGTCGCCGTACATCACCCTCTACCTGATGGCCGGCTTCGCACGCGTCGCCGAGCTCGGCGGCGAGATCCCCGACGAGATGGTGCGGCGCGCCTGGCGCTACCTCGCGGGCGAGATCGAGCGCGACTGGTGGCAGCGAGCGCGCAAAGACGACTGCTGCTGGGAGCTCCTCACCTTCGCCAACTACGTCGCCTCGTCGTATCCCGACCCGGCGGTGATGGGCGACGCCCTGCCGCCGGCGAAGCGGCGCGACCTTCTCGACTTCTCCTTCCGGCATTGGAAACGGCACGCGCCGCAGTCGAAGCTGCAGCTGGCGCTGACCCTGGCGCGCAGGGAGCGGCCGAAGGAGGCGCGGCTGGTGCTCGACGCGGTGATGGACTCGGCGAAGACCGACCGCGACCTCGGCACCTACTGGGCGCCCGAGGAGCGCGCCTGGCTCTGGTACAACGACACGATCGAGACGCACGCCTGGGCGCTGCGGGCACTCGGCGAGATCGCGCCGGAGGATCCGCGGCGGGCCGGCCTCGTGCAGTGGCTCTTCCTCCAGAAGCAGCTCAACCACTGGAAGTCGACCAAGGCGACCGCCGAGGCGCTCTTCTCGCTCGTGCGTTACCTCGAGGACGAGGAGCTCCTCGGCGCGCGCCAGGAGGTCGCCGTCACCCTTGGCGGCGCGACGACCGCGCTCGTCTTCGCAGCCGATTCGCTCGGCGGCTCGCAGCGGCAGCTCGTGCTCGTCGGCGAGGCGATCGTGCCCGCGCGCGACGCCGTAACCGTCGTCGAGCAGCGCACGCCGGGCCTGGCTTTCGCCTCGGCGACCTGGCGCTACACCTCCGAGGTGCTGCCCGCCGAGTCGCGCGGCGACCTCTTCGCCGTCGAGCGGCGCTGGTTCCGCCGCGTCAGGCAGGGCACCGAGACGACTCTGGTTCCTCTCGACGAAGGCGAACGGCTAGCCGTCGGCGACGAGCTCGAGGTCCAGCTCGCGATCCGCGCCAAGGCCGCCGCCGAGTACGTCCACCTGCGCGACCCCCGCCCCGCCGGCCTCGAGCCCGACCGCGCCGATTCCGGCTGGCGCTGGGACCTCGGCCTCGCCTATTACGAAGAGACGCGCGACTCGGGGAGCAACTTCTTCTTCGAGTGGCTGCCCGCCGGCGAGTACACCCTCGAGTACCGCCTGCGCGCCAACGTCGCCGGCACCTTCCGCGCCGCTCCGGCCGAGCTGCAGTCGATGTACGCCCCCGAGTTCGCCGCCCACTCGGCCGGCGGCGAGCTCACGATCGCGCCCTGACCGCCGCGCCGCGCGGCCGCGCGTATCATTCTGCCGAGCGCCCATGACCCTCGCCGCCGGCTCCCGCCTCGGCCCTTACGAGATCGTCGCCCGGCTCGGCGCGGGCGGAATGGGAGAGGTCTGGCGGGCGCGCGATCCGCGCCTCGACCGCGAGGTGGCGATCAAGCTCGTGCGCGAGGGGACGAGCGACCCCGAGCGCCGGCGCCGCTTCGAGCACGAGGCGCGCGTGATCGCACGGCTGCAGCACCCGAACCTCCTCGTCGTCCACGACGTCGGCGAGCACGCGGGCGAGCCGTACCTCGTCACCGAGTTGCTCGCCGGCGAGACCCTGCGCGAGATCGTGGGTCGCGGGCCGGTCGAGGTCGCCACCGTCCTCGGCTGGGCGCGCGAGATCGCGCTCGGGCTCGCGGCGGCGCACGCTGCCGGCGTCGTCCACCGCGACCTCAAGCCCGAGAATGTCTTCTTGACCGTCGACGGCCGCGTCAAGTTGCTCGACTTCGGCCTCGCCAAGCTCGTCGGCCCCAACACCGCCGGCGACGCCCGGACCTGGACGCACCTGACTGCACCGGGACTCGTCGTCGGCACCTGCGGCTACATGGCCCCCGAGCAGGTGCGCGGCCAATCGGTCGACGAGCGCACCGATCTGTTCGCGCTCGGCGCGATCCTCCACGAGCTGCTCTCCGGCCGCGGTCCGTTTGCGCGGGGCGCGCCGCTCGAATCGCTGGCGGCGATCCTCTCCGAACCGGCGCCGCCGCTTCCTGCGCACGTTCCTTCCGAAGTGGCGCGGATCCTCGAACGCTGCCTGGCGAAGGAGCCGGCACGCCGCTACGCGAGCGCCGCCGAGGTGCTCGGCGCGCTCGACGCGGCGCAGGGTGGATCCGCAGCGGTCGCCACGCGAGCGACCGCCGAGAGCGCGCGCTCGGTCGCCGTGCTGCCGTTCCGCGACCTCGCTGGCACCGGCGAGGACGAGGCGCTCGGCCTCGGCATCGCCGACACCGTCGTCACCGAGCTCGCGGCCGCGCGCCTTCTCGTCGTCCGCCCGACCTCCGCGACCCTGCGTTTCCGCGGCCGGGTGGTCGAGCCCGAGGTGGCCGGGCGCGAGCTCGGCGTCGATGCCGTTCTCGACGGCCGCTTCCAGCGCGCCGGCGACCGGCTGCGGATTACCGTGCAGCTCGTCGACACGGCGAGCGCGCAGCCGCTGTGGGCGACCAAGCTCGATGGCTCGATGGCCGATCCCTTCCGCTTGCAGGACGAGATCGCGCAGCGCGTCGTCCGCGCGCTGGCCGGCGAGCCCGCCGAGCTCGCGGCCGTCGAGCGCGTGGCGCCGGAGGCCGGCGCCTACGAGCTCTACCTGCGCGGCCGCGGCCACCTGGCGCGCGAGTCGCTCGCCGAGGCGAACCTCGCCGTCGACGCGCTCGAGACCGCCGTGCGCGCCGATCCGCGCTTCGGCCTCGCCTGGGCGACGCTCGCCGATGCCTATCTCACGATCCACGTGGAGTTCGATCCCGAGGAGGACTGGTACCGGCGCGCCGAGCGCGCCTGCGAACGTGCGCTCGAGCTCGATTCGGCGCTCCCCGAGGGCCGCTACATGCGCGGGCGGCTGGCGTGGTCGGCGCGCGGTGGCTGGGACCACGCCCTGGCGCTCCGCGAGTGCGCCGCCGCGGTCGCCGCGAGGCCCGGTCTCCACGAGGCTTGGCATCGGCTGGGAACGGTGCTCTTGCACGTCTCGCTGCTCGAGGAGTCGTCAGCCTGCTTCGCGCGCGCCCACGCGATCAACCCCCAGGACTTCTCTTCGTACGCCATCTGGGGCTTCTGCCGACTGATGCAGCTGCGCCTCGACGAAGCCCTCGCGATCAGCGACGGCGTCTGGGGCGAGTCGCCGTCGGCGTGGGTCGCCTACCAGCGCATCCAGTGCCGCATCCACCTCGGGCGGATCGACGAATCGGAACGGCTCGTCGACGCCGGCTGCCGACAGTTCCCGGCCTCGCCGCTGCTCGTCTCGCTGCGCGCGCTGCTCGCGGCGCTGCGCGGCGACGCTGCGCAGGCGCGGCGGCAGATCGAGCTCGTGGAGCGCAATCGCCGCGCCCTCAACCACTACCATCACGCGCAGTACGAGGTGGCGACGAGCCTCGCCCACCTCGGCGAGAGCGACGCCGCGCTCGCCCAGCTCGCCGAGGCGGCACACAACGGCTTCCCCTGTTTCGACTACTTTGCGCGCGATCCGCTGCTCGGGCCGCTTCGCGGCGAGAGCCGGTTCACCGCACTGCTCGCCGAGATGGACGCCGAGCGCGGGCGGTATCGCGAGCTCTGGCGCGAGCTCGCGATCGCCGTCTGACCGGCGCCGCGCACCGGCGCTCGGAGGTTCAGGCCGCGCTCGCCGCCGGCACGGAAGCGAGCGCGGCCGGCGGCGCCGTGGGCTGCGGCGCGGCGGCGCCGAGCAGCTGCTCGGCGAGGCGCGCCCACAGCCATCCGAGAGCGCGGTGGAGATGCAGGCTGACGACGAGGCCGACCGCGCCGACGATCGAGAGGACCCAGACTCCGTCCTCGGGCGAGAGCCCCCAGCCGTCGAAGTCGAGGTTCACGTCGCCGCCGAGCAGGCGCACCCAGGGCGCCGCGAGCAGCGCGAATGAGACCGCGAGCGAGACCACCGAGAAGACCCAGCCGGCGAGACCGAGCGGGAAGCGCAGGGCGAGGAAGACGATCCCCTTCCACAGCGCCGCACCGCCCAGCACCGAGCGCGCCCAGCCGCCGGCGCTCTCGGGACCGGCCGGACGCGCCCGCCGCGCGGGCACCCGCGCGCCCAGCAGCAGGATGGCGAGCTGGCGTTCGAGCCCCTCGGCGCCCCAGACGGCGACGAGCGTCGCGGCGAGGATGCCGAGACCGATCCAGACGATGGTGAGGGCGATGCCGGTGGCGAAGCCGACCGTCATGCCGACGAACCAGGCAAGGCCGAGCGGGAAGCCGAGCCACAGGTAGGCGACGGCGCCCCAGGTGCGCGGATCGAGGAACGGTGCCACCGCCAGCACGGCGGGGGGCAGGCGGAACGGCGGGGGCAAACTGGATTCGCTCATGTCGGGCTCCTCGGCGGCAGCGGCTGCTCGCTCTACTACGCCGCGCGCCGGTGTGGAGTTTCGGATGGCCCGCCTCCGGCGCCCGCGTATCATCGCCGCCAATGCCCCGTTTCGACCGTGCCGTCGTGCGCCCGCCGGGCGCCACCTTCGCCGTCGGCCTGACCACGGCCGGGCTCGGCGCGCCCGACCTCGAGCTCGCCCGGGAGCAGCACGACGCTTACTGCCGGACACTCGCCGAGGTCGGGCTCGAGCTCGTGCGGCTCCCGCCCGATCCCGGCCTCCCCGACTCGACCTTCGTCGAGGACACCGCGGTGGTCACCGCGGCAGGCGCCGTGCTCGCCCGCCCCGGCGCGCCGGCGCGCGCCGGCGAAACGGCGGCGATCGCCGAGGTGCTCGACCGGCTGGCGATCGAAGTGCGCACGATCGTCGCGCCTGGCACCGTCGACGGCGGCGACGTCTGCGAGGCCGACGGCCACTTCCTGATCGGCCTCTCGTCGCGGACGAACGTCGAGGGCGCCCGCCAGCTCGAAGCCCACTTCGCCGAGCTCGGTTTCACCTCGGCGACGATCGACGTGCGCGGCCTCGGTGCGCGGCTGCTGCATCTCAAGAGCGGCCTCTCGGAGCTCGGCGACGGCCGCCTCGCCGTCGTGCCGGAGCTCGTCGGCCACCTGGAGCTCGCGCGCTACGAGCTCGTCGCCGTCGACGAGGCCGAGAGCTACGCGGCAAACTGCGTGCGGGTCAACGATCATGTGCTCGTCGCCGCCGGTTCCCCGCGCTTCGCCGAGCGGCTCGAGCGGCTCGGCTACAGAATCCGCCCGCTCGAGATGTCGGAGTTCCGCAAGATGGATGGCGGGCTCTCGTGCCTGTCGCTGCGCATCCCGGAGGGCCTGCGCCCGGGAACGGGATAGAGTCGCGGCCTTCGATGCCCGCGAGCTTCCGCAAGGCGCCGCCGTGACGCTGGCCCCCGGCGCCCGCCTCGGTCCCTACGAGATCGTCGCCAAGCTCGGCGAAGGCGGCATGGGCGAGGTCTGGCGCGCGCACGACTCGAAGCTCGAGCGCGCCGTCGCGATCAAGGTCCTGCCGGCGGCGCTCGCCGCCGACGCCGACGCGCTGGCGCGCTTCGAGCGGGAGGCGAAGGCGGTGGCGGCGCTCTCGCACCCGAACATCCTGGCGATCTTCGATTTCGGCCGCGAAGGCGAGACCGCCTTCGCGGCGATGGAGCTGCTCGACGGCGAGACGCTGCGCGAGCGGCTCGCCGCCGGCGCGCTGCCGGCGAGGAAGGCGCTCGAGATCGCCGCGCAGGTGGCGCTCGGCCTCGCCGCCGCGCACGAGCGCGGCATCGTGCATCGCGATCTGAAGCCGGAGAACCTCTTCCTCACCCGCGACGGCCAGGTGAAGATCCTCGACTTCGGCCTCGCGCGGCAGGACGGCTTCACCGATTCGCGCAGCCAGCTCCTCGCCGCGCCGACCCAGGCGCCGGGCGCGCCGGGCACGGCGCCCGGCTCGGTCCTCGGCACCGTCGGCTATATGTCGCCCGAGCAGGTGCGCGGCGAGCCGGCCGACCAGCGCTCGGACCTGTTCTCGCTCGGCGTCGTGCTCTACGAGATGCTCGCCGGCCGGCGCGCCTTCGAGCACGGCTCGGCGGTCGAGACGATGTCGTCGATCCTGCGCGAAGAGCCGCCGGAGCTCGAGGCCCTCGCCGAGAAGCACTCGCCGGCGCTCGCGCGCCTCCTCCAGCACTGCCTCGAGAAGCGGCCGGAAGAGCGCTTCCAGTCTGCGCGCGACCTCGCCTTCGACCTCCGCTCACTGGCGACCGGCGGCTCGCTGTCCGGTCGCTCCGGGCGCGCGCCGGTCCTCGCCGGAAGCCGGCTGCCGCGCGGCGCCGTCGTCGCCGCCGCCGCCGCCCTCGCTGGGATCGCTCTAGGCTGGCTCGCGGCGACTCTCGGCTCGCGCGACGACGCCGCCGTGCGATCGCTCCCGCGCCCCTCCTTCCGCCAGCTGACCAAGCTCCCCGGCGGCGAGGGGAGCCCGAGCCTGGCGCCCGACGGCGAGAGCTTCGTCTTCGTCCAGCGCGACGGCGACGACCTCGATCTCTTCGTGCAGCGCGTCAGTGGCACCAAGGCGATCGCCCTCACGACGGACTGCGAGCTCGACGACTTCGACCCCGCCTTCTCGCCCGACGGGCGATCGGTCGCCTTCCGCTCCGAGTGCGACGGCGGCGGCATCTTCGTCATGGGTGCGACCGGCGAGGCGCGCCGCCGCGTCGCTGACTTCGGTTTCGCACCCGCCTGGTCGCCGGACGGCGGCGAGCTGGCGCTGGTCACCGAGCGCCTCGCGGCACCGACTTCGCGCACCTCGACGAGCACGCTGTGGGCGGTCCGCGTCGATTCGGGCGCACGCCGCGTGGTGAGCGAGCACGACGCGATGGGGCCGACCTGGTCGCCCGACGGCCGGCGGATCGCCTTCTGGGGGATGCGCGGCGAGGGCGTCCAGCGCGATCTCTGGAGCGTGGCCGCGGACGGCTCCGAGAGAGCCGCCGCCGCCGCGGTCTCCATCCTCGACGACCCGGCCCTCGACTGGGCGCCGCGCTACTCGCGCGATGGGCGCTGGCTCTACTTCGCTTCGACGCGCGGCGGGACGTTCAATCTCTGGCGCCTGGCGATCGACGCCGCGAGCGGCCGACCCGAGGGCGAGCCCGAGCCGCTCACCGCGCCCTCCTCCTCGGCCGGACCGTTCACGCTCTCCGCCGACGGCCGCCGCATCGCCTTCGTCGATCGCAACATCGAGACCGAAATCGTGCGCGCGCCGTTCGATCCGGTGCGGTTGGCGCTCGCCGCCACGCCAGAAGCGGCCTTCAGCGGCTCGTTCGAGCTGCGCGAGCAGCGCATCTCGCCCACCGGCGACTGGCTCCTGTTCATCAACGAGGATCTGCCGCAGGAGCTCCATCTCGTGCGTCCCGACGGCTCGGGCTACCGGCAGCTCACGACGGACGGCTTCCGCAACCGCCAGGGCGAGTTCTCGCCCCGCGCGGATTGGATCGTCTTCCAGACCACGCGCGGCGAGGCGAGCCTCGCCGCAATTCGCCTCGACGGCGGCGGCTGGCAGCCGATCGCGACCGGGCGCTTCCTCTCCGATCCACTGTGGTCGCCCGACGGCTCGACCCTCGCCGCGTTCGACAACACGACGGGCGGCGTCCTCCTCGACGTGCGCGCCGGGCTCGGCACGCCGGGCGTCAGCGAGCTGCCGCCGGTCTCCGACGGCGTCCTCTTCTGGCCGGCGCACTGGTCGCCCGACGGCGCGCTCCTCGCCGGGCAGGCAACCCGCGCCGGCCAGGGCGAGCAGATCGTCGTGCGCTCGATGGCGAGCGGTGAGTACCGGATGCTCACGCCCTCCGGGTTCGAGTCCGTCAGCATGGCCTTCGTCGCTCGCCGTCACCTCGCCTACACCGACGATCGCTCGCTCTGGCTGCGCGGCGTCGACGGCGGCGAGCCGCTGCGGCTCTACTCGCCGCCGGCCGGGCGACGGATCGGCGACCTCACCGCCACGCGCGACGGCCGCTGGCTGACCTGGATCGAGAGCGGCGACGAGTCCGACGTCTGGTTGATGACGTTGGAGGAAGCGAGCGCAGGCGGCGCGAGCCGGAGCTCGAGCGCCCGCCCATGACCCTCGCGTCCGGCGCCCGCCTCGGCCCCTACGAGATCGTCGGCAAGCTCGGCGAGGGCGGGATGGGCGTGGTCTGGAAGGCGAAAGACTTCCATCTTGGGAGGGAGGTCGCGCTCAAGGTCCTGCCCACAGCGTTCACCGCCGATCCCGAGCGGACGGCGAGATTCGAGCGCGAGGCGAAGCTCCTCGCCAGCCTGAACCATCCCAATATCGCGCAGATCTACGGCCTCGAAGTGAGCGGTGACACGAGAGCTCTCGTCATGGAGCTCGTCGAGGGCCCAACCTTGGCAGAGCGACTGGAGCAAGGGTCTTTACCCCTAGATGAAAGCCTTTCCATCGCCCGCCAGATCGCCGAGGCCCTCGAAGAGGCGCACGAAAAAGGAATCATTCATCGAGATCTCAAACCACAAAACATCAAAGCTTCCATCGAAGGGAAGGTGAAGGTCCTCGATTTCGGTCTGGCGAAGGCGCTGGATCCTGTTGGCGGATCCTCGCCCTCGGCGTCGCAGCTCGCCCAGTCGCCGACGCTGACCCTCGGCGCGACGCTGCAGGGAGTCATCCTCGGCACGGCGGCGTACATGAGCCCGGAGCAGGCGGCGGGCGGGGTGGCCGACCGGCGCGCGGACGTCTGGTCGTTCGGGGTCGTGCTCTACGAGATGCTCGCGGGGCGGCGGCTCTTCGACGGCGAGACCGTCTCGCACGTGCTGGCCGGCGTGCTCAAAGAGGAGCCGGACTTCGCTCTCCTGCCGCCGGGGGTCCCGTCGCGGATTCTCAATCTCTTGCGCCGCTGCCTGCGCAAGAAGCCGCGTGAGCGGCTGCAGGCGATCGGCGACGCGCGGATCGTGCTCGACGAGGTGCTCGCCGATCCGCGCCGGGGCGAACCCGAAACGACCGCGGCTCCCGCCGACACGGCCCGAACTCCTCGGCTCGCCTGGCTCGCCGCCGCGCTCGGCGCCGTCGCGGCGGCGGCGTTCGCCGCGCTCTGGCTCGTGGCCGGCTCCGCGGCGCGCCCGCCGCGCGCCATTCACGCCGCGCTCGTCGCGCCCGAGGGCACCTCGCTCGGCGACTCGTTCGCGCTCTCCCCCGACGGCCATCGCATCGTCTTCCAGGCGTTCGACGTGGAGAGCGGGCTGCCGGCGCTCTGGCTGCGCGAGCTCGATCGCGGCGAGGCGCGGCGGCTCGCCGGGACCGATGGCGGCGAGCTGCCGTTCTGGTCGCCCGACGGTGCCCGGCTCGGTTTCTTCGCCGAGGGCAAGCTCAAGCGCATCGATGCCAACGGCGGACCGGCGCAGGCGATCGCCGAAGCGCCGACCTCGCGCGGCGGCGCCTGGGGGCCGGACGGCCGGATCGTCTTCTCGCCCTCGTTCCGCACCGGCCTGTCGATCGTGGCGGCGAGCGGCGGCGCGACACAGCCGCTGACCGCGCTCGACGAGGCGCGCGGCGAGAAGAGCCACCGCTTCCCCGTCTTCCTGCCCGGCGGCGAGCGCATCCTCTTCCTGGCGCAGACCGCGGAGGGCGGCGCCAAGGAGGACGCGAGCCGCATCGAATCGCTCGACCTCGCGAGCGGCGCGCGCACGCCGATCGTCGACGTCAACTCCTCGCCGCTCTACGCCCCGCCGGGGCACCTGCTGTTCTGGCGCGACGGCGCGCTGCTGGCGCAGTCGTTCGACGCCGACGCGCTCCGCGTCGGCGGCGATCCCGTGCCGCTCGCCTCGTCGGTCGGATACAACCAGAACGAGCAGGCGCTCGCCACCGTCTCGGCCGAGGGGACGCTCGTCGTGCGCGAAGGCACGCTCGGCAACCTGGCCTCGCTCGTCTGGCTCGATCGACAGGGCCTCGGGGTCGCCGTCATCCGCGAGCGCGAGAACTTCGGCTTCGATCTCGCGCTCTCGCACGACGGCTCGCGTCTCGCGGTGGGCGTCAACGCCCCGGGCCAAGGCGCGACGGATCTCTGGATCTACGATCTCGTGCGCGGCGTCGCCAGCCGGCTCACCTTCGAGGAGGGCGGCGAAGGCTCTCCCGTCTGGTCGCGCGACGACCGCACCCTCTACTACTCCAGCGACCGCCGCAACGACGGCGTCATCTACCGGCGCGCCGCGGACGGCACGGGCGCGGCCGAGGAGCTCGGTACGACCGACTCCGGCATGTGGCCGCACGCCGTCGCACGCGACGGGCGCTGGCTCGTGGTGAGCGACCTCGACAACGAGACCGGGCTCGACCTGTTGCGCTACGACCTCGCGACGAAGCAGCTCGAGCCCTTCGTCGCCACGCCGTTCCAGGACGAAATGGCGGCGCTCTCGCCCGACGAACGGCTGCTCGCGTACAGCTCGGAGCAGTCGGGACGCTGGGAGATCTACGTCCAGGCGCTCGCCGGCAGCCGCGGCACCTGGCAGATCTCGAGCGGCGGCGGGCAGCTGCCGCGCTGGCGGGCCGACGGCCGCGAGCTCTTCTACTTCGCTCCTCCCGACCGCCTCTTCGCCGTCGAGGTCGAGCCGAGCGAGGTGCCGCGCTTCTCGGCGCCGCGCGAGCTCTTCCGCTACCCGCTCGAGAACTACGGCGTCGCCCCCGACGGCAGCCGCTTCGTCGTCCTGCGTCGCGGCGAGGGCGGCGCCGGCAAGCCGCTGACACTGATCACCGACTGGCCGTCGCGGTTGCCGGGGCGCTGAGATCCGCCTCAGCCCTCCCCGCCCTCGCCCTCGAGCTTCTGCACGATCTGGCTGACCTCGAGGTCGGCCTTGCGGATCTTGGCGCGGCAGAGGTCGAGGAGCTCGGCGGCGCGCTTGAGCTCCTCGGCCAGCTTGTCGAGGTCGACGTCCTCGCCCTCGATGCCGGCGAGGATTCCCTCCAGCTCCCGGATGGCGGCGGTGAAACCAAGCTCCTCGGCGGCGTCGCTCTTCTTTTTCGCGGTCATGGCTCCTCCACGCGGCTGGAAATCGCGCCGCGCGCGACAGTGGTGACGAGACGGTCGCCGGGCGCCACGGCGGCCGCGTCCCGGACGATGGCGCCGGCGGCGGTGCGGGTGATCGAGAACCCCCGCTTGAGCGTCGTCGCCGGGGCGAGGCCCGCGGCGAGCCGGGAGCGGCCAGCAAGCCGGGCGCGTTCGGTGTCGAGGCGACCGCGCGCCGAGCCGATCAACCGCCAGGCGCCGACGCTCAGCGCCCGCCGCGAGCGCTCGACGAGGCGCGGCGCCGCGTGGGCGAGCCGCACGCCGAGCTCGTGCCGCGAGCCGCGGGCGGTGCGCACGCCGCGCCGGGCGGCGCGGGCGAGCGCCGCGGCGAGCGCGGCGAGCCGCATCGCGGCCTCGGCGAGGCGGCCGCGCGCCACGGCGATGCGGCGCTCGGCGTCGAGCAGCCGCTCGCGCGCCGCGGCGAGCGGCAGCCGCGCGGCCTTGCCGAGCCGCTCGCGCAGGCGCTCGGAGGCGAGCTCGGCGCCCTCCAGGCGCGCGACCAGGAATTCGGCCACCTTGGTCGGTGTCTTGAAGCTCTGGTACGCGACGCGATCGGCGACCGCGAGGTCGATCTCGTGGCCGAGCCCGGTGAGGACGGGCAGCGGCGAGCGGGCGACGGCGAGAGCGATGGCGCGGCTGTCGAAGGCGGCGAGGTCGCTCTTCGCGCCGCCGCCGCGCACGAGCGCCACGCAGTCGACGCCGAGCCCGGCCGCGGCGGCGAGCGCCGAGGCCACCGCGCGCTCGGCCTCGACGCCCTGCACGGTGGCGTGGAGGAGCGTCACGCGGAAGCCGTAGCCGCTCTCGGCGAGCGTCGCGACGAAGTCGTGGTAGGCCGCCGAGCCGTGCGAGGTGACGAGGGCGACGGCGAGCGGCAGCGCCGCGAGTGGCAGAGCGCGGTTCCTGTCGAGCAGGTCGAGGCGCGCGAGCTCGTCGAGCGTCTCCTGGCGCCGGCGGGCGAGCTCGCCCAAGGTGAAGACGGGGTCGATCTCCTTGACGTGGAGCTGCAGGCGCCCGTGCGGCGGATAGAAGTCGACCGCCACTCGGCAGCGCACCGCCACGCCTTCGCGCAGCGCCTGGCCGTGGCGGGCGAGCAGGGGCGCGATCGTCGCGAAGTCCCGCTTCCAGATCACCGCGTCGAGCTTGCCGACCACGTGGTCGCCCTCGCCCTTCTCCACCAGCTCGAAATAGCGGTGGCCGTTCGGCCGCACCGTGAGCCGCTCGAGCTCACCGACGACCCAGACTGCGCCGTAAGCCTGGCGCAGGAGATCGCGCAGCTCGGCGCCGAGCTGGGAGACCGTGTAGGTCGGCTCGCCGGGCTCGCCCGCGAGCGCGTCGAGCTCGGGCGAGAACAGGTCGAGGCGGGAGCGGTCCGCGGCGGGCCTCCTTAGCTTCGCAGCGGCCTCAGTGGTAGCTCTTGAGCTCGCGCGCGGAGACGAGGGGGATCGACTGCGCCCACTCGAGCGCCTTCTTGTCGGCCGGCCAGACTTTCCTGACGAACTTCACGGCCGACTTGCGGTCGGGAAAGAGGCGCCAGAGGAAGGTGTGGCCGGCGGGGGCGGTGAAGTAGCTGTAGCCGTCGGGGTCGCCGGCGACGAGCTCGCTAATCGCCGGGTCGCCGTTGACTCCGATGCAGGCGGCGGCGATGCCGCGGTGGGCGACGGCCAGCGCCTTGAGCGAATCGTCGAACTCGCCGAGCTCCTCCTTCGACTGCGCCGAGTGATGGAGCGCGATATGGGAGGTCTCCTCCTCGGCGAGGACGTTGTACTGCAGGTCCTGGCGGTCCATCGCCTCCTTGGTCTCGGCGGTGGTGACGAAGACGTCGTCGGTCTCGATCACCTTGTAGGCGATGAAGAACCCCTCGCTCTCGAACTTGGGAAAGACCTCGCCGAGGAGGCCTTCGTCCTCGACGGTGAAGTAGTACAGGCGGTTGAGCAGGCGTCGCGACATGCAGAAAGCTCCTTCCGGGCCGCCTCTTGTATCACATCGCCGGCGGCGGCCGACGGCTGCGGCTCAGCGCGCGGCGAGCAGCCGGTCGAGCGTCGCGCGCTCTTCGGCGGTGAGCTCGGCGTCGGGCAGGAAGAGCTCGCGAGCCACCCCGGCGAGCGGGATCTCCGGGCGCTCGAGCGCCTGCGCGAGCGGTCCGCAGTCGAGCGCGCCCAGAGAGAGCAGGGAGGCGCCGCTGCACAGGTCGATGACTTCGTTGACGATGCGGGAGCGGATCTCGACGCGCAGCGACGGCGGCAGCCGCTCGGCCGTCACCCGGTAGCCGCCGGCGGTGCGCTCGATGCGGGCGACGCCGTCCATGGCGAGGCGCTGCCGCGGCAGGAGCACCTCGTCCTCCAGCCGCTGGGTCGACTGACCGAGGTCGACGTCGACGACGAGCCGGCCCTTGCCGAGCAGCTCGATCTCGACCCGGCCGTCGAAGCGGCCGCCGCCGAGCGGGGTCAGCCGGGCGAGGTTGTCCTTGACCAGGATCGCCTGGCTCGGCGAGCTCAGCCGGATGCGCACCGGCGGCGCCTCGATCGGCGCGAGCTCGCCGGCGAGGTTCTCGTAGACGCGGTTGTACTTCGTGAGGCGGAGCTCGGCCGGGGCGACGGCGGCGGCGGCGAGGGCCGCGCCGCTGAGGAGACCGGCCGCGGCGAGGGCGAGGGCGCGCTTCATCGCGTCAGGGAGTGTATCCGCGCGCCGCGCGCGCCCGCAGCTTGCCGCCCCGCACTTCGACGTCGAGGGTGTGGCGCTCGCCCGCCGCCGGCGGCGGCTCGGGCGCGAAGGCGAGGAAGTACTGGCTCCTGAGCTCGCGCTCGATCTCGGCGTAGACCCCGGCGAGCTCGCTCGCTTTGGAGACGTAGAAGGTGCGACCGCCCGTCTCGTCGGCCAGCTTCTCGAGCTTGGAGCGGATGCCGAGGCTGGCGCCGCCGATGTCGAGACCGATGGTGTAGATCGCCACGCCGGTGCGCTGCGCGAAGGCGAGGGCGTCGGGGAACGGCACCAGGCTCGAGGTGTCATCGCCGTCGGAGAGCAGCACCATCGCCTTCCTGCCGCGGATACCGCGATACTGGTAGAGCCCGTAGACGAGGGCGTCGTGGAGCGAGGTCATGCCGTAGGCCGGCAGGTCGCGGAAGGCTGCCGCGAGCGCCTTGGCGTCGGGGGTGAGCGACATGAGCAGCGCCGGGCGCTGCGAGAAGCCGATGGCGAAGCAGCGGTCGCGCGGCGACAGGATGGCGGCGAGGAAGTCCTGGGCCGCCTGCTTCGCCTCGCCGAGCGACTCGCTCATCGAGCCCGAAGTGTCGAGGACCAGGCCGAGAGTGAGCGGCAGGTCGCGCACCAGCTCGAAGCGCTCGATCGCCTGCGCCCGGCCGTTGTCCTCGATCCGGAAGTCGGCCGCGCTCAAGCCCTCGACGAGCCGACCGTCGCGCTCGATGACGGTGACGAAGAGCTCGACCAGGTCGACGCGGATCTCGGCCAGGAAGTCGGTCGAGTTGAGCACGCGCACGTCTTCGACGCGGGTGCCGTCGGCGAAGGTGGCGACCACGGTCAGGTAAGTGAGCTCGCCCGTCTCTGGCACTTCGATCGTCGTCTCCCAGGGCGGCAGCTCGAGCCGCTCGACGAGCGCGTCGTTCAAGCGGAACTCCACCGCCTCGACGCGAGAGTCGGGCGGCACCACCACCGCCGCGCGCGCCCGCACCCGGCCGGTGACCTTGCGGCCGCGCGGCGGCGCGAGCAGCTTGACGCGCGCCTCGCCCTGCGGCTCGTTGAGCAGCAGCTCGTCGGCGGCGACGACCTTGCCTTCGCCGTCGAGGCCCTCGACGCGCACGACGCTCTCCTCGGGGATGTTGGGCAGCCGCAGCTCGGCGGTCCACGGCGCCGCGGCGCGAGTGAGCTGCGCCTTGCCGTCGAGGTAGAAGACGACGCGGCGGATGCGCGGGCCGGCGACAATCGCCTCGGCGCGCCAGAGGCCGAAGACGACGTCGTCGACCGGCGGCAGGAGCACGATCGAGTCGCGTCCGCCGGGCGCGGCGAGGCCGAGGCGTTCGCCGTGGATGACGGCGGCCGCCGCGGCCGCCTCGCCGGCGTCGGGCGACGGCTCGGCCGGCACGTCGAGGAGGCGATCGAAGACCACGCTCCGGCCGGTGACCTCGTCGCGCACCTCGATGCGGGCGACGAAGCGCTCGCCGGGCCGCAGCAGCTCCTCGAGCTCGAGCGCGACCGGCGTCGTCGCGGCGACCGGCGGGAAGATGAAACGGCTGCGGAAGCGGCCGAACACTCCGCCCGGCCGGTCGAGGGTGGAGCTGACGGCGAGGCGCGTCTCCCGCCCCGATTTCTCCTCGACGACGCCGAGCTCGACGCCGGCGGGCAGGGTCAGCCGCAGGCGGGCGAGCAGCCGCTGGCCCTGTCTTTCGGGAAAAGCGAGGCGCACCTCGGGCTCGGGTAGGCGCTCGCCGGCGCTCGGCCGATCGGCCGCGGCGAGCACCTGCCGCCCCCACGCCGCGCGGTCGGCGGGCGGCGCGAAGCGCGCCTCGACCTGGGCGTCGGTCAGCCGGCTGCGGCGGAACTCGAAGAGGCCGGAGACGCCGGTGTACTTGTCGACCACCTCGGCGTGCTCGCGGCAGAGCTGGAGGTCTGGTCGCCGGCCGCGGATCCGCCCGCGCAGCTCCTCGAACTGCTCGAGCAGGTACTCCATCTCGGGGATGTAGAGGCTGCGCTTCGAGGTCGTCGGCCGCCACGCCACCCAGTGGGCGGTCGGCCCCGGACGCACGAAGAGGACGCGCCAGGCCGCCTCGCCCTCGCCCCAGCTCCACAGCTCGAGCGGCCGGTAGGTCGAGCCGCACTCGATCGCTTCGCGTTCGCGCGGCGCGCCGTGCAAGAAGAGCAGCCGCGCGCGCTCGTCGTAGGTCGACAGGTCTGCTTCGAGCACCTGGCGGCGGCGAACGGCGACGGCGCGCGCGAGCTCGGGCTCGCCGGCGAACAGCTCGCGGGCGAAGCGCTCGCGCTCGGCCTCGTCGGCGGCGTCGAGACGCGAGCGCTCCTCGGCGGGCAGTAGCCAGGCGGCGCCCCCCGAGTAGAAGCGCCACAGCTCCTCGTCGCCGAGGGGCTCGGCAGGCGCGAGCGGCGCGGCGCCGAGGATGGCGAGGAGCGCCAGAAAGGTCGTTCGTGGCATCACGGGGCGCTGCGAAGCAAGCCCTGCGCCAGGCCGATCGGCGCGCCGCTCTAGAATGCGCCTAATGGCACCTCCCATCGAGAGGCCGATCGCCGAGTGGCAGGCCGGCGATCCGGTCGTCGGCTTCGCGCTCGTCCGGCGCCGCGAGGAGCGGCAGGACAAGGGCGGCCGCTCCTACCTCGACCTCGAGCTCGCCGACGCCTCGGGGGCGATCCCCGGCAAGGCCTGGTCGGACTCGGCGGCGCTCGGCCAGCGGTTCGCCGCCGGCGACTTCGTCAAATTCCGCGGCCAGGTGCAATCGTACCGCGATCAGCTCCAGGTCAAGATCGACAACTGCCGCCGCGCGACCGAGGCCGACCGCGCCGACGGCTTCGACGAGGCGAAGCTCATCCCCTCGACCCGCGAGGATCCGGCGGCGCTCTGGGTGCGGCTCGAGGAGCTCCTCTCGACGCTCGACCGCGACGATTCGCGGCGGCTCGCCGCCGAGGCGCTCGCGCGCCACGGCGCGGCGCTGCACGTGCATCCGGCGGCGAAGACGATCCATCACGCCTTCCGTGGCGGCCTGCTCGAGCACACCGTGTCGATGCTCGGCCTCGCCGCGCTCGTCGCCGGGCACTATCCGGAGCTCGACCGCGATCTGCTGCTCTTGGGCGTCCTCTTCCACGACCTCGGCAAGATCGTCGAGCTCGGCGAGATGCCGGGGAGCGACTACACCGCCGCCGGGCGCCTCGTCGGCCACATCGTCATCGGCCGCGACTTCGCGCGCGAGGCCGCCGCGGCGGTCGAGGGCTTCCCGGCCGACCGCCTGCTCCAGCTCGAGCACCTGGTGCTCGCGCACCAGGGGCGGCAGGAGTTCGGCTCGCCGGTCGAGCCGTCGACCGCCGAGGCCCTGGCGCTCGCCGCCGTCGACGACCTCGACTCGAAGCTCGCCGTCTTGCGCCAGTTGCGCGAGTCGAACCGCGGCTTCGTCTGGGTGCGCTCGCTCGAGCGCTTCGTCTGGCTCGGCGAGGACGGCCCGCAGGCCGGCGAAGCCGCCGCCGAGGAAGCGGACGCCGCCGAGCCCGGCGCCGACGAGGAGCAGAAAACGATCTGGTAGCCGGCGCTCAGCCCCAGCGCATCCGATAGAGCATCACGTAGACGACAATGCCCGTCACCGAGACGTAGATCCAGATCGGCAGCGTCCAGCGCGCGATCCGCGGATGGAGGTCGAAACGCCCGCGCAGGGCGAGCCCCAGCGTGATCGTGGCCAGGACCGGCACCAGCGCGGCGAGCACGGTGTGGGTGGCGAGGATCGCGAGATAGAGCGTGCGCACGCCGCCCGTGCCGGGAAAGCGCACCGAGCCGACCACGAAATGGTAGACGAGGTAGGAGACGAGGAAGATGACCGAGCCCGCGAAGGCGCCGAGCATGGCGCGGCGGTGCTGGTCGCGGCGGCCGTGGCGGATGTGCCAGAAGCCGCGCAGCAGGAGCACCAGCACGAGCGCGTTCAAGAGCGCGTTGAGCGTCGGCAGCAGGCTGATCTCGAGGCTCACTGCTCCTCCTCGGCCTCGATCGCGGCGAGGTCGGCGAGCAGGCGCTCGAAGGCGGTCTCGTCGAAGGCGTCGTAGAGGCCGCGCATGCGGCCGCGGGCGTCGACGAGGACGAAGCGGTTCGAGTGCAGAATCGGCGACGCCTCGACCTCGGGCGTCTCTTCGACCGGCTGCAGGAAGCCGTCGCGAATCAGTTTCCAGATCGTTTCGCGCTCGCCGGTCAGGAAAAGCCACTCCCGCCCCTCGATCCCCCACTTGCGGGCGTACTCGGCGAGCACCTCGGGCGTATCGTAATCAGGGTCGACCGAGAACGAAACGCTCTTGACGCGCGGCGGCAGGCTCTGCCGCAGCTCCTTCATGCGCGCCGTCAGGCGCGGGCAGTAGACGGCGCAGCGGGTGAAGATGAAATCGGCCACCCACGGCGCGCCGGCGAGGTCGCCCGAGCCGACCGTCGAGCCGTCGCGCTCGGTGAGCTCGAAGCGGGGCAGCGCGGCGATCACCACCGGCGGCGGCACGGAACGCGAAAGGACGTAGAAGTAAAGCCCGCTGCCGACGACGGCGAGCACGGCGAGGGCGACCTGGGTGCGGCGCATCATGAGCTCCTACGGAGCGCGCCAGTGATCGGCGACGAGCACGCCGAGCACCGCCGGCAGGTAGAAGACCGAGACGAGGAGGAGGACGCGGGCGCTGCGGACGCGCGGCGCGCGCGCGAAAGCGATCGCGGCGGCGACGAAGGCGGCGCCGCAGAGCGCCGCCCCGCCGAGGTAGAGCCCGCCGCCGAGACCCACCGCCGCCGGCATCATCGACACGGGCAGAAGCGCCAGCGCCCACACCACCGTCTGCCGCGCGGTGCGCCGCGAGTCGGGGTCGTCGATAGTCAGCAGGTGCATGCCGGCACGGCGGTAGTCCTCGCGATAGAGCCAGGCGATGGAGAGGAAGTGCGGCAGCTGCCAGAGAAAGAGCAGCGCGAAGAGCAGCCAGGCGCCGAGGCCGAGCTCGCCGGTGGCGGCTGCCCAGCCGAGCACCGGCGGCGCCGCGCCCGGCACCGCGCCGACGATGGTGGCGAAGGCGGTGCGCGTCTTCATCGGCGTGTAGACGGCGACGTAGGCGACCAGTGTCGCGGCGGCGAGCAGCGCGGTCAGCGCATTGACGAAGGCGAGCAGCTGCGCCGTTCCCGCGACGCCCAGCGCCAGTCCCCACGCCGCCGCTACCCACGGTCGCCGGCGGCCGGCCGGCAGCGGGCGGTTTGCCGTGCGTCGCATGCGGGCGTCGAGGTCGCGCTCGACGTACTGATTGAGCGACGCCGAGCCGGCGGCGACCAGCGCCGTGCCGGCGACGGCGTGCGCGAACAGCGCCCACGGGAACTCCCCGTACGGCGTCGCCACCGCGAACCCTGCGGCCGTCGTCAGGGTCACGAGCGCGGTGATGCGGGGCTTGGCGAGCTCGAGGAGGTCCGACGCGAGGCCCGTTGCCGCCCCGTTCGTCATCGCCGCGCATCCTATCGCGGCGCCGCGGCGCCGGCAGGGCCGAGCCGAGCTTCACCGCCCGCGTCCTCGACACCACCGGAGACGTCGTCGCCGAGGTCGAGAAGCTCGTTTCGGTGCGCCTCCGGCCCTAGCGTGCGCTATTGCTCGAGCGGCGACGCCAGCTCGCGCTCGAAGATCTCCTCGAGCAGGCGCTCCAGCTCGCGTTCGAGCTCCTCCCTCCGCTCTTCCATCCCGAGCCCCCGCTCGCGCCGCTCGGCGTCGAGGCCCGACAACCGCTCCGCCAGCTCTTCCCGCTCGCGCGTCCTCGCCAGCGATCGCTCCTGCGTGGCGCGCTCCCACGCCCGCTCGAGCGCGGCGTGCACGCGCGCGAGCTCGCGTTCCAGCTCGGCGAGCTCTCGTGCCGCCGCACCGGCCCGTTCGGCCGCCTCGCCGAGGCCGTCGTCGGCCAGTCGGGAGAGCTGGCGCTCGAGCTCGGCGACGCGGGCGGATTCGTCTCGCGCCATCTGCGCGAGCCGCCCGGCGACGAACCGCTCGTCGCGGTGGACGTCGTCGAGAGCGCGGCGCGACTCCGCGAGCGCGAGGCGGGACTGCTCCCGGGCCGCGTGCGCCTGCTCGCGAGCGAGCCCAGCCTGCCGGCGCGCCGCATCGGCCTGCTCGAAGAAGAGCCGGCGCACGCCGTCGATGGCTGCTGCGTCGCGCACGACGAACGTGCGGCCGTCGCGGTCGAGCAGGACGATCGGCCGACTCTCGCTCGTCGCCATCTCGTCCGCTCGCGACGTCGCCCAGCGCGGAGCGTCGACCGCGAGGTGCGCGTCGCGGTCGGCGAGAACGAGCCAGTCGACGCCGCGCAGCTCCGGTGCACGCATCGGCGCCAGCGCCGGGAGCGGTGCCATCGGTGCCATCGGTGCCATCGCCGGGTACGGTGTCATCGGCGCCACGAGCGGCACCGGTGGCGCGGCTGCGACCGGCGCCGCGGGCGCGACGAGCGGTGCGGACGGCGGCGCTGCCGCTCGCGGCGCCGCGCCGCGCCAGCGAGCGCCGGCGGGCGGGCTCGGCAGCGCCGGGGCTTCCGCCGGGGCCGGCGGCGCGGGCGCGGCGCTCCACGTCGGCGGCGTCGGCGGCGTCGGTGTCGGCGGATCGTGCGCCACCAGTCGAACGGGCAGCGCCACGGCGAGCGCGGCGAGCACGGCGAGCGCGACGGCAAGGGCTCCGCGGCGTGGGCTTCGGGGAGTCGGGATCAGCATGTCGAGCCTCCGGTGGATGACGCGGCCGGCGAGCGGCCAGGTGGCGGCAAGGCGCGCGGCCTGTCGCGGCGCGAGCGCGAAGCGGAGCAGCAGCGCTCCGTAACGCCCGGCGCCCGCGCCCGCGAGGCGCAGCACCTCGGCGTCGCAGGCCGCTTCGGTGGCGACGACGAACTCGCGCTCCGCGAGTCTCGCCAGGGGGTGGAAGAAGAGCAGCCGTCGGACGAGCATCGGCACCAGCGCGCGGAGCGCGTCGCAGCGCCGGACGTGCACGAGCTCGTGGACGAGCGCCAAGCGCAGCTCGTCGGCGGAGAGCGCCGCACCGGCCGGCAACACGATCGTGGGGCGCAGGATGCCGGTGACGAGGGGCGTCGCCACGTGCGGGGAAGTCCGCAGGCCGACGGCCGCCGAGACACCTGCGAGCCGCTGCGCCCGCCCGAGCGCGACGAGGAGCGCGATCTCGCCGACCGGCGCCGCGGCGCGCAGCAGCCGGCGCCTTCTCCACAGGCCGCGCGCCGCCAGGGCGAGCGCGGCCGCAACGCCGGAGAGCCAGATCGCGCCCGCGGCGGTCCAGGCTTCCTCGGGTCGAATCCGAGGTGCGGAGGCGACTCGGCTTGCCGATGGGAACGCCGGCGGCTCACTCGCGAGCCCCACCGAATGAAGGAGCCCGCGGCGCGGCGGGACACTGGCGACCGGCACGACCGGAGCCGCTGCGAGCGCTGGTGCCGACCGCGCGCTGGAGGCGGCGGGGAGCCAGGCGAGCTCGATCGCGGGGACGCCGGCGAGCTGCATCAGCAGACGGGCGGCGACGAGCCACCAGAGCCACGCCTGGAGCGCCGGCGGCAGCGCGCGCAACGGCCGGCGCAGGACGAGGGCGGCGACAGCGACGACGACGCCCACCAGCGAGGCTTCGAACGCGGCGCGGCCGCACGCGGCGAGAACGGCGGCGAGCTCCGGCGTCATCGCTCCTCCTCCTCTGCGCGCCGCTCTCGCAGCCTGGTCAATAGCCGCTCGAGCTCGGCGAGCTCGCGCGCATCGAGGTCCTCGCGCTCGGCGAGGTAGGAGACGAACGGGGTCGCCGAGCCGCCGAGAGTCTCGTCGACGAACTGGGCCACGGCCCGGCGCACCAGCTCGCTCGCCGGCACCGCGACGCTGTAGCGAAAGATGCCCTCGGCGGTGGCGCGGCGACGCAGCAGGCGCTTGCGGCGCAGCCGCTCCATCATCGTCAGCACGGTGGAGCGGGCGAGCCCGCGCGGTGCGCCCCAGGCCTCCGCCGCCTCGCCGACGCTGGCGCCGCCGGCCCGCTCCAGCCAGCGCACGAGCTCGAGCTCCCGGTCCCCGATGCTGCCTCGCTCCGCCATGCCGCTCCCCGTGACTACATCTGTCGTCAGACCTTACGCTTACCGACAACTGTAGTCAAGAGGTACGCGCCGGGACGGCGGTAGTTTTGCCGGCGGGCTCAGGCGGGGCCGGCGTGGACCCGGACGGTGCGCCCGACGGTGTCCATCATGCGGCGCAGCTCGTCGTAGTCCGGGTGCTTGAGGCGGAACCAGGCGTTGGCGAGGTAGCCCTTCTCGATCGGCACCGTGCGCCTGCCCGGCCTTGGCAGGTCGTGCTGCCAGATCCAGGAGCCGAAGCGCTTGGCGACGCGGTCGACGCCCTCGTAGGAGAGGATCTTGCCGTCGCGGTCGGGGCGCACCTGCACCGAGCCCGTCGCCAGCCGGCGCGAGGGCGTCGCCGCGATCCTGCCACCGGCGATCGCTTCGCCCCACAGCCGGTAGAGGTCGATGTCGTTGCCGACGCAGTAGAGGTCCCAGATGCGCTCGCCGGGCGGCCGCGCGCCGATCTCCGAGATCTTGAGCCCCTTGGGGCCGAAGAACCACTCCATGTGGGTTGCCGCCGTGCCGATGCCGAGCGCACGAAGCGCACGGGCTCCGCTTTCGCGGAGCTCACGATAGCTGGCGAGCTCGACCCGGTTGGTGGCCGCGATCTGTGGCGCCGCCCGCCGGTCCGTCAGCGCCTCGAGCACCGACGGGTAGTAGTGGGAGACGAAGTCGAGCCGCGGCGCGCCGTCGACGGCGAGAGTGTCGTAGAAGCCTTCGTGCCCTTCGACGAACTCCTCGATGGCGATCGACTCGCCGCCGCCGACGCGGAGCTCGCGCGCCGCACGCTCGAGCTCGCGCCGCGAGACGACGCGATAGGTCTTGAGCGCGCCGAGCCCGGCGCGCGGCTTGAGCACGACCGGATAGCCGACGCGCTCGACGAAGGCGTCGACGGCCGCGAGCGAGTCCACCGCCGCCGATTCGGCGCACGGCAGTCCCGCCTGGCGCAGCGCCGCCTTCATCGCCGGCTTGTCGCGACAGAGCGTCGCGGATTCGACCGACTGCCCCGGGAGAGCGAGGCGCTGGCGCATCACCGCAGCCGGCACCACCAGACGCTCGTCGACCGTCTCGAGGCGGTCCGCAGCCCGCCCGCCGAGATGGCGGGAGAGCTCCCTCGCCGCCGCCTCGGCGTCGAAGGGCGAGCGCACCCGCACCCAGTCGTCGAGCCAGCGCCGGAGGCCGGCGCGCAGGCCGGAGCGCGACGTCGAGCCGACGCCGGTGAGCTTCGCGCCCGCCTGTTTGAGCCCGCGGGCGAAGTCTTGGAACGCCGGGAAGAGATCGGCTCCCACGAGAACGACGTGCGGCGCCACGGTGCGCCCGAATCTACTACCGCCGAGGACCGGAAAGACGAAGGCCCGCGCTGCCATCTCGCAGCGCGGGCCTCGAAGAGAAGACTTCCCGGCAACGACCTACTCTCCCACGGCCGGGTGGCCGCAGTACCATCGGCGCTGAGGGGCTTAACTGCCGTGTTCGGAATGGGAACGGGTGTTTCCCCCTCGCTAGAGTCACCGGAAAAAGCAATTCAAAGAGCCGCTCCACTGGGGAGCTCGATCAACCGAATCGATGCTGGAGCGTCAAGATTCGCCGGCCAGCGAATCCACTCAATGGTCAAGCCGAACGACCGATTAGTACGGGTCAGCTCAAGGCCTCGCAGCCCTTACACCTCCCGCCTATCAACCTGGTGATCTCCCAGGGGTCTTCGGGGAGACCTCATCTTCGGGGGGGCTTCGCGCTTAGATGCTTTCAGCGCTTATCCTTTCCGAACATAGCTACCCAGCCGTGCCACTGGCGTGACAACTGGTGCACCAGAGGTTCGTCCGTCCCGGTCCTCTCGTACTAGGGACGGCTCCCGTCAAGTCTCCTGCGCCCGCATGAGATAGGGACCGAACTGTCTCGCGACGTTCTGAACCCAGCTCACGTACCGCTTTAATCGGCGAACAGCCGAACCCTTGGAACCGGCTTCAGCTCCAGGATGCGATGAGCCGACATCGAGGTGCCAAACCCTCTCGTCGATGTGGACTCTTGGAGAGGATCAGCCTGTTATCCCCGGCGTACCTTTTATCCGTTGAGCGATGGCCCTTCCATACGGGACCACCGGATCACTAAGTCCT
>DASWJT010000043.1:65000-114621 GCA_036397015.1 Thermoanaerobaculia bacterium
TCGAGCACCGGCACGGCGCGCTGCACGACGATCGGGCCGCTGTCGAGACCCTCGTCGACGAAGTGCACCGTGCAACCCGCCACCTTGACGCCGGCCTGTAGAGCCTGGCGCTGCGCCGCGAGGCCGGGGAAGGCCGGCAGCAGGCTGGGGTGCACGTTGAGGATACGCCGCTCGAAGCGGCGCACGAAGTCGGCCGAGAGCAGCCGCATGTAGCCGGCGAGGCAGATCCACTGCGCGCCGCTCGCGGCGAGCGCGGCGAGCACCTTGCGCTCGTGCGCCGCCCGCGACGGCTCCCGCGCGTGTGGAATCGCCGCCGTCGGCAAGCCGAGCTCGTCGGCGCGCCGCAGACCCGGCACCGATTCGAGGTTGCTCACGACGAGGGCAATGCGAGCCGGCACCTCGCCGCGCGACATCGCCTCGTGGAGCGCGACGAAGTTGCTGCCGCGCCCGGAGAGCAGGACGGCGATCGGCGTCGTCATCTCGATTCGTGCCCGCCGGCCAGTCTACGACGGCACCCGCGGGCGCACCGTACGCGCCCCGCGATAGTCTGCGCCGCGGTGAACCCCGAGCACCTCACGCTGCTGCGCCGGATTCTGACCGTGCCGCGTCTCCTCACCGTCGCGGTGCCGGTCGCGGAGGAGATCGTCGTCGGCGTCGTGCCCTTCTTGAGCGACGTGGACCTCCTCGCAGTCGTCGTGCACACCTCGCGGTTGGCCAAGCACTCGAAGGGCCTGCGCGCGGGAGCGCGCTTCTCGGCCGCCGTGCACGAGCCCGACCGGGCGGAGATGGACCCGCTCGCCCTGCCGCGCCTGCTCTTCGACGGCACCGTCGAGGCGGTCGCCTCCGCCGAGCAGCGGCGACTCGAGTCCGCTTGGGTCGAGCGCTTCCCGAGCGCCGTGATGACGATCAGCCTGGGCGACTTCGATTTCCACCGCCTGCGCTTCGCGAAGGGGCGGTTGATCTCCGGCTTTGCGCAAGCGTTCTCCATCGGCCCGCGTCAGCTCGGCGAGGCGGCGGCACTGCGTGTCGGCTAGTCGCTCTCGGTGAGGCCGAGGTCGTAGACGACGCCGGATCCTTCGACGATCCGGCCGATCGGCAACGCGCGCTGGCCGCACGCCGCGAGCTGCTTCGAGATCGCGGGCAGCGCCGCGGCGGCGACCGCGGCCACCATCCCCAGCCCCATGTTGAAGACGCGGAACATCTCCTCGAGCTCGATGTCGCCTTCGCTCTGCAGCACGATGAAGGGGTGGGGGATCTCCCAGCTGCCGAAGCGGATTTCGGCGCCGAGGGCCGCCGGAAGGATGCGCGGCAGATTGTCGGTGAGGCCGCCGCCCGTGACGTGCGCCAGTCCGTGCAGCCCCGGCTCGGCGAGCAGCGGGGCGAGCGGGGCGAGATAGGAGAGATGCGGGGCCAGCAGCCATTCGCCGACGCGGCGCTGCTCGGGGTCGCCGGGGATGCGATCGCCGAGCGAGAGCTTCATCCGGTCGAAGAAGACGCGGCGCGCCAGCGAGTAGCCATTGGTGTGCAGCCCCGCCGACGGCAGGCCGAGCAGGACGTCGCCGGCCGCGATCCGTGAGCCGTCGAGAACGCGCTCGCGATCGACGATGCCGACGATGAAGCCGACGAGCTCGTAATCGCCGGGTTGGTAGAAGCCCGGCATCTCCGCCGTCTCGCCGCCCAAGAGCGCGCAGCTGTTCTCGCGGCAGCCCGCGGCGACGCCGCGCACGAGCTCGACGAGCTGGCGGGGCTCGAGCGCGCCGGCGCCGACGTAGTCGAGAAAGAACAGTGGGCGCGCGCCCTGCACCAGGATGTCGTTGACGCAGTGGTTGACGAGGTCGCGCCCGACCGTCGAGAAGTCGCCCGCCATGCGCGCCACGGCCAGCTTGGTGCCGACGCCGTCGGCGGAGGCGACCAGGACCGGCTCGGCCAGGCCGGCGAGCTCGGGCCGGAACAGGCCGCCGAACGAGCCGATCTCGGAGAGCACGCCGCTCGTGAACGTCGAGCGGGCGAGCTCTCGGACGCCGCGTAGCCCCTCCTCCTGCGCGTCGATGTCGACGCCGGCGGCGGCGTACGCGCTCGCCTTCTTCTTCCTCCCCCAGAGCACCGAGAGATCCTAGCGCGCACGCGCGGCGGCGCGGGCACGCTTGCCCGCTCGCCGCAGGCGCGGTACAAACGGCCGAGCGATGAGCAGCTTCGCCTGGATTCCGGACGCCGGCGCCCGTACGCGATACCGCGTCGGCGAGCTCCTGCGCCGCGCCGGTCTCGACGATCTCGACAAACTGGTCGAGATCGCAGCCGCCGATCCGAGCTGGTTTTGGCCCGAGGTCGTCGACCACCTCGAGATCCCGTTCGCGCGGCCGTTCACCGCGATCGTCGACCTCGCGCGCGGCCCCGAGTGGGCCGAGTGGTTCGTGGGCGGTGAGCTCAACCTCGCCGCGGCTTGCGTCGATCGCCCGGCCGCCGCCCCGGGAGCCGACCGCCCGGCCCTCGTCGCCCTGCGCGAGGACGGCGCCGCGCGGCGGCTGTCGCGACGCGAGCTCGCCGCCGAGGTCGCCCGCTGCGCGGCGGCTCTCGACAGCGCCGGCATCGGCGCCGGCGACCGCGTGGCCGCCTTCATGCCGACCTCGGCCGAGGTCGCGATCCAGCTCTTCGCCACGCTGCGGCTGGGCGCCGTCTTCGTCCCCGTCTTCTCCGGCTTCGGCGCCGAAGCGCTCGCCGAGCGCCTGCGTGACTGCGGCGCCAGGCTCCTCTTCACGGCCGACGCGAGCGTGCGCCGCGGCGAGCGCGTCGAGATCCTCTCCACCGCCCGGCGCGCCACCGCCGCCGCGCCGGCCGTCGAACACCTCGTCGTCCTCGCGCGCCACGCCGCGACCCGGCTCGACGAGGGCGAGATCGGCTGGCGAGAGTTCCTCGCCTCCGCCGCAGATCCCGGCGCCGCGACGCCGGCGCCCGCGATGCATCCGGCGCTCCTGCTCTACACCTCGGGCACGACGGGCCGCCCGAAGGGCACCGTCCACTCTCACGCCGGCACGCTCGTCAACATCGCCAAGGAGCACGCCTACGCCTTCGACGTGTGCGCGGACGACGTCTTCTTCTGGCTCTCCGACATCGGCTGGATGATGGGTCCGTGGCTGCTCGTCGGCGGTCTCTTCCACGGCGCCACCGTCGTGCTCTTCGAGGGTGCGATCGACTGGCCGACGCCCGAGCGCCTGTGGGAAATCTGCGCGGCGGAAGGGGTCTCGATCCTCGGCCTCTCGCCGACCGCCGTGCGTTTGCTGCGCAAAGCCGACACGCCGCCCCGCGGGCACGACCTCGCGCGCCTGCGCCTGCTCGGCTCGACCGGCGAGCCGTGGGACGAGGCGTCGTGGTGGTGGTACTTCCGCGAGGTCGGCGGCGGGCGCTGCCCGGTGATCAACATCTCCGGCGGCACCGATCTCGTCGGCTGCTGGCTCTCGCCGACGCCGCTCCACCCGCTCAAGCCGTGCTCGCTCGGCGGGCCCGGGCTCGGTATGTCGGTCGACGTCTGGGACGAGGCCGGGCGCAGCGTGCGCGGCGAGGTCGGCTACCTCGTCGCGACGCGACCGGCGCCGTCGATGACGCGCGGGCTGTGGAACGCGCCCGAGCGCTACCTCGAAAGCTACTGGTCGAAGTGGCCGGGAGTGTGGAACCACGGCGACTGGGCGCTCGTCGACGCCGACGGGCAGTGGTTTCTGCGCGGCCGCGCCGACGACACGCTCAAGGTCGCCGGCAAGCGGCTCGGTCCCGCCGAGGTCGAGGGGGCGTTGATCGCGACGGGCAAGGTCAGCGAAGCCGCCGCGGTCGGGATTCCGGATGAGCTCAAGGGCGAGGCGATCGCCGTCTTCGTCGTCCTGCGCCCCGGCGTCGAGCCCGCCGAGGAGCTGCGTCACGAGCTCGCCGCGGCCGTCGCCGAGCGCCTGGGCAAGGTGGCACGGCCCAAAGAGATCCGCTTCGTCGCCGATCTGCCCAAGACGCGCAGCGCCAAGATCCTGCGTCGTCTGGTGCGCGCCGTGCGGCTCGGCACGGGCGAGCTCGGCGATCTGTCGACGCTGGCCAATCCGGAGGCCATCGACGCGGTGCGCGACGCCCGCTGACGGGGCTCAGCGGAGCGCGCCGAGCGCCTCGGCGGCGGCCGCGAGGCCGGCCTCGAGCTCGTCGGCCGGCACCGCGAAGGAGACGCGCAGGTAGCCCTCCTGCATGAACGCGGCGCCGGCGGCGGCGACCACCCCGGCGCGCTCGACGAGATAGACGGCGAGGTCCTCGGAGCACGCGATCGTCCGGCCGTCCGGCGCCCGCTTGCCGAAGACGCCGGTGACGTCCCAGAAGGAGTAGAAGGTCGCCGGCGAGGGCCAGACGTCGACTCCCGGCAGCCGGCCCGCCCACGCCGCCACCCGGTCGCGCTTCTCCTCGAGATCGTTGAGCAGCTCGGCGTCGTAGGCCCGGGTCACGGCGGCGAGCGCCACGTGCTGCGCCGGCGTCGACGGCCCCGAGGTGTAGTGGCTCTGCAGGTTGGTCATCGCCCGCGCCACGTCGCGCGGCGCCACCGACCAGCCGATGCGCAGGCCGCCGGCGCGCCGGAAGTTCTTCGACAGGCCGTCGACCTGGATGAGCCACGGCTTGGTCTCCTCGTCGACGCGCGGCTCGGCGTAAGCGACGCCATCGAAGACGAGCCTCCAGTAGAGCCGGTCGAGGACAAAATAGACGCGGTGCTCGACGCACACCGAGAGCAGCTCCTCGACTTCGCGCGCATCGTAGAGCTGCGCCGTCGGGTTGCAGGGGTTGTTGAGCAGGAAGAGCTTGACGTGCGGGCGCAGCAGCAGGTTGCGGCGCAGATCCTCGGCGGTCACCTTGAGGCGCGAGCCCGACGCGCGCGGCACGACCATGATCGGCACCGCGTACGCCGCCACCGCGAGCGGTTGATAGCTCACCCACGGCGCGGCGTCGAAGAGCACGGCGTCGGCCGGATTGCACAGCGCGAGGAAGATGTTGAACAGACTCTGCTTGGCGCCCGAGGTGACGACGACGTCCTCGGGTCCGTAGCGCCCCTCCAGATGCAGCCATTCGAGAACTCTCCGGCGCAGCTCGAGCAGCCCAGCGGGATCGCCGTACATCGTGCGCTGCTCGCGATAGGCGCGCTCGCCGGCGGCGCGCAGGTCCTCGGGCAGCGCCCCCTTGGTCTCGCCGAGCCCGAAGTCGTAGACCGGCAGCCCGGTCGCCCGCCGTTCCTCCACCAGCCGCTTGAGCTCGAGCGTCAGCGACGGGCGGAACTTGGCGAGCTTGGCGGAGATGCGCTCGTGGTCGTGCAGGGCCGCCCCCCGCCTCAGCTCGCCACCGGCAGCTCGAGCAGCCGCCGTTCCTCGGGGCTGCGCTCGCGCACGCCGTCGAAGAAGAAGCGGCGCTCGCCGAACGCCGGCTTGAGCTGGCTGAACCAGGTCGCCCGGGCGCTGAACCTGGCGAGGAACGGCCTTCCCACCCAGAGCGGATTGCGCGCCTGCAGGAAGTCGAGCACGAAGACCTTCTCCTCGCCGATCGTCTGCACGCCGAGCACCCGCACCTTGCCCGGCAGTGCCGACATCGAGGGGCCGCGCACCGTCCGCGCCAGGCCGCTCACCCGCTGATAGGCGTCGCGGAAGATCTGGTAGGTGCGGGCGAGCGGCACCTCGAAGTAGTTCTTGGGGCCGGTGTCGCGCTCGACGAACAGGTAGTAGGGCACGAGGCCCAGCCGCACGCCCTCGCGCCACATGCGCGCCCAGACCTTGGCATCGTCGTTGACTCGGCGCACGACTGGAGCTTGCATGCGGATCTCGGCGCCGGTCGCGCGGATGCGCGCGATCGCCCGGCGCACGAGATTCGTCTCGAGCTCGCGCGGGTGGCTGAAGTGGGCCATGAAGGCGAGGTGCCGGCCGGCGGCGACGACCTCGGCGAAGAAGCGCAACAGGTCGTCGGCGTCGTCGTCGCTCACGAAGCGCTGCGGCCAGTAAGCGAGCGCCTTCGAACCGATGCGGATCGAGCGCACGTGCGCGAGCTCGGGGGCGAGCAGCGGCGCGAGATGGGCGCGCAGCGCCCGGGTCTTCATGATCATCGGATCGCCGCCAGTGACCAGCACGTCGCTGACCTCGGAGTGCGCGCCGAGATAGGCGACGAGATCCGCCGACGACCGCGCCTCGAACTTGAGATCCGGCATGCCGACGAACTGCGGCCAGCGGAAACAGTAGGTGCAATAGGCGTGGCAGGTCTGCCCCTGCGCCGGGAAGTAGAGCACCGTCTCGCGGTACTTGTGTTGCAGGCCCTCGAGCCGGCGCCCGTCGAGCTTCGGCACGTTGTGGGTCAGCTGGCCGGCCGGATGCGGATTCATGCGCAAGCGGATCTCGTCGGCCGTCTGCTTGATCCTCGCGGCCGGTGCGCCGCGGTCGACGAGCTCGCCGATGCGATCGAACTCCTCGGGCTCGAGCATCTCCCGCTGCGGAAAGGTGAGTTGGAAGATCGGCTCCTCCGGCACCGCGTCCCAGTCGACGAGATCGAGGACGTAGGCGTTGGTGCGGAACGGCAGCACGTGCGAGAGCACCTCGACGCCGCGCCGAATTTCCACGGGCAGGCCCGCGAAGCGCGGATCGGCCACGACCTGCCGCAACCCGATCGCGCGATAGCGCTCGGCTAGATCGACTGCCTGCATCATCTCTCCCCCCCGATCCGTCCGTCGCGGCACCGCCCCGACGATGCCCCGGCCGCGCGCGGCGGAGCGTCGTCGAAGCGGAGCGCGATCCAGTTCCGTCGCCGGCAACCGGGCGCGAACGGCGAGAGACGCCGAAGGAAAGGGATGCGATACGAGGGCCCGGCGGCCCGGCGGGTCCACGCCACTCGCGCGGACTCGGTGCGCGGCAGTGCGCTCGAACAAGGTAGCAGAGCGAGAGAGCGCGCGCAACCCGCGGCGCGAGCGCAGACGGCGCCGTCAGGCCGAGGCTTCGGCCCGGTGCGCGGCGAGAAAGGTCTCTTTGCGGCTGAAGACCTTGGCGAGGTTCATCCCCTTGCGCACCGCGCCGACCGTCACCTTGCCGGTCGCCAGCGCCGCGCCGAGCTGCACGTAGGTGCGCAGCTTGCCGCGCTCGCGGTACCTGACGTCGAGCACGTGTCGCCACAGCCGCGAGTACTCCTCGTAGAACTCGTCGAGCGGCAGCTTCGTCGGCAGCACCGCGTGGATGATGTCGAACATCTCCCAGTTCTCGGTGGTGACCTGCGCTTTGGCCGACTCCCAGAGGTCGGTGCCAGGCAACGGGGTCAACACCGAGAAACCGCTGTTGTAGGCGCCCGTGCGCTCGATCCACTCGCGCAGCCGCGCGAAGTCCTCACGGTCCCACGCCGGATCGACGATGAAGTTGGGCGTGAAGCCGACGCCGAGGTCCTTGAGGATGCCGAGAGCGCGCTCGTTGTTGGCGGCGGTGTTCTTCTTGTTGACCGCGGCCAGGCCCTCGTCGGTCACCGCTTCGAGACCGAGGAAGATGGCGAGATCGCCGCACTCCTTCCACATCTCGATCAGATGCGGAAACTTGCAGATGATGTCGGTGCGCGTCTGGACGGTGAAGTACTTCTTGATGCCGGCCGCCCGGATGGCGTGCGCCAGCTCCTCGCCGCGCTTGACGTTCATCCAGAAGATGTCGTCGGTGATGAAGATGTTGGGCGCCTCGATCGATTTCAGCTCCTCGACGACGCGGGCCGGCGACTTTTCTCGGAAGGTCGATTCGTGGAACTTCCACACCGAACAGAAGTTGCACTTGAACGGGCAGCCGCGCGCGGTCTCGAACAGCGCCAGCGGCTTGCGGAAGTTGATGTAGTAGTGCGGTGCGTACTCGGCGATCAGGTGTCGCGCCGGCAGCGGCAGCGTGTCGATCTCGCGCCGGGCCGGCGCGTGGCCGGTGGCGAGTTGACCTCCGTCGCGGTTGAGGACGAGGCCGGGAACGCGGGCGAGGTCGCTGCCGCGCGCGAGCGCTTCGACCAGAGGCGGCAGGATCTCCTCGCCGTCGCCGACCGCGATGGCGTCGATCGTGGCGTCGCGGAACCACTCCGGCGCGCGCGAAGCGTCGTGTCCTCCGACGACGAGAAAGGCCGCCGGCAGCTCCCGGCGCACGCGCTCGGCCAACCGCCGGGTGCGGAACCGCTCGGTCGTGAAGTTGCACTGCAGCCCAACGACGTCGGGATCGAACTCGCGGCAGCGCGCCAGACCGGGCTCCTCGCCGTCGATGCGCAGATCGAAGACGCGCACTTCGTGCCCGAGCTGCTCGAGCCCGCCGGCGACGCAGATGAGCCCCAGGGGCTCGACGAAGGTCAGCATCTCGAGCCCGAGAATGCCGCCGATCGGTGCTTTGACGAGCGCGATCTTCATCGATGGTCTCCCGCCTGCCGCGGCCCCCCAAGACCTGGAATTCGGGACAGGATTGTAAGCATACGCTGCTCTTCGGCCGTCACGAATCCGCCGAGCGGTGCCGAGAGCGCGGCCTGCTGCTACTCTCGCTCCCCGTCCGATGCTCCCGACAGGCGTCATTCTATCGGCATCGCTTCGCCGCACGGTGCGCTGGTTGCCGGCCTTGGTGGCCTCCGCGGCGTCGCTCGGCGCCGCGTTGCCGCCCGAGCTCGAGGCGCGCTACGCCGACTTGCGCCAGCTGCGCGACGCCCTCGACGTCGCCGCGGCGCTCGGCAGTGACCGCGCGCCGGACGGCGCGGGCGTCGCGGAGCTCGAGCGCGCCTATGCCGCGCTGCGAGAACGCGTCGCCGGCGAGCTCGCGGCCCTGCCGGCGACCGACGGCGCGCTCGCCGCGATGCGCGCCGCTCTCGTCGGGCCCTTGGCTCCGCCCGCCGCGCCCGAGGCGGCCGCCACCGAGCCGCCCACCGCTCCCTGCCGCGATCTCCCCGTGGATGCCGACCTCGAAACGCTCCAGCAGAACCTCTACGCCTGCTATGCCGCAGCACAGAGTCGCGTGCGCCACGGCGACGAGGTCCTCGACCGGCTGACGGTGCTCGCTCGTCTCGCCGCCACTCCCGATCGCGAGGAGCGACGGCGGCTCTTCCTGGCACTTGCGCCCGTCTGGCGAAGCGTCGACGGTGACGGCTCGGCGGCGAGCCCGTGGCGGCAGATGATCGCCCTCTCCGCGGCGCGCTGGCGGGCGGGTGACTCGTACGTGGAGCGGAATCTCACTGCGCTCGGCGTCGACCCGGCGCTCGGCGAGCGCTGGTTGATCGACGTCCTCTCGGCCTGGCGCGACGCGACTCCGCAGGTGCCGCTCGAGCCGTGGGATCTCCACTTCGCCGGCGGCGCGGTCCAGCGGACGCTCGGCGACCGCGTGCCGGTCGAACGGCTGCGCGAGCTCAACGATGCCGTCTACACCGCGCTCGGCGCCGACCCCGAGGCCCTCGGCGTGCGCTACGACCTCGCGCCGCGCGCCGGCAAGACGCCGGTCGCCTTCTCCACCTTCGGCCGCCGCCCGCGCCGCGTCGACGGCGGCTGGCGGCCCGGCGAGGCGTGGGTCTTCGCCACCTACCGCGTCGGCGGCTTCGACAACCTGGTCGAGCTCCTGCACGAGACCGGACACGCCGTCCACATCCAAGCGATTCGCACGCAGCCCGCTTTCGCCGATTGGCCCGACAGCGACATCTTGACCGAAGCGCTGGCCGACCTCGTGGCGTACGAGGCCTACGAGCCGGCGTGGCAGCAGCGCTGGCTCGGCGCCGCCGCGCCGATCGCCGATAGCCTCCGCTCGAAGTACGCCGCGGTCGTGCTCGACGTCTGCTGGGCGCTCTTCGAGCTGCGCATGCACCGCGATCCGACGGCCGATCCGAACGCCGTGTGGAGCGAGCTCACCCACGAGTACCTGCGCGTCGTGCCTCACCCCGAGTGGTCGTGGTGGGCGCTGCGCGGCCAGCTCGTCGACTCGCCCGGCTACATGATGAATTACGCCCTCGGCGCGGTGCTCGTCGCCGACCTGCGCCAGCGCCTCCGCGAGCTGCGCGGGCCGCTCGTCGAGGCCGGACCGGATACCTACGCCTGGCTCGCCGAGCGCCTCTACCGCTTCGGCCTCGAGCGCTCATCGCGCCAGGTCATCGAGGATTTCCTCGGCTTCCCGCTCTCGCCCGCCGCGCTCCTCGCCGATCTCGCGCGCCTGCGAGAGGAGCCGAGCCCCACGCCGCTCGCGCTCGTCGGCGGCACCCTCCTCGACTTGAGCAACGGCGGGCGACGTGGCCGCGATCTCGCCGACTCGGTGGTGCTCGTCTCCGGTGGCCGCATCGTCGCCGCCGGGCGGCGCCGCGAGGTCGAGGTTCCGCCCGACGCGCGCGTGGTGGACGTCGCCGGCCGGTTCGTCGTGCCCGGTCTCGTCGACGGATTCGCCGGCATGAACAGCGCCGCGCAGGCGCGCGCCTACCTCTACTCGGGGGTGACCGCGATCGTCGGTGTCGCCGATGCGCGGCGCGGTGCGCTGGCCTTCGACGTCGCACCGCGGCCGCGCATCATCCCGCTCGACACCGTCGGCTACGGCGACGACGGCCCGGAGCTCGCTCCGGACGCCATCCGGCGGCGCATCGACCGCTTGGCGAGCGAAGGCGTCCGGGTTGCGCTCCTGATGTATCCGCTGCCGCACCGGAGCCTGGCCGCGGCCGTCGAGCGCGCCCGAGAGCTCGGCCTGGCCACGATCGGGGAGCTCGGAGAGACGCCGTACGGGACGGCGCTCGCGCTCGGCGTCCAGGCGCTCGTCCACACCAGCCGCTACTCGCTGCCGCTGGCGCCGGCGGAGCTTCGCGCGCGGGTCGCGAGAGCGCCGTTCGGCGCCCCCAAGCTCGAGTACTACCGCTGGCTGACGGCTCATCATGGCGACGGCGACGGCGCGGCGCGCTGGGCCGAGCGGCTCGGCCGGTCGCAGACCGCGCTGATCCCGACGCTGGCGATGGAGTACCTGGACCTTCCCGGCCACGCCAACCCCTGGCGCGAGCCGGCGGCGAGCATCCTCGACCCTGCCGGCATCCACCTCCCCGCGGACCCCGCGAGCGGAGAGCGAAGCGCGCGTCCGGGCGAGGGCGCCGACGCCTTTCCCGCCGAGCTCGCCGCGACGCTGCTCGCGCTCGAGACGGAATACGCCGCGGCCGGAGCTCGCTATCTCGCCGGCAGCGGCGCTTCGGCGTTCGGCGCCATGCCCGGGATCTCGCTCCACCACGAGCTCGAGCTTCTCGTCCGCATCGGCCTGACCCCGCGCCAGGCGCTCGCCGCCGCGACGACGAACTTCGGAGAGGTCTTCGGCTGGCGCGACGTCGGTTGCCTCGCACCGGGCTGCCCGGCCGACATCCTGGTGGTGGCGCGAGATCCGACCCGCGACCTTTCCGCCCTCCATCAGATCGAGCTGCTGGTCGTCGGCGGCGAGCCGATCGACCGCGCGGCGCTGCTGCGTCCCTGAGTGATGCGGACGCGGCGAGCGGGAGACGCGGCTCAGTCCGCCGTGCCGTCCTCTTCGGTGGCGACCGGGAAGAGCTCGACCTGGCGGCGATCCTCGCCGGTGATGGCGACCGAATAGTCGCCTGTCCAGCAGGCGGTACAGTAGCTCTCCCGCGGGCCCGAGAGCGAGCGCAGCAGGCCGTCGAGCGAGAGGTAGGCGAGCGTGTCGGCTTCGACGAAGGCGCGGATGTCGTCGACCGGGTAGTTGGCGGCGATCAATTCCTTGCGCCGCGGAGTGTCGATGCCGTAGTAGCACGACCAGGCGGTGGGCGGCGAGGAGATGCGCAAGTGGACCTCGGCGGCGCCGGCCTCGCGCATCATGCGCACGATCTTGCGCGAGGTCGTGCCGCGCACGATCGAGTCGTCGATGAGCACCACCCGGCGGCCGCCGATGATCGAACGCACGGGATTGAGCTTCACCTTGACGCCGAAGTTGCGGATCGACTGCCGGGGCTCGATGAAGGTGCGGCCGACGTAGTGGTTGCGCGTCATGCCGAGCTCGAACGGCAGCCCGGATTCGCGGCTGTAGCCGATGGCGGCGAAGAGGCCCGAGTCGGGCACCGGCACCACGACGTCGGCGTCCGCCGGCGCCTCGCGCGCGAGCTGGGCGCCGAGCCGCCGGCGCACCTCGCCCACCGCGTCGCCGAACACCACCGAATCGGGGCGCGCGAAGTAGACGTGCTCGAAGGCACAGCGCTTCGGCGTGGGAGTGGCCGGGAGCTGGTGCGAGGTGACTCCGCTCTCGCGCACCACCACCACCTCACCCGGATCGAGCTCGCGCGCCGAGCTCGCGCCGAGGAGGTCGAAGGCGCAGCTCTCCGAGGCGAAGCAGGTGGCGGCGCCGAGCTTGGCCATGGCCAGCGGCCGGAAGCCGTGCGAGTCGCGCGCCGCGACCAGGCAGCTCTCGGTGACGACGAGCAGCGAGAACGCACCCTCGATGTCGGCGAGCGCCGAGAGCAGCGACTCGACGATCTCCGGGCGGGGGTTGCGCGCCATCAGGTGGAGGATCACCTCGGTGTCGGAGGTGGTCTGGAAGATCGCTCCCTCGGCCTCCAGCCGTCGGCGCAGGCTGGCGGCATTGGTCAGGTTGCCGTTGTGAACGATGCCGATCGAGCCCATCGACGTGCGCACCACGATCGGCTGCGCGTTGCCGATCACCGAAGAGCCGGCGGTCGAGTAGCGCGTGTGGCCGATGGCGCGCCGGCCGCGCAGGCGCGCCAGCGACGCGGCCGAGAAGACCTCGGCGACGTGGCCCATGCCGCGCTCGACCGGCATGCGGCGACCGTCCCAGGCGACGATGCCGGTCGACTCCTGGCCGCGGTGCTGCAGCGCGTAGAGGCCGAGGTAGACGTGGTTCGCCGCGTCGTCGTACCCCTCGATGCCGAAGATGCCGCACATCGCCGGCTAGAGCCCGAGCGCTGCCGGCAGCGCCGTCGACCAGCTCTCGCGCAGGTCGGCGACCGGCGCGTCGATCGCGGCGCCTTCGGCCTCGATCACCAGCCGCTCGCCGCCCACTTCACCCGCCTCGTCGGCCGGCACGCCGAGCGACTCGGCGAGCGCGAGCAGAGCGTCGAGATGGCGCGGCGCGACGGCGACGACGGCGCGCGCTTGCGTCTCGGAGAAGAGCGCCGTCGGCGCGAGCGGCGCGCGCACGCGCGCGCCGAGGCCGGCGGCGAACGTCGCCTCGGCGAGAGCGACCGCGAGGCCGCCCTCGGCGACGTCGTGCGCCGTGTGCAGCAGGCCCCTGGCGCTCGCTTGCCGCACCAGCCGGCCGAGGCGCGCCTCGGCGGCGAGATCCACCGCCGGCGGCCGCCCGCGCTCGACGCCGTGGAGCCAGCGCAGGTACGCCGAGCCGCCGAACTCGACGCGGTCGGCGCCGAGCAGCACGATCCGGTCGCCGGCGCGCACGAAGCTCGCGACCGGCGAATTGCCGAGGTTCTCGACGACGCCCACCATGGCCACGGTCGGCGTCGGATGAATCGAGCGGCCGTCGGTCTCGTTGTAGAGCGAGACATTGCCCGAGACCACCGGCACCTCGAGCGCTCGGCACGCCGCCGCCATGCCGCGCACGCACTCGCGGAACTGCCACATGACCTCGGGGTTCTCCGGATTGCCGAAGTTGAGGCAGTCGGTCAGGCCGACCGGCGTGGCGCCGACCATCGCCAGGTTGCGCGCCGCTTCGGCCACCGCCTGCGCGCCGCCGCTGCGCGGGTCGAGCGCGCAGTAGACCGGGTTGACGTCGGCGGCGAGGGCCAGTCCGCTCGGCGTCCCCTTGAGCAGCAGCACGGCCGCGTCGCCGCCGGGGCCCTGCACCGTGCTGGTGCGCACGGTGTGGTCGTACTGGCGGTAGATCCACTCCTTGCTCGCCAGGTCCGGCGTCGCGAGCAACGAGAAGAGGGCCGCGGTCGGATCGTCGGCCGCCGGCACTTCGGGCATCGCCTGCAGCTCGGCGAGCCGCTCGGGCTCGACGCACGGCCGCTCGTAGACCGGCGCGTCGTCGGTGAGCGGGGCGATCGGCAGCGACGCCTCGACGACGCCGCGGTGGACGATCTCGGCGCACCGGTCGCCGGTCACCTCGCCGATCGCGACGACTTCGAGGCCCCAGCGGCGGAAGACCTTGGCGACCTCCTCCTCGCGGCCACGGCGGGCGACGATCACCATCCGCTCCTGCGACTCGGAGAGCATCATCTCGTACGCCGAGAGCCCCGGCTGGCGGAGCGGCACGCGGTCGAGGTCGAGCCGGATGCCGACGCCGCCGCGCGCCGCCATCTCGAACGTCGAGCTGGTCAGGCCGGCGGCGCCCATGTCCTGGATGGCGACGATCGCCGAGGAGCGCATCGCCTCGAGGCACGCCTCGAGCAGGACCTTCTCAGTGAACGGATCGCCGACCTGCACCGTCGGCTTCTTCTTCTCGCTCTCCTGGTCGAACGACTCCGACGCCATCGAGGCGCCGTGGATGCCGTCGCGGCCGGTCCGCGAGCCGACGTAGAGGATCGGGTTGCCCACCCCCGCGGCCTTGGCCTTGAAGATGCGCTCGCGGCGCGCCACGCCGAGCGCGAACGCGTTGACCAGGATGTTGCCGTCGTACGACGGGTGGAAGCGCGTCTCGCCGCCCACCGTCGGGATGCCGACGCAGTTGCCGTAGTCGCCGATGCCGCGCACGACGCCGTCGACGAGCGAGCGCATGCGCGGGGCGTCGAGCGCGCCGAAGCTCAGGCTGTCCATGCAGGCGATCGGCCGCGCGCCCATGGTGAAGACGTCGCGCAGGATGCCGCCGACGCCGGTCGCCGCGCCCTGGTAGGGCTCGATGTAGCTCGGGTGGTTGTGCGACTCCATTTTGAACACCGCCACCCAGCCGTGGCCGATGTCGACGACGCCGGCGTTCTCGCCCGGCCCCTGGAGCACGTGCGGGCCGGAGGTCGGCAACTCCCGCAGGTAGATCTTCGAGGACTTGTAGGAGCAGTGCTCGCTCCACAGCGCCGAGGTGATGCCGAGCTCGGTCACGGTCGGCGGCCGGCCGAGGAAGCCGTTCAGGCGCGCCCACTCGGCCTCGGTCAGGCCGTGCTCGCGCGCCAGCGCGAGATCGACCGTACGCTCGGCGGTCGGCGCCGCGACCGCGCTCACCGCGCCGCTCCGGCGAGCCGCGCCCGCGCGCCGCGCACGACCGACGCGAAGAGCCCGAGCCCGTCGGCGTTGCCGAGCACCTCCTCGGCGCAGCGCTCGGGGTGCGGCATCAGGCCGAGCACGTTGCCGCCGGCGTTGACGACCCCGGCGATGGCGCGCGCCGAGCCGTTCGGGTTCCAAGCGTCGTCGAGCTCGCCCGCCGGCGAGACGTAGCGGAAGACCACCTGGCCGGCAGCCTCGATGCGATCGAGCTCGGCTGGCGAGTGCTCGTAGTTGCCCTCGCCGTGGGCGATCGGCATGCGCACCACCTGGCCGGCGCGGTAGCGATGGGTGAACGGCAGGTCGTCGCGCTCGACGCGCAGGTAGACGTCGCGGCACTCGAATCGCAGGTCGCGGTTCCGGCGCAGCGCGCCGGGCAGCAGGTGCGACTCGGTCAGCACCTGGAATCCGTTGCAGATGCCGAGGACGAGGCCCCCCTTCTCGGCGTGCTCGCGCACCGCCGTCATCACCGGCGAGAGGGCCGCCATGGCGCCGCCGCGCAGGTAATCGCCGTACGACCAGCCGCCCGGCAGCACGACGAGCTCGCAGGACTTGAGCGTCGTGTCCTCGTGCCAGAGGAAGATCGCGTCCTGGTCGAGGACGTGCTTCAGGACGTGATAGACGTCGTGGTCGCAGTTCGACCCGGGGAAGACGACGACGCCGCACCTCATGCGCGCTCTCCGGCCAGCACCTCGATCTCGTACTCCTCGACGACGGTATTGGCGAGCAGCTTCTCGCACATCTCGGCCAGCCGCTCGCCGGCGGCGACGGTGTCCTCGGTGCCGAGGTCGATGTCGAATGACTTGCCGGCGCGCACCTCGCGCACCTCGGGGAAGCCGCTGCGCTCGAGGGCGCCGCGGATGGCCTTGCCCTGCGGATCGAGGATCTCCTTGCGCGGGAAGACGGTGACGCGCGCTCTCAAGAGGCGACCTCCAGCCAGGAAGTGGGTTGGAACTGGTCCGAGACGACGACGCCGGCGCACGCGCCGGCGCGGTCGAGCGCCTCGCCGACGGTGGCGGCGGCGAGCGCCGCGGTGTTGTTGACGCGCGAGAGGTGGTAGAGCACCAGCGTGCGCAGGCGGTCGCAGAGCAGCTCGGGCAGGCCGTCCGACGCCTCGACGTTCGAGAGATGGCCGTGCCGGCCGGCAACGCGCTGCTTCAGGGCCCACGGATACGGCCCGTTGCGCAGCAGGTCGAGATCGTGGTTGGTCTCGAGGATCAGCAGGTTGAGCTCGACGAGCGTCGCCCAGGCGAGCCGGCTCCGGCAGCCCATGTCGCCGGCGAGACCGACGCGGCGGCCGTGCCTGTCCTCGACCACGAAGCCGACCGGCTCGCGGCTGTCGTGCGGAATCAGGAACGGCTCGACGTCGAAGCCGGCGATCTCGACCGGTCGGCCCGACTCGAGGGTCTCGACGCTCGGCACGACGTCGGGCGGGATCTCCATGCCGGCCAACGTGCCGGCGGTCGCCCACACCGGTACGCGGTGACGCAGCGCGAAGCGCCCGGCGCCGCGCACGTGATCCTCGTGCTCGTGGGTGAGGAGGAGCGCGTCGATCGACTTGGGGTCGACGCCGACGGAGCGCATCCGCTGCTCGAGCTCGCGGCAGGAGAAGCCGGCGTCGAAGAGCAGCCGCCGCCCTCCGGACTCGACCACCACCGCGTTGCCCCCCGACCCCGACCCGAGCACCACCACCCGGAGCGGCGCGACGTCGTCCTCGAATTGCAGGGGTGCCTGCACGGCGCGTGAAGTCTACCGCAGGCGGCGACGCGTCGACGCCGCCGCGGGGCCCTCAGAACTCGTACGTCTTGCCCTGCTCGAGGAAGGCGAGGTCGGGGTTGCCGAGGGCGGCGATCTCTTGGTGGATCTTGGCGCGGCAGGTGGGCTTGAGGTGGTGGAGCAGGACCGGCAGCGGGCGCTTGAGCTGGCGAAGCTCGGAGGCGACGGTGCGCGGGGTGAGGTGGAGCGAGAGGTCGGAGATCGGCTGCAGCGCGTTGTCGAACGAGACCTCGAGGCAGAGCGCCTGCAGGTTCTTGGTGCGGTTGGCGATCTCCCACAGCCGCTTGGTGGGGCCGGTGTCGCTCGACCACAGCACCGCCGAGTCGCCTCTCTCGATGAGAAAGCCGTAGGTCGGCACCAGGTGATCGACCGGGATGGGGGTGAACTGGATGCCGCCGACCTCGAACGGCACCTCGTCGGCGAGCTCGTGGAAGCGCAGCGCCGGCAGCAGGTGGTTCGGAATGCGCGTGAAATCGGGCCACACGTCGTTGTTGAACAGGTGCTTGCGTACCGCGAAGATCGTCTCCGCCGAGGCGTAGACGTCCACCGAGTCGCGCAGCTTGCCGAAGACGTTCTCGACGAAGAACGGCAGCGTCGTCGTGTGGTCCATGTGCGAGTGCGAGAGCACGATCGACTGCACCTGCTGCTGGCGCTCGATCGGCAGCGCCTGCGCCAGCGACCCGGCATCGAGAGCGACCGCCTCGTCGAGTACGAGGCAGGTCGTGCGACACTCGTCACTCTGGCCGCCGTAGCTGCCTAGCACTTCGATCTTCATGAGTTCGGGGGATTGTATCCGCGCCGTCGCCGCTCGGACAAGGAACCGGCCCGACCCGCGGCGAGCCGCCGCTCCCGCCGCGGAGGCGTCATCCGGCCCCGGGGCGTCCTCAGAAGCGCCTGCCGATCCAGAACTCGGTGCGGAAGCCGTCGTCGACGCTTTTCGAGAAGTCCCAGGCCTTGGCGAAGTCCCAGTTGAGGTCGAGGCCGGCGAAGCGGACGGTGAAGCCCCAGCCGTAAGCGGCGCAAGCGTTGGCGCCGCCATCCACTCCGACGGTGAGGCCGGCGTCGGCGTCGCAGAACTCGTACTCCTCGCCGGCGTAGTCGCGCCAGGCGCCGCCGACGTCGAGGAAGATGCGGCCGCGGATGCCACGGAAGTCGTAGACCGGCCCGACCAGCGCGTCGACGAGCGGGAAGCGCAGCTCGAGGTTGCCGTAGAAAGCGCGGTCGCCGACGAGCGAGCGGAAGTCGTAGCCGCGCACGGTGTCGAGCCCGCCGATGGCGTAGATGCTCGGGAAGTTGCCGCCCGCGTAACCGCCGAAGGCGCGGAAGGCGATCTGCGAGCGGCGGGTGAGCGGAATGTACTGCCGGAAGTCGAGCGAGCCGTTCTCGCTCAGCGCCCCGCCCTCGTCGGTGTCGTAGCCGTAGCTGCCCTGCAGGCGCCAGCGGCGGCCGGCCACCGGTCCGAAGGCATCCGAGATCGTGCTGTCGCCGGTCAGGGCGGCCTGCGCCAGCGGGAAGTCGTCCTTGCGCGGCTCGATCGAGTAGACGATGTTGCCCTGCTCGTCGCGCAGCAAGAACTGGAAGTCGTACTCGCGATAGATGTAGCCGAGCCCGAGCTCGACCCGGTGGTAGAAGGTGAATGGATAGATCCACGAGGCGACGAGCCCGGTCTGATTGAACGTCGCCTCGCCCCGCTCGAGCTGTCCCGTGCGCTGGTCGAAGCCGATGAAGAAGCTGCGGTCGTCGAACAGCCTGAGCGACCAGTTCCAGCGCCGCGACAGATCCATGTAGGTGAAGTCGAAGTTGGAGAAAGTGTCGACCGAGCTGAAGAGCATGAACAGCCGGCGGTCGCCCAGGTAGTCGGTGAAGGAGAGGTAGGCCTGGCCGAGCACGTACTGGTCGTCGGTGACGGCGATCGAGCCGCCGCCGTCCTCTAGGAAGAGCCGCGAGCGCTTGTAGCCCTCCTTGTTGGCGTCGTCGATCGTCACCAGGATGTCGGGCACGAACTCCTCCTCGTCCGTCGGCACCGGCGGCGGCTCCTCCGCCGCGGCCGGCGCGGCGGGCGCCTGGTCCGGCGCGGCGATCTCCGTGATCGGCTTCTCGAGGTCGGAGAGGTAGAGGTCGAAGCTGCCGCGCCAGAAGCCGGCGTAGGCGAGCCGGTCGCGGCCGTCCTCGCCGCGCAGGATCGTGGGCTGCACGCACCCGGTCACCGCGTTGGTGTGCTGCGCCACCTCGCCGGTGCCGACCGCGAGCGACCAGATGTTGTCCGCGCCCGAGCGGTCGGAGGTGAAGAAGATCCGCTTGCCGTCGCTCGCGAAGACTGCGTCGCGGTCGTTCCAGCGCCCTTCCGTCAGGCGCCGGCGCTCGCCCGGGTTCGCTAGGTCGAGCTCGAAGAGCTGCGCGTACTCGCCGGCGAGGGTGGTCGAGTACACCAGGCCCTTGCCGTCGGGCGTGAAGACCGGCGCGCCGTCGAACTCCGCGTCGTCGGTGAGGTTGGTGAGCCCGCCGCTGGCGACGTCGAAGAGGTAGATGTCGAAGCGGCCGCCGCGGTTGCCGGAGAAGGCGATCGTCTTGCCGTCCGGGCTCCACGCCGGCGCGTGCTGCTGCTCGACCTCCATTTCGATCATGCGGTCGATGCGCTTGCGCAAGACGTCGAAGAGCACCAGACTGCGCCCCTTCTCGCGCTTGGCGAACGCCGCCAGGAAATTGCCGTCCGGCGAGAAGGCGAGATCGCTGCCCATGCGGTTGCGGGCCGTCAGGTTCTGCGCCACCAGGTACTGGTAGTCGCGCGAGAAGCCCTTGGTCAGGTTCTTGAGCGGCTCGCGCTTGCGGGCGTCGAAGAGCATGATGTCGAGGTCGCCGCGCGAGATCACGAGCGCGGCGACGAGGTCGCCGGAGGGCGCTGCCACCGGCGACACCGCGTCGCTCACGCGCCGGTCCTCGTCGCGGAAGGGCCGACCGAAGTCCGAGGGCTCGCCGCTCTCGACCAGCGCCGGCAGGTACTTGCGGCGCAGCCAGCGCCGAAAGTCGAGGTCGAAGTCCTCGGGCTCGATACGCAGCGCGCGCTCGAGCGCGCGGTCGGCCCGCCCGCCGATCGTGTTGCGGAACTCGTAGACGAAGTCGCGGAAGCCCTCCTTGCCCCAGCGCTCCTCGATGTACTCGAACGCGGCGTGGCCGAAGCGGTAGGCGAGGTAGCCCTCCACGCCGCGGCTGAGGATCGACGGCACCTGGTCGTTGACCACGGCGTCGCGCAGGTACATGCGCTCGCCGATCCCTTCGTCCTTCGCCATGTAAGAGGCCATGCCCTCCATGAACCACTGCGGCGCGCCGCCGATGCCGCGGGCGACCTTGTTTTGGAAGATGGCGCTGTACTGGAAGATGTGGGTCAGCTCGTGGAGGATGAGCTCGTAGAGCTCGCTGTCCGGCAGGTCGACCGGCAGCACCATGCGGTTGCGCGCCGGCGAGGCGAAGGCGCCGATCCCCTCGGGGATGAAGTTGAGGATGATGTTGTTCTGCTCGAAGTGCGAGTGGGTGGCGTAGAAGATGAGCGGCACCGGCTCCTGGATCTGGTGGTCGAACTCGCGGGAGAGGTGGTCGTAGGCGCTCTCCGCCATCGACACCACCTTCTCGAGGAGCGCCTCCTCCGCTTCGTAGTAATAGACGTCGAAGTGCGGCGAGTGGTAGATCTGCCAGTCGAACTCGCGGTACTGGATCTTGTTCTTGCCGAAGCCGGTCGCGTACTGCGCTGCGACGGGAGCCGCGGCGAGCCAGAGGAGCGCGCAGCCCGCCACCGCGTGACGCCGGAGGAACGAGGGTCGGAGCACCGGAGCCTCCCTTTCTGGAGAGTCGACCGCGCGATCAGTCGTCGAGAAGGACGCGCGTCGCCTCGACGGATTTCTGCGTGAAGATGTTCAGGATGCGGTCCTCGAGCGCCGCCAGGTTCTCGAACATGCCCTGCAGAGGATCCGTGCGCTCGCTCTCGAACTGCTTGAAATCCTTGAAGTTGTCGAAGTACATGCGCTCGCCAGTGCGGCCGTCGAAGACCATCATCACGATGTCGAAATCGAAGCCGGTCTGCTCGACCAGCACCTGGCGGAAGTAGGTGCGCCCGTCGAAGGGTGAGACGTACTCCTCGGTGCGGTAGCCACTCTTGTCCTGGACGTCGAAATCGAGGCTGCCGGCGAGCACCAGGTCGGCCTGCGTGCGCTCGCCGACGGCGCGCCAGAAGTCGCGATTCGCCGCGAGCGCCTGGAGATCGAACGACGGATAGTCGATCGGCCCCGACTCGACCAGCCGGAGGTCGGTCTCGCGGCGCAGCAGCTTGGCGAGGTAGCGCTCGAACTCCTTCTGCACGTCGAGCGAGCTGCCGCGCACGCGCTCGCTGTCGCCCCCCTCGCGGCTGACGACGAGGAAGGGAGCGACGACGAGCGAGCGGCGCCCCTCGAGGTCGAGCTTGGCGCGCACCGGCAGGCGCAGGCGCACTTCGACGGCGGCGGCGGCGGGCGCTCCGCCGGCGAGCCAGGCGAGGGCGGCGAGGGCGGCGAGGGCGCGGCGACTCACGGCTTCGCCTCATCGCCCTTCGCCGGAGTCTCGCCCGGCTTCTGGGGCCGGTAGCTCTGGTAGAACTCGAGGAATCGCGAGTAGTTCGCCTTCACGCCGCGCTCGCCGGGAGCGAGCTGCACCGCCTCCTTGTAGGCGGCGAGCGCGTCGTCGAAGCGACCCACGGCTTCGTAGGCGACGGCGAGGTTGTTGAGCACCTTGGCGTCGGCGGGGCGCTCGCGGCGGGCCTGCTCGAAGCGGAACAGCGCCTCGTTCCACAGGCCGCGGCGCGCCATGTCGATCCCGAAGTCGATCTGCGGCGCAGCGGTCGCACCGGACGCCCCCGCCGAGGCGCAACCGGTCGCCACGACGGCGGCGAGCAGCGCGCCAGCCAGCAGATTCGCTCTCCGCATCATGCAGCCGCCTCTTGCGGCGGGATCGCCGCCGCGTCGAAGGGGCGGCAGTATACCGGAGCGATCTCGCCGGCGGTCCCGCGCTCGGCGTGCCGGCGAAAGTCTGCACCGGCGGTTGGCGTCTTGGGGCGTTCGATGGAGGCTCCTGCCACGCCGCGGCCGAGCGCCCGCCAGGTGCTCATCGCGCTCGGCGCCAGTTCGGCGCTGCCGCGCGGCGCCGCGTGCCGTCTCGCCGCCGAACTCGAGCGCTGGATCGGCGCCTCTCCGGACGCCGGCGAGGCACGACGGATGGGCGTGCCGGCGAGCGCGCTGGCGGACGCGATCGCCCTGCGCGCCGAGGCGCCGGCGCTCGCGGCGCGCGAAACGGAGCGCGCCGCGCGCATCGGCGCCGAGATCCTCACGCTCGCCGAGAGCGAGATCGCCGATCGCTTTCGCATGCTCGAGCTGCCTCCGCCTGCAATTTACGTGCAGGGCACCTTGCCGGATGGTCCCGCCGTGGCGCTGGTCGGTGCGCGCCGTGCGTCGCGCTACGGCCTCGAGGTCGCCGAGTGGCTGGGGCGCGAGCTCGCCGCCGCCGGTGTCGCCGTGGTCTCCGGCTTCGCCGTCGGCGTCGACGCCGCCGCCCACCGCGGCGCCCTCGCCGCGCCGGGCGGGCGCACCGTCGCCGTGCTCGGTTGCGGCCTCGATCTCGACTATCCGCGCGGACACCGCGCGCTCGGCCGCCAGATCGCCGCGCGCGGCGCGCGCTTGAGCGAGTTCCCGTGCGGCCGCGCGCCGCTCCCCTGGCAGTTCCCGGTGCGCAACCGGCTGATCGCGGCGCTGGCCGAGGCCTGCGTCGTCGTCGAGGCGGCGCCGCGATCGGGCTCGCTGGTCACCGCCCGGCTGGCGCTCGAGCTCGGGCGCGAGGTGCTCGCCGTGCCGGGCCGCGTCGACGACGAGCTCGCGCTCGGCACCAACCGCCTGATCGCCGACGGCGCCCGTCCGGCGCTCGATCCGGGCGACGTGCTCGAGGCCCTCGGGCGCGCCGCACCGGTGGCGCCCGCGCCGCTCCCGGCGGCGGAGCCCGCCGGCCTCGACGAGAGCGAGCGCGCGCTCTGGCGCGCGGCGGGCGCGGCGCCCGGCGTCGCCGAGGCGCTCGCCGCGCGCTGCGAAATGGCGGTCGAGCGCGCGCTCGTGGCGCTGCTCGCGCTCGAGCTCGCGGGCCACCTCGTGCGCCGCCTCGACGGCTCCTACGCGGCGCTCGCCTGAGGACCGGAAGTTGCGGCGCGCGAAATCGCGATGGTAGGGTCCCGGCCCTGCCGCCAGGAGAGCGCGAGTCCCGGTCCGCGGAATCCGCGCGCCATTTCGGCTGTTGACCAATCCCCGTGTCGAAGAACCTGATCATCGTCGAGAGCCCCGCCAAGACCCGCACGCTCAAGAAGTTCCTCGGGCGCGAGTGGGCGGTGGAGGCGTCGGTCGGCCACATTCGCGACCTGCCCAAGAAGGACATGGGGCTGGGCGCGGACTACGAGCCGAACTACGTCGTCCTCCCCACCAAGAAAGACGTCGTCAAGCGCCTGAAGGACGCTGCCAGAAAGGCGGACCGCGTCTACCTGGCACCCGACCCCGACCGCGAGGGCGAGGCGATCGCCTGGCACATCGCCGAGGTGCTCGGCCGCGACCCCAGCGAGGTCCACCGCGTCACCTTCAACGAGATCACCAAGAAGGCGGTGCTCGCGGCGCTCGAGCGGCCGGGCACGATCGACGCCCACCTGGTCGACGCCCAACAGGCGCGCCGCGTGCTCGACCGGCTGATGGGCTTCAAGCTCTCGCCGCTGCTGTGGAAGAAGGTGCGGCGCGGCCTCTCCGCCGGCCGCGTCCAGTCGGTGGCGCTCAAGATGGTCTGCGACCGCCAAGCCGAGATCGACGCCTTCGTGCCGGTCGAGTACTGGGTCGTCGGCGCGCGGCTCGCCGCCCGCGAGCCGCCGGAGTTCGTCGCGCGGCTGCACCAGCTCGACGGCAAGCGAGCCGAGGTCGGCGACGCCGAGGCGGCCGCCGCCGTCGAGCGCGAGCTCTTGGGCGGCAAGCTCACCGTCGTCGCGGTCGAGAAGAAGGAGTCGAAGCAGCGGCCGTCGCCTCCCTTCATCACCAGCCGCCTGCAGCAGGAGGCGGCGCGCCGCTTCGGCTTCGCGGTCAAGCGCACGATGGCGCTGGCGCAGGGGCTCTACGAAGGCCGGGTCATCGGCGACCGCGGCCAGCTCGGTCTCATCACCTACATGCGCACGGATTCGACGCGTGTCGCCGCCGAGGCGATCGCCGCGGTGCGCGAGGCGATCGCCGCCACCTACGGCGCCGACTCCCTGCCCGAGAAGCCCAACTTCTACTCCTCGAAGAAGGGCGCCCAGGATGCCCACGAGGCGATCCGCCCGACCTACTTCGACTTGCCGCCCGACGCCGTCGCGGCGTACCTGAAGGCCGACGAGCTCAAGCTCTACCGCCTGATCTGGGACCGCTTCGTCGCCAGCCAGATGCAGCCCGCCGTCTTCGACACGACGCGCGTCGACGTCGAGCGCGGCCGCGCCCGCCTGCGCGCGACGGGCAAAGTGCTCAAGAGCCCCGGCTTCCTCGCCGTCTACCAGGAGATCGTCGACCGGCTCGAGGCGGGCAACGGCGAGGAGGAGGGCTCGGCCCAGCTGCCGCCGCTCGCCGAGGGCGACGAGCTGGAGCTCGTCGCGGTCGAGAAGGAGCAGAAGTTCACCCAGCCGCCGCCGCTCTACTCCGAAGCGACGCTGGTCAAGGCGCTCGAGGAGAACGGCATCGGCCGGCCGTCGACCTACGCCGCGATCCTCTCCACCATCAGCGAGCGCGAGTATGTCGAGAAGACGCAGGCGCGCTTGAAGCCGACGGCGCTCGGCAAGGTGGTGAACAAGCTCCTGCAGACCGGCTTCGAGGACGTCATCAACGAAGGTTACACGGCGCGGCTCGAGGAGGAGCTCGACGAGATCGAGGAGGGCAAGCTCCCCTGGAAGCAGGCGGTGGTCGAGTTCGACACCAAGTTCGACCGGGACCTCGCGACCGGCGCCGAGCGCTGGCCCGACGTCAAGGTCGAGGGGCTGCCGCTCGGCGAGGTCGATCCCTTGCGCGCCGGCGAGAGGTGCCCGAAGTGCGGCCGGCCGCTGGTCGTCCGCTTCGGCCGCTACGGCGCCTTCGTCGGCTGCGCCGGCTACCGCGAGGAGCCGTCGTGCGACTACACGAGCGACCTCGAGCCGAAGCCGGAGGCGCCCGCTGCGGCCGAGGGCGAGGAGACCCCGCCCTGCGAGCTCTGCGGCAAGCCGATGGAGCTCCGCCGCTCGCGCTTCGGGCCGTTCTACGGCTGCACCGGCTACCCCGAGTGCAAGAACATCCGCAAGCTCGGACCGAAGCCCGAGCCGCCCAAGGACACCGGGATCCGCTGCCCGGAGTGTGGCGAGGGCACGATCCACGAGAAGAAGACCCGCCGCGGCAAGCTCTTCTACTCCTGCTCGCGCTACCCGAAGTGCAAGTACGCGCTGTGGAACAAGCCGGTCGAGGAGCCGTGCCCGCAGTGCGGCCACCCCTTCCTGACCGAGAAGACGACCAAGAAGAAGGGCACCGTCTGGCTCTGTCCGAAGGAGGGCTGCGGCTACGAGGTCGAGGCCCCGCAGCCGGTCGAGGCCTGAGCCCGCCTCAGCCTGCGGCCGCCGGCGTCGCCGCCAGCCGCTTGCGCACCGCCCGCCATCCCGCTCCCAGGAAGGCGACCTCCACGGCCAGGATGGCGGCCATGATCGTCACCAGGTTCGAGCTGCCGAAGCCGTAGGAGTGCAGGCCCGCGGCGAGCACGAAGTTCACCCCGAGATAGGTCATCAGGATCGTCCAGTAGGCGGTGATCGAGCCGACGGCGACGCCGAAGTCGTGGATCTGCTGGTCGAATCGCGCGTGCAGGATCGCCATGTAGGCGAGGAACGCCACCAGCGACCAGACCTCCTTCGGATCCCAGCCCCAGTAGCGGCCCCACGACGACGCGGCCCAGATCGATCCGGTGAGGATGCCGGCCAAGAGCAAGATCGAGCCGACGTGGATGTACCAGTAGGCGAGCTGGCTCCACTTCTGCGCCAGGTCGCGGCGCGCCGGAGCGAAGATCTCGACGCCGACGACCAGGTGGGCGAAGAAGGTCACCAGGGTGAGCGTCGCGTAGCCGATCATGATGATCGGCACGTGGATGGCGAGCCACGGCGTGCCCGAGAGCACCGGCGGCATCGGGTGGATGAACGGATCCATGGGCAGCAGGTCGACGAGCGCCATGGCCAGCGCCGACATCGCCGCCGCGTTGAAGACCAGCATGCGGTTGCGCAGCAGGACCGAGATCACCGCGAAGAGCCCGACGCCCCAGGCGAGGAAGAGCATCGACTCGTACATGTTCGACGCCGGGATGCGTCCCGCGATCTGCCAGCGCAGGGCGAGCCCCCAGGTCATCACCGCGAAGCCGGCGACGATGCCCGCCCGCGCCAACCAGGCGAGCCCCCAGCGGTCGCGCGTCAGCGTCGCTCCGGCGGCGAGCGCCGCCGGCGCGAGGAGCCACCAGCCGAGCCGGCTCGGCCGCGCGCGGTTGTAGGTGAGCTCGCGCGCGATCGCCGCGCGGCTCGGGTAGTGCGCCGGCGCCACGGCGCGGGCGCGCTCGCCGGCGCCGACGAAGTCGCCCGCAGAGCGCGGCCGCACGGCGCCCCAGGCGTCGTTCGCGTCCGCGCCGGGCACGACCCGCAGCATCTCGCCGCGGAAATAGCCCTGCAGCGCGCTCAGTCGCTCTCCCGTCTCGAGCAGGTGCTTGTCGAGCGGCGAGAGTGGCTGCTCGGCCTGCTGCCGCTGCTCGGCGGCGCCGAGCGCCTCGAGCAGGGCGCGCTGCGCGACGAGGTCGCGGTACGAGGCGTAGCCGGTGCCGGGCGCGAGGCCGGCGAGGGCGGCGACGTCGCCGCGCACGCGCACGATCGGCTCCGCCTGCCAGCCTTGCGGGTCGATCACCCAGCCGAGCGCCATGGCAACGGGGTCGACGCCGGGCCAGGCATGGAGCCGCGTGACGTCGCGGACGGCGTTGCGCGCCTGCGTGTCGAACGGCATCGCGCGCCCGTCGTGCTGCACGGCGACGGCGCGCGCATTCGCGGTCGCCGCCGCGTCGGGAACCAGCGCCGCGCCGGCCGGCGAGGCCGCGAGGACCATCACCGCCGCGGCGAGGGCGACGCCGGCGGCGGGCGCTGCCGCCATCTGCTCGAGCCTGCGGTGCTGGGCGAGGCGGGTGAAGAAGACGACGATCATGCCGGCAACGAGCAGCACGTAGCCGAGGAAGACGATCGCCTCGCCCGGATCGCGCGACACCTGCAGGATGGTCATCTCGCGGCCGCCCTGGATCTGGTAGCTCGACTGGAAGAAGTTGAAGCCGGCGTGCTCGAGCGGCCGGTTCATCTCGATCACCGCCGGATGCTCGGCGCCGCTCCCGGCGAGCACCACGACGCGGCTGCGGAACATCGCCGGCCGCCGCGTGCCGGGATAGGTGTCGATCTCGAACGAATCGAGACGCACCCGGAAGGGCAGCTCGTACGGCACGTCGCCGTCGTCGCCGGCACGGTAGACGAGGCTCGAGGATTCACCCTCCCAGATCGGCAGCCGGCCTTCGATCTTGAACGCCCAGGTCATCAGCGCGCCGGCGAGAATCAGCAGCATCGAGGCGTGGGTGAGCGCGAAGCCGATGCGCCAGCGGTTGCGCGGCCAGCGCTCGACGAGCGCGGCGAGCAGGTTGAGCCCGAACAGCGCCTGGAGCGCGAGGAACCAGGGCGAGAAATAGACCGCCTGCGCCGCCGCCGCGCCGCGCGTCGATTCGACGATGGTGCCGGCGGCGAGCAGCACGCCGAGCGTGAGCAGCAGGACGACCGTGAGCTTGAGCGAGGCGAGGCGTTCGATCCAGAGCTTCATCGCTTCTCCCTCGGAAGCCCTCGGTGGATCGGGCTCCCCCCGCGCCGCATGATGTCGCGCCCTCGGCGACCCGGCCGCCACCCCCCGGCGCAGTCTTTGCAGCCGCCGTTGCGGGCGGCGGCGGGCGGGCCCCTCAGGGAGCGGTCGCGAAGGTCCAGCGCACCGGCTCGAGCTCGGCGCCGGCGAGGTCGCGAAAGTAGCGGAACTGCGCGCTGTTCAACCACAGGACGTAGCGGCGGCCGGGCTCGAGCCGCACCGGCAGGACCGCCGCGCGCCGGTCCGGGGTCATGAACGCCTCGCCGGTCGTCGGTGGAAAGAGATCCTGCTCCTCGGTCACCCACGACCAGCCCTCCGACATCGTGCGGTCGAAAGTGACGCGCAGCTCGCTCTGCGCTGCGTCGACGCCGGTGGCGCCGTTCGGCGGCTCGAAAGAGACGATCCGCGGCCCACCGCTCGCGTGCGCCGCGAGCGGCGCGAACGGCTCCGCCTCGGCGGGTGCCGCGCCGCGCGTCGAGAACGTCCAGCGCACCGGCGTCGCCGGCACGCCGCGCGGATCGCGGAAGTACGGATAGTCGGGGGAGTTGACCCAGACGACATAGCTGCGCCCCGGCTCGAGCTGGACGTCGACGGTATTCGAGCTGCCGCTCGCATCGAAGCGCGACTCGCCGGTCTCGGGCGCCGTCGCCGGATCCTCGATCACCCACGCCCAGCCTCCGCGGCCCATCTCGCGATCGAAGGTGACGGTGATCGACGCGCGCGCCGGATCGACGTCGGCGGCGCCGTTGGGAGGATCGAAGCCGATCGCCCGCGGCGCGGCGGGCGGTTGGCCCGCGGTCGCAACCGAGAGCTCGGGAGTCTCGCGGCCGCACGCCGCGGCGAGCAGCGCGGTCGCCAGGGCGCCGGCGAGCGCCCGCGGCGCCGGGCGGCGCGAGCCGAGATGTCGGGATCGGGGCGGTCGCATCGTCGAGGGCCGCACGCGCGGCGCGCACGGCATGGTATCCCGCCGTCGCGACGCCGCTCACTCCCCCGTCACGAGGGCGCTGCGGCCACCCCGCGATCGGGTATCGGCCCGCGATCGGTTGCTATCCTCGTCGTGCACGGGAGAGGCCCCTGACCATGATTCGCAACCGATTCTCGATCTGCTTCGCGCTCGCCGTCCTCGCGCTCGCCTGCGGCCAGCCGCCGACACTCGACATCCAGCCGCAGTCCGCGGCCGCGCCGCCGGCGCCCGCGTCTGCGCCCGCAACGGCGTCGCCCGCGTTGCTCTCCTCGCGCGCGCCGTCGGCCGGCGAGCTCCCGGCCGGACACCCGCCCACCGACGGGATGCCCGCAGACCATCCGCCGATCGCCGCCACCGTACCGGACACCATCGAGCTCGCGCCGGTGGCGAACGACACCGGCCAGGGTGCCGCGGCGCTCGCCTGGACCGCGCCCGCGGCCTGGATTTCCGAGCCGCCGGCCAATACCATGCGCCGCGCGCAGTATCGCGTCGGCGGTCCCGGCGGCGAGGGCGAATGCGTCGTCTTCTACTTCGGCCCCGGCCAGGGCGGCGACCCGCAGTCGAACGCCGAACGTTGGGCGAGCCAGTTCCTCGACGCCGACGGCCAGCCAGCGCAGGCGTCGATCACGACGCGGACCGTCGACGGCGTCGAGGTCCTCTTCGTCGAAGCGGCCGGCACCTACCAGGCGGGCAGCATGGTCGGCATGGGCCAGGGCATCGCCAAGCCCGGCTGGGCGCTTCTCGGCGCCATCGCCCAAGGCCCCGACGCGAACTGGTTCTTCAAGCTCACAGCGGCCAGAGCGACGCTCGAAGCGAACCGCGAGGCGTTCGAGGCGATGGTCGGGTCCATCCATCGCGGTATCTGAAGAGAAGACGCGCGCTCGCGATCCTCTCTCGCCGCGCAGAAAACGAGAGGGCCCCGCGATCGCTCGCGGGGCCCCGGATCGCGACGCCTTTGCGTCGTGACTCAGCTCACAGGCGGATCTTCAGCCGCAGGGTCGCGCTCCACGCCTCGTACTCGCCGTCGTCGGCGAAGATGAGGAGCGCGCCTGGCAGGTAGTTCTTGAGATCCTGGCGAATGAAGCTGTCGATCGTGTAGTCCTCGTAGAGGATGCCGACGCCGACCGCCAGGTTCGACGTGATGTCGCGGTCGTAGTCGCCCGCGAACGACAGCCGCTCGTAGTCCTCGTAATTGCCGAAGCCGAACCCGAGGTTGGGGCTTCCGCCCGGCGGGCTGAAGATGCCGGCGTCGCCGTCAGACTCCATCCACTCGGCGAGCAGCCGAGCCTGCCACGACTTCGCCTGCCGGCTCCAGCCGACGCCGAGATTGTCGTTGACCTCGTTGAAGTCGAGGAACCAGCTGTCGAGCGGGCTCACCGACAGCGTGCCGCCCGACTGACGCCCGGCCTGCGAAACGTCCCGGTCGGCGCGCTCGCCGTAGAAGAAGAGCGCGGCGCCGTCGCCGATGTCGCGCGAGAGATCGAAGCCGTAGCGCACGACCTCGTCGCCGGTCAAGCCGAACTCGCTCTCGTCGTAGTCGAACTTCGAGCCCGCGACGTGGAGGGCGACCATCCAGACCTCCGCCACCGGCAGATTGGCCGACAGGTTCCAGCGATCGATCTTCCGGTTGGCCTGGTCGTACTTGCGCAGCCCGGGCTGGTTGTTGATCCCCTCCGGGATCAGGAAAGTCAGCTCCTGCGCCTCGGTCTCGTAATTCCCGGAGTAGTCGCGGTCCCCGAGCTCGTATTTCGCCCGCACCATGGCGCGACCGACACGGCCGTCCCACTTGAGAATCACGAGGTCCTCGGTCGACTTCTCCGTCTCGCGGTTCTCGCGGTCGTAGACGTCGTGCTTCACTTCGATCCCGATGGTGCCGTACTCGTCGAGATCCTTGTCGAGGCTCGCCGAGATCGTTTCGCGCGTCCAGCTGAAGGGCACGGTGACGCGCGGGAACTCTTCGAGCACGGCGTCGAAGCGGACGTAACCCTCGTCGAACTCGTAGCGTGGCGAGTCGTCGCTGTAGTCACGATAGACGTAGCGCACGGCCGCCTGCCAGTCGTCCCCCAAGCGAACGCCGTAGTTGAGCGCGACGTCCAACATGTCGGCCTCGCGATCGGCCGATCCGTACGGCTGCAGCACCTCGCCGATCGCCGAGTTGAGCGTCATCGGCAGCAGCGGATCGTCCTGCTTCAGCCGCGACCAGTTGACCGACGCCTGCAGCCACCCGCGCGAGTCGAAGTCGAAGCGTGCGTTGGCGAACAGGCTGCCCATGTCGTTGTCGGGCGCGAGGTCATAGAGGCCGCGGCTCGAGCCGCCGATCGAGCTGGACCCGGGCGCCGAATAGGCGCTGCCGTCGGTGGCGTCGGTCGACCGCCAGGGGTTGTCGAAGACCAGCGTCGAGATGTCGTTCTCGAACTTCGAATAACGGTAGCCAGCGGTCGCGATGCCCCCTTCCCACTTCCACGCTCCCGAGAGGATGGCGTCGGTCGTGTCGTAGCTGATCGGCTCGGGCAGCTCGGTGACGTTGTTGAATCCGAAGCTGGTGCCCAGCGCACGCAGGCCGTTGCGCGCCTCGTGACGGTACTCGAGCTTCCAGCTCGAGTCGCCGCCGCGGCCGAGGTCGAGCACGGCGCTCGTCCGCCGCCGCTGGAGCCCGAGGTCGATCGAATTGGCGACGGCGAGGTAGGGCTGCAGCAGCCCGTCGAGGAACGCGAAGGTGATGCCGCGCGGATCGATGGCGAACTGCGTTTCGAGCGCGGTCTGGTTCGCGGCCTGGATCGGATCCTGGAGCTCCCAGGTCGCCGGGTTGTTGCTGCGCGTCCACAGGATCTTGCCGTTGTTGCCAAAGTTGTGCGGAATGTTGTCGTAGGCGAGCCGTAGGCGCCAGCTGCCGGCGACGTCGTAGGAGAGACCGTAGAAGGCGTCGTCCCTGCCGCCGTTGACGGCCTGGAAGTCGAGCTTGCGCTTGCCGTCGGCGGTCATGCCGCTGAGTCCGAGCTGGACGCGGAATCCGTCCGAGAGGTCCCGGTACTCCTGGAACTTCGAGGAATCGGTGTCCTGGTCGAGCCACAGGCCTTCGACCATCAGCGGATCGAGAGTCAGGTGGAAGTCGGAGCTCTCTGCGAACAGTGCGTCCGAGCTCGTCCACGCGACGAGGGCCAGCGTGCCGAGGACGAGGCCTGCGATGCGGTTGCGGTTCATTTCGTCCTCCTCAACTCAACGGCCGAGATACGGCGCCGAAGGATGGTTGCTGCCGTGGATCGCCGCGTGGCAATCGACGCAGGCGCGGTTGAAGATGCGGTTGGTACCCGTCGTCGGGTTGTCCAGCGTCGGCAGGCGCGTGGCGTCGTAGAGCGTTCCCGGATGCCGCGTGTTGCTGTGGCACTGCTGGCAGAGGAACGGCACCGAGGTCGCCTGCAGCTTGAGGTGGTTCGAGCCGTGCGGCGTGTGGCAATGCATGCAGTTCTCGCGCACCGGCGCGTGCTCCCACAGGAACGGCCCGCGCTTTTCGGTGTGGCAGTCGTAACAGAGCTCGTTGACCGACGGCGCGCGCAGGTTCTTGGTGGTGATCGAGCCGTGCGGATCGTGGCAGGAGAGGCAGGTCATCTTGCCCTCGCGCACCGGGTGGTGCGAGACCTTGTTCATCTCCGCGCGCACGTCCTGGTGGCACTCGTAGCAGGTCTTCGTACGCATGTCGGCGTTGACCATGGAGTCCGCCGCCGGCTCGGCGTGAATCGTGTGGCAGTCGACGCAGCTGACGCCGCGGCGCTGGTGCATGCTGCCCTGCCAGTGCGTCTGCGCCGCGTTGCCCGAGTGGCACTGCATGCAGGTCCTCTCGACGTCGGCCGCGGGCAGCTTGCTCGGCACCACGATGTTCGAGCCGTCGCCGGCGTCGATGTGCGCGGCCGGATCGCCGTGGCAGCTCTCGCAGGAGGCGCCCGCCATGCCGGCAGCGTGAGTGAAGGCTCGCGCGTGCGGGCTGCCGGCGAAGGCCTCGACCTGGTCCTCGTGACAGTCCACGCACGCGTCGCCGACGGCGGCGGCGGCAGGAGCCGCGTACAGCCAGCCGGCGACGAGCCAGAGCAGAGCCGCGGCCAGCAGCAGTCGGCTCGGCGTTCGATGAGTTTCGGTGCGACGCATCTCGCCCTCCCTCGTCTGGTTCGATTTCTCGATCCTGCTTCGACGCAGCATATTCAAGCGGCGATTCCAAGCCACCGCACCACCCGGCCGGGTGGCGATGGCGACGCTCGGCGGACGGGTCGAGGCTGCGGCCCGTCCCCCCGCCGCGGCTGTCCCGCGCGAGCGGGTGGTCTGGCCGGCGCGCGCTTTCTGCTAGCTTCGCTCGCGAGCCACTTCGCTGCCGGGGGAGCCGCCGGGGTGGAACGAAACGTGCTCTCGACGAAAGCGAGAGCGATCCGTTCGCGCCGCCCGGATGCCGCTCCGGCGCGGAGGTCGATCCGGGGCCTTTTGCTAAGGAGGTTCGCCAGATGCGCAAGCTTTTCGTACCGTTCGTTCTCGCCGCCTTGGCCGTTCTCGCCGGCACGGCGCTCGTCGCCGTGCCCGCCAGCCAGGCTCCCGACCAAGCCACGCTCGACGACTGCGTGGCGAAGAAGTCTGCTGTCGTCTTTCCCCACGGCCAGCACGCCAAGGACATCGCGTGCGCGACCTGCCATCACACGCAAGCGGATCTCGAGGCCGGAGCCGCGACCGAAGTGAAGACCTGCGGCACCTGCCACGTCACGCCGGAGAAAGCGGAGACGCCGGTCTGCTCGCAGATGTCGATGACCAAGAACCCCTTCCATCTGACGTGCGTGAACTGCCACAAGGAAGAGGCGAAGAAGAACGCCGAGTCCAAGGCGCCGACGAAGTGCGATCAGTGCCACCCGAAGGCCTGATCGGCTGAGAAGGCGTCGTCGCGAAGAGCGCACGGCCGGCGGGCCGCGCGCTCTTCGTGTCTGTGGAGGGCGCCTCGCGCTAACCTACCCGAAAAGGTGATTCGTCGCTGCGGCCGCGGCGCTAGGCTGGCGAGCCATCCGGTGCTCGATCGCAGGGGCGCCGCCGGCAGCGAAGCCGGCGGCCAGGCGCGGCGGAGCGCACGGCCAGGAGGGGAGAGGATGACGAGCCGACCTGTGGATCCGTCGCCGCTGGGCGCCGTCGTGTCGTCGCGCCGGAGCCTGCTCAACTGGCTGCTCGGCGGCAGCCTCGCCGGCTGGGCGGCGACCGCCCTCTACCCGATCCTCAACTACCTGAGCCCGCTGCCGACCTCGGGCAGCGCCGGCGAGGCCGAGCTCGGCGACGAGGCGCGCGGCGACCTCGCCGCGGCGGGCTTCGCCATCGTCGCCCTGGGCGCCGAGCGGGTCATCGTCTTCCAGGACGCGCAGTCGCAGCTGCGCGCTCTCTCCGCCAAGTGCACGCACGAGGGTTGCACGGTGCAGTACAAAGCCGACGAGTCGATCGTCTGGTGCGCCTGCCACAACGGCCGCTTCGACGTCGACGGCCGCGTGCTGTCGGGCCCGCCGCCGCGGCCGCTCGCCGCCTACAAGGTGGCCGGCAGTCTCGACACCAAGCTCGTCGTCTCGCGCGCCGAGAGCGCCTGAGCGATGACCCGCGAGCCCGCCGCCCCCGCGACGCCGGCGACGCGCCAGCGCGGCGCCCTGTGGCGCTGGCTCGACGAGCGCTTCGACCTCGCCGCCCTCGAGCGCTTCGCGCGCCACAAGGAGGTGCCGGTCGGCGAGCACTCGATGTTCTGGTACTTCCTCGGCGGCCTGACTCTCTTCTTCTTCGTCGCCCAGATCCTCTCCGGGATCCTGCTCCTCATGTACTACCAGGCCGGCGAGTCGACCTCGTACGAGAGCATGCGCTACGTCGTCACCAAGGTGCCCTTCGGCTGGCTCGTCCGCGCCTGTCACTGCTGGTCGGCGCACCTGATGATCCTGACGCTCCTCTTCCACATGTGGAGCGTCTTCTTCTTGCGCGCCTACCGCAAGCCGCGCGAGCTCACCTGGTTCACCGGCATCGCGCTCTTCGGCCTCTCGCTCGCCTTCGGCTTCTCCGGCTATCTCCTGCCGTGGAACGAGCTCGCCTTCTTCGCCACCGCCGTCGGCACCGACTCGGTGAAATCGATCCCCGTGGTCGGCGAGTGGCTGCTGCGCGTGCTGCGCGGCGGCGACGAGGTGTCGATCCGCACGCTCTACCGCTTCTACGCGCTGCACGTCTCGGTGCTGCCGATCGCCACCGCCGCGGTCATCGGCCTGCACCTGCTCTTCATCCAGAAGCAGGGGATGGCGGAGCCGATCCCGAAGATCGAGCCGCGAGCCCCGCACTCTCCCGCGAATGCAGCCCCGGCCGACCCGCGGGCGCCGGAGGCGCCCGGTCGCTTCCCGATCACCCGGCGCGGCATGCCGTTCGTGCCCAACTTCGCGCTGCGCGACGTGCTGCTGTGGATCCTGGCGGTGAACCTGCTCGCGCTGCTGGCGGTGATGCTGCCCTACGGACCGGGGATCCCCGGCTTCGAGTGGGAGCTCGGCCTCAAGGCCGATCCGCTGAAGCCGGCCTACCCCGGCATCAAGCCGGAGTGGTACTTCCTCTGGATGTATCAGCTCCTGAAGGAGTTTCCGGCGCACATCCTGGGCATGGAGGGCCCGCAAGCATGCCTCGCGGTGGCCACCGTCTTGATGGCGATCTGGGCGTTCGTGCCCTTCCTCGACCGGCGCGCCGCCGACAACCGGCCGGGGCCGGCCTTCACCGACTTCGGCGTCGGCATCCTCTACTTCCTCGCCTTCCTGATGCTCAAGGCGTGGGACGTCGGCGCCCCGCACGTCGAGCACGGCGTCGATCCGACCGCCGATCCCGCCAACGCCGCGCTCGTGGCGCGCACCTGCGCCACTTGGCTCGCGGGCATCGCGGCGGCGGTGACGCTCCTGCGCGCGGCGCGGTGGCGGCACCGCTACTTCTGGATCAGCGCGCTGCCGGTCACGCAGGCCGCGCTGCACGGCTACGCAGGGGCGAGCTACCTCGGCGCCGGCGCAGTGGCGACGGCGCTCCTCGCCGTCGTGCTGGTCGCCACCTGGAAGCGGTCGGGCGCGCTGCCGGCCGCCGCCGCGCTCGTCGTCGGTGCGCTCCTCGCCGCGGCGCCGGTCGCCGCGCAAGCGGCGCCGAGCGGCTCGCTGCCGGAGGCGAGCTGGCCGGCGAGCTTCGCGCGGCTGCTCGGCGACGACGCCGTCCCGGCGGCGGCGCGCGCCGAGTTCCGTCAGCTTCCCAAGCACGCGCAGGAGCTCTTCTTCACCGCCCAGCGGCGCGGCCTGCTCGACCATCCCGAGCAGCTCGCCGCGCTGCTCTCGCTCGACGTCGCCGACGAGCACATCGAGCTCCTGATGGGCGACAACTGCGTGCTCTGCCATACCAACCCCGACCAGCAGCCGGAAGAAACGCTCTTCCGGGTGGCGGCGGCGGGCGAGCCGTCCGGCCACCTCGACCTGCGCGAGGTGGTGGCCGACGTCCACCTCCGGCGCGGGCTCTCCTGCTCCGGCTGCCACGGCGGCAAGCCGACCGACGAGGAGATGACCGACGCCATCTACGGACGCTGGCCCGATCGCGAAACGCGGCAGGCCGACCGCAGCTGGATCCCGTCGTTCTGCACCGAGGCCTGCCACAGCCAGACCGGCTTCATGCGCCGGTACAACCCTTCGCTGCCCGTCGACCAGATGCTCAAGTATCGCGAGAGCCGGCACGGCGAGGCGGTGCTCTCGCGGCGCAATCCGAAGGCGGCACAGTGCGTCTCCTGCCACGGCGTGCACGGCATCCGGCGTCCGACGAGCCCGCAGTCGCTGGTCTTCCCCGCCAACATCCCGCAGACCTGCGGCAGGTGCCATGCCGACCCGCGGGCGATGCGCGGCGTCGAGCTCGACGACGGCACGACGCCGATCCCAACCGACCAGCTCGCCGAGTACGAGGCCAGCGTGCACGGCCGCGCGCTGCTCACCAAGCACGACCTCGGCGCCCCCGCCTGCAACGACTGCCATGGCAATCACGCCGCGATGCCGCCGGCGGTGGCCTCGGTGTCGCAGATCTGTCGCAACTGCCACGTCAACAACGGCAAGCTCTTCGACGGCAGCCCGCACAAGTCGGCGTTCGAGGCCATGGAGTGGCCCGAGTGCGAGACCTGCCACGGCAATCACGAGATCGAGAAGACCTCGGACGCGATGCTCGGCACCGGAGCGGGCAACATCTGCAAGAGCTGCCACGACGAATACGGCGGACCGGAGTGCAACGAGACGGCGCAGCACTTCCACGACCAGATCGTGACTCTCGACCGGCTCCAGGCCGAGACGCTCGTCGCCATCGAGGCGGCCGAGACGCAGGGCCTCGACCTCTCCGACCTGCGCTTCGACATGGTGGGCGTCCACGACGTGCTGGTCGAATCGCGCTCGAAGATCCACGCCTTCGACCGTGGCGAGTTCGACAAGACCGCCAAGCGGGGCTTCGCCGTCGTCGAGAGCGCGCAGGCGACCATCGCCGCCGCGCTCGACGAATATTCCTTCCGCAAGATCGGTCTCGCCATCTCGACGCTCGTCGTCTCGCTCGTCGCCCTCTTCCTCTATCTCAAGATCCGCGACATCGAGCGGCGGCAGGCGGCGGCCGGGGGCGACGCGCCCGCGGCGAGGGACCGCGGATGAGCCGCCGCCGTGCTGACCGTCGTCATAGGTGCGGCACGGTGGCGCCCGTAGCCTCAACCCGACGATGAACGAGATCCGTCACTACGCCGGGCTCCTGGTCACCGCCGAGCCGGGAGAGCTGCAGTCGGTGGTCGCCGCGCTCGCCGCGATCGCCGGCGTCGGCGTGCACCAGCGCGACGCCGCGACGGACCGCTGCGTCGCCGTCCTCGAGAGCGTCGATCGTGCCGGCCAGGAACGGCTCTTCCGCGCCGTCCAGGAGCAGCCGGGCGTGCGCGGCGCCGACCTCGTCTACCACCTCGTCGATCCCGAGACCGGGTCCCGGCTCGTCCTGGAGGAGCCCTCGCCATGAGGTCGCTCTCGCGCCGCGAGTTCGTGCGTAACGCCGTCGCCACGGCCACCGCCGCCGTCGCCGGCCTGCCCGGCGCCAGCTTCGCCGATCTCGTCGACCCGCTCGAGAAATCGCTCGGCTGGAGCTGGGACAGGGGCGTCTGCCGCTTCTGCGGCGTCGGCTGCGGCATCGAGATCGCGACCAAGGATGGCCGCATCGTCGCCGTGCGCGGCGACGCGAAGAGTCCGGTCAACCGCGGCCTGCTCTGCGTCAAGGGCTACGCCAACGCCGAGATCCCCTACGGTGAGGATCGGCTGACGCGGCCGTTGCTGCGCATGAAGGAAAGCGAGTTCGACAAGCGCGGCGATTTCGTGCCCGTCTCCTGGGAGCGCGCCTTCGACGAGATGGAGCGCCAGTGGCGGCGTGTCCACGGCGAGCTCGGGCCGACCGGCGTCGGCGTCATGGGCTCGGGGCAGTCCACGATTCAGGAGGGATACGCCGCCACCAAGCTGGTCAAGGCCGGCTGGCGCTCGAACAACCTCGACCCCAACGCGCGCCACTGTATGGCTTCGGCGGTCGCCGCCTTCATGCAGACCTTCGGCATCGACGAGCCCGCCGGCTGCTTCGACGACATCGAGGCGACCGACACGGTCGTCCTCTGGGGCGCCAACATGGCGGAGATGCACCCGATGCTGTGGGCGCGCGTCACCGACGAGCGGCTGCGCCGGGAGGGCTACCGGGTCGTCAATCTGACCACCTTCCACAACCGCTCCTCCGATCTCGCCGATCTCGAGATCGTCTTCAGGCCGAACACCGACCTCGCGATCTGGAACTACATCGCGCGCGAGATCGTCAGCCGCGGCGCGATCGACCGCGAGTTCGTCGACGCGCACTGCGTCTTCGCCACCGGCCCGGCCGACATCGGTTTCGGCATGCGCGCGAGCGACGAGCTCGCCTACCCGGCGGAGAAGGACACTCAGGCGCGCGAGCGGGTCGTCGTGCTGACGCGCGAGGAGGCCGTGCTGCGCGGCCTCGACCCGCGCGTCGAGCACCGGGTCGAGCAGGCCGCCGCCGGCGACGCCGGCAAGCACTGGCTGATCTCCTTCGACGAGTTCCAACGAGCGCTCGAGCCGTACACGCTCGAGACGGTGGCCGCACTCGCCCAGGGCGACCCCGACGAGCCGCGCGAGCGGTTCCGTCACAAGCTCGCCCAGCTCGCCGACTTCTACGCCGATGCGAAGCGCAAGGTGGTCAGCTTCTGGACCATGGGCTTCAACCAGCACGTGCGCGGCACCTGGGTCAACGAGCAGGCGTACATGGTCCACCTGCTGACCGGCAAGCAGGCGAGGCCGGGCGCCGGGGCATTCTCGCTCACCGGCCAGCCGTCGGCCTGCGGCACGGCGCGCGAGGTCGGCACCTTCTCGCACCGGCTGCCCGCCGACATGGTGGTCGACAACGCGACGCACCGCGCCAAGGCCGAGAAGGTCTGGAAGCTGCCCGAGCGGACGATCAATCCCAAGGTCGGCAGCCACATCACCCAGATGATGCGCGACCTCGAAGACGGCCGCCTCAAGTGGCTGTGGATCCAGGTGACGAATCCGTTCCAATCGACCGCGAACGCCAATCACTGGCTCCGCGCCGCGCGCGAGAACGACTGCTTCGTCGTCGTCTCCGACGTCTACCCGACGCTGTCGTCGAAGGTGGCCGACCTCATCCTGCCGTCGGCGATGATCTTCGAAAAGTGGGGCGCCTACGGCAACTCGGAGCGCCGCACGCAGATGTGGCGACAGCAGATCGAGCCGCCGGGCGAGGCGACGAGCGACCTCTGGCAGCTGCTCGAGTTCGCGAAGCGCTTCCGGCTGCGCGACGTCTGGGGCGCGCAGAAGGTGCCGGGGTTGAAGGCCGAGGGCTTCGCGGACGGCAAGCTCCCCGACGTCCTCGCCGCCGCCCGCGCGCTGGGCTACACGGAGGAGAGCACGCTCTACGACGTCCTCTTCGCGACGCCCGCCAACCGCGCCTTCACCTGGCCCGATCCGGTGGCAAGCGGCAAGCGCAACTCGACGGTCGACGCCGGCGGGCTCGACTGGTTCCCGGAGAAAGCGCTCTTCGAGGAGTATGCGGCGTTCGGCCGCGGCGCGGCGCACGACCTCGCCCCCTTCGACCTCTACTACCGCGACGACGTGCGCGGGCTGCGCTGGCCGGTCGTCGACGGTCGTGAGACACGCTGGCGCTTCAACGAGGAGCACGATCCCTATGCCGCCACGGGGAGCGGCTTCGATTTCTACGGCAAGGCGAGCAAGTCGCTGCCGCAGGGGAACCTCACCGGCCCGCTGCCCGGCGAGCCGGTGACGATCGGCCACAAGGCGAAGATCTTCTTCCGCCCCTACGCCGCGGCGGCGGAGAGCCCGGACGCCACCTACGACCTCTGGCTGTCGACCGGGCGCGTGCTCGAGCACTGGCACTCGGGCTCGATGACCCGCCGCGTGCCCGAGCTCCACGCCGCCATGCCGGAGGCGCAGCTCTTCATGCACCCCGCGGACGCCGCCGCGCGCGGTCTCGTGCAAGGCGCGCTCGCCGCCATCGAGTCGCGCCGGGGCCGCATCACCGCTCGCGTCGAGCTCGTCGGCCGCAACCGGCCGCCGCGGGGCACCGTCTACGTGCCGTGGTTCGACGAATCGGTGTTCGTGAACAAGGTCACTCTCGACGCCACCTGCCCGATCTCCAAGCAGACCGATTTCAAGAAGTGCGCCGTGAAAGTGGCCAAGGCGTGAGCGGCGACGAGAGGAGAGAGGCCATGAAGCGAACCGCCCTGCTCGCACTCGCCGCCGGCGCCCTCGCCCTCGCCGCCGCGTGGGCCGCCGACGAAGAGAAGCCTCCCGCCGAGCCGGCGAAGCCGACCTCCGACGCCGAGCTCTCGCTCTACCCGGGCAGCGTCTTCACGGTGCCCGACCCCGCCGGCTTCGCCTGGAACGACTCCGCTCCCGGCGACAACGAACGCCTAGCGCGCTCGTTCCCGCTCGCGCCGCCGCGCGTGCCGCACGGCATCGCGGAGTTCCAGCCGATCACCCTGCGCTCGAACGCCTGCCTCGACTGCCACGCCCTCGACGCCGGCGCCGACGCACCGGAGCTGCCGGCGAGCCACCGCACCGACCTGCGGCGCGCCCCCGAGTCGGTGACCGCAGCGGTCGCCGGCGCCCGCTGGCTCTGCCTGAGCTGCCACGTGCCGACCTCCGACGCCCGACCCCTGCGCGCCAACTCCGCCGCGCCGCGTTGAGGCGCGCAGGCGGTCCGGCGGGCGCCGGCAGGCGCCGACATACAATCGACGCGCTCCGCCATGTCGCTCGCAGCGGGAACCTCGCTCGGTCCGTACGAGATCGTCGCGCCCCTCGGCGCGGGCGGCATGGGGGAGGTCTATCGGGCGCGCGATCCGCGCCTCGGGCGCGAGGTGGCGGTGAAGATCGTCCTCGCCGAGGTGACGCACGACCCCGAGCGGCTGCGCCGCTTCGAGCAGGAGGCGCGCGCCGCCTCCGCGCTCAACCATCCGAACCTCCTCACCGTCTTCGACTTCGGCACCCACGACGGCAAGCCCTACTTGGTCACCGAGCTGCTCGCCGGTCGATCGATGCGCCAGGCGCTGCAAGACGGCGGGCGGATCGCGGTGCGCACCGCCGTCGAGTGGACGGCGCAGGTCGCGCGCGGCCTCGCCGCCGCGCACGCGCGCGGGATCGTCCACCGCGACCTCAAGCCCGAGAACCTCTTCGTCACCGACGACGACCGCGTCAAGGTCCTCGACTTCGGCCTCGCCAAGCTGACTCTCGGCGACGAGGGCTCGCTCGCCTCGGCCGCGACGATCGCCGGCGGCGCCACCGCCTCGGGCGTCATCCTCGGCACCGCCGGCTACATGGCTCCCGAGCAGGTGCGCGGCGAGCGCGCCGATTCGCGGGCCGACCTCTTCTCGCTCGGCTGCGTGCTCTACGAGCTCCTCGGCGGTCGGCGCGCCTTCTCCGGCGAGACGGCGATCGAGACCCTCAACGCCATCTTGAAGGTCGATCCGCCGTCGCTCGCCGAGCTTCGCGCCGAGGTGCCGCCCGCGCTCGTCCGCGTCGTCGAGCGTTGTCTCGACAAGAGTCCCGCCGGCCGCTTCCAGTCGGCCGCCGACCTCGCCTGGGCCCTCGACGGGGTGGCCGGCGCGACCTCGGCGGCCGGCGCGCGGCAGATCGCGGCGCCACCGTCGCGGGGCTCGGCTCGCCTCCGGCGTCCGGCGGGCCTCATCGCCGGTGTGGTGGGCGTCGCGCTCGTCGGATTGCTCGTCGGCCGCGGCCTCGGCCGCGACGGCGACGCGGGCGCAGCGCCGTGGGTCGGTGAGCGGCTGATCGGCGGCGCGCTGCTCGCCTACTGCCCGCGTCCGTCGCCCGACGGCTCGCTCGTGGCGTTCATCGTCGTCGACGAGGAGGGCCAGAGCCAGGTCGCGCTCCTCCGACCGGGCGAGAGCCGCTTCACCACCCTCACCAGCGACCACAGCCGCGGTCCGGTGTTGGCGATCAACTGGTCCGCCGACGGCCGCCTCGTCTATCTCGAGCGCGCCGTCGCCGGAGCGATCGACAGCGTCCCCGCCTTGGGCGGCGACGAGAGGGTGGTGCTCGAGCACGCCCGGCAGCCGGTGCCGCTGCCCGACGGCACGCTGCTCGCTCTGCGCTCGCTCCCCGAAGGCGGGCGCCGCCTGATCCGTTACACCCCGGGCCAGCCCGAGGCGCAGCCGGTCGGCCCGGCGTTCGCGCCGCTCGCGGCGCCCGGTCTGGAAGCGAACCTGGCGGCGTTCGCCGACGGCCGAGAAGCGATCTACTTCGGAGTGCGCCGCGAGGACGCCGGTCGGCGGGGTCCCGGCCTGTGGGCCATCGATCTGGCGACGGGATCGACGCGCGAGCTCGCGCCGCAGCTCGCGTTCCCGCGCGCCGGCGAGCTCATCGCGTTGCCCGCGGTCGCCGCCGACCCGCGCACCGACGAGGCTCTCGTCGTCGTCCCGCACGGAGACCTCCACGTCGTCACGGCGGTGTCGCGCCGCGGCGATCGGCCGCCGCGCCCGCTCCTGCACCTGACAGCGACGCCGTTCGCCCTCTCCGTCGATCGCGACGGCAGCCTCCTGCTCGATCAGGTCGAGGTCTCGGGCTCGCTGCTGCGCTTCGCGATCGAGGGGGGCGACGCCCGCCGCGTCGCCCGCTTCGCCGGCAGCCCGGGGCGCTCTAGCGCACCGGTCGAGCTGCCCGACGGCGGCGTCCTCTTTACCGGCGTCGAAGGCGCCGAGAGCCGGCTGCTGGTCGCGCGCCCGGGGCGCGCGCCGGCGCCGTTCGTCGACGTCGACGAGGAGACGAGCGGCCCCGTCTGCCTGGTCGACGATCGGCACGTCGCCTTCCTCGTCGGTCCAGCCGCGGCGCGCCAAGTCGCCGTCGCCTCGTTCGACGGCCGGATCGCGCGCCGCGTGCCGGCTCCGGGTGCGCGCTCGCCTCAGACCTTCGTTGCGGCGGGCGACGGCCGGAGCGTGCTCTACGGCGCCGGCGGCAAGCTGCTCGTGCTCGACACCGTCTCCGGTGCCCACCGCGAGCTCGCCGCCGCCGGCCGCGCTGCGATCGACCCGACGACGGGCGAGCTCGTCGTTCCGCGCGTCGAGGCCGAGGGCACCCGCATCGAGCGGCTCGACCGTGACGGCTCGCGGGTGAGGAGCTACGGAGTGCGCGTCGATCTCTTCCCCGAGCCCTGGAGCGGCTCGCAGCTGGATCGGCAAGGGAGGCTGCTGCTCACGCTCGGCCCGCCGGAGAGCTGGTGGGTCGGCCCGGGGATGCTCGACCTCGGCGAGGAGCGCCTGTGGACGATTCCGCTCGCCTTCGGAGGCGACGTCTTCACGCCGAGCTGGGGGCGCGACGGCTCGGTCCTGGCGATCGGCTGGGAGTACTCGATGAACGTCTGGCGGTTCCGGCGCGTCGGCGCGGCCACCGGCGGCAGCGGTCGCGAATGAGCCTCTCGCGCGACGCTCGCTACTGGATGTAGCCGAGCGCGCGCAGCTGGCGCAGCTGCTCGGGGTCGAGCGGCTTCGTGCCCTCCTCTTCGTGGAAGCGCTGGAAGAGGGCCTGGTTCGCCTTCCAATGTTCGAGCAGCAGTCGGGTGTAGCGCTCGACGAGATCCGGGTGCGCGGCGTTGACCGCTTTCAACGCGAACGGATCGTTCCACAGGTCGTAGAGCAGCAGGCGCGGCACTTCGGGAAAGAACGGATGCAGTGCGCCCCAGCGGCCGCCGGCCGGCACGGCGTGGCGGCCGCGGCGCGGGTCGCCGCCCGGGGCGACCGGCGCGATCTCGAGCGAGGCGCCCCAGCGGCCGTCGACGATCTCGAGGTTGCCGATCATCTCGCCGCTGGTGTCGTCGATGCGGAACTCGTCGAGGATCACCGGGCGGTGCCGCATCGGCCGGCCGTGGAGCAGCGGCGCCAGCGACTCGCCCTGTGCCACTTCCGGCTTCGGCAGGCCGGCGAGGTCGAGGAGCGTCGGCAGCACGTCGATCATCGACACCGGATCCTCGCTCCGCCGTCCGCCGGGGATGCGCCCCGGCCAGACGACGAGGAGCGGCACGCGCGTCGAATACGAGTCGAAGAGCGCGCCCTCCCAGGGGTCCGGCTCGGGATCGATCTTGCCGCGTCCGAAGCGGGCGAAAGTGCCGGCCGGGTGCCCGTGGTCGGCGGCGACGACGAAGATCGTCGACTCCCACGCGCCCGTCGCCTTGAGGCGGTCGACGAAACGGCCGAGCTGGTAATCCTGGTGTGCCATCGTCTCGTCGTGCAGGCCATTGCGCAGCGTGTAGTAGGCGACCCGGTCGACGCCGGCCCGCTCGAGCGCCAGGTCGTACCAGGCGAGGATGCTGGTGCGCCCGAACTCGGCGCCAGCGACCCGGAAGAGCTGCTGGTCCCACTCCCCGAGCTGCGCCCGCTCGACGCCCGACACCCACAGTCCGGCGAACGGCGCCGCCGGCGCGTGCGGCTCGTGCACGTCGGTGGTCTGGAAGTGGACCCAGTAGGGAGCGCCGGGCGACTCCTCGCGCCAGCGCCAGAAGCGCTCGTGCAGCTCGACGGTCGAAGTGCCGTGGTGGCCGCTGCCGACGTCGTGCAGGCGGTCGACGCCGCGCTCGAGCCCGATCAGGCGGCCGGCGTTCGGGTTCGAGGTGAAGGCGGCGGTCTGGTAGCCGCCGCGGCGGAAGCGTTCCGCCATCGTCGTCGCCGAGGCCGGTACCGGCGTCGAGTGCATGCCGCGGCGCAGCCCTCCCAGCACGCTGTGCTGGAGCGAGGTCATGAACGAGGCGGTCGAGGGCTGCGTCCAGGTCGAGTTCGAGTAGGCGTGCTCGAAGACGACGCCCTCGGCCGCCAGCCGCTCGAGATAGGGCGTCGTGCGCCGGTTGTACTCGTAGAGGCTCATCAGGTCGGCGCCGGCGCCGTCGATGACGTAGAAGACGACGTTCGGCCGGCGCGCGGCGCCCGGCGGCCGCGAGGAGACGATCGGCGCGCCCCACAGGGCGACGGCGCCCGGTCGCTCGCTCGCCGCCTCGAGCGTCAGCTCGGCCGCGGCGCCAGCGAAGGCGGTGAGATCGAGCGTGCGCTGCCGCCAGCTCGCCGCGTCGTCGACCGTCTCCTCGAAGAGCGGCGTCGCGGCGCCCCCCGCACTGCGCGCCGCGACGCGATACGTGATCGCCTCGCCCGCTTCGGAGGTGAGGGCGAAGTCGAAGCGCGCGCCCTCGCGGGCGAGCGGCACGCGAAAGGTGAGCGTCGCCGGCGTGTGGGCGTAGAGCGTATGGTACGTCGAGCCGGCGCGGGTCACCGCGCGCGCGCCGTGCGGCTCGAGATACGACGCCCCGCGCGGCACGAGCGTCACCGCGACGAGCTCGAGCGCGGCGGGCGCCGGCGCGCCGGCGAAGACGCCGAGGCTGCGGAGCGGCGTCGTCGCGCCGTGGCCCGGGCGCGGCCGCAGGGGGATCGAGTAGACCTGCTCGGAGCCGTCGCTGAACACCGGCGGTGCCTCGTCGGTGGAGGCGAAGAACCGCTCGTCGCTCGGCAACGCCCCCTCCTCGTCGAGGTTGTAGGCCACCGTGAGACCGCCGAAGCGCTGGCGCGAGCGAGCCCTCACCAGCACGCGCTCCCAGCCGCCGAGCGGCGTCGGCTCGAGGTCGATGGCGACGCCGCCCAGGTAGATGAAGCTCTGCCGGCGGGCCGGCTCGCCGAGCGCCAGGCGGGTGCCCTCCGCCGACGGCGTGAAGGTCACCGGCACGAGCCGCGGCAGCGTGCGCTCGTCGACGACGCGCCACTCGGGGCGCGGCTCGGTGAAGCTCCACGAGCGCTCGCCAGCAGCGACATCGGGCGCCGCGCTCGTCGTCAGCACGGCACGGTCGAGACGGTCGGCGAGATGCACCACCGGCTCGACGCGCCCGCCCTCCTCGAGCGTGCACGACGCGAGGCCGAGAAAGAGCGCCGGGACGGCGAAGGTGGCCGCGCACCGCGGCCGGCCCCGACTACGGCGCGTTCGCTCCGAAGGCATCGGCGGAGTGTACAACCGGCTCCCGCCGGCGAGACTAGAATCAGCGCCCCTCATGACCCTCACCGCCGGCGCGCGCCTCGGGCCGTACGAGATCCTCTCGCCCCTCGGGGCCGGGGGCATGGGCGAGGTCTATCGAGCGCGAGACACCCGCCTCGGCCGCGAGGTGGCGGTCAAGGTGCTACCCGCCGACGTGGCGGGCGATCCCGAGCGCTTGCGGCGCTTCGAGCAGGAGGCGCGCGCCGCCTCGGCGCTCTCGCATCCGAACATCCTCACGCTCTTCGACGTCGGCCGACACGAGGCGACGAGCTATCTCGTCACCGAGCTGCTGGAGGGCGAGAGCCTTCGCGCGCGGCTCGCGCACGGGCCCCTGCCGCCCCGCAAGGCGATCGAGCTCGGCGTCGCGATGGCCCGCGGTCTCGCCGCCGCCCACGCCAAGGGGATCGTCCACCGCGACCTGAAGCCCGAGAACCTCTTCCTCACCGGCGACGGCGGCTTGAAGATTCTCGACTTCGGTCTCGCCAAGCTGACGCTCCCCGACTCCGGCGCCATCGCCGAGGCGACGACGATCCCCGGCGGAACGGCGACCGGCACGGTGATGGGCACGGCCGGCTACATGGCGCCCGAGCAGGTGCGCGGCGAGCCCTCCGACGCACGCGCGGATCTGTTCGCCCTCGGCTGCGTGCTCTACGAGGCGGTCTCGGGGCGGCGCGCCTTCGCCGGCAACAGCGCGCCCGAGACCTTCTCCGCCATCCTGCGCGACGAGCCGGCGCCGCTCGCGCTCACGGCACCGCTCGGCGGCGTGCTCGAGGGGATCCTCCGCCGCTGCTTCGAGAAGCGGCCCGACGACCGCTTCCAGTCGGCGCGCGACCTCGGCTTCGCGCTCGAGGCCCTGGCCGGCTCGGAAGGCAGCGCTCCACTCTCCGCGGCGCGCTCTCGCCGCCCGCGGTGGCGCGCTCGAGTGGCGACGGCGGCAGGCCTCGCCCTCGTCGCGCTCGCCGTCGGCGTCGCGGTCGGCGTCTCGCTCGCGCGCCCGGAGCCGACACTCCCGGTCCGGCTGCGCACGCTGACCTCGTCGGGACACGACTTCACGCCGACGGTCTCGCCGGACGGCAAGACGCTCGCGTTCGTCTCCGACCGCGACGGACGCTCCCGCATCTGGGTCAAGCAGCTGAGGAGCGGCGGCGAAGCGCCGATCACCGACGGACCCGACCTCAATCCCAGCTTCTTCCCCGACGGCGAGTCGATCCTCTACGCCCACAGCGAGTCCGGGCGGCGGGCGCTCCACCGCATCTCGCTCGTCGGCGGCCAGTCGCGCAAGCTGATCGAGGACGCCGAGAGCGGCGACGTTTCGCCCGACGGCAGCCGGATCGCGTTCGTCCGCGTCCTCGACGAACGCGGGCAACGCATCTCGATCCTCGGACTGGCGGGTGTCGACGGCAGCGACGGCCGCGAGATCGTGCGCGGCGGCGTCGGCGAGGCGCTCCAGCTCCCCCGCTTCTCTCTCGACGGCGCCACCATCGCGGTCCAGCGCGGCGGCCAAGCGGGCTCGCGCGCCGAGATCCGGCTCGTGGCGCTCGACGGGGGCGCGCTCCGCACCATCCCGGCGCCGCTGCCGAACGCCGTGATGTCGGCGGTCGTCTGGTCGGACGACGGCCGCAGCCTCTTCTACGCGCAGGGCGACTCGAGCCTCGGCGGCGTCGTCAGCACCGAAGCGCGTCTATATCGCTACGACTTCGAGACCGGACGCTCGTCGCACCTGCTCTGGCTGCCCGCGGCGCCGAGCACTCTCGCGCTCGCCGCCGACGGCCGGCTGATCTTCGACGCGGCCTTTCCGCGCGAGAATCTGCGTGTGATCCCGCTCGACGAGGCTGCCGCCGGAGGCGGTGGCCACTGGCTCACGCGCGGCTTCGGGATCGACCGGCAGCCGATCGTCAGCCCGGACGGCCGGCAGGTGATCTTCAGCTCCCGGCGCAGCGGCAATCTCGACCTCTGGTCGCTCGCGCTCGCGACGGGCGCGGCACAGCCGCTCACCGACGATCCGGCCGAAGATTGGGACCCGGCGCTCAGCGCGGACGGCAAACGCCTGATCTGGAGCTCGAACCGGAGCGGCACCTTCGAGATCTGGATCGCCGACGCCGACGGCACGCATCCGCGCCGGCTGACCGACGACGGCGACGCCGAGAACCCGACCGCGACGCCCGACGGCGAGTGGATCGTCTACGCTTCCGGCGCTCCCGCGCGAGCCGGCATCTGGAAGATCCGCGCGGACGGCAGCGCGGCGACCCAGCTCCTCTCGGGCCTGCAGCTCAATCCCGAGGTGTCGCCGGACGGGCAGTACGTCGCCTACCGGATCGCCTTCACCGGCAGCACGCGCGCGCTCGTCCGCGTTCTGCGCGTGTCGGACGGCGCCGAGGTGCCGTTCGAGATCGTCGCCTCGGGCTCGGGATCGGCCCGCGAGGGGCGCGCGCGCTGGATGCGGGGCGGCAGGGCACTCGCCTTCAACGCCGCCGACGAGCGCGGCGTGCTCGGAATCTTCGTCCAGGACTTCCTGCCCGGCGTCGACACCTCGGCGACGCGGCGCCCGCTCGGTGGCTTCGACCCGGACGCTCCGGCGGAGTCGTTCGGCGTCGCGCGCGACGACTCGTTCCTGGTGGTCGCCGGCCTCGAGGAGTCGTCGAACCTGGTGTCGGCCGAGAACGTGCCGGGGCTCGACGGCGGGCGGCGCATACGACCGTGACGCTCGCGCCCGCCACCCGCCTCGGCCCCTACCAGATCGTCGCCCCGCTCGGCGCCGGCGGCATGGGCGAGGTCTACCGCGCGAGAGACACGCGCCTCGGCCGCGAGGTGGCGATCAAGGTGCTGCCCGCCGAGGTGGCGAGCGATCCCGAGCGTCTCCGCCGCTTCGAGCAGGAGGCGCGCGCCGCCTCGGCGATCCACCACCCGAACCTCCTCACCGTCTTCGATGTCGGCTCCCACGGCGGCACGGCTTTCCTCGTCACCGAGCTGCTCGTCGGCGAACCGTTGCGCGAGCTCGTGCGCAAGGGACCGGTCGCGCCGCGGCGAGCGGTCGAGATCACCATCCAGGTCGCCGCGGGGCTCGCCGCCGCGCACGAAAAGGGCATCGTCCACCGCGACCTCAAGCCCGAGAACCTCTTTCTCACCAAGGACGGCGTCGCCAAGATCCTCGACTTCGGCCTCGCCCGCGTCGAGCTCCCCG